>NZ_JBNCNM010000013.1:0-263375 GCF_049846985.1 Streptomyces sp. DT190 | reverse complement strand
ACGCCAACACCATCGCCCACGAACTCCGCATCCCACCCCCACACCACACCCCCACCACCACACCCACCACCACAGCAGCCACAGCAGCCACCGCGGCAACCACACCCTGACGCGGCGAACACGACGAGACCGCGAGGGTATGTACTGGCAGGTGTCTGCCTTGGGCAGGCGCCTGCCGCGATGCTCAGGGCGTGACCAAAACGAGTGTTCCGATCACCGTCTTCGCCCGTACAACGTCCAGCCCCGCGCACACCTATCGGGTCATCGTGCCGATCGACCTCGCCCAGGTGTTCAAGCCGTGGGGACCGTTCCCCGGTGTCGCGGAAGTGCGCGACCAGAGCGGCATCTGGAACCGGCCGGGGACGTCGCGTCAGACCTGGTTCACCGACGGTTCCAAGGCCGACGAGCGGCTTACCGAGATCGCGGAGGGACACGGGTTCGCCTATGAACTGAGTGGCTTCACCAACGTGCTGGCGAAGCTGATCTCCGGGGTGCGCGGCGAGTGGTCGTTCCTCCCCGATGGGACCGGTACGTCGATCCGGTGGACGTACGACTTCCGGCCGCTGCCCGGCCGCCGCTGGATCGTCGCGGGGCCGTTCAAGCCGCTCTGGGCCCGCTACATGCGCGCCGCACTCACCAGGATGGTGACCGTGGTGCAGGAAACGCCCGGTGGCATCATGAAGGAGTGAGCGACCTGAGCTTCGGCGCCTTACTGCGCGGCTATCGAGACCGCCTCGACCCGGCCGATGCCGGCTATGCCCGATCGGCCCGCCGCCGCGCCCCTGGTCTGCGCCGCGAGGAACTCGCCGAGCTCGCCGGCCTCTCCGTCGAGTACGTGCTGCGCCTGGAGCAAGGCCGGGCCACCCACCCTTCCGCGCAGGTGGTCTCGGCCATCGCCCGCGCGCTGCGGCTTGCCCCGGCCGAACGCGACCAGCTCTTCCGCGCCGCCGGCCTGCTCGCCCCGCGCGACCGTACCGTCGGCACGCACCTGCCGCCGAGCATCCGCCGCCTCGTCGTCCGCCTCGGTGACCTCCCGATCGGCGTGTTCGCCGCCGACTGGAGCCTGCTGTGGTGGAACGACATGTGGACGGCTCTGCACGGCGACCCGTCCGGCCTGGCGCCCGCCGAACGCAACCTCGCCCGCGCGCTTTTCGGCACGGGAGAGGGGCGCTGGCACCTGTACCCCCTGTCATCGGCAGCCGGACCGTACGCGTTCGAGACGGCGATCGTCGCGGATCTGCGCGAAACGGTCGCCCGATATCCGGCCGACCTGGAACTGGCCGCGCTGGTGGACGGGTTTCGCAGAACGTCGCCGTTCTTCAGCGAACTATGGGCCGTGGCGGGCATGGAGCAGTTGGCGGGGGATCTGAAAACGATCAACCACCCCGAGTTCGGCGACGTGACCTTGGACTGCGATGTGCTGACCTTGCCGGGAGCCGACCTGCGCCTGGTCACCTACACAGCGGCCCCGGGAACCAGCGGCGCCGACCAACTCGATCTCATGCGTGCGTCCCGGCTCAGCGAAGCCCTCTGACGCTAGGGGCGCTCAGGACCTCGTTCGGCATCTGACCGTTCATCGCACACAGGGGGCTCGGTGCCAAATCGCGATCCGATCCGGTGAGTTACGAGGCATCCGAACGTCAAGCACGCCCCTATTGGCGCCCACCACGGCAGTCCTTGTCATCGACATACGGAACGGGTTCCTGCACCCGAAAGGATCGCCCGCAAGCGCCGGTAGACGTCTGCCGGATGCCGAGCCCGCCATCCGCGCCACCCGGGACCTGCTCGCCCGCAGCCCGCAGGTCAGATAACTGTCATGACTGCCCGTGCTCTACACCCGACAGGTCACCATCGAGGGCGGACCGGAGATGTCCCCCGGGTGGCACGAGGCCGCGGCACCGGCCTTCCCGCCCGGGCGCCTCGGCACAGGGTGGAGGTCAGGACGAGCGAGCGCAGCGGGGATCCGCAGCCACTGCCGCGTGCGGCACGCATCGCTCACGCGCCCTTGACGCGCTGCAGCCCCCGACACGGGTTGGCTGTGCCGGGGGCGAGGTGGGTTTCTACATGCTGTTACGGTGCGGGCAGGACGGCTGCCCTCTTGCACGCCAGCTGTGCCTTTGCTTCCGACAGGCCTGGGCCGTAACCCCTGCCCACGGGATCAGACGTGGCCTGCAAAGCGCTCTCGCACTTGTCGAATCGCTTCGCGACTCCGTCCTGACAGGCGTTCTCCACGATGCTCGCCGTGGGCAGCCCTCCGTTCGCGGCCACGGTATCGATGCAGGCGCTGTAAGTGGCGCTGGCGCTTCCAGCGCCGGCAACGACGCCCGAAGTGGCCAGAGCCAAGCTCGACAGGGCCACGGCAAGGGATCTGAGACTACGCATACCTTTTCCCGACTCCCTCGGTAGGAAGGAAACTGCCACTGGACCTGCCAACGAGCCCGCTCTCCAGCGCGTTGAGCCCATCTGGTCGCTACCACTCGATCGAGGCAAACTCGGTGCGCGGCGTGAACGGGACAGCTGCTGGTGTCAAGGGCCTTCGCGAGGGCCTCGGTCCGGGCTCTGCACGGCGCCCGGCCCCCTCTCCTCGCAGGGTCGGGCGCGGACTTCGCAGCGTCTGGCCACGATGCCGAACACCGTGTCCGGCCTGCGCTTCGTGCGCGCCGGCACCTGCTGGCGCAGGACCTCGACGGCCTGCTTCCTGGTCGCGTTCTTCGCCCGCTTGCCCGGGTCCCAGCACTCACCTGTGTGCAGGGTTCCTTCACCGGTCGGCCGGAGGGCATGTGACTGCCTGGCGGAAGGTGAACAACCGGTCCGGGTCGCACTCGGCCTTGACGTGTTGCATCCTCTGGTAGTTCTCACCGTGGTAGGCCGTCTGCCAGTCGGTGAGTTCCGGGCCCATGCCGTTGGTGTAGCCGCCGACTCCCAAGTGGGTCTGCAGGGTTGCGTGGGTGTCGCGCAACCACTCGAGCCTGCGGTCGACGTGTGCGGGGTCGGTGTGCCGGTGCCAGTAGGAGTGGTATTGCACGACACCGACGACCCCTCGGTGGGGGAAGGCCGTAGCGCCCGGGGGCCGGTCGTTCTCGTCTACACCGCCCTGTGCATCATCATCACCATCGCCTTCGACGCCGACGTCGACAAGCAGGCCGGCGCCTACGCCACCGGCATCCTGGCGATGATGGTCTCCGGCGCCTTCGCCGTCACCGTCTTCGCCGCCCGCCATCGACGGCGCCCGGTCACCATCGGGTTCGCGCTGCTCACCGCGATCCTGCTCTACGCGCTGATCGCGAACATCCTCGACAAACCCGACGGCATCGCCATCTCCGGCTTCTTCATTCTCGGCATCATCACCGTGTCGTTGGTCTCCCGCGTCTCGCGCACCACTGAACTGCGCGCCGACAGCATCGTCTTCGACGAAGCCGCCCGTCGGTTCATCACCGACACCCTCGCCCACGACCAGTCCATCAACATCACCGCCAACCGCCGCCAGGCCGGCGACGCCGCCGAGTACAGCGCCAAGGAACGCGAACAGCGCGGCACCAACCCGGTACCGGGCCCGGCCGACGTGCTCTTCCTGGAGATCGACGTCGTCGACCCGTCCGACTTCAGTGACACCCTCACCGTCCACGGCGTCGAAGTCGACGGCCACCGCATCCTGCGGGCCGAAGCCCCAGCAGCGCCCAACGCCATCGCCGCCGTCCTGCTGGCCCTGCGGGACGCCACCGGCGTGCGGCCGCACTGTTACTTCGCCTGGGCAGAAGGCAGCCCTCTGGTGCACATGATCCGCTACTTCCTCCTCGGCCGTGGCGACACCGCCCCCGTCACCCGCGAGATCATCCGCAGCAACGAACCCCACCCCGACCGGCGCCCCGGTATCCACGTCGGCGACTAAGCGTTGTCCCGTAAATGATTTGCGGCATGCTGGGTGACCAGTGTCGTTCCCCGGTCACCCAGCGAGGGTTAGGTTGTGGAGGCGGGCGATGCCGAGCATGGCGTGGTGGACGCCGTCACCTTTGAGGCGGCAGTCGCGGAGGATCTTCCAGGTCTTCATGCGAGCGAAGGCGTGCTCGATGCGTGCGCGGACCCTGCGGTGTGAACGGTTGTGCTCCTCTTTCCAGGCTGGAAGGCCGGCCTGGCCGGGTGCGCGGCGGTGCGGGATGACCAGGCCGGTGCCCCTGTAGCCGCCGTCGGCGATCACCGTGGCGCGACCGACGGCGGCCTTGGCGCCGGACAGCTCCCATGCCTTGCAGTCGTTGCGGTTGCCGGGCAGCGGTCGGCCGACGGCGACGACGAGCCGAGTGTCGGCGTCGATGACGACCTGGTGGTTGGTGGAGTACCGGTAGTTCTTGGACTGCTCGGCGATGCTGTGGTCGCGGGTGGGGACCAGGGTGCCGTCCACGATCAGGACGGTGTCCGTGCGGAACCGTTTGCGCTGCTGGGGTGCGAGCGCTGGTCCGAGGTGGTCGATGATGCGGTCGGCCGCGGACTTGGACACCCCGAACAGCGGTGCCAGTTGGCGCAGGGTGAGGTTGGTGCGCCAGTAGGCGGCCACCAGCAGCACCCGGTCCTCCAGCGGCAGGCTCCACGGCCGGCCCCTGCGAACCGGGTCGGCGCCCTCGCGCCGGAGCACGGTGATCAGCTTGCCGAATTGCCTCGGGCTCAGCCCGCTGAACGGGGATATCCACGCGGGGTCCGAAGCCGTGATGACGCCAGCCATTTCAAGATCATCGCAAGTGGCCGGGGTGCCTCTCCCTGTTCAGTACGTTTCAAGGGCTGGAGGAAGGCTCGCGGCCGTGTGCGCTTCCGCAATGTTGAACACACTGGCGCAAGCCGGACACTCTGCCCGGCCAAAGACGTATCTGATCCCCTCGGCGAGCCGCTGTTGCCCGTCCCGGCCGGCTGTGGCATGCATCCATCGGCCCGGGTCGCGAAGCTCCTCGGCCGGGGCGGGCAGCAGTGACCGCTGCTCGATGTCGCCCTGATCCCAGTCTCGAATGGCCGCGTAGCAGCCGTAGTCGCCGACGGCGATGGTCACCTCCGCTTCGCAGCCGGGGCAGGACACGGCATAGAAGTCGTCGGCGAAGTCTCCCAAGGAGGCGCTCCAGTGGTACTGCCCTGCAAGGGCAAGCAGGTCACCGAAGAGCCGGTTGTAGTCGGCCGGACGCGTCCGAAGCCTCTGGTCCACGAGTTCCCGCAACCGAGTGACCTCGTTCGGACAACCCGCGAGCAGAGCTTCACCGTCGGGGTGCCGCAATGTGCCACGCACGATGGCACTGGCCAATTCGAGTGCCTGGACACACGCGGGAGCGAGAGCTGCCAAGCGCGGGAGAGCTGCGAAGCTCGCCGCGGAGACCGTCTCACCGTGGAGGCAGAGACGGTCCCACAGCTCGTCCCACGCCTCCGCCGCTTCCTCTCGCTCCACCTGATCCAGGAGCAGTGGCACTCGCCCAACCGCCCCGTGAGCATCGACCACCTGCGTCCAGTCCGTCACGAGGGCATTCAACTGTTCCCACAGCCTCGCTGCCAACCTGCAGAAGGACAGGGCCACGAGCTCCCGAGTCATTGCGGGACAGCCCTTAGGCCGTGCGTCCAAAGTGGATCTGGGACTGTGAATGATCACGGTTCATGGCGCGGGGGGGGATCTCACGGACGAGCAGTGGGCGGTGTTGGAGCCGGTTGGTGCCGAAGGGCGCGAAGGCCAGGCGGCCGCCGGTCTGGCCCCGGCGGCGGCTGATCGACGGCATGCGATTCCGGGTCCGGACCGGTGTGCCATGGCGGGACGTGCCTGTCGTGTACGGGCCGTGGGGCCGGGTCTACGACCTGTTCCGCCGGTGGCAGCGGAACGGCACCTGGCACCGGATCCTCACCCAGCTCCAGGTCCTGGCTAACGCGAAGGGGGTGATCACGTGGGACCTGAGCGTCGACTCCACGGTCTGTCGCGCCCATCAGCATGCAGCAGGGGCCCACAAGCGGGGTGACCTGCGGAGGGAACCACCGGGCGGTGTGTTCACCGAGCCCGGAGATCATGGGCTGGGACGCTCGCGCGGCGGGTTCACCACCAAACTGCACCTAACCGTCGAGCAGGGCCAGAAGCCCATGGCGATCCTGATCACGGCTGGGCAGCACGGGGACTCGCCGCAGTTCGAGCCCGTGCCGAAGAAGGTCCGCGTGCCCCGCATCGGACCGGGCCGGCCACGCGTCCGCCCCGATCGCGTGCGGGCCGACAAGGCGGACGCCTCCCGCAAAAACCGCGCCTACCTGCGCCGTCGCGGAATCCGCTGCACCGTCCCGGACAAGGCCGACCAGGCACGCAACCGCCGGAAGCTCGGCTCCCGCGGCGGTCGGCCACCGCACTTCGACCCGGCCGACTACCGCCGGCGTCATACGGTCGAGTGCGGGATCAGCCGACTCGAGAGACACCGTGCCGTCGCCACGCGATACGACGAGCTCGCCGTCCGCCACGAGGCGACCCTACTGATCGCGGCCATCAACGAGTGGCTGTGACCAGCGCAGTCGGAACACTCTCGGTGATCAGGATCTCAGGAGCGGTTCTTATGTCCGCTGGCTCCGGGTGCTCAACCGGTCGATCTCGGCGAGCACGTGGTCTACGAGCGGACGGACCTGTGCCTGCAAGGTCTCGCTCCAGCTTTCATCGGAGTAGCGGCAGTTGAGATAGAGCTGCCTGGCGTGCTCGAGAGCTGGGCGGTGTTCGGGAGGGAGCCGGGCGAGGGCCCAGTCCGCGGCAGCATCCTTCGGTCTGATCCGGCCGGTGGTGAGCGTGGTCCAGATGCGTGCGAAGGTCAGCAGGACGTTGCGGGTGTCGCCGTCCAGGTTGTCGAGCAGGTCGGGGATGCCCGCCACGCTTGCCCGGACCAGATCGGAGTGCGGGACGGGGTCGAGGATCTGTGTCGGCCGCGGGCCGACGAGGGGGTGGTCACCGGTCAGTGCCATCGTGATCAGCAGGGCCAGATCGGGCAACGGCTCCGGCCGGGGGACCTTCCCGGCCTCGTACTCGGCGCGCAGCCACTCGCCGTACAGGAAGTCGCAGGTCGGAGGGTATCGCCATGGCTTGACCTCGGACTGGACGACCACGGTGAGCTCGACCGGGCGGGTGTTGTTCCGGGTGCCGGAAATTTCGAGCAGGCCACCGAGAAGCGCCCGTCGTTCCCGCTCGGTCATCGGCCTCCGGGAGATGAGTAGTACGTCCACGTCGCTGGCTGGTCTGAGGCCTCCCAGCACGGAAGATCCATGAAGATAGGCGCCGATGAGCTCTCCGCCCAGTACCCCACCGGCCAATCCCGCGATCTCCTGAAGCTGATTCACCGCGCCAGTGTCTCCCGTCATCCGGCACGGCTGCACGGCATTACGGGGCGGCTCACTGTCCACCATCACGCGAGCATGCTGGTTGCAACCGTGAACGAGTGGCTGTGACCAGCACTTTCGCAACAGGCCCTGGGGCCGCTGTCGCTGTCGGCCCTGTCGAAGGCTCTCAGACGGTGGACGGACGGTGCCGGTGCCACTGGCGCGTTTTGCCGTTGCCCACCACGTCCCCTCGTGCGATCTTCGGACCGCCCCCGCAGTCGCGGGTGGTCACTCGACGGAAGGGCGGACGCGGTGACGACCAACAAGAGAAGCATGAGGCACAGACGAGCCGTGGCCACGGTCGCGTTATTTGCCTCGGGAGTTGTGACAGCCATCGCCGGGCCGGCCACAGCAGCGCCCCCCGCCCAACCGGCACGCACACCTGTGACCGTCGCACCCGGCATGCTGGCTGACCCGACCGCGGAGGAGCAGGAGAAACTGCGGGAAGTCGCCGGTGCGATATGGAGTCCGGAGCTCGCGGCCGGTTGGAACATGAACGCCGAGGTGGCGGACATCCTGTCCACCGCTACCGGCGAGATCCTCCAGTGCAGCCAGGCCTTCGCCTTGGTCCCCCGCCCGCCCGGTTTCGTCCCCGGCCTCGGTTACCTGGTCAGTTACTGGCAGAACCTGCGCGACTACTTCCGTGCCGTCCACTCGAACCGGACGTACCGGGCCTGTGTCGTCACCGCCGCCGCCTCATACCGCTCACCCATCGAGATCGCCTCCATGGGCATCTGAGTTCCAGGGAATGTCTGTCAAGGATCTCTCTCCCTCCGTTGGGGGGCGATGACGACAAGGAGTGTCAGCCGCGCTCGAGACCTACCTGTCCTGGTACCGCGAGGGCCGGATGGACGGGTCCGAGTTCCGCGCTGTCACCGACCACTTGGCTCGGTCCGGGCTGACCGTCGAGCATCCGATGCTGGGCTGCGGCATGCTGTTGGACGTCATGGGAGAACAGGTGAAGCTGCCTGTCGAGCGCATCCTGGATCTGGTTGGCCTTTCGGTTGGGCCGCTCTGCATGCAGTTCTGGCTGTCGGCTGATACGGACCTGGTGTGCCAGGTCAGGTACGTGGCACGGACACGCAGATCCTCACCTTTGTGCTCGCCGGGTTGACCGAGACCGAGCGGGAGCAGGCCACCGATGCGGTTCAAAAGTTGGCCCAGCGGGAGTTGGCCAGGACTGTCGCGCTTCTCGTCGATCTGGGCGGCGAGACAGCGGACGAAGACGATGACGCGCTGGTCCTGTACGGCCGACTGCCGATGGGCCCGCGCCCGGACCGAGTGCAGTTCCGGACGGACCGGCTCAGCGCTGTTCCGGCTGTTCTCGTTGGAGCAGAGGTGACGGATCTCGGCAACGGGCTGAGTGCAGTCCGCTGGTAACGATCACCGGGCAGGGTCACAGAGCCTAGGGACGAACGCTGTGCGGTGGAATCCGGACCGGTTTCGGGCGGCGAGTCTGCCGAACCGTCGCTATGGCGCGAAACGGCTTGAGGCGGCTGAGACAGCGTTCGACGACATTGCGGGCTTTGCAGAGCTCGCGTCGAAGGCCGGTGGCCTACCTTCGGCCTTCCGCGCCGTACGCGGCTGGCCTTCTGATCGACCCTTTCCGAAATGACCGCCCGAACGGCTCCGGCGCCGCGGGATCTGGCGGATCGCCCGTTGCGAGTACGCCTTCTCGGCGAGGACCGCGTGGACCTACGGCTCGGTCGCCCGACGCCGGTCCTGGGCACTCGCAGAACGTCCAGAATCGCATCGAAGGCGGTAATTCCTTCAGGCAGAGACCCGCCTCCCACGGCCAACCTGCCACCATAATGCTCACGTTATCGAGCGCCAGACATCATGTATCACTGGCTCGCTGACATCCCTCGTCAACCGTGTGATAGTCAACGGGCCATCGCCTGATGACTCAGACGACGACCTCAAGAACCAGCACTCCGTCTACAGGTCAAAGACGCATGCCGAAACAAAGGCGACTCCCAGAAGGAGGAGACATGCGTAGAGCCGTATTGGGCTTGTTCGTCGCCCTGACGGCCGTGCTCGCGGCAACGCCCCTTGTCGGCGCCGATCACACCGAAACCGTCGCCTGCTGCGGCCCGCCCCCGCCCGGGTGGCCGTGACGGGCAGTCGCCAGCGGGTTGGATCAGCCTTCCCGGCTGCCGCACGTTGTCCGTTCCACACGGTCGAGGAGGCATGCATGACGTGTACACCGATCCGGAGAAGGGGCGCAGCGATAGCCCCAGACCGACGACTGGATGTTCCTGCTGCGCCAGGGCTTGAACGGCGAAGGCTGCGACTGGACCTAGGGGATGCCATGCGTAAGGCCGTGCTCGGCTTGTTCGTGGCACTGGCAGCGGTGCTCGCGGTAGCACCGCTCGCGGGCGCCGACCAGGTCCGGACCGTCGCCTGCTGCGGCCCGACCCCTCCCGGCTGGCCCTAAGGCACTCACCACCTGCCTGATCATGCAGAGGGTCCGTCGGCTTGCCGACGGACCCTCTGCCCATCGGTCGGGGTGGCGGATGGCGAGCGTGCATGCCGTTGTTTCTGCCGCGTCTGCTGCATCGCGAGGTCACAGCCCGTGCGGTAGCTGAGCAGGTCGTCGGAGGCCCCCGGCGCGCTTGTTGAGAACCAGTCGGCCCAGGAGGCCGGCTCCGCCACACCGCACTCGGCGGCCACCCACCGATCAGCCGCGTGAACAACGCTGCGGGCCAATACACCTGGCTCGGGGTCGAGGCTGATGTCGAGGTACTCGGTCCGCGCACCAAGGCGCCAAGGCCGGTCCATGGACCGGCCGCGGCCCCCGGGCCGCTGAGCCCGGGGGCAGCGGCCGACTACTTCCGGGCCGGGACGTAACCCTTTGATGAACTCAGGCAGCCAGGCTGTCGCCCGCGAGCGCGCAGCCCGAACGGCCCATCGACACTGCCGCGTTCACCGACCGGTACGTCCGGTCGCGCCAGTCGGCGCCGTCCAGTAGTTGAGATTTCATCCAGCCGACTCAGGGTTGGTAAGGCTTGCCTTATATGCTGACGCCGCCGATCAAGCCCGGGACCGGGCCGCCTCGGCACGCCCCGCTTCACGCACGACAGGATCCGACATGCGCACCACCTCCCGCCGGCTCGTCACGGCGCTCGCCCTCACGCCGCTGCTGGCCGGCTGCTTCGCACCGGGCGACAGCGACGACGGCGCCGGGACGGGACCGGGTGGGCGGTTGCGCGTCGCGCTGGCCGTACCGCCGGTCCAGGCGCTCTCCCCGTACAGCAACGACGCCACCGTGCTGAGCAAGCTGTCCGTCGCCGAGGGTCTGACCGCCCTCGACCGCAACGGCACGGCGAAGCCCGCGCTGGCGAAGTCCTGGAAGCAGGACGACGCCACCACCTGGACCTTCGAGCTGCGCAAGGCCGCGTTCCAGGACGGCACGAAGCTCACCGCGCGATCGGTCGTCGACGCGCTCGACCACGCGCATGCGGCCCGGCCCAAGCCCCGCGTCCTGAGCGACGTGACCCTGACCGCCACAGCCGAGGACGCCGACACCGTCACCCTCACCACCAAGTCGCCCGACCCGGTACTGCCGCTGCGGCTGGCCAGCCCCGCGCTGGCGATCCTGTCGGCGAAGGCGTACGGCGAGGACGGAGCCGTGAGCCCGGTCGGCACCGGCACCGGCCCGTTCGAGATCACCCGGCTCAGCGGCAAGACCGAGGCGACGCTGGACCGCTTCGACGGTTACTGGGGCGGCAAGGCCGCGACCCGAGGCATCGACGTCAGCTGGATCGCGGACGGTACGGCCCGCGCCAACGCGCTGCGCGGCGGCGAGACCGACATCGCCGAGTGGATCCCCACGGCACAGGCGAAGCTGCTCGACGGGGCGACCCGGCACGAGGTGCCGTCGGTGCGCACCGACAGCCTGATCCTCAACACCCGCAGCGGGTTGTTCGCCGACGCCGGGCTGCGCGCCGCCGTTCGCGAGGCCGTCGACGGCTCCGCGCTGGTCGATTCCGTCTTCGGCGGCTATGCCGATCCCGCGCAGGGCCTGTTCGGACCCGCCGTCCCCTGGGCCGCCGGCCTGCGCGTGAAGGTGACCGGCCGCACCGAGGCCACGCCCACCGCCCGGGTGCGGTCCGAGACCGAGGGCAGGACGCTGCGCCTGGCCACCTACACCAACCGTGCCGAGCTCCCCGAGGCCGCGACCGTGCTCCAGCAGCAGCTGGAGAAGGCCGGGTTCACGGTGAAGCAGGACGTGCGCGAGTACACGCAGATGGAGTCCGACCTCCTCGCCGGGAAGTACGACGCCCTCGTCTTCTCCCGGGTGACGCTCCTGGACACCGGTGACGCGGTCGACTACCTCGCCAGCGACTTCACCGGTGCGGGCGTCTACAACATCGCCGGGCTGAAGGACCCGGCCGTGGACCGGGCCATCCGCGCCGCCGCCGGGGAACGCGACACCGGGCGCCGCCACGCGAAGGTCATGGAAGCGGAGGCGGAGATCCTGCGCACCGACGCGGTGGTGCCGCTCGTCCATGAGCAGGCCGTGCAGGGGATCGCGTCCGACGTCGAGGGCGTGATCCTCGACCCGCGCGAACGTTCCCTGATCGACCTCGACACCCGCCTGAAGTAGGCCCGGATCCCCGTGAGCGTCGCCCACGCCCCCGCCCGTCCCCCGCGCTGGCCCACGGCGGCCGGCCGGGTCCTCGCCGCAGCCGCGCTGCTCGGCGCGGTCGCCGCGCTGCCGTGGCTGTCCGGTGCGGACCCGGCCCGCACCGTGCTGCGCGCCCGCTCCGCCGACCAGAACCCCACCCCGGCTGAACTGGACGCCGTACGGCGGCAGTTGGGGCTGGACCAGGGACCGTTCGCGCACCTCGCACACTGGCTCGGCGGCCTGCCGGGCGGGGACGCGGGTGTCTCCTGGGTGTCGGGCGAGCCGGTCATGCCGCAGGTGGCGACCGCGCTGTCGGTCTCCCTGACGCTGATGCTCGGCGCGCTGGCGGTCACGGTGGTGGTGGCGGGAGGGGTGTGCGCCCGCCCGGTGTTCCTCGGCTCCCGGCGCCGGCTGCGGCGGGACCGGGCGGGCGGCACGGCCGCCGTGCTGGCCGCGCTGCCGAAGTTCCTGCTCGCCTCGGTGCTGGCGACGGTGTGCGGCGTGTGGTGGGGATGGTTCCCGTCCAGCGGGTGGGAGGGACCGCAGTCGATGGTGCTGCCTTCACTCGCCCTGGGCATCCCCTCGGGGGCGATGCTCGGCGGGCTCCTCGACCAGGCGCTGCCCGCGGCGTTCCACGAGCCCTGGGCGCGCACCGCCCACGCCGTCGGACTGCCGCCCGGCCGCATCGCCCGCGACGCGCTGCGCCGCACCCTGCCCGGCATGCTGCCGCAGCTGCTGCCGACCGTGGTGGCCCTGGTCGGCGGCGCGGTCGCGGTGGAGAAGATCTTCAACGTCCCCGGGCTCGGCCGGCTCGCCCTGGAGGCCGCCGTCGCCCAGGACCTCCCCGTCCTGCAGACCGCCACCCTCGCCCTGGTCCTGCTCGGTGTGACCGCGGGCGCCCTGATCCGGGCCCTGCGCCACGCACTGCTGGGCCGGCCCCTGCGCGACGGCGCGCTGCCGGCCCTGCACCGGCCTCCGCTGAGCGTGCCGCGCTCCCTGCGCTGGACCACCGCCGCCTGCGCCCTGGTCCTGCTCGCGCTCGTCACGGCCGGGCTGCTGCGCGACCCCCTCCAGGTGGACACGGCGGCGCGGCTGCTGGCCCCGTCCCCCGCGCACCCGCTGGGTACGGACGCCCTGGGCAGGGACCTGCTGGCCCGGCTCGGGCACGGGGCGCTGCGCACGGCCGCCGTCGCCCTCGCCATGACGGCCGTCAGCGCGCTCACCGGACTCCTGCTGGGCATGGCGCCGCGGGCGAGCGCAGGCCCGACCGAAGTGGTGTCGACCCTGCCCGCCGTGCTCACGGGACTGCTCATCGCGGGGGTGACCGGACCGTCGGTGTGGGGTGCGGCCTGCGCGGTGTGCGTGGTCGGCTGGAGCCCGTACGCCGCCCAGACCGCGGCACTGCTCGAACAGGAACGGGCCAGCGGTCACATCGCGGCGTCCGCCGCCCTCGGTGCGGGGCGGCTGCACCTGATGCGCCGCCACCTGCTGCCCGCGGTGGTACCGCCCCTGCTGCGCAACGCCCTGCTGCGGCTGCCCACCACCGTCCTGGTCCTGGCGTCCCTCGGGTTCCTCGGCCTGGGCGAACAGCCGCCCACCCCCGAGTGGGGCCGCCTGCTGTCGGAGAACCAGCCCTACGCCGAACTGGCCCCCTGGACCGTCTTCGGTCCGGCCGCCGCACTGGTGGTGCTGTCCGTGCTCGCGGTGACGGGCAGCGCGCTGGGACGGGGGAAGGGCCAGTGGCCGCCCGGCGGGCACCCGCGCCACGGGCGAGGTAGCGGATGCCGCGCACACCGAGGCCGAGCTTCGTCTCCCTCGCTCAGCGCTGGTCCCGGGACGATGCTCTCGAAGGCCTGTCCGGCCCGGCAGGGCTCCCCGCGGTGTGAGACCCGGCCCGCAGGGTACCCCCATCAAGAGGAGGGCCTGCGCGGCCGTCGGCCGGCGAAGCAGTGAGCGCGACTCCGTCTGCGGTCCTATCTCAGCGGCCCCGGGGCGGCGCCATATTCCCTCCCGGAGAGAGCCTCACCATCATGACCAGCAACACCGCGGTCCGCCCCCCGCCCGCACAGGCGTCCGGCAGTGACTTCGCCCGACTGTCCAGAAAGATCGCCGAGGCCGGGCTGATGGAGCGCCGTCCCGGCTACTACACCCTGCGGATCACGGTCGTGACCATGCTCTACGTCAGCGGCTGGGCGGCCGTCGCACTCATCGGCGACAGCTGGTGGACCCTCGCGATCGCCGCTTTCCTGGCCGTCGTGTTCGGCCAGGGCGCCCTGCTCGCACACGACGCGGCCCACCGCCAGGTGTTCCGCCGGCGCCGGGCCAGCGAGACGTCCGGGCGGATGGCCGCTGCCGGTATCGGCATGAGCTACGGCTGGTGGCAGGACAAGCACACCCGCCACCACGCCAACCCCAACCACGAGGAACTCGACCCCGACCTCGACCCCGACCTGCTGGTCTGGTCCCAGGACCAGGCGCGGGCCGCGAAAGGGCTCCCCCGCCTGATCGGCCGCTGGCAGGCGTTCCTGTTCTTTCCGCTCCTCACCCTGGAGGGCTTCAACCTCCACGTGTCGAGTGTGAAGGCGCTGGCCAACCGATCGCTCAAGCACCGAAAGCTTGACGGGGCGCTGCTGTTCGGGCACTTCGTCGTCTATCTGAGCGTCCTGTTCTGGCTGCTGCCGCCCGGTATGGCGTTCGCCTTCCTCGCCGTCCACCAGTGCCTGTTCGGCGTCTATCTGGGCTCCCTCTTCGCGCCCAACCACAAGGGCATGCCGATCCTGAAGGGCGAGGACCGCCCGGACTTCCTGCGGCGCCAGGTGCTCACCTCACGCAACGTCAACGGCGGCCGGATCACCGACATCGCCCTGGGTGGGCTGAACCACCAGATCGAGCACCACCTGTTCCCGAGCATGCCCAGCCCCAACCTGCGCAAGGCCCGGGCCATCGTCCGGCGTCACTGCGAGGAGCTGGGGGTGGACTACCAGGAGACGGGGCTGATCACCTCCTACCGGCTGGCCCTCACCAGTCTCCATCGGGCGGGAGCACCGCTGCGGAGCGCGCGGATCCCCACGTAGACGGCAGGAGACGGCGGGCAACCGGCCGGAGCGACGGGCAGGCAGGGGCCGGGGCGGCGGCTTTCGGCCGCCGTCCTTCCGCCGGCCGGACGAGGGGGTACCGCTGAGGCGCCGGACGCCTGCCACCGGCGCCGGCGGCTTCCACGGACGTGCGGGCGTGCAGACCTGGGCGTCGCCCCGGGCCGGCTGCCCGGGCGGGCCGGGGCGACGCACCGCCGTCACGGCGCACCCACCGCGCTGGTGGGAACCCCAGGTGGCCGGGGCCGCACCCCGTGGATCTGGTGGAGCACGCAGCCGGAACCGGTGATCTCGATGAGGCGGGTCAGGATCGGCGGCGGACGGTGCAGCCGCAGGGTCGCTCCGCTCTCGGTGGCCAGCCATGACGCCGTCAGGAAGACGTTGAGTCCGCTGACGTCGCAGAAGGTGACGGCCGTGAGGTCGACGTCGGCGGTGCGGCCGCCGTCGCGCAGGCACGCGGTGAGTGCGGTGAGCACGAGCGGGGCGGTGGCCCGGTCGATCTCGCCGGCGAGGACGACCCGCGTGCGGGTGGCCTGGTCGTACCGGTGGACGTGCAGTCGCGGAAGGGGCATGGCTCCTCGGTTCGACGTGCGGAGCAGACGTCGGGGAGTGCGGCATGTGGCGGGACCGGGTGAGACCGGTGCGCGTCCGGTCCGGGGCCGGGCCTCAGGGCATGCCGCAGGTCCGCCGGCCGCCCGCCGCCGGTCCGCGTCGTGCGGGGGCGGTGAACGGCCGGTCGGGCGTCCGGGGATGTCGGCTGGGGCCGTGCCGTCAGCTGGGGCTGTGGCGTCGGCCGGGTCGGCCGGATCCGTCGTCGTGACGGTCACGGTCGCCTGCGGGGGCGATCGCCGCGGACCGGCCGTGGGCCTTCCGCGGAGCCGACGGGGCCGGGCCCGGAACAGGCATCCCGGAGCGGCCGTAGTGGAAGGCGGAGGCGCGGTCGCTGTGTTGCGCGTTGAGCAGGCGGATCAGGAGCGTCCCGAAGGCGATCATCGCCAGGATCGCCATCACGGTCACGAAGGTCGTCACGGTCCTCACCTCCCCGTGGAAGGACGCGCCGAGGGAGCGGTGACGTGTGTGACCGCGGGACGTGCGGCCGGATCGCGGACCTCGTGACCGCCTTCGGAGTCCCAGACCGCTTCCACGGCCCGGTCCGTCTCGGACACCGTCCGCCCCGCACCCCGGTCCGTCTCCGACACCGTCCGCCCCGCACCCCGGTCCGTCTCGGACACCGTCCGCGCGGCATCCGCCATCAGCCGGCTCGCGGTCGACGTGCCCAGGGGGTCGCTCGCGGCGGCCATCAGCCAGGCCGCTGCGGCCGGAGTTGTCTCCGGCGGGATCACCAGGAGGTTCCAGCGGCCCGCGCGGTACGAGAGCAACAGCAGCTCGTGCGGGTCCTGTTCGGCGAGGAACCAGCCCACCTTCACCGTGTGCCCGGCGACGGGCACCTTGCGCGGCACCACCGGCCAGTGGGTGGGATTCACCGTGACGCGGGTGATCCGCCCCCACGACGAATCCAACACGGCGGCCAGGGCGGGAAGTTCGGCTCCGAGATCACGGGAGTGGGGCCACCACGCGCCGTCCAGCAGTGCCGGTGCGGGACCGGCGGGAACCAGCGACAGGCGGAGAGAGGACGAGGGGAACGAGCGGTCGTCGGCTTCGGCTGTCGGCGGAAGGGAAATGGTCGCAGTCATGACGCGGACCTGCCCCCGGACCGGCCGAAACCGGCCCGGCGTATTCGATCGCCGAAAACGACACGAGCCTGGAAGCCGGTGCGCGAAATATCCTCGGTGCTTCGAGCCTACTCCTCGGAAGGGCCGTGCGGGCCGGACGAGCCCCACGGATCTGGTGGCCGGCGCGGCAGCGGCCCCGTGCGCCCCGGGACGGGCCCTTCGCCCCTCACCCCTCACCCCTCGCCTCGGAGGCGACGGTGTGGAGGGAGTCGTGCGGCCGACGGCACTGCGCGCGGTCCGCTCGCCTCCCCCGGGGAGTAGCGTGACCTCATCGGGAGCTCTCGCGCACCGGCTCCGATGCCGGTGTCGCTCCCGGTGAGCGACGACACCGGGCCGCTGCCCCCGACGGCAGCCCGGAGACGGGTTCGCACCATGTCCGTGACCGACTCCCCTCCCCCGCTCCGGGCCAGCCCCTTCCGGGCACCGACCGCGCGCCTGGTGCTGCGGCCGGAGGACGCCTCCGCGGGGCACGGCGGACCGGACGGCGTCTGGTGGCCCCGCTCACGTGACCTGCCCCGCGAACTCTCCGCCCTGGCGGACGTGCTGGACCCGCTGTGGGGGCGGATCGTCCGGGTCACCGTCGACCCCCGCCACTGGCAGACCATCCCGGCCCGGGTCGTCGTCAACGGCTATGTGGTGCAGGTGGGTTGCTTTGCTTCCGGGCCGGCTTCGCACGGCATCACGCTGCTCTCCTACTCCGCCGGCCGCTGGCACCTCCTCGTGATCCCTCCGGAGACCGAAGCCTTCGCGGCCGCCCGGATGATGGCCACCGTGAGCGCGGACACCGCCCGGTCGACGACAGCGCGTTCGTGACCTGCTCCTTGCGACACCCCGCACGCGGTCCTCGTGTCGGCCGTGCGGGCGGGTGTCTCTCAGGGGACCATCGGGGTGTCGAAGTGCCGGCTCACCGAACGCCGGCGCACCCGCGGTCTTCGAGGAAGGCCGCCATGACGGAGGGCGGCGTGGTGGAGGATGCGGTGCCCGGTGCGGAAGGGCAGGGGCGGTCACGGCCCGCTGCCGGGCCGGAGTTCTGGCGGCAGGTCGTCGAGCAGCTGAGCACGGCCCTGATGGTGGTGGACCCCGCGGGACGGATCCTCGACGTCAACCCGGCCGCCGAACGGCTGCTGGGCCGGGACGCCGCCGCGGTTCGCGGGCAGGACGCGCACGAGCTGCTGCACCGGGAGGCGGACGGCGGCACGCTCCTGCGGGAGCAGTGCCCGCTGCTCCGGGCGCTGGTCGAGGGAACCGTCTCGCGCGGGGAGGGCGACAGGTACCGGCGCGGTGACGGCCGTCTGATCACGATCTCCTGGTCCGCCTCCCCGCTGACGGACGGCGGCTCCTTCCAGGGCATGGCGGTGCTGTTCCACGACGTCACCGGCGACCGGAGCGCACGCCGGGAACGGGCGGCCTACACGAGTGCCCTGGAGGACCTCAACGAGCGGCTGACGCTGGTCGCGGAGATCACCGATGTACTGGGCCAGACCCTGGAGACCGACGAGGCCCTGGCCCGGCTGGGCCGCCTGCTGGTGCCCCGACTCGCCGACTGGGCGGCGGTGGACCTGCGGACCGGTTCGGGGGAGGTCCACCGGGTGGCCGTGACCGGGCCCGTGGGCCGGGACGCCGGGCTGGAGGGCGGGCGCGAACGCCTTCCCGAGACCGGGGAGGCCGACCGCTCCCCTCTCGTCCGGGTGCTGCACGGAGGCGATCCCGTGCTGCAGAACGAGCGGGACGAGGCGGGGACGGCGGTGGCACCGGGCTCCCCGCTGGCCGCCCGCCACCGCGACTTCCTGCGCACGGTGCACGCGACGTCCGCCCTCACGGTGCCGCTGGGCGCCAGGCAGCAGATCACCGGCGCCCTGACGCTGGTGCGCACCGACCCGGCCCACCCGTTCGACGCCGAGGACCTGGAAGTGGTGAGCGACATCGGCCGGCGGGTCGGCCTGGTCATCGACAACGCCCGCCGCTTCGGCCGCCAGCGCGCCGTCGCTGAGGCCATGCAGCGCAATCTGCTGGCGCCGCTGCCCCAGCCCGGCCGGCTGCGGCTGGCCGCCCGCTACCAGCCCGCCCCGGCGGGCTCCCAGGTGGGCGGCGACTGGTATGACGCCTTCGCGCGGAAGGACGGCACGCTCGCGCTGGTCATCGGCGACGTCGTGGGCCACGACCTGACCGCGGCGGCCGGAATGGCCCAACTGCACGGCATCCTGCGCTCCCTGGCCTGGGACCACAGCGGCCCGCCCGGCGCCGTCGTCGACCGCCTCGACGACGCCATGCCCGCCATCACCACCGTCCCCATGGCCACCCTCGTCCTCGCGCTGCTGGAAGGCAGCCCGCACACGGGGCCGTGGACGCTGCGGTGGACCAGCGCGGGGCATCCGCCGCCCCTGCTGCTGACCCGGGACGGCCAGGCGCGCTACCTCGAAGCCGGGCAGGGACTCCTCCTCGGCACCCCTCCGGGCACCGGTGGCGGCAGCCGGCCGAACGCCGCACAGCCCCTGCCGCCGGGCTCCACCCTGCTCCTCTACACCGACGGCCTGATCGAGATCCCCGGCAGCGACCTGGACACCGGCCTGGCCCGCCTGCGCCGCCACGCCCTGGCCCTCGCCGACGCCCCGCTGGACACACTGTGCGACCACCTGCTCGCCCGGATGCCGCCGGGCAGCACCGACGACGTGGCACTGCTCGCCCTGCGCCTGCCGATGCCGTGACGGGCGACGGGCGAAGAAGGGCGACGGGCGCTCAGGCCCCGAGGAGCGGAACGCCGAGCGGACCGCTCCTCGGGGCCGCGGGCGGCCGGGGCGTGTCGCCTTCGAGGCACCGCCACCTCCAGCACCGCAGCGCCTCGGTGGTCCTGCTGTCGGAGCGGCTCACCAGCATGACGCCGAGCGCGGCACCGTGGTCGGTGAGCAGCCGCTGCTGGAGGCGCCGGGCGAGGTTGCAGGGACGGCCCTGGTTCTCCCTGCGCACCCGGGGCGGGACGAGGATCACGGAGACGACGAAGAGGCATCCGGAGGCGGCGGTGCGGTTTTCGACATGGACGGAGGCCAGGTGCCGTGTGGGCACCAGAGGCCGGCCGAGTGGGGTCTGTGAGAGCTGGGGCGCGGATCTTCAGGTCCGGAGCCGGACGGCCACGGCTCCCGCGGCGCAGGCTTCGCGGCCGGGCCATGCGCAGGAGGGGCTCCAGCCACGTGGCTGGAGCCCCGGAGTTGCGGGACGGACCCGTCAGCAGTTCCTGATGTGCCAGACCGGCGTCCAGTAGTAGCTCTGCGAGTAGCTGTACGGCGCGGGGGTGACGTAGTGGACGCCCCCGCTGCTGTTGTAGAAGGTCGCCCGGGTTCCGGGGGTCTGGTCGTTGATCCACGACCCGTACCCGCCCCACGGCATGGGCCGCTTGCCACAGGCGTACCAGCGCAGGGCGTCACCCTGGTAGACCTCGCCGCTGTAGGCGCAGAACCAACCGCTGTAGACGGCGCCTTCGAGGCAGGGGTCGGCCGCGATCCGGGTTCCGTCGCCGGAGGCGAAGTCTCTGGGGCGCTGCTCACCAGGAACGGTGACCAGGAGCTCGCCCTTGCCGTCGAGGTCGATCTTGTTAAGGGCGACCTGCTTTCCACCCGTCTTGTTCACGTAGCGGTCCACCTTCGCCTGCAGCGCGGTGGTCTGGTTCTTCGTCAGGTGTGCGGTCTTGGCCTGCTCCGCGAACGCCCGGTCGGCGGCCCGGGCTTGGGACGACTTGCTGCCGCTGTTCGGATCGGATGACGCGGCGGCGGGCACCACCGTGCCCAGTAATGCGGCGGCGGTCGCAGCGGCGACCGCGAGCGTGCGTATGCGCATCGATTCTCCCCCGGTTCTCGGTGGCCCCGCAGACGCCTGCGCGGCCAGGACGACGCCAGAATACGAGTGCGACGCACAGACCCAACAAGGCGGAAACAGGCCCGTCCGGTTGAGAACATCAGAGGGGCATGTAATCACAACACCGGTCTCTGGAATCCCGTTGATCCCGCAACTCCCCTTGAAGGCGAAGTCGCATGCGGAACGCGAGACGCGCCTGAGGCGGATCAGCGTGGAACTGATGCCCGGAACGACCTGGTGGGCGAGGGGAAGCCCTCGCGACGTCGGACGATGTGATGACGGCCCTCCCGTCCGCGCGGGCTGTGAACTGCGCCTTCACGGAGGGAGTCTGTCACTCCGTTCCTCGCGGCTCGCCCCCGGGGCGCCGGAACGGGTGAGGAGCGAACAGCGAAGGGCTTCGACCTGGGAATTCCCTGTGCAGTGCGTCCGTTCTCGCATTCCCGGCAGGCGCCCGGGAGTCTCGCGCGCATGGCTACTCCCGCCCGGCCTCGGCGTTGCCCGATGACCAGTAATCAATGGCCCTTCCGGCGGCGGCCCATTGATTCTTCATGTGCCGCGGAAAGAACACGGATCCGGAACTGGGCACCCAACGCGCAGTCGTAAAGCGCGCTTTCACACACCTGCTGCAACGCCGCGGCGCCGGCGCCATCAAACCGGGGCCCAATCGCCCTGCATGCCGCCCCGGCCGCGCCGCCCCGGCCGATCAGTCGAGAGCGTGAGCGCGGCAGGTCCTCAGGATCTCGTCGGACAGGTCCGGTTGGACGTGGCGGACCGCTCGGGCCAGCACCATGGCCCCGACCATCCTGCTGAGCAGCAGCACCGCCTGGTCCCGCGCCTGCTGTGAGGTGATCTCCCCTTTCTGTTCGCGGGCGAGTTCCGCAGCGAAGCCCGCGAGGTACCCCTCCACGCCGACTGCGTACGAGCGCTGGATCGTGTCATTGTGCCGTCCGGCGTCGGTGACCAGGGAGGCGGAGGGGCAGCCGCCGTCCAGAGCGTCGCGGTGGGCGATCGAGAGATAGTCGTCCACCACGCGTCTCAGCGGCGAGCCGGCGGCATCGTCTCCCTCCTCGACGGCCTGCTCCAGCACGTGCAAGGACGCCGCGAAGGAGGCGTTGCACACCTCGGCGGCCAGGTCGTCCTTGGAGGCGAAGTGGTTGTAGAAGCCGCCGTGGGTCAGGCCCGCTTCCTTCATCAGGTCTGCGATCCCGACGGCGTCGATGCCCTGCGCGCGGAACATGCGCCCGGCCGCCTCGACGATGTTCTGCCGGTTCCTGGCCTTGTCTTCCTTGGTGATCCGCGGCATGGCCCGCTGCCCTCCTCCGGTCTCGACTGCGATTGACCGTTTCAAGGTTACCCCTCATCATTGTTTTAATGTTGTCCATCATCAAAAGGTGAGTGGAGGAGCCATGCGCACTGTGGTGCACACCCGGCCAGGGGAACCCGCCCAGGTACTGAGGCTGCGCGAGGAGCCCGGCCGGCCGCGCCCCGGCGCCGGGGAGGTCCTGGTCCGCATGCTGGTCCGGCCCGTCCATCCGGGCGACCTGGCCGGCGTCGAGGCACCGGTGGGACCCGCGGAACAGCAACCGGCGGCCCGGATCCCGGGAGTGGAGGGGATGGGCGTCGTCGAGAGCGCCGGGAAGGGCGTCCACACACTGCGTCCCGGTCAACGCGTGGCCGTCTTCCCGGCACCGGGAACGTGGGCCGACTTCGTCGCGGTCGCAGCGGACCGGGCCGTGCCGGTGCCGGACGAGGTCAGCGACGAGACCGCGGCTCTGATGCTGGTCAATCCGCTGACGCTGCTCATGCTGTACCGCGCGCTGGACGGTGCCCTGCGCGGAGGGAAGGGTCCCGTCGTGCAGACGGCCGCCGGTTCCTCCGTCGGCCGGCTGGTCAGCGCGGCCGCCGTCCGGCACGACCTGCCCCTGATCAACCTCGTACGCAGTGCATCCGGTGCCCAGAGGATGCGCACGCTGTACCCCACCCTGCCCGTCATCGCGACCTCCGACGACGACTGGCCGGAGCAGGTCCGCCACGAGGCCGGCGACCGGGGCGTTCGAGTCGTCCTCGACTGCGTCGGTGGTGCCATGACCCGCGACCTCGCCGAGCTGCTCGCCGACGGCGGCACGCTGATCTCCTACGGGCAACTGGGCTCCGGTACCACCCCGTTGGAGACGCTGCCACTCGTCCAGCGCGCGCTGACCGTGCAGGGCCTGAGCGTGCTGCACTGGATGCGCCGCACCCCGAGCGAGCGGGCCCAGGACGTCGCCTTCGCCGTGGACCTGGCTCGCGACACCCCGCACCTGCTCGAAGTCGCGGCCCGCTACGACCTCGCCGACTTCAAGACGGCCATCGAACACGCCCGCCGCCCGGCCAAGAGCGGAACCGTCCTGCTCACCACACCCCGGGCGGCCGACGCCGAGCGCGGGGCCGCCTGATGAAGATCGGAACGCTCGGAGCCGGAACCATCGCCCAGGCCATCGCCCGGCACGCGATCCGCCACGGCCACGAGGTCGTCCTCAGCAACAGCCGAGGGCCCGCCTCCCTGGCGCCGCTGGTCAGGGACCTCGGCGCACGCGCGGCAGCCGCGACGCCCGCCGAGGCCGCCACCGCGGACCTCGTCGTACTCGCGGTCGGCTGGCCGCAGATACCCGACGTCGCCGCCCAACTCCCCGCCCTGCACGGGACCGTCGTCATCGACGCCACCAATCAGTTCGACTCCCCTCCCCCGAACGCGAGGATCGCCGATCTGGGCGATCTCACCGGCAGCGAACACGTGGCCTCCCTGCTTCCCGGCGCGCGCGTGGTCAAGGCCTTCAACGCCCTCTTCGCGCAGTTCATCGCACCCGATCCCCGCCACGAGGCCGGGCGTCAGGTGCTGTTCCTCGCCGGCGACGACACGGACGCCAAGAACACCGTGATGGGCCTGGCGACCCAGTTCGGCTTCGCACCCGTCGATCTCGGAACGCTGCGCGAGGGAGGCCGCCTCATTCAGCTCGGTGGCCCCCTGTCTGGCCTCCACGTCCTCAAGCAGGACTGAGCCCACCTCAGCCCTCCGTACTCCCCGCACCCGCGCGGAGCACCCCCTTCACGAAAGAGATCCTCATGTCCCACCCGACTTCGGCATCCGGCACCCAGCCCCTCCTGCGGCCCGTGCGACTGGGCGCGCTCGAACTGCCCAACCGCGTCGTCATGGCTCCCATGACCCGCGCCCGGGCCACCAACGCGGAACTGGCCCCCACCGCCCTGCATGCCGCCTACTACACGCAGCGCGCCGGTGCCGGCCTGATCATCAGCGAGGGAACCTGGGTCAGCCCCGACGCGATCGGCTTCATCAACGTCCCCGGCATCTACACGGACGCCCAGACCGCCGGCTGGGCCGAGGTCACCGAATCCGTGCACGCCGCGGGAGGCAGGATCATCTCGCAGATCGGCCACGTCGGCGCCGTCTCCCACCCCGACCACCTCGGTGGCCGCCTCCCCGCCGGCCCTTCGGCGATCAACCCCCAGGAGAAGTCCTTCACTCCCGACGGCCCGAAGGACACCGTCACGCCCCGCGCGTTGACCGCGACGGAGATCGCCACCACGATCGGCACCTACCGGCAGGCCGCCGCCAACGCTCTGCGCGCCGGCTTCGACGGACTGGAGATCCACGCGCAGGCCTCCCACCTCGTGGCCCAGTTCCTCAACCCCCGCCTGAACCAGCGCACCGACGCCTACGGCGGCAGCAGTGAGAAGCGGGCCCGGTTCCTGTTCGACGTCGTGGACGCCGTCAGCAGCGTGTGGGGCAGCGACCGCATCGGCGTCAAACTGTCCCCCTACTGGCGCAGCGGGCCGGCCTTCACCGCGGACGCCGAGATGCTCGCCGACTACGACCTCCTCCTCAAGCGCCTCAACGACACCGATCTGGCCTACCTCCACCTCCTGGGGCCGGAACCCGGCACGGACACCGACGACACCTTCAGCGCGTTCACCCGTTTCCGCACCCACTACCGCGGTGCCGTCATCGCCAACCTCGGCTTCACGCAGGCGACCGGCAACGAGCTGCTCGAACGCGAGCTGGCCGACGCGGTCTCCTTCGGTGCTCCCTTCATCGCCAATCCTGACCTCGTCGATCGGTTCGCCCACGGTCATCCTGTTGCCACCGGTGACCGCGACACGTACTACGCCGGTGGCGCGGAGGGATACACGGACTACCCCACCGCGACCGGGTCCTAGATCCTTTCCCGGGAGCGCCGGCGTCAGCGACCTGGTTGACGGAACGTTGGACGGGGCGGGTCTGGGCGGGGCGGAGCCGGTCAAGAGATGCGGTCCGGTCTGTGGCCGGAGTGGTCGGCCGGCATGCGCCGCGCGCTGGCGGCGGGCCGGGAACATGGAGGGTGTCGCCCGGGCGTGCCGTGGGCTCGCCGGAGCCCACCTCTTCCGGGGTTCCACCGCCGCCGCGCTGCCCCTGCTGCACGAGGCGGAGGTCAGGTTCGAGAGCATCGGCAGACCGTGGAGGTCGTGCACTCCACGCCGGTGGCCCGGGTCCGGGCCGCCTGGTGGGCGAAGTGCGCGCGCGGCCGCTCCAGCACGGGGCGGCCGTCCGACACCGCCACAAGAACACACGTCACATGTGCGGCATACCTGACATGACACGCCCGTGCGGGAAGGTGTGAACCTGTCGGCCGAGACGTATGCGGGACATGTACTTCCCTGGTCACCTCCCTGGTCCCGGCCTCTCCGGCGGCACGGTCGGGTGATCGTCCCAAACGTCTCAATTTCGCCTCTACTGCACCTTGGGAACCATCCCCCACGCATGCTAGCTTCCCCCCTTCGGTCCCGAACTGCCGTGGCACCAGGGCAGTTTCGAGACAACAGGCATGTCTTCTGACATGGCTTCAGACATGGGAGGCCCCATGAACAGAAGCGCGGCCGTGCCCCTCGGCGCGGCCTTACTCCTCCTCGGCACGGCCGTGCCCGCCGCCGCGGGGATCCCCGGTGACGGCGCGGCCACCGACGGCGCGACGCTCTACCGCGACAACACGGTCGACGTCTCCTACCGCCAGGTCGCTCCCGGCGACGCGGAGTGGAGCCAGGTCCCGGCCGCTCTTCGCGGCAGAGCGACGGAGGGCGCGTACGTCGCCCGGCTCCAGCTCGAGAACGTCTCCGAACACCCCGTCTCGAAGTGGTCGTTGACCTTCGAGCTCTCCGACCGCATCACGAACACCTCCGCCGCCAGGCTCGCCGCCCCTCAGGACGCGCGCGCGACGCTCCAGGGCGTGGGCCCCACGAACACCCTCCAGCCGGGCCGGACCGAGACCGTCTGGTACCGCGCCGAGCCCGGCGCCGAGGCCGACACCCCGACCTGGGCGTCCTTCGCCGAGCACGGCATCTCGCCGACGGAGGACACCGACGGCGACGGCCTCCCCGACGACCTGGAGGTGCGCGCGGAGCTCGACCCCAAGTCCGAGGACACCGACGGCGACGGCCTCTCCGACTTCGCCGAGCTCGGCTACCGCTTCAGCACCCCGCTCAAGGCCGACACCGACGGCGACGGCACCGAGGACGGCGCCGAGGATCCCGACCAGGACGGCCTCACGGCCGCCCGCGAGCTGAAGCTCCGCACCACGCCCACCCGCGCCGACACCGACCAGGACGGTCTCACGGACGCCCGCGAGCTGAAGCTGCGCACGGAGCCCACCCGGGCCGACACCGACGGCGACGGCGTCCAGGACGGCGAGGAGACGAAGCTCGACGCCTCCCCCCGCGCCAAGAACTCCGTCTTCGACGTGACCCGCCGCGCGGACGGCGGCGCCACCGCCGCCGAGGCCACGCTCGAAGGCCTGCGCGCCGAGCAGGTCGGCGGCTTCCAGGTCACCGGGCTCCCGGCCGGACAGCGGGAGTTCCCGGAGTCCACTCCGGGCCACCTCGGCACCGGCTTCCAGGTCTCCGCCCCCGCGGACAGCGCCCCACACCTCACCTTCCGCCTCGACCCCGACCGCACGGAGGGCACCGCACCGGCCCTCTACCGCTACGACGAGGAGTCCCGCCACCTCGTCAAGCAGCCGGGCCAGCAGCGCAGCGGCAGCACGATCACGGCCACCGCCACGGCCGGCTCCGCCAAGTACGTCGTCCTCGACAGCCGCGCCTTCGACAAGGCAGGCCCCGAGGCCCCTGGCAAGCGGACCCTCTCCGACGACCCCGGCGACTCGGCCGACCCGCCCCCGACCGACATGCTGATCCACCAGTCCGCCTTCCGCGAGGGGCGCCGCAAGGCACCCGACCCCCAGCACCCGCCCGTCCCGGCCGACCCGCGCGTCGCCGACGACCTCACCTTCAACGACTACGACTACGACGAACTCACCGACCTCAGCTGGGACTTCTGGGTCGCCCGCATCACGCCCGAGTCCTGGATGTGGGCCGAGTTCAACGACATCATGAACTTCGGCAAGCTCGGCGCCGACGCCGACTACGCCCAGTCCGTCGACGACCTCCGCAACGCCTTCCGCTACGGCCGCGACAGCCAGAGCGCGGGCACGGTCACCGTCGACGACAACTTCGACCCCGGCCGCTACCTCTACCGCGGCTCCGGCACGGCCCTCTCCCGTGCCGTGGGTGCCTCACCACAGGAGAAGACCTACACCGACAAGGCCGGCCAGATCATCAAGCAGTCCCTCATCGACAACCAGGGCCGCACCGATCAACTGACGGTCCAGGAGGACCTCTCCAAGAACTTCCTCTTCCAGGAGTTCCTCCGCCAGGACGTGAAGTACCCGGTGTACGACTTCTCGCTCTGGGACGCCAACCAGCGCGCCCTCTCCATCGCGATCCACCAGTTCCACGGCCACACGATCGCGCTGAAGGACTACAAGGTGGAGGGCAACTCCTTCTCCGGCAAGCTCGTCTTCCACTCCTACGACCACTTCGGTCTCGACCCGGACGACGAGATCACGGAGTACGGCTTCATCGACTGGTTTACGCTCCAGCACTATGACCGGTTCGACGGGAAGTACCCCCCGCCGATCGCGCAGGCGGACATCGAGATCGCCATCAGCGGCACGTTCTGACTTCGCCGACCTGATGCCGCACAGGCGCTCGCCGGGCCGGATCCTGGTCGCCACGCTGCTCGTCGTGACGGCCGGGTACCTGGCCTGGCGGGTCGCCGTCCTCATGGGCCTGGCGGCCTACTTCGGCACAGGCTTGGACGAGCAGCGCTTCAACCGGCTGCAGCAGGAGTACGACCGCCGCGAGGACGCCTTCGCCCGGGCCGACGCCCGGATGCGGGAGCTGATCGCGCAGCACCCCCGCGCCGAACGCATCGACTGGAGCGGGTACCGGACCTGCGTCCGCGAGCCCGGCCGCCCCTCCGACATATGCGCCACGACGCCCCCGCGCGACCAGAAGGTGTACGACGCCCTCTGGGGCGTCAGCGTGGTCCTCTACCAGTCCAAGGACCAGGGCCGCACGTTCTACCGCTTCTACCACGAGGACCCCCCGCGCTACACGATCATGCGCGCCCCCGAAGACACCGCGGCGGAGGCCGAGGAGTACGCGGACGCCCACGGCTTCCGCTCCACCCGCCCCCTCGGACCCGGCTGGACGATCCTCGGCCCGATCGACGACATCGACCGCGAGGAGAAGCAGTTCCCGTAGGAGGTTCACTGAACTGCTCAGCAGTCGGCCTGTCTAGCAGGGCCTGACGAACCAGACGGGGGTCCAGTTGTAGCTGGGCTCACTGTAGGTGGCACCGGGCGTGGTGAAGATGACGTTGCGGTTCTGGGCCTTGAACAGGGCACGGGTGCCGGGGGTCTGGTGGTTGTAGTACGAGCCGTCACCGGTCCAGCCCTGCAACGCGTAGTCCTGGCAGTGGTAGAACGCGAGCCGGTCGCCCAGGCCGAGTTGCTGACGGAACATGCAGAAGTAGCCGTAGTCGCAATCCCACTGGGCCGCCGCACGGGTTCCGGTCGTCGTGCTCAGGTCGCGCACGGACTTCTCACCGGGAACGGTGACCGTGAGCTTGGCGCCGTCCGCCAGGGCGATCTCGTTCGCCGCGACCTGGCGACCGTCGTGGCGGGCAAGGTAACGGTCCACCTTCGCCTGAAGAGCGTCGGCGTCGCCCCGGCTGAGACCGGCGGCGCGGGCCTGTTCCGCGAAGACCGTACCGGACTGCGCGGTCTCCGCCGATGCCGGTCCGGCAAGGCTCACGGACAGCAGAGCCACGGCGGCCACTGCGAGGGATGCGTACCGCTTGAGTATGGACACGCCATTCCTTCCCTGGGGTTGGTGGTGTGTGGCGGAACGTACTCGGGCTGTCCGGCGGTGTCTTCCTGACAGGTGTCAGGACAGGTGTCAGGAAGACACCGCCGGGCACCGCCTGGTGGTGCCGTGAAGTCGACCGGCTGGCCGCCCCGGGAGAAGGCAGACACAGCGGAGTCGTCCGTGCCGGCGCGTGTTCACGGCAGCAGGCGCTGTTCCTTCGCGACGGCGACGGCGCCAGCGCGGTTGTCCACCCCCAGCTTGTCGTAGATCCGGCGCAGGTGGGTCTTGACCGTGGCCTCGCTGATGAACAGGGCCCGGGCGATCTCGCGGTTGCCGAGGCCGCGGGCGAGCTGGGCCAGGATGTCGCGTTCGCGGCCGGTGAGGGAGGGGCGTGGGCTGCGCAGGCCGGCCATGACCCGGCTGGCGACAGGCGCGGAGAGCGCCGGGCGGCCCTGGGCAGCGGCGTGGATCGCCGCGAACAGTTCCTCCGGGCGTTCGGCCTTGAGCAGGTAGCCGGTCGCGCCCGCCTCGATGGCGCGGGTGATGTCGGCGTCCGTGTCGTACGTGGTCAGCACGAGGACGTGCGGGGACGTACCGGGGGCGGTCGTGAGGCGGCGGGTGGTCTCCACGCCGTCGATGCCCTCCCCCAGCTGGAGGTCCATCAGCACCACGTCCGGGGCCAGCCTCGCGGACAGGGCGAGTGCTTCTTCGCCGGTTGCCGCTTCGCCGACCACCTCGATGCCCGGGGCACTGTCGAGCAGGGCGAGCAGTCCGGCTCTGACGACCGCGTGGTCGTCGCAGACCAGGATGCGCACGGGGGCATGGCTCGGGACCGGGGCGGCGGGGTGGTTCACGAGGTGGTCTCCAGGGGGACGACGGCGGACAGGACCGTGCCCTCGCGCTGCGTCGACTCGACGGTCAGGGTGCCGCCGAGCTGCCCGAGCCGGGCCCGCATGGCGGGCAGACCGTGGCCGCGCGTCCCGGCCGGTCCGGCCGCTGCCGCCGGGTCGAAGCCGTGGCCGTCGTCGGTGACGTCCAGGACGACCTGGTCCTCGAGGACGGTGAGGGTGAGCACGGCGGTGGTCGCGCCGGCGTGTTCCCGGACGTTGGCCAGGGCTCCCTGGGCGACGCGCAGCAGGGCCGACTGGACGCGGTCCGGCAGCAGCGGGGTGCGTGCGCCGGTGTCCAGGTGGACGCGCACGCTGAGGTGGTCGCCGGACTCGCGCGCGGCCAGGGCGTGCAGCGCGTCGTCGAGACTGCCGCGGGTCAGGTCGGCGGGGGCCAGGTCGTGGACGAAGCGCCGGGCCTCGGTGAGGTTGTGCTCGGCGACGGAGGCGGCGGAACGAACGTGGTCGCGTGCCTTGTCCGGTTCGGACTCCCATACCCGTTCGGCTGCCTGAAGGAGCATGCGCTGGCTGGACAGGCCCTGCGCGAGGGTGTCGTGGATCTCCATGGACAGCCGCTGGCGTTCGGCGAGGGTGCCGGCACGGCGTTCGGACGCGGACAGTTCGCGGCGGGTGCGGAGCAGGTCGTCGATCAGGGCGCGTTGCCGGGCTGCCTGCCTGCGGGTCTGCAGGAACACGGCCGTGGCGATGGCGGCGACGGCCGGGGGCGCGAGCAGCTGGTTCGGGTCGACGTGCCCGGCGAGTCTGAGCTGCGCGGCGACGACGAACGTCGTCAGGACGGTGACCAGGACGAGCGCAGCGCGGGTCGGCAGGGTGCGCAGGCCGGTGTAGAAGAGCGGTACCGCGCACCAGGAGAAGCTCGGTGCGAGGACCACGAGCACCATCCACACGACGACGACCAGCGCGAGCCAAGCCGGTCCGAGCCAAAAGGGCCGGAGATCGGACGACGGCCGGGGGGTGGACGGGCGCAGGGGGGTCCGCGGTCGGTTGCGGGCGGGTGCGTGGTGCGGCCGGCGGAGCCGGAGGGACGACAGGCGGGTGGCCCGGCTGCCGTCCGGCGCCCGCCGGTCCGCTCGCTGCTGGTCCGGTCCTGCCGTCCCGTCGGCCAGTGCGGGCCCCAGCAGGTGCAGGACGGCCAGGGCGGACGACAGGGCGATGATCCAAGGCGTGCGGGGCTCACCCGGGTGGCGTGTCAGGAAGCGGGCCAGGGCACCAGCGAGCAGCAGGAAGAACGCCACGTGCAGCACGGCGCCCAGCCACCGGTCGTGCGGGTCGTGCGGTTTCGGCATCCGCCCATGCCTCCCTTCCAGCCGTTCTCTCCTGCCTCGCTCACGCTGAACTGCGCAAACACTCCCATTGTCGCGGCTCGGGACGACCTGGGGGTCAACCGATCGGATGACACCGCCGTCGTCCGTTGCGCACACCGGGAACAGCCGGAACACCGACCGGGCGAGGCAGGTGACGGGGCGAGGGTGGGGAACACGACGGGCGGCCCGGATCACGGTGGCCGCCCACCCGTCCCGAGGAGCAGACCAGCATGAAGAACCTCTCCAGGCGCGCCCGCATCACCACCGGCGCCGCCGTCCTCGCCGTCGTCGGCGCCACGGCCTTCGGCACGGTGTCCGCGAACGCCTCCGCGCCGGCCGCCGTCCCGGCGGGCTCCGTCGCGCCGGGCACCACGACCACCTCCACGCATCTGACGATCGACGCCGCCACCCGGGCCGCGCGGGCCGCACTCGACGCCGCCGAGGCGGAGCATCAGCGGGTCACGGTCGCCGTCGTCGACCGCAACGGCAACACCGTCGTCACGCTCCGCGGCGACGGGGCGGGCCCGCAGTCGTACGAATCGGCGGAGCGCAAGGCGTTCACCGCCGTGTCCTGGAACGCGCCGACCTCGGAGCTGTCCGGACGTCTGGAGCACACGCCGAACCTCAAGGACATCCCCGGCACCCTCTTCCTCGGCGGTGGCGTCCCGGTCACGGCCCGCAACGCGCCGATCGCCGGTATCGGCGTGGCCGGCGCCCCGTCCGGCACGCTGGACGACAAGTACGCGCGGGCGGGCGCGGCGGTCCTGGACCGCTAGGCGGTGCGTGGCTGAGCCGGGCATGCAGCGGTGACAGCAGCTCGCAAGAGCAGTTCGACGCGCTGCGGGAAGCCGGACCGGCCGAACGGGCGTCGCCCAACAGGCGCTCTTACGGAGTGACTCGACCTTCGCAGGCAGGAGTCGTCAGGCCACTGCGGTCCGCCGAGCGGCTGGTCGCGGGTCACTCCGGACGTGCTGTCGCGGCCCTCGGTGTTCCCGACCTCCGGTCATGAGGTGGCGGGAGTGGTCAAGGCGGTGATGAGCTGGGCGAATTCGGTACGTTGCCGGTCGGTCAGTGTGCTGTAGAGCGGCGCCTGCAGTTCGTCGGTGAGTTGCTCAGCGCGCTGCCGTCGGGGAATCAGGGTCGCGGCGACGGGAGGTGGCTCCGGCCAGCCGTAGTGGGTCGCCTGGTCGACGCCGAGGTTGATGACCATCGCCGTCCGGGCGGTCAGCCCGGACAGGCGCACCGCCGCCAGGTGGCAGGCACCACGGTGTTCTCGCAGTACATGGATGCGCTGCATGGCCGCCCCGACGGGGTCGTCGGCGGGGCAGGGCTGGGCGCGCCAGCCGGCGAACAGGGGCAGGGCATCGGCGTCGGCGGCGTCGATCAGTTGCTGCGCCAGGTGGTTGAAGTGCTCCACATCGACGTCAGCGGGGATATGGGCGTGTCCCCATTCCCGGACCGCCCGCGCGTAACACGCTGCGGCGTCCTCCGCCGGCATCACCGCCCGCCCTGCCAGCCAGCCCGCGGTGACCAGGTCAGGGCCGAGGAAGCCCTGGACCGCCTGGACCACCGGCACTGGCACCTCGCCGAGCACTCCGAAGCGGCCTCGGCAGTAGAAGCCCCGCCCAGGGGAGAACCCCGCACGCAGCCCCACGGCGGCAGTCGTCTCATCGGACATGAACTCGTCACCGAAATCGTGGATGGGCCGGGCAACCGCGGCGATGCAGTCGAAGATCTCCATGCGCTGAACGTCGCCCACCTCAACCCATTAGGTCAAGGGGATGTTTTCTGATGAAACCCTTTAGCTATCCTATTGACTCATGTTGAATGTTCGCCGTCTGCACATGCTCAGGACCGTCGCCGCCCGCGGTTCCATCGCCGCGGCCGCCCAGGCCCTGGGACTGTCCCCCGGCGCCGTCTCCCAGCATCTGTCCGCGCTGCGGCGCGACGTGGGAGTGGATCTGCTGCGCCCCGACGGGCGAACCGTGGCGCTGACGCAGGCGGGCCGGGTGCTCCTCGAACACACCGACCGGATCCTCGACGCCGTACAGGAGGCCGAAAGCGCCGTCGCCGCGGTCAAAGGCACGGTCGGGCCCACGGTCACGCTCGCCGCGTTGCCGTCGACCGTCGCCCGGATCGCGGCACCCGCACTCAACGAGCTGCGCTCACAGCACCCGCAACTCACCGTGACCTGTCTCGTCAGCGACCAAGCGCAGCTGCGGGAACTCACCCTCGGCGCCGTCGATGTGGTGCTGGGACAGCGCTATCACCACCTGCCCGACACCCCGCCTCAGGGCATCGCGGTCTCACCGCTGCTGGACGATCCGCTGCTCGTCGTCACCGCAGTCGGTCAAGCCGCCGAACGACCCGTCGCCCTGCGCGAACTCGCCACGCACCGCCTCGCCGTGCCGCCGGCGACCACGGACTGCGGGCAGGCCATCCTGCGCGCATGCCACCAGGCCGGCTTCACACCCACGACGCACTACGTCACCACCGACATCGCGGCCCAGCTCGCCCTTGCACGAGCCGGTCTCGCCACTGCGCTCATCCCCCGGACAGCCATCGACGCGGACACACCAGGAATCCGCACCGCTCCCATCGAGGACCACCCGATCCTGCGCGTCCTGTTCGCCGCGACCCGTCACACGGAGACCGAGAACCCGACGACCACGGCCGTCGTCACGGCCCTGCGCACAGCCGCACGGCAGCACGCCGCGGCGACCTGAGAATCGGCCTCGGCCAGCGATACACCTGGCGAACTCGGGACCCCCGGCCACCGGTCCCCGGGGCGTCATCGGTCGGGAAGGCCCACCAGGTCGCCGAAGCTCCGACACGCACCCTCGCGACGCGGGGAACCGGATTCCGGCCAGCGGCGAAGACCGGTACACGTGCAGGACTTTGAAGCGGCGGTGCGGGCACCACGCGGTACGGCGTCCCGCCGGCCTCCGCCTCGGCCGACCGGACGGTGACTTCAGCAGCCGTACCGGGCGTCAGTCCGCTTCCGTCGTCGCGATCACCATCATCCTTGTCACCTTCCCGTCGTCACCGGTCACGTCCCGCACGTGCCGGAAGCCCAGACGGCGGCACAGGGCCAGACTGGCGGTGTTGTCGGCTCCGACCATGCCGTACGCCTCCTTCAGCCCGAGGTTGCCGGCGGCGTGGCGGAGCAGGCCGCGGACCACTTCCGTACCGAGGCCGCGACCCCAGTAGGGAGGTGCCAGGGCGGCGATCAGTTCGTGTCCGTCGACGTTTCCGGTCTTCTTGACCTCGGCGTGGCCGACGAAGACGTCCTCCTGCCACAGGCCCCACACGTCGAACCGGGACTGCGGGTAGACGTCGTCGAGGATGGCCCGGAACAGCGTGCGGATGTCCGCCTCGGGCACGCGGTCCTGGCCCATCCAGCGGCAGACCTCCTCGTCGCGCAGCAGGGCCACGAAGGCGCTCTCGTCCTCGGGGCGGTAGGGGCGGAAGGTGAGTCGCTCGGTGTGCAGGACCGGTGTCATGAGGGCTCCTCGGGGTGCGTGGACGGAGGGCGGACCGGGCCGGGCGGCGCCGCCGGAGCGGCGCGCCCGACCCGGTCCCGCGTGACTGCGCGCGAGCGTCAGGCTTCAGCGTTCTCCATGCGCTCACGCAGGCTGCGCGGGCGCATGTCGGTCCACACCTCGTCGACGTAGGCGGAGCACTCGGCCTCAGTGCCCTCCTTGCCGACGGGCTGCCAGCCTGCAGGGACCTCGAGGTCGGCCGGCCACAGGGAGTACTGCTCCTCGTCATTGCGCAGCACCTGGTAACGGGTGTTCTCGTCCATGTCTGTCTGTCTCGCTCTCGGGTTCGTGACGGGTGGATGGTGCGGAACGGCCGGCCGTGCGCCGGCGGTGGGGCGCGGCAAACGGGGCGGGGCGTCACCGGCGGTCCCGGGCGTGGTGGGCGATGTGCCGCAGGGCGTGCGCGAAGTCCTCGGCGACCCGGCGCACGGTGTCGGTGGAGTGCAGGGCGGGCCGGTGGTGCCAGGTGAAGGACAGCCGGCCCCGCTGGACCGCGCCGACGATCTCCAGCGGGTGTGAGCCGCTGTCGCGCGGGTCGTGGTGGCGGCCGAAGGAGCCGTGCTCGGCGCGTACCAGGCCCTCGCCGGGGCTGTCGGGACGGGCGTCCCACTGGCCGAGGTAGTTGAAGACGACCTGTCCGTGTGCGGCGCGGCCGAGGCGTTCGCGCACCTCGGGCGGGCCGAAGGTGCGCAGCGCGCCGAAGCCGAGCCCGTTGCCGGGTACGGCGCGCAGTTGGCGGCGTACCGACTTCACCAGGGTCCGCCAGTCACGATCGGGTCCGAGGTCGGCGGGTTCGGGGATGTGGAGGGCGACGGGGTGGACGGTGGTGAACCAGCCGACCGTGCGGGTCAGGTCGACGTCGTCGAGGACGTCCTCGCGGCCGTGTCCTTCCAGGTCCAGACGGACCTCCTCGCGGCCGCTCCAGCGGGCCAGGGCGAGGGCGAGGGCGGCGAGCAGCACGTCGTTGACACGGGTGCGGTAGGCGGTCGGCGCGGCGCGCAGCAGCGCCTCGGTTTCGGCCTCGCCCAGTTCGACGGTGAGCGTGTCGGCTGCGCCCGTGTCGGGCCCGGTCGGTGTCTCGGCCGGGAGGGGCTGGGTGTCCACCGCGGCTTCCCAGTAGGGCAGTTCGTGGTCGAGGGCGCCGGCCGCGACATGCGCGGCGAGGCCTCGGGCCCAGTCGCGGAAGGAGGTGGTGCGTTCGCCCAGGGTGACGGGTTCACCGAGGGCGGCCTGCCGGTAGGCGGCCTCCAGGTCGTCGCGCAGGATGCGCCAGGAGACGGCGTCCACCACCAGATGATGGGCGACCAGGAGGAGAAAGGCGGGCCGGTCGGCGGCGCCGGTGAACAGGGCCGCCCGCAGCAGCGGGCCGCGTGCCAGGTCGAAGGCGGTGTGCAGCTCCTCGGCGGTCTGCTCCATCGCCGCGTCGGCCTCGGTCGAGGTCAGTCCGCTGAGGTCGTGGCGGGCCAGGAGCCGGTCGCGGTCGGTGTCGGCCACCGGCGGGTTGAACTGGCGCCAGCCTTCCTGATCCGTTGTGAAGCGCATGCGCAGAGCGTCGTGGTGGTCGAGCAGGGCGTCGAGGGCCGCTTCCAGGGCGGCGGCGTCCACGCCGGAGGCCAGTTCCACCAGCAGGGACTGGTTGAAGTGCGAGTGGCTGGCGCGCGGGCTGGTCAGGAACCAGTGCTGGATGGGGGTGAGCGGCACGTCTCCGCTCACCGCTTCGTGCCGGGTGTGCCGCGGCGCGGTGGTGACGACGCCGGCCAGCTCCGCGACGGTCTGATGGGTGAAAAGGTCACGGGTGGTCACGTGCAGGCCGTCGCGCCGCAGCCGTGAGACGACCTGCATGCTGAGGATCGAATCGCCGCCGAGGTGGAAGAAGTTGTCGTGCGCCCCGACGTCGGCCACACCGAGGACATCGGCCCAGATGCGGGCGATGCGGTGCTCGGTGTCGGTGCGCGGCGGCGTGTGCGGTCCGGTGGCGGTGTGGGTGGGGCCCGGTTCGGGCAGCGCACCCCGGTCCGTCTTGCCGTTCGGGGTGAGCGGCAGGTGGGCCAGCGGCACGAACGCAGAGGGGATCATGTGCGGTGGGAGCAGCCCGGCCAGGTGGTCGCGCAGCTCGGTGCCCGGGAGTGACTCCGAGGAGCCCCCGGCGGGCACGACGTAGGCGACCAGCCGTCCGCCGGAACGGCCCTGCGGGTCGTTGCCGGCGCCGCGTACGGTGACCACCGCGTCGCGCACGAGCGGGCTGGTGCGCAGCGCGTTCTCGATCTCTCCGGGTTCGATGCGGAAGCCGCGCAGTTTCACCTGCTCGTCGGCGCGTCCGACGAAGCGCAGTTCGCCGCCGGCGTCCCAGCGGGCCAGGTCGCCGGTGCGGTACATGCGCTCTCCGGGGGCGCCGAACGGATCGGCCACGAAGCGGGACGCGGTCAGGCCGGGCCGGTCGAGGTAGCCGCGGGCCAGTCCGGGTCCGGACACGTGGAGTTCGCCGGTGACACCGGGCGGGACGGGGCGCAGGGCGGCGTCGAGCAGGTGGACGCGGGTGGCGCCGGCGGGACGCCCGATGGGCGGGGCTCCCGTGCCCGGCGCGAGCGGGCCGGTCCAGGTGGTGACGACGGTGGCCTCGGTCGGACCGTACGAGTTGATCATCCGCCGGCCGGGGGCCCACCGTTCGACGAGGTGCGCGGGGCAGGCCTCGGCTCCGACGATGAGGGTGCGCAGGTGCGGCAGGGCGTCGGCGGTCTCGGGAGCGACCGTCGCGAGGGCCGCGGGCGGGATCAGCGTGTGGCTGACGCGTCGCTCGGCGAGGGCCTGGGCGAGGCGCTCGCCGATGAGAGGCCCTTCCTCCCCCGTGACCAGGGTGGCTCCGCTGAGCAGGGACACGCACAGCTCGAGTACGGAGGCGTCGAAGCTGGGTGAGGCGAACTGGAGGACCCGGTCGCCCGGGCCGGCGTCGTAGCGGTCGGCGGCTGCCGCGGCGAAGGCGGCGAGGCCGCGGTGCGTCACCGCCACCCCCTTCGGCGTGCCCGTGGAGCCGGACGTGTAGATCACGTACGCCGGGTGGTCGACGGTCAGCGCCGCCGTGCGGTCGGCGTCCGTGGGGGCGGTGTCCGGGCCGTCCGCGTCCCACACGGCGGCGGGCTCGTCCAGGACGAGGCAGGCGCTCGCGTCGCGCAGCATGAACTCCCGGCGCTGTTCGGGGTAGTCCGGGTCGACGGGCAGGAAGGCGCCGCCGGCCTTGGTGACGGCGATCTGCGCGACGACCGTCTCGGCGCTGCGGGGCAGGGCCAGCGCCACGATCCGCTCGGGTCCCACGCCCCGGGCGATGAGGCGGTGCGCCAGCCGGTTGGCGGCGCGTTCGACGTGCGCGTAGGTCAGCTCGCGGCCGTCGGCGTCGGCGAGGGCCACGGCGTCGGGGGTGCGGGCGGCCTGTCGCTCGAACAGCTCGGGCAGGGTCGCCGCCGGGACGGGGCGGGCGATGCCCCGGCCCTGGTCGAGAACGGTCTTGAGCGTCTCGTCGGTCGCGAGGGGCAGGGCGCCCACGGGCCGGTCGGGGTCGTCGGCGACGGCGGTCAGGAGGGTGGCGAGCTGGTCGGCCATGCGTTCGGCGGTGGCCGCGTCGAACAGGTCGGTGTTGTAGGTGAGGACGCCGTGCAGTTCGCCGGTGCCGGTCTCGGCGAACTCCAGGGTGAGGTCGAACGCGGCGTGCCGCAGCTCGGTGTCGACGTCGGTGACTTCGATGCCGGGCAGGTCGAGGGTGGCGGCGGGAGCGTTCTGGAGGACCACCATGACCTGGAACAAGGGGGTGCGGCTGGTGTCGCGGACCGGCTGCACCTCGTCCACCACCTGCTCGAACGGCGCCTCCTGGTGGGTGAAGGCGTCGAGGACGGTGCCGCGGACCTCGCTGAGGAACTCGGTGAAGGGGCGGCCGGGTTCGACGCGGGAGCGCAGGACGAGGGTGTTGACGAAGAATCCGACGAGGTGCTGGGTCTCGGCGCGATCGCGGCCGGACGTGACCGTGCCGACGGTGATGTCCTCACCGCCGGTCAGCCGTGCCAGGTAGGCCTGGGCGGTGGCGACCAGCGTGGTGAAGAGGGTGGTCTGCCGGTCCCGGCCCACCCTGGCGAGGCGGCGGGTCGTGTCGCGGGGCAGGGCGAGGCGGACCGTGGCGCCGTGGTGGGTGCGCACCGCCGGACGGGGCCGGTCGGTGGGCAGGTCGAGCGTCTCCAGCCCGGCCAGGTGCGTCTTCCAGTACGTGAGGTGGTCGTCCGTGCCGCGCCCGCGCTGCCAGTGGGCGTAGTCGGCGTACTGCACCGGCAGCGGCGGCAACGTACCCGTCCGCGCACCGAGTTCGGCGCGGTAGAAGTGGGCGAGGTCTCCGGTGAGCACGCCCGTGGACCAGCCGTCGGTGACGATGTGGTGCAGGGCGAGCGTCAGGACGTGCTCGTCGTCCGCGAGCCTGATCAGCCCCGTGTGCAGGAGCGGGCCGCGCCGCAGGTCGAAGGTGCGGGCGCGTTCGGCCTCCAGCAGGTCCGCCAGCCGGGCGTCGCGTTCGCTGCCCGCGAGCGCCGACACGTCGTGCAGGGTCAGCGGTACGTCCCGCGCGGGGTGGACGATCTGCACGCCGCGGCCGTCCACCGCGTCGAAGGTGGTGCGCAGCGCCTCGTGCCGCTCGACCAGGGCGCGCAGGGCCGCGGTGAGGGCGGGCACGTCGAGCCGGCCGCGCAGCCGCAGGGCCAGCGCGGTGACGTACTCTCCGCTGCCCGGCGCGAACTCCTCCAGGAACCACAGGCGTTGCTGGGCGTACGACATCGGGGCGGGCGTGTCGCGGGTGGCCGGGACGATCGCGGTGGGCGTGGCGTCACCGGGGCGTTCCTCGGTGAGCAGGGCGGCGAGGGCGGCGGGGGTGGGGTGCGTGAACACCGCACGTGGGGACAGGTCGGTGCCGAACGCCTCCGACAGGCGGACGGCCAGCCGGATGCTGAGGATGGAGTCGCCGCCCAGCTGGAAGAAGTCGTCCCCCACGCCGGGGCACGGCCCGGGGAGGATGTCGGCGAAGATCTGCACCGTGCGCCGCTCGGCGTCGGTGCGCGGACCGGCCGGTGTGCCCCGCCGGTCGCCGCTCGTGGGTTCGGGCGCGGGGAGCGAGGCCCGGTCGACCTTGCCGTTGCGGCTGAGCGGCAGGGCGGGCAGGGCCACGAACGCCGACGGGACGAGGTAGTCCGGCAGTGAGCGCCGGGCGAACTCCCGCAGATCCGCGGTGTCCTGGGTGCCGACGACGTAGGCCACCAGGCGGCGGCTGCCGGGCACGTCCTCACGGGCGAGGACCGTCACGTCGGTGACGCGGGGGTGCGCCGCGAGGACCGCCTCGACCTCGCCCGGTTCGACGCGGAAGCCGCGGATCTTCACCTGGTCGTCGGCGCGGCCCATGAACTCCACGGTGCCGTCGGGGCGACGGCGGGCCAGGTCGCCGGTGCGGTACATGCGGGTGCCGGGCGGGCCTGCGGGGTCGGCGAGGAAGCGGGCGGCGGTGTCGCCGGGACGGCCCAGGTAGCCGCGTGCCACGCCCTCGCCGGCGATGTACAGCTCGCCGGCGCAGCCCGGCGGCACGGGACGCAGCCTGCCGTCGAGGACGTGCGCGCGAAGGTCGTCGAGCGGGTGTCCGATGGGCACGGTGTCGGGGACGGCCGTCGGGTCGACGAGCGCGAAGGACGTCGCGAACGTCGTCGTCTCGGTGGGCCCGTAGCCGTCCACGACGGTCAGGCCGGGGCAGGCCGCCAGGACGCGGCGGACGGCCGCGGCGGGTACGACGTCGCCGCCGGTCCACACCTGGCGCAGACCGGTGAAGCAGTCCGGTGCGTCCTGCGCCAGCAGCCGGAAGAGGCCGGCGGTCAGCCACAGGGCGCTCAGACCGCCGTCGCGGACCAGGCCGCGCAGCAGTGCCGCGTCCAGCGGCCGCGGGGGTGCCACGACGACACAGCCGCCGGTGAGCAGGGGCGCCCACACCTCGAACGTGGCGGCGTCGAAGGCCACCGGGGAGTGCAGCAACACCCGTTCGCACACCGCGCCGGTGAAGCGGCTGTCGGTGGCGAGGGCGGCCACGTCACGGTGGCGTACCGCGACTGCCTTGGGTTCGCCGGTCGACCCGGAGGTGAACATCACGTACGCGAGCCGCTCGGGGTCCGCCGGTACGGAAACGGGCGCGCCCGGTACGGCGGTGCGCGTCGCGGCGACGTCCTCGGCGGTCAACCGGGCCGTCGCGCCCGCCCGCCGGATCAGCGTGCGGCGCCGGTCCTCGGGGGCGCGGACGTCCACGGGGACGTAGGCGCCGCCCGCTTTGAGGACGGCGAGCTGGGCGACGACGAGTTCGGCGCCGCGGTCCATCAGCAGCGCCACCCGGTCCTCGGCCCGCAGTCCTTCGGCGAGGAGGTGGGAGGCCACGGCATCGGACCAGTCGTCGAGGTGACGGTAGGTCAGCTCGGTGCCGCCCTCGCGCAGCGCGGGCGCTTCGGGCGTGCGGTGGGCCTGCTCGGTGAACAGGTCGACGGGGCTGCGCGGCATGGTCCGCCGGGAGGTGGTGTTCCACCGCCGCAGCAGGGCGCGGTCGTCCTGGGTCAGCGGTTGCAGGCCGGTGACGTCGGCGTCGGTCTCCAGGGCGTCGGCGAGGGCGCGCAGGACGACCGCGAGGCGGTCCGCGAGGCGTTCGGCGGTGTCCGGGTCGAACAACCGGGCGTCGTAGGCGAGGTCGATGCCGAGGCGGTCGCCGAGGTGGGCGCGCAGGCACAGCGGGAAGGTCGGCGCGTCCTCGGCGTGCACCTCCTCGATCCGTACACCCGTGCGGGCTGTGGCGGACTCGTCGACGGGGTAGTTCTCGAACACCACCATGCTGTCGAAGAGCGCCTCGCCCGCCGGTGTCTCGCTCAGCGCCTGGATGCGGGGCAGGGCGAGGAAGTCGAAGCGCCGGGTGTCGCTCTGCCGCTCCTGCACCTCCCGCAGCCAGGACGCCGCTCCCCCGCCCGGGATCCGGACGCGGGTGGGCACGGTGTTGATGAACATGCCGATCATCGCCTCCACGCCGGGCAGTTCGGCCGGGCGCCCGGAGACCGTGGTGCCGAACACGACGTCGTCGCGGCCGCTGTGGCGGGCCAGCAGCAGCGCCCAGGCACCTTCGATCACGGTGTTCACCGTGATCCCGGCCCGGGCCGCGGTGCGCCGCAGCCGCGCCGACAGGTGTTCGTCCAGGTGCCGTCGCGCCAGGGCGGTGGCGCGGGCGCGGTGCTCCTCGGCCGGCGTGCGGTCGTACGGCAGCGGGGTGCGGGCGGGGAACCCGGCGAGGGTCTCGGTCCAGTGGGCCTCGGCGGCGGTCTCGTCCTGGTCGTGCAGCCAGCGCAGGAAGTCGGCGAACGGGCGCCGGACGGGGGCGGGGGCCTCTCGGCCTGCGGTGAGCGCGGCGTAGCGCTCGCACACCTCGGTCAGGAGCTGCCCGGTGCTCCAGCCGTCCAGGATCAGGTGGTGGGAGGACCACAGCAGCCAGATCTCGTCACCGGGAAGCGTGGCCAGGGTGAGGCGGGTGAGCGGTGCGGTGGTCGGGTCCATGCCCGCCGCGCGGTCGGCGGCCAGCAGTTCCTCCGTGGCCGCCGTGCACTCCTCGGGCGTCAGACCTCGCCAGTCCAGGTGGGTGACGGGCAGCCGCACGCGCCGGTGCACGACCTGCACGGGGTGCGGCAGGCCCTGCCAGTGGACGCTGGTGCGCAGGGCCTCGGTGCGGTCGGCGACCTGCTGCCAGGCAGCGGCGAAGCCCTGCGGGTCGCTCACCCCGGCCAGGCGCACGGCCACCCGGTCGGCGTAGGCGCCCGCCGTGTCCACCAGACCGTGGAAGAGCATGCCGGCCTGCAGCGGCGTCAGCGGCAGGACGTCCTCCACGTGGCGGCCGTCGCCCACGAGGCGGTCCAGCTCGGGCTGGTCGAGCCCGGCCAGCGGGAAGTCGGACGGGGTGCGGCCGCCCGCGTCCGGGCGGCCGCAATGGGCGGCGATCTCGCGCAGCGCCGCGCACATCTCGTCGGCGAGCGACCGAACGGTGGACTCGTCGTAGACGGCCGGCGGGTAGGTCCAGCCGAGTTCGAGCCGGCCGTCCTGGACCACACCGGTGATGTCCAGCAGGTAGGGGCGCGGGGCGTCGGGGTCGGTGTCGGAGCCGGCCGGGGGCAGGGCGGCGCCGTACAGGCCGCCGCTGCCGCCGGCGTCGACGTCCCACCGGCCGTGGTAGTTGAAGCCGATGCGCGGTGCCGGCGCGTCGGCCAGCGGGCTGCCGGGCAGGAGGTGACGCAGCGCACCATGGCTCAGGCCGTGCAGGGGCACCGCGCGCAGCTGTTCCTTGACCGAGCGCAGGGTCTCGTGCCAGCCCGCGTCGGGGTCGACGGTCAGCGCGAGGGGGAATTCGGCGGTGAACCAGCCGACGGTCCGCGACAGGTCCAGGTCGTCGAAGAGGTCCTCGCGGCCGTGACCCTCCACACCGACGAGCACGCTCTCGCGCCCGCACCAGCGGGCCAGGGTACGTCCGAGGGCGCTGAGCAGCACGTCGTTGACCTGGGTGCGATAGGCCTCCGGGACCTGCCGCAGCAGGGCTTCGGTGGTCTTTTGCTCCAGTGACACGGTGACCGTGGCCGCGGTGCCGTGGGTGTTGGGACCCGGCCGGCCGGCGGGCAGGTCGGCGGGGGCCGTCGTGGTGCGCCGCCAGTGGTCGAGGTCGCCGTCCAGGGCGCCGGAGCGGGTGTGGGCCTCCAGCCGGGCCGCCCACTGGCCGAACACGGTGGTGGCCGGGGGCAGTTCGACGGGGTGTCCGGCGGCGGCCTGCCGGTGGGCGGTCTCCAGGTCGGACAACAAGATCCGCCAGGAGACACCGTCGACGACGAGGTGGTGGACGGTGAACAGCAGCTGGGCGGGCAGGCACGGGCCGCGATCGAGGACCAGGACGCGCGCCACACGGCCCTCGGCGGGGTCCAGGGCGGCGCGGGCCTCGTCCGCGAGGCGGGCCGTCTCGGCCTCCAGGGCGGGGCCGTCCAGGCCGGCCACGTCGTGCCGGGTGAGGACGCCGTCCGGAACGCCGTGCAGGACTTCCTGGCGCCAGCCGTCCTCGGTGCGGCGGAAGCGGGTGCGCAGCGCCGGATGGTGACGTACGAGGGCGTCCACCGCGTGGCGCAGGGCGGACAGGCCGGTTCCGGGGGCCAGTTCCAGGCGCTGCGACATGGTGAAGCGCAGCGGGTCACCGGGGGCTCGGCCGTCCAGGTACCAGCGCTGGATGGGTGCGAGCGGCGCCTCGGCGGGGGCGGCGGTGTCGACCGTGACCGGCACCGACTCGCGGACGCTCAGCGCGAGTTCGGCGACGGTCTGGTGTCGGAAGACGTCCTTGGTGGTCAGCACCAGTCCCGCCTGACGGGCCCGGGAGACGATCTGGATGCTGAGGATGGAGTCACCCCCGAGCGCGAAGAAGTTGTCGTGTGCGCCCACCCGTTCGACCCGCAGGACCTCGGCCCAGATCGCGGCCAGCGTCTCCTCGGTCCCGGAGCGGGGCGCCACGTACGCGGCATCGGGCCGGGGCTGCGCGGGCGGCGCGGGCAGGGCACGCCGGTCGGTCTTGCCGCCGGCGGTGCGCGGGATCCGGGTCAGGGGCACGAACGCCGCCGGCACCATGTGGTCGGGCAGGGTGCGCCGCAGCGTGAGGCGCAGTTCGTCGCCGGCCGGGACGGTGCCCCCGGCGGGCACGAGGTAGGCGACGAGCATGAGCCGGTCCAGGTGCTCGCGTGCCGTCACGACGGCTTCGGCCACGTCCGGGTGGGCGAGCAGCGCGGCTTCGACCTCGCCGGGCTCGACGCGGAACCCGCGGATCTTGATCTGCTCGTCGGCGCGGCCCAGGAACTCCAGCAGTCCCCGCTCGTCGCGGCGGGCGCGGTCGCCGGTGCGGTACATCCGCTCCCCCGGTGCGCCGAACGGGTCGGCGAGGAAACGCGCGGCGGTCAGGCCGGGCCGGTGCAGGTAGCCGCGGGCCACCTGCGCGCCGGCGAGGTACAGCTCGCCGGGTGTGCCGGGCGGCACCGGGCGCAGGGCGCCGTCGAGGACGTAGGCGCGCAGGTTGGCGCCGGGCCGCCCGATGACCGGCCGGCCGGGGTGGTCGGCGACCCGCCCGTAGGTGGCGTCGACGGTGCACTCGGTGGGGCCGTACATGTTGTAGGCGGTGACCCCGAGTTCGACGGCGGCGCACAGATCGCGCCAGGTGTCGGGGCCCGTCGCCTCGCCGCCGACGAGCAGGACGCGCGGGTGGTGGCGGCCGGGCGCGAGGAGTCCCGCGGCGAGGAGTTCACGCAGGAAGGACGGGGTGACGTTGACCAGGTCCAGGCGTCGTTCGGTGATCTGTGCGCAGAACGCCTCGGGGTCCCGGCGTACGTCGTCGTCGACGAGGTGGACCTCCTGGCCGAGGGCGAGCAGCAGTGGCCCCTCCCAGGAGGTGTCGAAGGAGAAGGAGGCGCTGAGCGCGGCGCGCAGCCGCCGTCCGTCGGCGGTGTGCGGGGCGAGGAGCCCATCGCGGTGGTCGTGGCAGAGGTTGACCAGATGGCGGTGTTCCACGACGACGCCCTTGGGGCGGCCGGTGGAGCCGGAGGTGTAGACGATGTAGGCGGCGTGGTCGGCAAGCAGCGGGGCCGGGCGGTCGTGGTCGGTGGGGTTGTGCGCGGGCAGCCGGTCCCACGGTGTGTCGCGCAGCGCGTCCGCGGTGAGCACGGTGTGCGGGGCGGTGTCCGCGAGGAGTCCGGCGGTGCGTTCGGCGGGCAGGTCGGGGTCGAGGTAGAGCAGGGTGGCGCCCGCCTTGGCGACGGCGAGGACCGCCGCCATGAGGCCCGACGTGCGCGGCAGCCGTACGGCGATCACCCGCTCGGGGCCGGCGCCCAGGGCCAGCAGGTGGTGGGCGAGCCGGTTCGCACGCTCGTTCAGGGCGGCGAAGTCGAGGGTGGCGTCCCGGGCCACCAGCGCGGTGGCGTGCGGGGTGCGGGCGGCCTGTGCCTCGAACAGCGCGGGGAAGGTGGTGTCCGGGACGGTGAGGCGCGGTCCCTGCCCGTCGTGCAGCACCCGCCGCTGTTCGTCGGCGGTCATCAGCTCCAGCGCCCGTACGTCCCGGTCAGGGTCCCGCACCGCCGCTTCCAGCAGCAGCCGCAGGCGGGCGGCAAGGCGGCGGACGGTGTCCTCGTCGAACAGGCCGGTGTTGTACTCCAGGTGGCCGGTGACGCCGCCGTCGCTCTCCACGAAGTCGAAGGCCAGGTCGAAGGTGGCGTGCCGGACCGGCGGCAGGACCGGTTCGGCGTCCAGGCCCGGCAGTGCGGGTGCTTTCGCACCCAGGTTGTGCAGGGCGACCATGACCTGGAACAGGGGGGTGCGGCTGGTGTCCCGTTCGGGCTGGAGGGCGTCCACGAGCTGTTCGAAGGGCACGTCCTGGTGGGCGAACGCGTCCAGGACGGTTTCGCGCACCTGTTCCAGCAGGACGCGGAACGACATGCCGGGGCGCACCGGATTGCGCAGGACGAGGGTGTTGACGAACATGCCGACGACGTCGTGCAGTTCGGGACGCTCGCGGCCGGCGGTGACGGTGCCGACGGCGAAGTCGTCCTGGTCGGCCCAGCGGGACAGCAGGACCGTGCAGGCTGTCAGCAGGGTCATGTACAGGGTGGCGTCCGCCTCCCGGCCCCGCTCGCGCAGCCGGTCGGTCAGCTCGGCGGGCAGGGTGAAGGTCACGAGCGCGCCGTCGCGGGTGCGTACGGCGGGACGCGGCCGGTCGGTCGGCAGCTCCAGGGGCGGCACACCGTCCAGCCTCTCGCGCCAGTGGGCGAGTTGGCGCTCGGCCTGTTCGGTGCGGGCACGCTGCCAGGCGGCGTGGTCGGCGTACCGGACGGGCAGTCGGGGGAGTTCGGGGTGGCGGCTCTCGGTGGCGGCCGCGTACAGCTCGCCCAGGTCCCGGCCGAGGACGCCGAGCGACCAGCCGTCGGTCACGATGTGGTGGACGGCGAGGGCCAGCACATGCTCGTCGTCCGCCGTGCGGGCCAGGCGGGCGCGCAGCAGCGGCCCGGCTGCCAGATCGAAGGGCGTGGCGGCCTCGCGCTCCAGCAGTTCCGCCGCTGCGGCTCGCGGATCGGACGCGGGGGTGAGGTCGTCCACGACGAGGGCGGCCGGATGCGGTGGGTGCACCACCTGCCGGGGCTGCCCGTCCTGTTCGGTGAAGGTGGTGCGCAGGGCCTCGTGGCGGGCGACGAGTCCGTCCAGGGCGGTGCGCAGGGCCCGCTCGTCGAGCGGGCCGCGCAGGCGCAGCACGGACAGCGTCGTGTATTCAGTGCTGCCGGGCTCGAACCGGTCGAGGAACCACAGGCGTTGCTGGGCGTACGACAGGGGCGCCGGAGTCTGCGGGGCGGTCGCCGGGATCGCGTCGGCGGGCGGCGCGGAGGGCTCACCGGCCGGTTCGCCCAGTACGGCGGCGAGCGCGGACAGCGTGCTGTGGGTGAACAGCAGGCGCGGGGAGACGTCCGGGCCGAACGCGGCGCGCAGCCGGGCGATGACACGGACGGCGAGGATGGAGTCGCCGCCGAGCGCGAAGAAGTCGTCCCCGGCGTACACCTCGTCGACCCCGAGGACCTCCGACCAGGCGGCGGCGACGGCCTGTTCGGCGGGGGTGCGCGGTGCGGTCCGTTCGGTGTCGGCGGCGTAGCCGTCCGCCGTGGGGGCGGGCAGGGCGCGCCGGTCGAGCTTGCCGTTGACGGTGAGCGGGAGGGCGTCCATCGGGACGTAGGCGGCCGGCACCATGTGGGCCGGCAGCAGCCGTTCCAGGTGGGCGCGCAGCTCGGCCGCCGAGGGTGTGGCGCCGCCGGTGCCGACGACGTGCGCCACGAGGCGCCGGGTGCCGGAGGCGTCCTCGAACACGCCGACGGCGGCGTCGGCGACCCCGGGGTGGGTGTGCAGGGCGGCCTCGATCTCGCCGGGCTCGATGCGGTAGCCGCGGATCTTCACCTGGGCGTCCGCGCGGCCCAGGTACTCCAGGGTGCCGTCGGGCCGCCACTTCGCCCGGTCGCCGGTGCGGTACATGCGGCTGCCGGCCGGGCCGAACGGGTCGGCGAGGAAACGGGTGGCGGTCAGGCCGGGGCGGCCCAGGTAGCCGCGGGCCAGGCCCTCTCCCGCCACGTACAGTTCACCGGTCGCCCCCGGCGGCACGGGTGCCAGATCCGCGTCGAGCACGTACACCCGCAGGTCCGGGATGGCCACGCCGATGGGGCTGACGGGGCCGCTCGCCGCGGTGGCGGGGTCGAGCGGGGCGTGGGTGACGTGCACGGTGGTCTCGGTGATGCCGTACATGTTCACCAGGCGCGGCGCGTCGGCCGGGTGGCGGGCCCACCAGTCGGCGAGCCGGCCGACGTCGAGGGCCTCACCGCCGAAGATCACGGTGCGCAGGACGAGGCGGGCACTGGTGTCGGGGTGTTCGGCGTCGGCGCGGACGAGCGGGTAGAACGCGGACGGCGTCTGGTTGAGAACGGTGACCCCTTCGTCGGCCAGCAGCCGCAGGAAGTCCTCCGGCGAGCGGGCGGTCTCGTCGGGCACGACGACGAGCCGGCCGCCGTGCAGCAGCGGGCCCCACAGCTCCCACACGGAGAAGTCGAACGCGTAGGAGTGGAACAGCGTCCACACGTCGTCCGGGCCGAAGCCGAACCACGGGCGGGTGCGGGTGAACAGCCGCACCACGTTGGCGTGCGGGATCACCACGCCCTTGGGCCGGCCGGTGGAGCCGGAGGTGTAGATGGCGTAGGCGGGGCTCTCCGGCAGGGGGCGGTGGGCCGGGTGGGGTCCCGCGGCCGGGCGCCGGGCGAGGTCGGCCTCCTCGTCCGGGGCGTCGAGGAGGACCACGGGCACACCGGTGCCGTCGACACGGGCCGCGGTGTCGCGGGTGGTCACCAGGGTCACCGGGGTGGCGTCGGCGAGGAGGTGGGCGATGCGTTCGGCGGGCGAGTTGGGGTCGATCGGCAGGTAGGCGGCGCCGGCCTTCAGGACGGCCAGGATCGCCACGATCTGTTCGGTGGAGCGGGACAGGGCGAGGGCGACGAACCGCTCGGGTCCGGCGCCGAGTTCGGCGAGCCGGTGGGCGAGGCGGCCGGCGCGGGCGTCGAGGGTCGCGTAGTCGAGGTGCTCGGTTCCGCAGGTGACGGCGATGGCGCCGGGGGTGCGGGCGGCTTGCGCCTCGAACAGGTCCACCAGCGTGTCGGCGGGGCGGCCGCTACCGGCGCCGTTCCAGTCGGTGAGCATGCGGCGGCGTTCCCCGGCCGTCGTCCAGGGCAGGGTGCGCAGCGGCCGGTCGATGCCGTCGGCCAGCCCGGTGAGCAGCAGGCACAGCCGGCCGGCGAGCGCGCGGACGGTCGCGGCGTCGAACAGGGCCGGGTCGTAGGCGAGGTCGAAGCCGAGGCGTTCACCGTGGTAGGCGCGCAGGACGAGCGGGTAGTTGGTGGCGTCGCGGGAGGTCACCTCGGCCAGCCGGATCCCGGAGCCGGCCGTGCGGGCCTCGTCGAAGGGGTAGTTCTCGAAGGCGACCATGCTGTGGAAGAGCGGGCTGCCGGACGGCACGTCGCTCAGCCGGGTCAGCTCGGCGAGCGACACGGCGGCGAATCGTCTCGACTCGGCCTGCGCGTCCTGGAGTCGGCGCAGCCAGGCCCCGGCCGGGCGCGCGGCGTCGACGCGGACGCGGGTGGGCACGGTGTTGATGAACATGCCGACCATCGACTCGACGCCGGGCAGGTCGTCGGGCCGTCCGGAGACGGTGGTGCCGAACACGACGTCGTCCTGAGCGGCGTAGCGAGCCAGCAGGAGGGCCCAGGCGCCCTGCAGGACCGTGCTGAGGGTGAGTCCGGCTTCGCGGGCGGTGCGCGCGAGGCGGGCCGACGTCTCCTGGTCCAGGCCGGCCGTGTGCACATCGGCGGAGCGGGCCTGGTGGGCTTCGCGCAGGGGGCGGTCGGCGGGCAGCGGGGTGGGTTCGGCGAAGGCGGCGAGGACACCCTGCCAGTGGGTGCGTGCGGCGTCCGGGTCCTGGTCGGCGAGCCAGTGCACGTAGTCGCCGAATGGGCGCCGCAGCGGCGGCCGGAACTCCGTGCCCGCGGTGAGCGCCGCGTACTCCTCGCACACCTCGGTCAGCACCTGGGCGAGGCTCCAGCCGTCCAGGATGAGGTGGTGGGAGGTCCACAGCAGGTGCAGCCGGGCGTCGGGCAGCCGGACCAGGGTCAGCCGCATCAGGGGCGCCGCGGCGAGGTCGATGCCCTGCGCGAGGTCGTCGTCACGCAGCCGGGCCAGACGCTCGGCGCGTTCCTCTTCGTCCAGGCCGCGCCAGTCGAGCTGAGTGACGGGAACCCGTACGTCGCGGCGCACGACCTGGAGGGGCACCGGGACGTCCTCCCAGACCACGCAGGTACGCAGGGCGGGCGTGCGGTCGGTGACTCGTTGCCAGGCGACGGCGAGGGCGTGCGGGTCCGCGACGCCGTCCAGCAGCAGGCCCGCCTGGTCGACGTAGACGTCGTCGGGGCCGCCGACCAGCCGGTGGAAGAGCATGCCCTCCTGCAACGGGGTCAGGGGCAGCAGGTCCTCCACCTCCCGGCCGTCGCCGACGAGCCGGTCCAGACGGTCCTGGTCGAGGCGGGCCAGCGGGAAGTCGGACGGGGTGCGGCCGCCCGCGCCGGGACGGGCGCAGTGCTCGGTGATCGCGGCGAGCGCGCGGGTCATGCGGTCGGCCAGGTCGCGAACGGTGTGCTCGTCGTGCACCTGGTCGCTGTAGTGCCAGGTGATCCGCAGTTCGCCGTCGGTGACCACGGCGGAGACGTCCAGCAGGTGGTCCAGCGGTGCGTCCGGGGCGATGTCACGGCCGGGTGCCTCGCCGGCCGGGGCGAAGTCGCCGCCGTCGGGGGCCTCCCACTGGCCGTGGTAGTTGAAGCTGATCTGCGGCAGCGGCACCTCCGCCAGGGCGCGGGCGGCCGGGTCGGGCGAGCCGAGACGGGCCAGGGCCTCGTAGCTCAGGCCGTGCCGGGGCACGGCTCGCAGCCGCTCCTTCACGGCCTTCAGGGTGGCGCCCCAGTCGGGCGCCGCGGAGGGTCCTGCGGGAGCGAGGGTGACGGGGTGCTGGGCGGTGAACCAGCCCACCGTGCGGGACAGGTCCAGCGTGTCGTCCTCGCGGCCGTGGCCCTCCAGCAGGACGGTCACCCGCTCGGCGCCCGTCCAGTCGGCGAGGACCCGGCTCAGCGCGCCGAGCAGAACGTCGTTGACCTGGGTGCGGTAGACCGCGGGCACCCGGCGCAGCAGGGCCTCGGTGGTGGCGCGGTCCACGCGGGTGCCGAGGGTGCGCACCGAGCCGGCCGACGGGGTGCCCGGGCGGTCCACGGGCAGTGGCGTACGGGGCTCGGCGGCCTCGGCCGTCCAGTGCGGCAGGTCGGCGTCGAGGTCACCGGCGCGCACCCGGCGCGTGAGGTGCGCGGCCCAGTCGGTGAACGGGGTGGGGACGGCCTCCAGCCGGACCGTCTCGCCCCGGTTCGCCTGCCGGTAGGCCTCGGCGAGGTCGGTGAGCAGGATGCGCCAGGAGACGCTGTCCACCGCCAGGTGGTGTGCCGTGACCAAGAGTTGGGGGCGCTCACCGGATCGGGTCAGCAGGGCGGCGCGCAGCAGGGCGCCGGTCTCCGGGTCGAGTGCGGCGCGGGCGGCCCCGGCGGCCTGTTCGCGCTCTGCCGCCGGGTCTGCGGCGTGGGAGAGGTCGTGGCGGGTGAGCAGGCCGGTGGCCGGTCCCTCGCCGGGGTGCTGGAGCCAGGTGTCCCCCGCGCGGGCGAAGCGGGTGCGCAGCGCCGGATGATGGGCGGCCAGCGCCTCCAGGGCGCGCTCCAGGGCCGGCTCGTCCAGGTCGTGGGGCAGGTCCAGCAGCAGCGACATGCTGAAGTGCCGCAGCGGGCCGTGGGTGGCGAGGAACCACTCCTGTACGGGGGTCAGCGGTGCCGGTCCCCGCTCGGCCGGGCGCCGGGGGGCGGGTACCCGCGCGGTGCGCGCGGACGCGGCGGCGGCGAGGTCGGCGACGGTCTGGTGGCGGAAGACGTCCCGTGAGGTCAGGTGCAGCCCGGCCGCGCGGGCGCGGGAGACGGCCTGGATGCTGAGGATGGAGTCGCCGCCCAGCTCGAAGAAGTTCTCCGTCACGCCGACCCGGCGCGCTCCCAGCACCTCGGCCCAGATACGGGCGAGGGTCTCCTCCTCGGGGGTGCGCGGGGCGACGGACTCCCGCTCCCGACCGCCGCCTTCGACGTCGGGGGCGGGCAGGGCACGCCGGTCGACCTTGCCGCTGACCGTCATCGGCAGGGCGTCGAGGACGGTGAAGGAGGAGGGCACCATGTGGTCCGGCAGCACCCGCCGTACGGCCGCCCGTACGTCGCCCGCGGCGGGCGGCGCGTCGCCGTCGGCGGGGACGAGGTAGGCGGCGAGCCGGACGTGGCCGTGCGGATCGGTGACGGCGACGACCGCGGCGGCGGCGACCTCGGGCAGGTCGGTCAGGGCCGCTTCGACCTCGCCGGGCTCGATGCGGTGGCCGCGCACCTTGACCTGGTCGTCGGCGCGCCCGAGGTAGTCCAGGCGTCCGTCGGTGGTCCAGCGGGCCAGGTCGCCGGTGCGGTACATGCGGGCGCCGGGCGGGCCGAAGGGGTCGGGCAGGAACCGGGCGGCCGTCAGCCCCGGCCGCCCGCCGTAACCGCGCGCCAGTTGCACACCGGCCAGGTACAGCTCTCCGCCGACGCCGGGCGGCACGGGCCGCAGCCGGTCGTCGAGGACGTAGGCGCGCACGTTGGCCAGCGGCCGACCCACGGTCGGCCGGCCGTCGCCCTCGATGCGGCAGGCCAGCGCGTCGACGGTGCACTCGGTGGGGCCGTAGAAGTTGTACGCGGCCACGTCCCGCCGCGCGGCCAGGTCACGCCACAGGGCGGGCCCCACGGCCTCGCCACCGAGCATGAGGACCCGCGGGTGGTGGCGCGGGTCGTCGAGCAGCCCGGCGGGCAGCAGCTGCCGCAGGTAGGTGGGGGTGAGGTCGAGGAAGTCGATGCGGTGTTCGACGACGTACTCGACCAGCGCGGCGGCGTCCAGCCGGGTCGACTCGTCGACCAGGTGCAGCGGATGGCCGTCGGCCATCAGCAGCACGCCCTCCAGCGAGGTGTCGAAGGAGAACGACGCCGTCAGCGCCACCCGCAGCGGCCCGCCGCCCGCCTCGGCGACGAAGCCCTCGCGGTGGCCCGCCAGGAGGTTCGCCGCTGACCGGTGCGTGACGGCCACGCCTTTGGGGCGGCCGGTGGAGCCGGAGGTGTGGATGACGTAGGCGGTGGTGTCGGGGTGCGGTGGGGCGAGCGGGCCACCGGTGGCGTCCCCGGCCTCCCGCAGTGCGGCCTCGTCCAGCACCAGCGCGGGCCGCGCGTCGTCCAGCAGGAACCGCACCCGGTCCTCCGGCAGCGCGGGGTCCAGGGGCAGGTAGCCGGCGCCGGCCTTCCAGACGGCGAGAATCGCCACGATCATGTCGGCGGTGCGCGGCAGTCGCAGGGCGACCAGGCGCTCGGGTCCGGCTCCCCGCGCCGCCAGGTGGCGGGCCAGGCGGTCGGCGCGGGCGTCGAGCGTCGCGTAGTCGAGGCGGACCTCCCCGGCGACGAGGGCGGTGGCGTGCGGAGTGCGGGCCGCCTGCCGGGCGAACAGCTCGGGCAGGGTCTCCTCGGGCACCGGGCGCGCGGTGCCGTTCCAGTCCCGTGTCACCTGTCGCTCCTGCTCGGGCGTGAGGAGCGGCAGGGCGCCGAGGGGCCGGTCGGGATCGGCGGCGGCGCCGTCCAGGGTGCGCAGCAGCTGGTCCGCCATGCGTTCGGCGGTGGCCGCGTCGAACAGGTCGGTGCGGTACTCCAGCAGGCCCGTCAGCCCGTCGCCGTCGGGCACGAACTCGACGCTGAGGTCGAAGGTGGCGGCCCGCCGGGGCACGGCGACCGGGGAGGCGGTCAGGCCGTGCGGGTCGGGTGCGGTGGGCGGCGCCGGGTGCAGCAGGACCATCACGTCGAACAGCGGGTTGCGGCCCGCCTCGCGGGTCGCGCCGACGGCCTCCACCAGCCGTTCGAACGGCGTGTCGCCGTGCGCGAAGGCGTCGTTGACGGTGTCGGCGGCGGCGGTGAGCAGGTGCCGGAAGGTGCCGCTCGTCTCGACACGGGTGCGCAGTGCGACGGTGTTGACGAAGAACCCGACAACCCGCTCCAGGTCGGTCCGTCCGCGCCCGGGGGTGAGCGAGCCGACGGTGATGTCGTCCTGGCCGGACCAGCGGGCCAGCAGGGTCTGGCAGGCGGCGACCAGGGCGGTGAACAGGGTCGTGTGCTGCTCGGCCGCGAGTTGCTTCAGCCGGGCCGTGGTGGCCGCCGGGACGGTGAAGGTGTGCACCGCGCCGGCGCCGGACTCCTCTGCGCGGCGCGGCCGGTCCAGCGGGAGTTCGGGGGCGACCGCTCCCGAGAGTCTCTCCTTCCAGTGCGCCAGCTGACGCTCCAGCCGGGTGCCGGAGAGCTGCTCGCGCTGCCAGACGGCGAAGTCCGGGTACTGCGTGGCCACCGGCGCCAGTGCGGGCCGCGTGCCTCGGGCGAGGGCGTCGTAGGCGGTGCACAGTTCGTCCAGCAGGACACCCATGGACCAGCCGTCGGTGACGATGTGATGGGCCGTCAGCAGCAGGATGTGGGTGTCGGGAGCCTCCCGCAGGAGCAGAGCGCGCAGCAGCGGCCCGGTCTCCAGGTCGAAGGGCCGCTCGTACTCGGCCAGCAGCGCGGCCTCCGGGTCGGCGCCGGCCTCCCCCGTGAGGTCGTGCACGGGCAGCGGGAGCGGCCCGGCCGGGTGGACGGTCTGCGCGGGGGTGCCGTCGTGCTCCTGGAAGGTGGTGCGCAGCGCCTCGTGTCGCGCCACCACGTGCTCCAGTGCGGCGGACAGGGCGGTGTGGTCGAGGGCGCCGGTGAGGCGCAGCGCGACGGCGCTGTTGTAGCGCGGGTCGCCGGGGCGCAGCCGGTCCAGGAACCACAGGCGCTGCTGGGCGAAGGACAGCGGCAGCGGCCGGGTGCGGTCGGCGCGCGGGATGGCCTGCCGGGCGGCACCGGGGGCGCCCGCCCCCGCCCGTCCGGCCAGCCGGCGGCGGAGTGCTTCCTGGAGGTCCTGCGGGAGGGCCTCGGCACGGTTTCGCTTCGAAGACGTCATGGTCGTCCGGTCCTCACCGTTCGTCGTGGTCGCTGTCGCCGCGTGCGGCGTCTTCGAGTTCGCTCAGCACCTGTTCCTCCACCAGGTCCGCCAGGGCGGCGACGGTGCGGCCCACCAGGACGTCGCGGGGCGTGAGGCTCACGCCGAAGACGTCGTTGGCGCGGGAGGCGATGAGCAGGGCGCGCAGGGAGTCGCCGCCCAGGGCGAAGAAGTCGTCTTCGGCGCCCACGGTGGTGTCCAGCGCCTCCTCCCACAGGGCGGCGACGGCCTCCTCGGTGGGCGTGCGCGGCGCTACGTACCCCGCGTCGGGCTCCCGGGTCTCCGGGACGGGGACGGGCAGGGCGGCGCGGTCGGTCTTGCCGTTCTCCGTGAGCGGGAAGCGGTCCATGACCACGAACGCCGAGGGCACCATCGGGCCGGGCAGGGTGCGGGCGGCGAGGGCCCGCAGGTCGGCGCCGGTGGGCGGTTCGACGCCGGGGACGGCGAGCACGTGGGCCACCAGGCGCGGCAGCCCCGGTTCGTCCTCCCGCACGCTCACCACGGCGTCCAGGACGGCCGGGTGGCGCACCAGGGTGGCCTCGACCTCACCGGCCTCGATGCGGTGGCCGCGCAGTTTGAGCTGGTGGTCGGTGCGGCCGAGGTAGTGCAGTTCACCGCGGGCGTCGCGGCGGACCAGGTCGCCGGTGCGGTACATGCGGCTGCCGGGCGGCCCGAACGGGTCGGCGGTGAAGCGGGTCGCCGTCAGTCCGGGACGGCCCAGGTAGCCGCGGGCCAGGGCCGGTCCGGCCAGCCACAGGTCGCCGGGGACACCGTCGGGGACGGGGCGCAGGCGCGCGTCGAGGACGTAGGCGGCGGTGGCGGGCAGGGCGCGGCCGATGGGCGGTGCCTCCCCGTCCGGGACGAGCGGGTCGGACCAGGTGGCGACGACGGTTGCCTCGGTGGGTCCGTAGGAGTTGACCATGCGGTGGTGCGGTGCCCACCGGGCGACCAGCTCGGCCCGGCAGGCGTCCGCGCCGACGATCAGGGTGTGCAGGTCGGGCAGGGTGCCGGGGGTGTCCGGCGGGAGGGTGGCGAGCGCGGCGGGCGGCAGCAGGGTGTGCGTGATGCGCGCGTCGCGCAGGACGCCGGCCAGGTCGGCGCCGAGCAGCGGGCCGGCCGGCGGTACGACGAGGGCCGCGCCGTGCGGCAGGGACATGCACAACTCCAGCACCGAGGCGTCGAAGCTGGGCGTGGCGAAGGCCAGGACCCGGTCCCCTTCGCCGACCTGGTAGTGCGCGGCCTCGGCGGCGGCGAACGCGGCCAGTCCCCGGTGGGTGACGACGACGCCCTTGGGGGTGCCGGTGGAGCCGGAGGTGTAGATGACGTACGCCGGGTCGTCCAGGTGCAGCGGGCGGACGCGGTCGGGGTCGGCGGGCCGGTGGCCGGGCGTGCCGTCGGGCGGTGCGGCGAGCAGGCCGGCGACCTCCTCGGCGGTCAGGGTGACGGCGGGCCGCGCGTCACGCAGCATCAGCTGGACCCGCTCGGCCGGGTAACCGGGGTCCACCGGGAGGAACGCGGCGCCCGCCTTGGCCACGGCGAGCTGGGCGAGGACCATGTCCGCCGAGCGTGGCAGGACCAGCGCGACCAGGTCGCCGGGCCCCGCGCCGCGCGCGATGAGCCGGTGGGCCAGCAGGTTGGCGCGGGCCTCCGCCTCGGCGAAGGTGAGCGTCGACTCCCCCGTTTCGAGGGCGAGTCGGTCCGGCCACCGGTCGGCGGCGGCCTCGATCAGCGTGGGCAGCGTCGCCGGGGGCGGCGGTGCCAGGCGCGGGCGGGCCGGGCCGTGCAGCAGCCGGTGGCGTTCGGCGGGCGGCAGGACGTCCACCGTGTGCAGCGGTGTTTCGTCGCCGGACGCGGCCAGGGCGGTCAGGGCGTGCGCCAGGCGGGCGGCCAGGGCTTCGGCGGTGGTCTCGTCGAAGTACCGCGGGTCGTAACCGAGTTCCACGGTCAGTTCGTCGCCGGGCGAGATCACCACGGTGAGCGGGTAGTTGGTCGCCTCGCGGGCGTCGAGGCCGTGCACGCGCACGCCGTGCGCACCGGCGGTGGCGTCACCGACCGGATAGTTCTCGAACACCAGCAGGCTGTCGAACAAGGGCGTGCCCGGCGGCAGTTCGCTCCACTGGTGCAGGTCCGTCAGCGGCACGTGGTCGAAGCGCCGGTCCTCGGCGCGGGCGGCCTGCACCTCCCGAAGCCAGGCGGTGCACGGCGCGGACTCGTCCACGGTGACCCGCGCGGGCAGGGTGGTGATGAACAGGCCGGTGATGGTGTCCGCGCCGGGCAGGTCGGCGGGCCGGCCGGAGACCGTGGTGCCGAAGCACACCTCCCGACCGCCCCCGGCGCGCGCCAGCAGCAGCGCCCAGGCGCCCTGGACGAGGGTGTTGAGGGTGAGCCGGTGGCGGCGCGCGAAGTCGGTCAGCCGGGCGGTGCCGTCCGCGTCGAGCCGCTGGGACAGCCAGGTGCCCGACCGAGCGGCGGCGCCCGGGGCGGGCCTGCGGTCGTACGGCAGCGGGGTCGGCGCCGCGTATCCGGCGAGGGCGGCCTTCCAGTGCTCCTCGGCGGTGGCGGTGTCGCGGCCGGCCAGCCAGGCGGCGTAGTCGGCGAAGGGCCGCCGCCGAGGCAGTCGCGGCTCGGTCCCGGCGGCGAGCGCGGCATGCGCCTGGAGCACGTCCGACAGCACGTGGAAGACGCTCCAGCCGTCCAGCAGGACGTGGTGGAAGGTCCACACCACGCGCACCTCGTCCGCGCCGAGCCGGATCAGGGTGACGCGCAGCAGCGGCGGGCGGTGCAGGTCGATGCCGCGGGCCTTGTCCTCGTCGAGCAGTCCGCGCAGTGCGCTTGCCTGCCGTGCCGGATCGAGGTCGCTCCAGTCGAGCCGGGTGACGGGCAGCGGGACGCGGCGGTGCACGGTCTGCAGCGGCGCCGGGACCCCGGTGAGGGCGACGGCGGTGCGCAGCACGGGCGTGGCGTCCACGACGTGCTGCCATGCGTCCGCGAGCAGCGCGGGGTCGCGCACGCCGTCGGCGACGAAGGTGATCTGCTCGACGTACAGGCCCTCGCCGGGCTCGTCCATGCCGTGCACGACCATGCCGGTCTGGGTGGGGGTGAGCGGGTAGACGTCCGTCACGTCCCGGCCGTCGCCGACGAGCCGGTCGACCGCGGCCTGGTCCAGGGCGGCCAGTGGGAAGTCGGACGGTGTCCGGCCGCCCGCGCCGGGCTCGGCGCAGTGCCGGACGATCCGGCGCAGTTCCTCCGCCGTCTCCTCGGCGAGGCGGGCGACGGTCTCCGGGCGGTGCACCGAGCGGGAGTACGACCAGGTGAACTCCAGCCGCTTGTCGGTGACCCGGCCGAGCACGTCGATGAGGTTGGGCCGGTCCGCCGAGCGGTCCATGCCGCCGGTGAGGCCCTCGTGGGGCGCCCGCAGCAGACCGTCTCCGGTGGCGCTGAGGTCCTGCTGCCCGAGGTAGTTGAAGCCCACCTGCGGCAGGTCGGGCAGTTCGGGTCGCGACGGGTGCAGGTGCCGCAGCGCGCCGTAGCCCACTCCCCCGCGCGGGACGGCCCGCAGGTTCTCCTTGACGGTCTTCAGCGCGGTGCCGAGGCCGGCGTCGCGGGGCACGTCGAGGCCGACGGGGAACATGGTGGTGAACCAGCCGACGGTGCGGGACAGGTCGACGCCGTCGAAGAGGTCCTCGCGGCCGTGCCCCTCCAGCGCGACGACCACCCGGTCCTGGCCCGTCCAGCGGGCGAGGACCCGGCCGAGCGCGCACAGCAGGACGTCGTTGACGCGGGTGCGGTAGGCGTCGGGGACCTCCTTCAGCAGGCGCTCGGTCTCCTCGGCGCCGAGGCTGACCGTCACGGTCTCCTCGTCGGCGGCGGTGTTGCCGCCCGGGAGGTCGGCCGGCAGGTCGGTCGGCCGCAGCGCGCTCCAGTGGGCGACCTCGTCGTCGAAGCCGCCGTCGGCGGTGCGCGCGGCCAGGTGCCGGGCCCAGTCGCGGAACGAGGTCGTCTTCGCGCCCAGGTCGGGCATTGCCCCGGCCAGGAGCGCCCGGTAGGCGGTGTCGAGGTCTTCGAGGATCACCCGCCAGGACACCGCGTCGACGACCAGGTGGTGGGCGGCCAGCAGCAGGACGGGCGGCAGGTCGCCGTCCCGCCGGCAGAGAGCGGCCTTCAGCAGCGGCCCGCCGGTCAGGTCGAACCCCGAGCCGAGAGCGGCGGCCACGGCGGCCGGTTCCTCCGGGGCGCGGTGCACCTCCAGGTGCGGTGCGGCGCCCGGCGGGGTGCCCAGTTGCTGCCACCGGCCGTCGCCCGTGTGCTCGTACCGCGTGCGCAGCGCGTCGTGCTGCTCCAGTACCGCCGCGAGGGCGGCGCGCAGCAGTGTCTCGTCGGTGTCGGGCGCCACCTCGTAGGAAACCGCCTGCGTGAAGCGGGCCGGGTCGCCGGTGAGGGTGTCGAACAGCCAGTGCTGTACGGGGGTGAGGGGGACGTCCCCGATGACCGGGCCCTGGTCGGCGGTGGGGGTGGCCGGGCCGGCGGGTGAGGCGTCGACCGCGGCGGCGAGTTCGGCGATCGTCTGGTGGGCGAAGAGGTGACGGGGTGTCAGGGTCAGTCCGGCCCGGCGGGCCGCGGAGACGATCTGGATGCCGAGGATGGAGTCTCCGCCGAGCGCGAAGTAGTTGTCGGTGGCGCCCACGTCGGGCACGCCCAGCACCTGGGCCCAGATCGCGGCGAGGGTCCGCTCGGTGGCGGTGCGCGGCGGCCGGGAGTCCCGCGTGGCGGGGGCCGCGGACCACACCGGTTCGGGCAGGGCGCGCCGGTCCAGTTTGCCGGTGGCGCCCAGCGGCAGCCGCTCCAGGGAGACCACGGCCGCCGGGACCAGGTGGTCGGGCAGGGTGCGAGCGAGGAACTCCCGCAGCTCGGCCGGCGCCGGCAGGTCGCCGTCGCGCGGCACGGCGTAGCCGACGAGGCGCTTGTGGCCGTCGTGCTCGACCACGCGGGCGGCGGACGCGGCGACCCGCGGGTGCCGGGCCAGCGCGGCCTCCAGCTCGCCGAGTTCGATGCGGAAGCCGCGCACCTTGACCTGGTCGTCGCTGCGGCCCAGGTACAGCAGGTCGCCGTCGGCGGTCCAGCGGACCAGGTCGCCGGTGCGGTACATGCGGCTGCCGGGCGGCCCGAAGGGGTCGGCGAGGAAACGGCCGGCGGTCAGGCCGGGCCGGTTGAGGTAGCCGCGGGCCACGCCGGTCCCGGCGAGGTAGAGCTCGCCAGGCGCCCCGACGGGCACGGGGCGCATGCGGGCGTCCAGGACGTAGGCACGGGCGCCACCGACGGGCCGGCCGATGGGCGGGACGCGGTCGGGGTCGGCCGGGTCGCAGGTGAAGGCGGTGGCGTAGACGGTGGCCTCGGTGGGGCCGTAGATGTTGAGCACGCGGCAGCCGGGGATCGCCTCGCGCACCTGCCGGACGGCACGGGCGGGCAGGGCCTCCCCGGCCAGGACGACGGTGTCGGCACCGACGTGCACGGTGTCCTCGGCCAGCAGCCGGCCCAGGGCGGAGGGCACGGCGCTGAGCAGCCCCGCCCGCCACGGCTCGGGCCGCTCGGCGAGGGCCAGCAGGTCGCGGACGACCTCCACCCGGCCGCCCGCCAGCAGCGGCGAGATGATCTCGAACACCGACACGTCGAAGTTGAGCGAGGTGGACGCCACCACGTGCGCGAGTCCGCGGCCGGTGAACTCGGCGGCGGCCCACTCGGTCAGCGCCACCACCGAGGCGTGCGCGACGACGACGCCCTTGGGCCGGCCGGTGGAGCCGGAGGTGTGGATGACGTAGGCCGGGTGGTCGGGCAGCAGCCGGGCACGCCGCTCGCCGTCGCCGACGGGTGCGGCGGACGCGGCGGCCAGCCGGGCCGCGCACGCCGGGTCATCCAGGGCGATCCGCGTGTACGGGCCGTCCGGCAGCCGCGCGGAGGTCTCCGCGCTGGTGATGACCGCGTCGGGGCGGACGTCCTCGAAGAGGAACGCTATGCGCTCGGCCGGGTAGCCGGGGTCGACGGGCAGGTAGGCGGCGCCGCTCTTGAGGACCGCCAGGAGCGCCACGATCAGGTCGGCGGTGCGGGGCAGGGCCAGGGCGACGAACCGCTCCGGGCCGGCTCCGGCGTCGATCAGCAGGCGGGCGAGCCGGTTGGCGCGCTCGTCGAGCTGCCGGTAGGTGAGGTGGTCGGCGGCGGAGCTGACGGCGGGTGCGTCGGGGGTGCGGGCGGCCTGGGCCGCGAAGGCGTCCGGGAGGGTGCGCCGCGGGAGCCGCGCGCCCGGTCCGGCGAGGCGCTCCAGCAGGCGGCGCCCGACGGCCGGGGTGAGCGGGGTGAGGTCGGCCAGGGGCCGGTCGGCGTCGGCGGCGAGTTGCGTCAGGAGGGTGCGCAGGCTCGCACCGATCCCCTCGACGGTGGCCGCGTCGAAGGCGGCCGGGTCGTAGTCGAGGCTCATGGTGACGTCGTCGCCGGGGGCGACGACCACGCTGAGCGCGTAGCTGGTCGGCTCGACGTCGCGTTCCTGCTCGACGGCGAGTCCGTGCCGGGCCAGGGCGCCCGCGTCGAACGGGTAGTTCTCGAAGACGACGATGCTGTCGAACAGGCCGGTGCCGCCGGGCACCTCGCTCCACGTCTGCAACTGGGCGAGGGACACGAAGTCGTGGCGCCGGGACTCCGACTGGGCGGCCTGCACCTCGCGCAGCCACTCCAGCAGGGGGCGGTCCCGGTCGATGCGCAGCCGGGTGGGCAGGGTGTTGATGAACAGGCCCACCATGGAGGTCACGCCGGGCAGTTCGGCCGGGCGGCCGGACACGGTCGTGCCGAACACCAGGTCGTCACCGCCGCCGTAGTGGTGCAGCAGTAGCCCCCAGGCGCCCTGGAGCACGGTGTTGACGGTCAGTCCGGCCCGCTGGGCGGTGTCCCGCAGCCGTGCCGACACCTCCGTGCCGAGGGTCACCCGCACCGTGCCCGACGAGGACGCGCGGTGGGCTTCGGCGGGGCGCCGGTCGCGGGGCAGTTCGGTGGGCACGGCGAATCCGGCGAGGGTCTCGCGCCAGTGCTGTTCGGCCCGGGCGGTGTCCTGGGCGGTCAGCCACTGAAGGTAGCGGGCGAAGGGGGGCCGGTCGGGCACCTGCGGGCGGCGGCCGGCGGTCCGGGCCGCGTACCGCTCGCACACCTCGTCGAAGACCTGGGCCGCGCTCCAGCCGTCGAGCAGCACATGGTGGAACGTCCACACCATGCGCACCCGGTCCGGTGCCAGCTGGATCAGCGCGAGCCGCATCAGCGGGGCCGCGCCGAGATCGATGCCGGCCTCGCGATCGACGGCCAGCAGCGCTTCGGTATCGCGCGCGCACCGCTCGGCGGGCCGGCCGGTCCAGTCGTGGTGGGTGACCGGCACGGCCGCCCGCCGCTCGACCACCTGGAGGGGTTCGGCGGTCTCCTGCCACACCAGGCGGGTGCGCAGGATGGCGTTGTGGTCGGCCGTGTCCTGCCAGGCAGCGGCCAGGGCGTGCGGGTCGGTGACGCCGTGCAGGACGACCTGCACCTGGTTGACGTAGGTGCGGCCCTGCGGGTCCAGGAGGCTGTGGAACAGCATGCCCGCCTGCATCGGGGTCAGCGGGTACACGTCCTCGACGCCGCGGCCGTCGCCCACGACCCGGTCCACGGCCGCCTGGTCGAGCCGGGCCAGCGGGAAGTCGGAGGGGGTACGGCCGCCGGCCCCGGGGGTGGCGCAGTGCGCGACGATCTCCTCCAGCGAGCGCAGCATGCCCTCGGCGAGGGCCGCGACGGTCTCCTCGCGGTGGCGGGCGCCGCTGTAGTGCCAGGTGATCTCCAGGTGGTCGTCCTCGACACGGGCCACCACGTCCAGCAGGTGCGGACGGGGCGCCGCAGGGTCCTCCGCGCCGTCCAGGCCGCCGGGCACGGCCCGGACCAGCTCGGCGTCGGCGGCGGACCAGTCGAACCGGCCCAGGTAGTTGAAGCTGATGCCGGGCAGCGGCGCGGCGGCGAGCCGTTCGTCGCCCGCGAGGTGGCGCAGGGCGCCGTAGCCGATTCCCCGGTCGGGTACGGCCCGCAGTTGTTCCTTCACGGCTTTCAGCGCGGTGCCCCAGTCGCCCCGCGGCAGATCCAGGGCCACCGGGAAGAGACTGGTGAACCAGCCGACCGTGCGGGACAGGTCGAGGTCGTCGAAGAGCTGATCCTCGCGGCCGTGCCCCTCCAGCGCCACCGCGACGGTGCGGCGCCCGGTCCAGTCCGCCAGGACGCGGCCGAGAGCGGTCAGCAGGACGTCGTCGACGCGGGTGCGGTACACGCCGGGGACCTTGCGCAGGAGGTCCTCGGTGCGCCGCCGGTCCAGGCGTACGGTCACGGCGCGCAGGTCGGCGACGGTGTTGCCGCCGTCGAGGTCCACCGGCAGCGGTTCGGCGCAGTGCCGCGAGACGTCCGCCCAGTGGGCGCGCTGCGCGGCGAGGTCCGCCTCGCCGGTGCGGGCGGTGAGCCGCCGCGCCCATTCCCGCACGGACGTGGTGCGCTGCGGCAGCCGCACCGGTTCACCGGCCCGGGCCTGCCGGTAGGCGGTCTCCAGGTCCTCGAGCAGGACGCGCCAGGAGACGCCGTCGACGATCAGGTGATGGGCGGTCAGCAGCAGGCGCGGGGGCCGACTGTCGCCGGTGAAGAGGCGCGCGGCGATCAGCGGCCCGGTGTCCAGGCGGAAGCCGGTGTGTGCCTCGTGGGTGAGGCGAGCCTCGGCCTCCGAGGCGGCCTGCGCGTCGTGACCGCTCAGGTCGTGCACCCGCAGCAGCTCCGGCAGGTCGGCGTCCGCGGCGGAGTACTCCTGGCGCCAGGTGCCGTCCGCGGCGCGGGTGAAGCGGGCCCGCAAAGCGTCGTGGTGGGTCCACAGCGCGGCCAGGGCGGTGTTCAGCGCACGGGGGTCGACGTCCTCGCCGGTCTCCACGACCACCGACTGGTTGAAGTACTCCGGGCGCGGCGGCTCGGCGTCGAGGAACCAGTGCTGGATGGCAGTGAGCGCGACCTCCCCGGAGACCGGGCCGGTGCCCGCGACGGCCGCGCCGGTGCCGGTCGCGGCGGCGGCCAGATCGGCGAGCGTGGGGTGGCGGAACAGGTCCCTCGGGGTCAGGGCGAGCCCGGCGGTGCGGGCACGGGAGACGACCTGGATGCTGACGATCGAATCGCCGCCCAGCATGAAGAAGTGGTCGTCGAGGCCGACGCGGTCCACGCCGAGCAGCTCGGCCCAGATGCCGGCGAGCACCCGCTCGGCCTCGGTGCGCGGCGCACGGTGGACGGTGTCGGCCGCCGCCGACCACTCGGGTTCGGGCAGCCTGCGCCGGTCGACCTTGCCGTTCGCGGTCAGGGGCAGCTCGGCCACGGTGACGAACGCGGCCGGGACCATGTAGTCGGGCAGTTCAGCGGCCACGTGGGCGCGCAGTTCGACCGCCCGCGGCACGGCCGCGCCGGGGCCCGGCACCAGGTGGGCGACCAGGCGTTTGCGCCCCTCGTGCCGTGACACCGACACCACCGCCTCGGCGATCGCCGGGTGGGCCGTGAGCCGGGCCTCGATCTCGGCGGGTTCGACGCGGAAGCCACGGATCTTGATCTGGTCGTCGACGCGTCCCACGAAGTGCAGTTCGCCGTCGGCGCTCCAGCGCACGAGGTCGCCGGTGCGGTACATCCGCCCGCCGGGCGGCCCGTAGGGGTCGGCCAGGTAGCGGGCCGCGGTGGCGCCGGGGCGCCCGGCGTAGCCGCGGGCCAGGCCGGCGCCGGCGAGGTACAACTCCCCCGGCACCCCGGGCGGTTGCGGCTGGAGCGCGCCGTCCAGGACGTAGCCGCGGGTGTCGTCGAGGGGGCGGCCGATGGGAAGGGTCACGGGCAGCGAGTCACCGGCGTGGAAGGACTGGCGGGTGGCGAAGGTGGTGGTCTCGGTCGGGCCGTAGACGTCGACGACGGTGAGGTCGGGGCAGGCCTCCAGCACGCGCCGTACGGCGGCGCCGGGCACGGCTTCGCCGCCCGTCCACACCTCCCGGGCGCCGCGCAGGCAGGCGGGGTCCTCCTGGGCGAGCAGGCGGAACAGGCCGACCGTCAGGAACAGGCAGGTCACGCCCTGTTCGCCGATCGCGTGACGGACGGCGGCGGCGTCCAGGTCCCCCGGAGGGGCGAGAACGGCGGTGCCCCCGCGCAGCAGCGGCACCCACAGTTCGTAGGTGGAGGCGTCGAAGGCGTGCGGGGAGTGCACCAGGACGCGGTCGTGGCCGGTGAAGGCACGGTCGAGGGCGAGCGCGGCGACGTCCCGTTGCCGCGCGGCCACGCCCTTGGGGGTGCCGGTCGATCCGGAGGTGAACATGAGGTACTGGACGTTGTCCGGGTCCACGCGCGGCACGGTGGTGGGGTCCGCGGTCGTGGCGGTGTCCTCGCCCGGGCGCAGCACGCGTCCTTCCGGGAGAAGGTCCGCGGCCGTCTCGTGCCACTCGGTGTCCGTGAGCAGCAGGCCGGCGCCGGCCTCCGCGAGCATCGTGCGCTGCCGTTCACGGGGGGCCCGGCCGTCGAGCGGGACGTACACGCCGCCGAGGCGGGCGAGGGCGAGCTGGGTGACGACGAGGGCGGCCGAGCGGTCCATCAGCACGCCGACGGCGACCTCCGGGCGCACCCCGAGGCCTGCCAGCCGGCCGGCCAGGGCCGCGGCGCGCACGTCGAGTTCGCGGTAGGTCAGCCGTTCGGCGCCGGCCAGCAGCGCGACGGCGTCGGGGGTGCGCTCCACCTGCGCGGCGAAGAGGTCCGCGGCCGTCGCCGCCGGGGTGCCGGTGGCCGTGTCGTTCCAGGTGTGGAGCACCTGCTCACGGCGGGCGGCCGTCAGCAGGGGCAGGCGTGCGGGAGTGCGCCGCGGGGTGGCGGCGAAGCCCTCCAGCAGGACGGTCAGGTACTCGGCCATCCGCTCGACGGTGGCGGTGTCGAAGAGGCCGGGGTCGTAGCCGAGGCGCAGGGCGAGTTCCGTGCCGGGGTAGGCGACCAGGCTCAGCGGGTAGTTGGTGGTCTCGATGCCGTCCAGACCGGTCAGCCGCAGGCCGTGCGCGGTGGCGAGGCCGTCGTCGACCGGGTAGTTCTCGAACACGACGATGCTGTCGAAGAGGGCGGCCCGCTCGGGCAGCTCGGTGTACGCCGTCATCCGGTGCAACGGCACGTGGTCGTGGCGCCGGTCCTCGCTCTGTTCCCGCTGGAGCCGGGCCAGCCAGGTGAGCAGCGGCTCGTCGCGGGGCACGGTCACACGGGCGGGCAGGGTCGCGATGAACAGGCCGGTGATGGCGTCGGCCCCGGGCAGTTCGTCGGGCCGTCCGGAGACGGTGGTGCCGAAGACCGCCTCGGCACGGCCCGCCTGACGGCTCAGCAGTACCGCCCAGGCGCCCTGGACGAGGGTGTTCATCGTGAGGCCCGCCGTCCTGGCCAGATCCGCCAGCGCTTTCGTGGCGGGCTCGGGCAGGGTGACGCGCACCGCCGCCGTCGACTGCGCGCGGTGGCTCTCGCGGGGCTCGCGGTCGAACGGGAGCGGTGTCGTCTCGCTCAGGCCGTTCAGGCGGGCCCGCCAGTGCCGTTCGGCCCCGGCCCGGTCGGCGCGCTCGGACAGCCAGGCGACGTAGTCACGGAACGGGCGGCGCTCGGGCAGCGCGAGCTGCGCCGTGCCGGACAGTCCCGCGTGGCTGGCGAAGACGTCGGAGAGGACCTGGAACAGGCTCCAGCCGTCGAGGATCAGGTGGTCGAAGGACCACACGACGCGGACCTCGCGGTCGGAGAGCCGGGCCAGCACCAGGCGCTGGAGCGGTGCGCGGGTCAGGTCGACGCCTCGGGCCCGGTCGCGGACGAGCAGGTCGCGCAGCCGCTCGTCCCGTTCGGCGGCGGCCAGACCACGCCAGTCGGACAGTTCCACCGGCACCGCCGCCCGGCGCTGCACCACGAGCAGCGGCTCCGGCACGTCCTGCCACGCCACGCGCGAGCGGAGCACCGGTGTGCGGTCCGAGACCCGCTGCCAGGCGTCCGCCAGCACCCGCGGGTCGGGCACGCCGTCGAGGACGAACGTCAGCTGCTGGAAGTACACGGCGCCGTCGTCCTGGGAGAGCCGGTGGAAGAGCATGCCGGCCTGAGTGGGCGTCATGGGGTGGACGTCCTCCACACCGGCGGGGTCGTCGCCCACGATGCGGTCGACGTGGGTCTGGTCGAGCCGGGTCAGCGGGAAGTCCGAGGGGGTGCGTCCGGCGGTGCCGGGCCGGGCCGCGTACCGGGCGAGGCCGGCCAGCGCGTCGGCGTAGCGTTCCGCCAGCTCGGTGACGGTCTCCGGCCGGTGCACCTGGTCGGAGTAGAACCAGGTGAACTCCAGGCCGTCGCCGTCCAGCCGCCCCACGACCTCCAGTGCGTGCGGGCGCGTCGCCGAGGGGTCGGCGTCCAGTTCCAGCGGGCGGACCAGCCCGCGGTACAGGCCCTCGGTGGTGTCGGACAGTCCGAACCGGCCGAGGTAGTTGAAGCTGATCTGCGCGCCGGCGGCCGGGAGGGGTGCGCCGTCACGGCCCGGCAGGGTCAGGGCGCCGTGGCCGATGCCGTGCCGGGGCACGGCGCGCAGGTGTTCCTTGACCTGCTTGAGCACGCTGTCCCAGGGCGCCTGGGGCGGGACGGCGAGGGCGACGGGGTGGCGGGTGGTGAACCAGCCGACGGTGCGGCTGGTGTCGACGTCGGCGAAGAGCTCCTCACGGCCGTGCCCTTCGACGTCGACCAGGACCCGGTCGTGCCCGCTCCAGCCGCACAGCACCCGGCCGAGGGCGGCGAGCAGGACGTCGTTGGCCTGGGTGCGGTACGTCTCGGGAAGCGTCCGCAGCAGCGTTTCGGTGTCATCGGTGCCGAGCCGCACCGTCACCGAGCGCTGGGAGGCGTAGGTGCCGGTGCCCTCCCGGTCCGCGGGCAGAGCCGCCCGGGCGTCTTCGGTCTCGCGGATCCAGTACGCCCGCTCGTCGTCGAAACCACCGGCGGCGGTGTGCGCGGCCAGGCGCTCGGCCCACTGCCGCAGCGGGGAGGACTTACGGGGCAGCGCGGCCTCGCCGTCCCGGCCCTCGCGGCGAGCGCGGTAGGCGCGTTCGAGGTCTTCCAGGAGCAGACGCCAGGAGACCCCGTCCACGACCAGGTGGTGGACGGACAGGTGCAGCACGGGCGGCCGACCGTCGCCCCGGTCGTGCAGGACGGCGCGCAGCAGCGGGCCGTGGCCCAGGTCGTAGGGGCCGGAGTGCGGGCTGTCGGTGTCCGGGCCGGTGTGACGGGTGAGGCGGCAGCGCACGGCCGGACCGTCGACCAGCCACCGTACGCCCGTGCCGTCGGCGCGGAAGCGGGAGCGCAGTGCGTCGTGGTGGGCGACCACGTCGTCGAGGGCGGCCTGGAGCGCGCTTTCCTCGACGTCGACGGGCAGTTCCAGCGAGAGGGTCTGGGCGAAGTGTCCCGCCCGCTGGCCGGCGCTGTCGAAGAGCCAGTGCTGGATGGGTGTCAGCGGCGCGGCCCCGGTGGCCTCGACGGGGGCGGACGGGACGGCGGTCCGGTGGCGGTCCGTCTCGTCGGCGCGGCGGGCCAGGGCTGCGACCGTCTGGTGCTGGTAGACGTCCCGCGAGGTGACCGTCAGGCCCGCCTGCCTGGCCTGGGCCACGACCTGGATGCTGAGGATGGAGTCGCCGCCCAGGGCGAAGAAGTTGTCGTCCGCTCCGACCCGCTCCACGTGCAGGACGGCGGCCCAGATGGCGGCGAGGGTCCGTTCGGTGGGGGTGCGGGGCGCGACGTGGCGAGCGGCGGGTTCGGCCGGTGCCGGATCGGGGAGCCGGCCGCGGTCCAGTTTGCCGTTGGGGTTGAGCGGCAGGGCGGGCAGCACCACGACGGCCGAGGGGACCATGTAGTCGGGCAGGGTGCGCCCGAGTTCGCGGCGCACGGCCTCGGGCTCCAGCCGGGCGCCGGGGGCGGCGACCACGTAGCCGGCCAGGCGGCGGTGGCCGTCGGCGTCGCGGACGGTGGCGGCGGCCTCCGTGACGCCCGCGCAGCTGCGCAGGGCCTCCTCGACCTCGCCGAGTTCGATGCGGAAGCCCCGCACCTTGACCTGCTGGTCGACGCGGCCGAGGTATTCGAGCTGGCCGTGGGTGCTCCAGCGCACCAGGTCACCCGTGCGGTACATGCGCTCCCCGGGTGCGCCGAACGGGTCGGCGACGAAGCGGGCGGCGGTCAGTCCGGGGCGGCGCAGGTAACCGCGTGCGAGGCCGCCGCCACCGAGGTACAGCTCGCCGGTGACGCCCGGCGGCTGGGGGCGCAGCAGCCGGTCCAGCACGTAGGCACGGGTGCGGGCGAGGGGACGGCCGATGGGAGGGGCCTGGTCGGGGAGGGCGCCGTCGGCGAACCAGGCGGTGGCGTAGACGGTGGCCTCGGTGGGGCCGTAGATGTTCGCCACCTCGGCCGCGGGCATGGCGTCCTGGATGTCCCGGACGGTCCGGGCGGGCAGGGCCTCGCCGGCCAGGACGACGGTGTCCGCCTCGATGGCACCGTCGTCGCCGAAGATGCGGGACAGCGCGGACGGCACGCCGCTGATCAGTCCGACCCGGCGCGGGCGGGAGCCGTCGGCGGAGGCGGTGAGGTCGGCGAGGGCGGTGAGGTCGGTGACCACTTCGACGCTGCCGCCGGCCAGCAGAGGGCACAGCAACTCGAAGACGGACACGTCGAAGTTGAGGGACGTGGAGGCGACGACGTGGGAGAACCCGCGCGCACCGAACGTCTCCCCGGCCCAGGCTGCGAGCGCGGCCACGCTGCGGTGGGTGACGACGACGCCCTTGGGCCGGCCGGTGGAGCCCGATGTGTAGATGACGTAGGCGGGATGGGACGGGTCGAGTGGTCCGGTCCGCTCGGCGTCGGTCAGGTCGGCGGCGCCGGCATCGGCCGGATCCGGGGCGTCGGCTTCAGCCTGGTCCGAGGTGCCGACGGCGGGGGGTGCCACGTCCTCCAGCAGGAGCGGCTCGCAGTCCTCGGGGAGGGCATGTGCCGTTTCCCGGGTGGCCAGGACGAGGGCGGGGGCCGCGTCGGCGAGCATGAAGCGGATGCGCTCGGCCGGGTAGCCCGGGTCGACGGGCAGGTACCCGGCGCCCGACTTCAGGACGGCCCACAGCACGGGCAGCAGGTCGGCGGTGCGCGGCAGGCACAGCGCCACGAGCGACTCCGGTCCCGCGCCGCGCGCCGCCAGGAGCCGGGCGAGACGGTTGGCACGCCGGTTCAGCCCTGCGTAGTCGAGCCGGGTCCCGTCGCAGGTCACCGCCGTCCGGTGGGGAGTGCGGGCCACCTGCTCCTCGAAGAGCGCGGGCAGCGTGGCGCCGTCGGCCCGGTCCCCGGGCGGCACGGGCGGGTTCCAGGTGTCCAGGAGCTCGCGCCGCTCCTCGTCGGAGAGCAGCGGAAGGTCGGCCAGCGTCCTTTGCGGCGCCTCCGCCATGCCGTCGAGCAGGTGCCGCAGGTGCCGGGCCATCCGGGCCGCGGTCGCCGCCTCGAACAGGTCGGTGTTGTACTCGACCGTCAGCTCCTGCCCGCCGTCCGCGCGTGGCGCGAACTCCAGCACGAGGTCGAAGCGGGCGGCCGGGCGGGGCAGCGGATGGTCCTCGATGCGGACCCCGGCGGCGACCGGCGGCCGCGCGGGTGCCGCCTGCTGGACCACGAGCGCCTGCACCAGCGGGGTGCGGCTGGGGTCTCGCGGCGGGGCGAGTTCTTCGACCACCCGGTCGAAGGGCACGCCGTCATGGGCGAACGCGTCCAGCACCGTCCCGCGCATGGTCTGCAGGAACCGGTCGACGGTGACGGCGTCGTCGACGTCGCCGCGCAACACGACGGTGTTCGCGAAGAAGCCCGTCACGTCCTCCAGTTCGCGGCGGTCGCGCCCGTTGGTGATGGTGCCGAACGCCACGTCCCGCTGCCCGGAGCAGCGGGCGAACAGCACGGCCGCCGCCGCGGCGAGAACCGTGAAGACGGTCGTGTCGCGGCTCGCGGCAAGTTGCCGCAGCCGGTCCACGAGGTGGCGCGGCAGCTCCTCGCGGTGTGCGGCGCCCGCGGTGGTGCGCACGGCGGGGCGCGGCCGGTCGGTGGGCAGGTCGAGCTGCTGGAGGCCGGCCAGATGGCGCTTCCAGTAGGCGAGGTCGTCGGCGTGGGCGTCGGCGGTGTGCCGCTCGCGCTCCCACAGCGCGAAGTCGGGGTACTGCACGTCCTGCCGGGACAGTCCGTCGGGTTCGCCCGTGGCCTCGGCGCGGTAGAGCGCCGCCAGGTCCCGGGTGAGGACGCCGACGGACCAACCGTCGGTGACGATGTGGTGCTGAGCCAGCAGCAGGACGTGGTCCTCGGGTGCCCGGCGGACGAGCAGTGCCCGTGTCAGGGGCCCGGTCGTGAGGTCGTGGGGCCGGCGCAGTTCCTCGGTCAGCAGCCGTTCGACGGCCTGGTCCCGCCGGTCACCGGGCACCTGCCCGACGTCGGTGGTGCGCAGGGGCAAGTCGGATTCATCGGAGACGAGTTGGACACCCTGTCCGTCGACGGTGGCGAAGGTGGTGCGCAGGGAGTCGTGGCGTGCGGCGAGCCGGTGCAGGGCGCGTTCCAGGGCCGTCGTGTCGAGGGGGCCGCCCAGCCGCAGCGCCACACCGGTGTTGTACTCGGTGCCGCCGTCGGCGAGGTCGTCGAGGAACCACAGGCGCCGCTGGGCGCCGGAGAGCGGGACCGGCTGCGTGCGTGGGGCGGAGGGGATCGGCTCCGGCGGGGCGGTGGCGCACGGCCGGGCGGTGGGCGCGGCAAGCGTGGCGAGCGTGGCGACGGTTCGCGCGGTGAACACGTCGCGCAGGGAGAGCCGGACACCGAGTGCTTCCCGGACGCGGGTCAGGATGCGGGCCGCGAGAATCGAGTCGCCGCCCAGGTCGAAGAAGTCGTCGGTGACGCCGACGGTTCCGACGCCGAGGACCTCGGCCCAGATCGCGGCCAGGGTGTCTTCCTCGCCGGTGCGCGGTTCGACGTGCTGCTCTGCGGCCACGCCGCCCGGGGCGGGCAGCGCCCGCAGGTCGATCTTGTGCTGCGGGGTGAGCGGCAGCGTGTCCAGCACGATGACGGCCGAGGGCACCATGTGGACCGGCAGGGAGGCGGTGAGGGCGGCGCGCAGCCGGGCCGGTTCGGGCCTGTGTGCGGGGTCGGCGGCGGTGACGTAGCCGATGAGGCGACCGCGGGCGGGTTCCGTGTCGCGGACCACGACGACGGCTTCGCGGACGTGCGGGTCGCGCAGCAGCGCAGCTTCGATCTCGCCGGGCTCGATGCGGAAGCCGCGGACCTTGACCTGCCGGTCCACCCGGCCGAGGAACTCCAGCTCGCCGTCGGCCCGCCGGCGTACCCGGTCGCCGGTGCGGTACAGACGGGCGCCGGGCGGTCCGAAGGGGTGGGCGACGAACCGCGTCGCGGTCAGACCCGGGCGGCCCAGGTAGCCGCGGGCCAGGCCGTCACCGGCTACGAACAGCTCACCCTCGGCGCCGGGCGGCACCGGGCGCAGGGCCGCGTCCAGGACGTGGGCCTCGGCGCCGGGCAGCGGACCGCCGATGCCGGGCGCCCCGGAGCCGGGGGCCAGCGGTCCGGTCCAGGTGGCGACGATGGTGGCCTCGGTCGGACCGTAGGAGTTGATCATGCGACGGCCGGATGCCCAGCGGTCGACGAGCGCGGCCGGGCACGCCTCGGCCCCGACGATCAGGGTGCGCAACGAGGGCAGGCCGCCGACGTCCGCCGGTTCGGGCAGCGTGGCGAGGGCGGCCGGCGGGATGAGGGCGTGAGAGATGCGCTGTTCGTCCAGGACGGCGGCGAGTTCCTCACCGAGCCACGGTCCGTTCGGCGGGACCACGAGCAGGGCCCCGGACAGCACCGAGATGAACACCTCGAGTACGGAGGCGTCGAAGCTGGGCGAGGAGAACTGCAGGACTCGGTCGCCCGGGCCGACGGCATACCGTTCGGCGGCCGCCGCTGCGAAACCGGCGATGCCGCGGTGGGTGACGGTGACGCCCTTGGGGGTGCCGGTGGAGCCCGAAGTGAAGATGACGTACGCCGGGTGGTCCAGGAGTGTTCTGCGGGGAACGGGGAGGGTCTCCCCCTCAAGCCCGTCTTCACCGTCCAGCAGGGCGCGGACCTGTCCGGTGTCGTCCAGGACGACGGCGGGCGCGGCGTCGGCGAGCATCAGCGCCTGCCGTTCGGTCGGGTAGCCGGGGTCCACGGGGAGGAAGGCCGCTCCCGTGAGTGCCACCGCCAGTTCCGCTGCGATCAGTTCCATCGATCGGGGCAGGATCAGCGCCACCGCCCGCTCCGGCCCGGCACCACTCGCGCAGAGGTGGGCGGCGAGCCGGCCGGCCCGCCGGGCCAGCTCTCCGTACGACCAGGTGCGCCGGCCGTCGGTGAGCGCCGGGGCGTGCGGATCGTGCCTCACCCGCCTGGTGAACAGCTCACCGAGCGGCAGGTGCCCGTGGACGTCGCCGTCGGGGGTCGGGGGGACGGTGCCGGCCGCCGAGGGGCCGGCTGTGGCGGGGCGCTGGGCGTGCGGGTCCGTCATCGGGTGCAGTCCTTCGGGCGTGGGGGCGGCGCACGGACGCGCCGCGCCGCTCCCGGGCGGCCCGTGGGCGCACCGGAGCGGAGCGGGGTCCTCGCGTACGGAGCGGGTGCGGGGCACGGCCGGGCCGTGCCGGTGCCGTGCGCGGTCGGACCGGGCGGTTCGGCCCGCGCTCGGGCGATGCGGTCCGGCGCGTGGTCGGATCGCGCGGATCCGGCGTGATGTGACGGCGCGGTGAGGCGCGCGGCCGGACGACGTGTGCGCGGCCTCGCGCGGCCGGCCGCCACCGGTGCGGCGCCTGTGTCAGTCGGAGCCGGTACGGCGCGCCGTGCGTCCGGAGACCTGCAGGCGGTCGATGACCCCGGTGTCGGGGTCGCGATGGAAGCGGCCACCCGGTTCCACCCGGTCCGTGGCCGGGTCCAGCAGGTCGCAGGACAGGTCCGGGTAGCACACCAGCGGAATGGGGCAGTCGCCGTCGACGGACAGGGTCGGCCTGCCGTCCCCGTCGAGCTTGACCGTGTACTCGGTGCTCCCGTTGCGGTACGTCCCGGCGCAGTCCGGGAGCGCCACGGCCGGTCCGCGGCGGTGGGTGCCGGCGGCCGGGGCGGTGGGCACGCGGATGCCGGTGACCCGGGCGAGTTCCGCGGCGATGTCGCGCCACAGGGCGGTGGCGGCGCCGGCGTTGCCGGTGAAGGCGACGACGATCCCGCTGTCGGGGTCCGCCCGTAGATGGCAGGAGGTGCCCTGGGCGTTGCCGTCGTGGCCGCACCACACCCGGCCGTCCTGCCGGAAGAGGGCGAGGCCCAGGCCCCAGGCGTCGGCCAGCGCACCGGGGTCGGCGGCCGGTTCGGGGCATCGCATCGCATCGGCGACGGCGGCCGGCAACGCGGCGGACCTGCCGATCACGGCCCGGCCGAGAGCGGCCAGATCCTCGGCGCTCGCCAGCAGGGCTCCGGCCGGAGCCTCCACCGGAGCGAGGTTCTGCCGAGCCGGGCGCACCAGGCCCGTGGCCGTGTTGAGGGCGTGGCCACTGGCGAGTGGCCGTGCGGGTGCGGCGTCACCGAGGAAGGCGGGCGCGATGCCCAGGGGCTCCAGGACGAGCGCCGTCACCGCCTCCTGCCAGGTCATGCCCGTCACTTCGGACAGGATGCGGCCGGCGGCCACGTAGCCGGCGTTGGAGTACGAGAATCCGGTGCCCGGCGGGAAGAGGGTGTTCCGGGCGGTGCAGACCGCGGAGAGGTAGCGGGCGGGGGTGGTGCCCGCGGCGCTGTCGGAGTCGGGCCCGGTGGGCAGGCCGGCCGTGTGACTCAGCAGGTGCCGCACCGTCACATCGGGTATCCCCCCGGCTAACTCTGGCAGTAAGCCCGCGACGGGATCGTCCAGTTCCAGGTCTCCGTCGTCGGCGAGGAGCAGAGCGGCCGCGGCTGTGGCGGTCTTGGTGACGGAACCCAGGGGGACGGCCGTCCCCGCAGTGAACGGGGTGTTCGTCCGGGCGTCGGCCGTGCCGGTGTGCACGCTGAGGACGTCGCTTCCGGTGTGCACGGCCAGTTGGGCGCCGGGCACACGGTGGGCGCGCGCGAGGGAGTCGAGGCGGCTGCTCAACTCCTGCTGCGAGAAGGTGGGCGGCCGGTGGGCGGCCGGAGCGGCGGTGGGGTACGGCATGGGGAGGTGACTCCTGGCGTGAGCGGGTGTGGAGAGGAGAGTGCGGCCGGTCCGCGGGTGAGCGGTGCGGGAGGCGCGCGTGGAACGTGCTACGGCCGGGTGACGGCGACCGGCAGGTGGCGTACGCCGACGATGACGGCCGGGTTCTGGTACGTGACGTCCTCGTACGAGGGCACCTCGATGGAGGAGAAACGTTCCATCATCATCTGCAGGGCGATGCGGGCTTCCAGCCGGGCCAATGGGGCGCCGAAACAGAAGTGGATGCCGTGGCCGAACGTCAGGTGAGGATTGGGGTCGCGGGCCGTGTCGAAGACGTCCGGCGAGGTGAAGCGGGAGGGGTCGCGGTTCGCGGCTCCCAGGTGCACCATCAGCAGCGTGTCGGCGGCGATCTCGTGACCGCCGAGCGTCACCGGCCGGGTGGTGCGCCGGCCCAGCTCGGGGAAGGGCGGCAGCCAGCGCAGGACTTCCTCGACGGCGTCCGGCACCCGGTCCGGATCCCTCCGCAGCGCCGTGAGCGTGCCGGGGTGCCGGTCGAAGGCGACCACGGCGTTGCCGAGCAGCGCGGTGGTGGTGATGTGCCCGGCGACCAGCAGCAGGGCGACGAACCCGACGATCTCCTGGTCCGCCAGTCGCGTGCCGTCCACCTCGGCCGCGAGGAGCCGGCTCGTCAGGTCGTCACCGGGGTGGGCGCGGCGGTGCCGGATGTGGTCCAGCACGTAACCGTTCATCTCGCGCACGGTCGGGGCGATGGCCTCCAGCGCACGTTCCAGGTCGGCCATGTCCAGGCTGTCGCCGAGCTGGTCACCGCCGAAGAGGGTCGCCGCCCATTCCTGGAACAGCCGGTGGTCCTCGGCGGGGATTCCGAGGAGTTCGGCGATCACGATGATCGGCAGGGGGTAGGCGAGGGTGTCGACCAGGTCGAAGCGGTCGTGGTCGGCGACGCCGTCGAACAGCCGCGCGCAGACGGCCTCGATGCGCGGTGCGAGTCCGTGGATCACGCGCGGGGTGAAGGCCTGGCTCACCAGGGTGCGCAGCTTGCGGTGTTCGGGCGGGTCCATGCCGACGAAGTTGCCTTGCGTGAACGCCTCGAAGTCCTCCTGGGTTGGGGCGATCGGCGTCATGTCGGAGGAGTACGTCGCCGGGTCGGACAGGACCGACGAGACGCCTAGGTGGTCCACGACGTGCCACTGCCGCCGCTCCTCGTCGTACGTCACGGGGCCCGCGTCGCGTAAGGACCGCCATCGCCCGGGTAACGCGTCGAGCGGCGATTCGGCCCCGGTCAGCTGTGTGCTTGTCACCGTTTCTCCTTGGGTGAGGGCGCGCCTGCCCGGCGGTGGGCCACCGACCTGCGCGGTGGCGGACCGCGGGCAGCACCGGCCGTCACGGGTTCGGCCATCGGGGTGAGGCGCTGCGAGGCGGTTGTCGCTCCGCGCCAGGTGGACCATGGCACGGCTCAGCGGGGTCGGCCCACCGAGGACGGCCGGCTTCGCCACTTCTCAGGGCATTCCGGCCCGGGCGTCAGCGGAACTGAGGACTGGACAGGCGCGGCGGGGCGGCGGTTCCGAGCGGTCCGGACGCCCGCCGAGCCGCGGACAGGCCCGCACGTGCGCAGCCCGGCAACACGCGCCCAGGGCACCTTGCAGACACCACCACGTCCCCCCAGTGACTACTCCGCGCAGCAGCCCTGCGCAGAACTCCCTGTCCTTCGATTCACGTGTCACGAACGCGCTTCGACACGATCATCCCGACCGAGTGCGCTCACAGTTTTCACGTTGGGTCACAGGATGGCAACCCCCCGAAGTTGACGGGAAGATGGCCGTTCAGCAGCCCACCAAGAAGGCCGTGTATCCCGCCCTTTCACAGGCAAACCCGTAACTCGGAAAGAAAGTTGGGCGGCATCCCGACACCCCGGGGCACCACCCCACCCGATGTCCATGGCCGCACGGCCACCCGCCTGCCCATTCGGCCGGATCGGCCGGACGGCAGCATTGCCGCAGCGGCCTCGACGAGGCGCTACCGGGCGACCTTCAAGGACCCAGAAATCGCAGCGCCGCCGTCTGCCGGCCCCCGGCATCTCTTTTGAGTCAACCCTGACCATCACGGTGGCCGCTTCAAGTTCTCCGTAATAGATGATCATTGTGCGCAAAGCCAAAGGAAGATCGAGGCGATCCGTAGGACCACGAGATGTGCGGTGGGCGCTTTGGCGAGAACGTGGCGACAGCCGGAAACTGCTTGATACCCTGCTGAAGCGGCATGCGACGGTGGAAGGTACCGTCAGCGATTCGGAGGCGGAGACCGGTGTCGCGCAGTCGCGTCCACGGTTCGAGCACCCGCTTCAGACGGTGAAGCGACGGATCCGGGCCTCGGCCTGCCATGCGCATTTCCGGCCAAGCAGCTGGTCGTCACCGGGCTCAGGAGGGTATGGAGAGCACGCGGTTGAGCGCGCTGCCGGGGCGGCTGGTGAGGTCCTCCCAGGTTCCCTCCTCCGTGATGCGGCCCTGCTCGAGGACGGCGATGCGGTCGGCACGGCGGATGGTGGCAGGCCGGTGGGCGATGACGATCGTGGTGCGGCCCTCCTCCCGCAGCGCGGCGGCGAGCTGGGCGTCGCCGGTGTTGTCCAGGTGGGCGGTGGACTCGTCGAGGACGAGGACGCGCGGGCGTACCAGCAGCGCGCGGGCGAGGGCTATACGGGCCCGTTGTCCTCCTGAAAGGGTCGCGCCGCGTTCGCCGACGAGGGTGTCCATCCGGGCGATCCGGTCGACGCCGCACCGGCGCGCCGTCGTGGCGAGCAGGTCGTCGTCCGCTTCGGGTGCGGCGAGCCGCAGGTTCTCGGCGAGCGTGCCGTGGAAGAGGGGTGTCTCCTGTCCCACGAGGACGACCGCCCGCCGCAGTTCGGGGTCGCTCACCTCCCGGATGTCCACGGGGTCGCCGTGCGCGGGGACCAGCTGGACCGCTCCCTGGGAGGGGTCCCAGAAGCGGGCCAGCAGGTGCGCGCAGGTCGACTTGCCGGCTCCCGAGACACCGACCAGGGCGAGGGTCCGGCCCGGCGGGACGGTCAGGTCGACGCCGTCCAGCACGGGCTGTCCGCCGTAGTCGAACCGCACGCCGCGCAGCCGGACGCCCAGCGGCCCGGGCGGCAGGGGACGGGGAGCGGCGGGCGGCGGGGCGAGGGCGGGCGCCTTGACGGCGGCTCCCACGCGGGCGGCCGCGGCGCGCAGCGCGACGGCCTGGCTCAGGGCGCGGGCCGACTCCGCGACCGGGCCGAGGACGGACAGGGCCAGGGCCATCGCCGCCGGGGCCCACGCGCCGTGCAGCCGTCCGGAGGTCACGGACTGCGCCGCCGCGGTGACCACGCCGAGGACGGCGGCCACGATGAGCAGGTCACGGACCGATGCGGCGACGGCTTCCCAGGTGGCCTCGGCGCGCTGGGCGTCGCCCAGCTGCCGTCCCCGCTCCGCCAGCGTGCGGCGGCGTTCGGCGAGCCGGCCGAAGGCGAGCAGTTCGCGCAGCCCGTCGACGGTCTCCACGGTGTCGGCGGACAGCCTCGCCGCGGCCGTCCGGGTGCGGTTGCCGCGTGCCGCGCGCCCGTGCGCGTCGGCGAAGGGCGCCGCGGCGAGCAGGGCCGCGACCGGGAGGACGGCCGCCAGCAGCCAGGGTTCCGCCACGGCGAGGACCAGGGAACCGCCGGTGAACACCGTTCCCGACGCCAGCAGTTGGGCGGTGGTGTGGGCGTAGAAGAACTCCAGCGCCTCCACGTCGGCCATGGCCGTGGCGGCGAGGTCGCCGCTGCGCCGGGCCCCGATGCGGGCGGGCGCGCTGCGGGCGAGTCCGTCGAAGACGCGCACCCGCAGCACGGCCAGGACCCGGTAGGCCAGGTCGTGCGAGAGGTCCATCTCCCGCCAGGTCGTCAGGGCACGGACGAGGACCAGGGCGACCAGTGCGGTGACGGTGGCGGCCGAGGGGGCTCGCCCTTCGATGACGGCGGTACCCACGGTGTGTGCGGCCAGGGTCACCAGCGCGACGAGGGAGCCCTGTTCGAGGAGGGCGGCGGCGCAGGTGCGGACCGTCATGGCGCGGTGAGCGGCGAGGGCGGGGAGGAGGGCCCGCAGTGCGCCTCGCGCGGGCGCGTCCGCTTCGGACAGGGTGGTGGCGGTGGCGGTGCTCATGCGGCGAGTTCTCCTCGGTGGGCGCGGCCGGCGTCGACGAGCCGCGCGTAGACGCCGCCGGCCTCGACGAGGCCGGCGTGCTCGCCCACGGCGTCCACCCGTCCTTCGTCGAGGACGACGATGCGGTCGGCGTGCCTCACGGCGGCCAGCCGGTGGGCGACCACCAGGACGGTCCGGCCGCTCGCGGCGTTCATCAGTTCCCCGAGGATGTCCGCTTCGCGGCGCTCGTCGACCGCGCTGGTGGCCTCGTCGAGGACCAGCACCGGGGCGTCCGCGAGCAGGGCGCGCGCGAGGGCGAGGCGCTGGCGCTGGCCGCCGGAGAGGGTGGCGCCGCGCTCACCGAGGACGGTGGCGTAGCCGTCGGGGAGGGCGGCTATCTCGTCGTGGATCCCGGCGACGCGCGCCGCCCGGATCAGATCGTCGTCCGTGGCGCCGGGCCGGGCCAGGCGCAGGTTGTCGGCGATGCCGGCGTGGAAGAGGTACGTCTCCTGCGACACCACGGCGATGCCCTGCCGCAGCGAGTCGAGGGTGTACTCGGTGGTGGGGCGCCCGTCGAGCGTGATGCTGCCCTCCTGCGGGTCGTGGTGACGCAGGAGCAGCGCCAGCAGCGTGGACTTGCCCGCGCCGGACGGGCCGACGATCGCCGTGGTCCGTCCCGCCTGCGCGCTGAAGGAGACGCCGTCGACGGCCGGCGCCCGGGTGCCGTCGTAGGTGAACCGGACGTTGTCGAACCGCACTTCGGGCGGGGTCGTCCAGTGGGCGGGGGTCTCTCCGGTGTCGGGGACGGGCGGCTCGGCGGTGCGCAGGGCCGCGAGGCCGTCCGCGGCCGACGCGCCCAGGTATCCGGCGTGCCATTCGCGGGCCAGGTCGCGGACCGGCCGGAAGCACTCGGAGGCCAGCAGCAGCATCAGATAGGTGCCGGTCGCCGTGGTGGATCCGGTGACGGCCGACCAGCACGCCAGGAGCGCGGCCGCGGCGGTGCCGCCCTGGATGGCGAGGTCGGTGATGGCGGTGTCGACCAGGGACACCCTCAGTTTGGCGACGGTCGCCCGGTGCAGCGCGGCGGACCGCTCCTCCAGGCGTGCGCGGGTGCGCCCGACGGCGCCTGCGGCACGCAGGGCCGGCATGCCCTGGAGCGCCTCCAGGTAGTCGGCGCCGAGCCCTTCGTAGGTGTCCCAGTGCTCCTTGCCGCGGGCGGCCAGCAGCCGGTCCCAGGCGCGCGGACCGGCCAGGGCCAGCAGCAGGGCGGGGACGAGGCCGAGGAGTGCCCACGGTTCGACCACGGCCAGGGCGGCCAGGACCAGGGGCGGCACCGTGAGGGTGATCAGCAGCTGGGGCAGGTAGCGGGAGACATAGGCGTCGACGCCCTCCACCCCGTCGACGAGGGTGGTGCGGACCGCTCCGGCCCTCGCGGTGGTCAGGTGGGCCGGCCCCAACCTGCCCAGATGGGCCAGGAGTTCGTCCCGCAGAGCCACCCTGCCCCGGGCCCCGGCACGGGTGGCGGTGCGCCGCTGCCCCACGGCGAGCCCGGCGCGGGCGGCGACGACGCCGAGCACCGCGGCCAGCAGCCACGGCAGCCGGCCGGTGTCGCCGCGGGCCAGGTGGGCGAGCGCGAGGGCCAGCAGTGCGGCCTGAACCAGGTGCGTCAGGGTGACGGCGCCCTGCAGGAAGGCGGACGCGAGCAGGGGGCGCCGGGCGCCCCTGGTGGCGCGAAGCAGCTCGGGGTGGACGATCACGTGGTGTTCTCCTCGTCGGCGTGGCGGGTGCCGAGGGCCAGTCCGTGGACGACCCAGTCCCGGCCCGGGCGGGCACCGAGGGCGGCGCCGAGGTCCGCCTGCTGCCACGAGCCGACGGGCCGGGCCGCCAGCCCGTGGCGCAGGGCGGTGACATGGGCCAGGTGAACGGCGAAGCCGGCCCGCAGGTGGGTGCGGCGGATGTGTGCGGCGTCGGCGTCCGCCGGGCAGCCGTGGGCGAGCAGGACGGCGCCCGCGTCCGCGATCCACGCCTGGCCCGCGGCCCAGGCCGCGAGGGTCGGGCGGGCCTCTCCCGCCGCGTGCCGCCGCAGGGTCGTGCCGTCGTCGGACAGCGCCATCAGGGCGGGTCGTGGCGGGCCCACCGCGGCGCACCAGCGCAGGTCCCCGCGGTCCGGCCGTGCGGCGGTCGGGAGGACCTCCCGCAACATGCCGGTGCCCGCCCGTTCCGCGGTGGTGAGGACCGCCAGCAGCGCGTCCTGGGAGGGGGCGCCCGTCAGAGGCGGTGGGGTACTGCGGCGCGCCAGCAGTTCGGCCGGGGTCGCCGGGCCGCCCGGCGGGTCGAGGAAGCGGGCGCCGCCGCCCTGGTACGCCCGGCCCCGCCCAGCCTCCTGGTGCGCCCGGCCCCGCCCAGCCTCCTGGTGCGCCGGGCCCTGCCCGCCCTCCTGGTGCGCCCGGCCCTGCCCGTCCTCCTGGTGCGCCGGGCCCTGCCCGCCCTCCTGGTGCGCCCGGCCCTGCCCGTCCTCCTGGTGCGCCGGGCCGCCCCGCCCGTCGGGCGGCGGGACGTGCACGGTGGCCAGGGGGCTCTCGGTGAGACCGTCCAGCCGCACCTCGGGCTCGTCCGTGCCCAGCGCGCGTGCCGCGAGGAACAGGGCCGCGGCGGCGTGCCCGGTGTCCAGCAGCAGCAGCGGCCAGGCGCGGTGGCCGTAGTGGGAGACCGTACGCCGCGCGGTGACGGAGAGCTCGGCGGTCACGCCGGGCGGGGTGCCCTCGGGTTGCCGGCCGAGGTGGTGGACGCGGTGGCGCAGCGGGTCGTAGCCGTAGCGGCCGGGCGGCAGGGAGCAGCCCGCGCCCACGCGCAGTTCGGCGTCCACCGGGTGCAGCGCACCGGCGGAGGAGGCGGGCCTGAGGCGTCCGGAGTCGTCCGCCGCGGACAGCGAGTGGCGCAGCAGGGCCTCCAGGTCGAGGTCGGCCGGGCCGGCCGGCGGGAGGGGGCGCGGCGGTCCGGGCCAGGCCCGGACCGCTCCCCCGGCGGGTGTGTCGGGTCCGGGTGGCTGCGCGGAGCGTGCGCGGGCGAGGGCGGCGACGAGGTCCACCGGGCGGTCCTCGCGAAGGTCTTCCACGGGTGCGGCCCTCACATGTGCGGCGGAGGCGCCAGCGTGAAGTCCTCCGGCGCGCTCGGCGGGCTCGTGCGCCACCCTCGGGCGACGGCGGCCTCGGCGAGGCGCGGGCAGCCGAAGTAGCCGAAGGCGGCAGGGGCGTTGGGCAGCAGCCCGGAGACGAGGACGCGGGCGACGCGCAAGGGGGTCTCGGCCACGTCCTCCGTGGTGAGGTCGAAGGTCATCACACGGTGTCCGCCCGCGCGCAGCGTGCTGTCCAGCCGCTGCCGGCTGCCGTGTTCGACCTCGTCGAGGGACACGGTGTCGAGCGCCGGCGCGGTGAAGCGCCTGGCCTCGGCGGCCATCCGCTCGTCCAGCCACACCTGCACATGGGCGCCCAGGTCCCTCACGTGCTCGAACTGCTCGCCGCACACGTCGAGGTAACGGCCGTCGGACCGGTGGTCCAGATACAGCCCGCGGGCGAGCAGCCCGGCCTCCACGGCCTGGAAGACCCAGCCGTCGGGATCGGTCAGGCCCTGGGTGAACACCCAGGTGTGGACGGCTTCCAGGACGGCCTTGCGGGCCGCCTCGGCCGGGTCGTACTTGCAGGCGAACCCGGCCGCGTACAGGCCGAGGCGCGGGTCGTGCACGAGCGCGGCCATGCAGGGGGCGAACTCCGAGTACATCTCGACGATGTGGACGTCGAAGGCGGAACCGGCGAGGTCGTCGGCGAGGCCGGGCACGCTCGCCGGGTCGATGCCGCGAGCAGGGCCGTCCAGATGCCACCACAGTTCCAGGGCGTCGCGTTCGACGATCTCCAGCAGGCCCCGTTCGACGGCGTCGTCGAGGCCCTGTCCCGTGGCGATTCCGGCGTAGTTGAGGTGGTGGGTGCGGGGCAGCTGCCGCAGTTCGCCCTGCCGCCAGTTGAGGTGGGTGAGCGCGACGGGCGCCCAGACATCCGCCGTCCGTCCGCCGGGCAGCAGTTCGGTGCCGTGCGTCCACAGGGCCGGGGTGTCGGAAGTGAGGGGGCGGTAGGGGAACTTGTCCCGGGCGTACTGCCAGTCGGCGTAGGCGGGCAGGTCTTCCGGGCCGTACAACCGCAGGCCCTTGTCGGCCAGTTCGGTGGCGGTGGCCCGCACGGGGGCGTCGGGGTGGCCGGGCGGCGGGACGCGGTTGCCGCAGTACCGCTCCACTCCCTCGGCTATCGCGGCGACACGTGCCTGGCCGGGGTCGCCGAAGGTGGTGCCGAGGGAGACCCGGTCGGCGGGCCACAGGCCGTGTCTGCGGGCGTCGGCTATCTCGGCCGTGAGGGCGGTGTAGCGGGGCGGGGCGCCCGTGGGGTGCTCGACGGGCTCGACCTTGCGGACGATGCCGCAGACCGGGTCGACGAGTGCTTCCAGCGACAGCGTCGTCATCTCAGGATCTCCTCCGCGGGGTCGACGGGGGTGGGGCGGGACGGGAGCACGGGCAGGGTCAGCACCACGCCGTCCGGATCGATCTCGCGCCGGGAGGCGCGCAGCCGGCCGGCCGTCACCGGGTCCTCGCCGGTGTGCGGGTTGCGGGCGTGGGCCGGGAAGTGGTGCCCGGCGATCTCCAGGCGCAGCCGGGTGCCGGCGCTCAGCCGACGCGCGATCCGGCCGAGGCAGACGGTGAACGCGGCCTCGCGGCCCGCCCGTTCGTCGCGCCGGACGATTCCGAAGGCGAGTCCCACGGCGGTCCCTTCCGGAGCGAGGACGACCAGCCGAGCGGCCCAGTCGGCGGACGGTGTGTGGGCCGTGGCCCGCAGGCGCACGCTCACGGGGCCCACCACGTCGAGCGGACGCGGGAGCGGCGGGGTGACCAGCAGGCAGCGGTCGGGTGGGCCGTCGGCGGGGACGCTCAGATCGTCGGAGCGGACGGGCCGGCCGGGATCGGCGGTGAACGCGGCCCCGTGCAGCAGCCGCGGCCGTAGGGTGCGCGGTTGGCCCTCCGCGACGGCGGGCAGCCACAGATCGGCCCCGCCCAGGGCCTGTGAGCCGTGGCGGCCGGGGGCCAGTTCGCCGGCCAGGGCACGGCGGGTCCAGCGCACGTACAGCTCGCCGAGGTTCACCCGGTGGGCCGGGCCGGCGTCGGGGCCGGGTGTGGAACCGAGGCCGTGACCCCAGGGGCCCAGCAGCAGCCGCGCCGAGGGTCCGGCCCAGGCGTGCCAGAGTGCGACGGTGTCCTCGGTGAAGTGGTCGTGGTGGCCGCCCACCGCGAGCAGGGGCACGGTGGCGTCCGCCGCCCGCGCGATCAGGCGCCCGCGGTCGCGGTCCCGCCACAGGCCGGCCCAGGAGGGCAGCGCGCGGCCCAGCCGTTCGGGAAGGCCGGTGAGCGGCAGGTGGACGAGGAGACCGGGGTCCGTTGCAAGGGCCTTGTCGAGCGCGCTCTCGTCCGAGTCCGGTCGGTCGCCGTGGGCGGACCACCATCCGGCGCGGGACAGCAGCCGCTCCACGCCGGACGTCTCGCGGGCCGTCTCGGCCGGGCCGAGGGCGGGTACGGCAGCTATGACGGCGTCGGGCCGGGCGTCCCCGGGCGCGTCGAGGGCGAGGACGAGGGCGCAGTGGGCCGCGTAGGAGGCGCCGACGGCCACCAGCCGGCCGTCGCTCCACGGCTGGCGCCGGATCCAGCGGGCGGCCGCCGCGCCGTCGGCGGCTTCGCTCGCGAAGGGGTGCCAGTCTCCCCCTGAGGCGAACCGGCCGCGCACGTCCTGGACGACGGCGGCGAATCCGCGGCGGGCCCAGCCGTGTGCCTCGGCACGGTGCCGGGTCCGGTCGTACGGGGTGCGGATCAGCACGGCCGGGAAGGGGCCGTCGCCGGCCGGGAGGACCACGTCGGTGGCGAGTTCCGCCACGGTCGCGTCGAACGCCGTCATCCGTCCTTCTCCGGTATCGGTGCGACGTCGGGCACCGGGAGGACGGGGTGCTCGGTGACCGTCAGCGTGCGCAGGTCCACGCGGCGGAGCCGGCGACGGGCCGGGACGCCGGCCGCTTCCGAGGCGCCGGTGGCCCACCGGTGGAGATCGTCCGCGAGCAGCGCGGCGAGCAACGTGGCGGCGGGCGGGGAGAGCCGCACCGGGGCGCCGGAGGTACGGGGTCCGCTCCAGTAGGCGGCCAGTTCGCGGTGGGCGGGGGTGGCGGCGAGCCGCCGGGAACGCACGTGCGCCGAGGTGACGTCTCCGGGAGCGGCGGCCACCGGTTCCACGTACGCCTGCCAGCCCTCGCGGTGGCAGCGCAGCCATGCGACGCCACGGTCGGGCAGGGTGTCGGCCGCGCGCCACAACCCGTCCGGCACGGGTCCGTCGAGGCACCACACGACCGCGGAGCAGTCTCCGTCGAGCAGGTCCGCGACACTCACCGGTGATCCGCCCGAGGCGGTCCCGGTCACGTGCGGCCGGGCGCCGAGGGCGGCCAGCTGCGCGGCGAGCGGCTCTGTCAGGACCGGATCACCGAGGACGCGGACGTCCCGGCGAGCGGCGGGCCACTGCGACTCCTGTGGCCCTTCCGCCAGGTAGCCGACGTCCTCGAACGCGCGCAGCACACGACCGACTTCCTCGTCCATCGGGCCGGTGGCCGCGCCCGTGAGCCGGGAGAGCAGGACGTCCTCGTCGGCGCCCCCTGTCGTGACGCTGAAGAACTCCCCTTCCGGGGTCCGGACGGCGAGCCCTCGCCCGGGCACGGCGACGACCTCGGCACCGGGGACGAGTCGGCTGCGGGACACGGCGATCCTCCTGACGCAAGGGTGGGGTACGGGCGCGGGGCCCGCCCGGAAGGCAACGGGCGGGCCCCACTGTCGAGGGGGTGGGCCCTCGCTTACTCCTCGTTGTCGTCGAAGGGGTTCTCGACGAGCGCGTTGGAGTGGGAGGCCGAGGCGTGAGCCAGCTGACCCTGGTCGGCGATCGGCGTGAAGATCTGCTCGTTGTCCATGAACTCTCCTTGTTCGTACGGGAGTTGAGGCGCCCGGTTGAGCGCCGCGCCGCCACACTAATGAATCTGATTTTCATTTTCTAGGTCTGACAGGGGGTGATCTGGGTAACACACCGGCCAGCCTCCCTCGGGGTCCCTGCCGACCCGCCCGGCCACCTTCAGCACGTCCGCCAGCAACCCCGGCGTCACCACCTCGCCCGGTGCTCCGTCGGCCACCACACGGCCGTCGCGCAGGGCGACGACGCGTTCGGCGAACCGGGCGGCGTGGGCCAGGTCGTGCAACACCATCACCACGGTGAGCCCGCGTTCCCGGCGCAGGCGGACCACCGTCTGCAGCACGTCGAGCTGGTGGTGCAGATCCAGGTAGGTGGTCGGCTCGTCGAGCAGCAGCACGCGGGTGTCCTGGGCGAGCGCCATCGCGAGCCGGACCCGCTGCCGTTCGCCCCCGGACAGCGCGTCGACGTCACGGTCGGCCCACTCCCCCACCCCGACGTCCCGCAGCGCCCGGTGCACGACAGGGTCGTCCCCCTCGCGCAGCATGCCCAGCGGCCCGCGGGCCGCGTACCGCCCCTGACGGACGAGATGACGCACCGTCAGGCCCGGGACGGCCGGAGCGGACTGGTGCAGCAGGGCCACCCTCCGGGCGGTGGCCCTCCGGGACAACCGGGCCAGGTCGTCCCCTCCGAGGCGAACGCGCCCTTCGTCCGGTCGCAGCAGCCCGGCCGCCAGCCGCAGCAAGGTCGACTTGCCGCAGCCGTTCAGCCCGATGAGGGCGGTCAGTTCACCCGGCCGGACGGTCAGGTCGACGCCCCGCAGTACGGGTCGCCCGGGGTAACCGAAGTGGACCCCCTCGACGTGGATCCCCACGGACTCGGTCATGCTCTGTCCTCGATTCGACGTCAGAACGTACGGCTCGGCGTGCGGCGCACGACGACCAGCAGCAACGCGGCGCCGAGGCAGGCGGTGAGCGCCCCGACCGGCAGCGTGAGCCGTCCGGAGTCCAGCACCCCCGCCAGCAGCCGCGAGGACAGCTGCGCCGTCGCGTCCGCCCCGCACACCACCACCGCGCCCACCAGGGCGGCACCGGGCAGGCTCACCCGCAGGTCCGCGCCGAAGACGGCCACGGCCAGATGGGGAACGAGCAGTCCCACGAAGCCCAGCGCCCCGACGGCGGCCACCGCGCCCGCCGTCAGCGCCACCGCGCACAGCAGGGCCAGGGTCCGGGCCGGGCGGGCCGAGAGCCCGGCGGCCAGGGCGATGTCGTCCCCGCAGCGCAGCAGGGTCAACGGCCCGGCCAGCAACCAGGCCCCGGCCCCCCAGACGAGGGCCCACGGCCACAGCAGGTGCCAGTGCTGCCACACCCGGCCCTCCGTCGTGCCCACCAGCCACTGGACGACACTGCCGAGTTCGCCCGGCTCCACCAGGAGCACCATGGCGGTGAGTCCGCCCAGCACCGCCGACACCAGCACCCCGTGCACGGCGGTCTGCGCGGGGTCACCGCGCCCGCGGCCGGCGAGCAGCCACAGCAGTGCGGCTCCGGCACATCCGCCCGCGCACGCGGCGAGGACCACGGCCAGGGGCGAGTCCCACCCCGCCAGTCCCAGGGCGGTCGCGGTGACGGCTCCGAGTACCGCCCCGGGGGTCACGCCCGTCACCTCCGGGCCGGCGAGGGGATTGCGCAGAGCGGACTGCAGGACCAGCCCCGCCACGGCGAGACAGGCACCGGCGACGAGAGCCACCAGCAGCCTGGGCAGGCGCAGTTGGAACAGGATGTGGCGCTCCGTGGCGTCACCGCCGCCGTTCAGGACGTCCCAGGCCGCGCCCGGGGACATGCCGCGCCCGGCCACCAGCTCCACTCCGGCGCACACGACGGCCAGCACCGCGAGAACCGTGAATCGCCGGGTCACCGTCCACCCTCCGTTCCGGTCGCGCCGGAAGGGGGCGGGCCACCGTCGCGGAGCCCGCCGTACCCGGGCGCGTCCGCGCCGACGTCGTACGACGCCCCGGCGCGCAGGATGTCGTCCGCGGCACCGGGAGCCGCCTTCCCCGGTCCGGGCAGTGGCTCGCGCGCCACGGACGAGGCGGCCGGGCGGCGCCGGGACGCCCGGCCGCGACCACCCGACCGCATCAGCGCGACCCCGGCCGGCACGCCCAGCAGAGCCGTCCACGCACCGGCCGGCGTCTCCACGGGCGCCAGGGCCAGCCGGGCCGGAACATCGGCGACCATCACGACGGCCGCGCCCCAGGCGGCGGACCACGGAAGCCAGCGCACCGCCCCCGCCGCGGGGCCGAACCACCGGGCCAGGTGCGGGGCGAGGAAGCCCACCCACGCGACGGGACCGCACACGGCCGTCACCGGGGCGATCAGCACCACCGCGATGGCCAGTGCCGCAAGCCGGGCGCGCTGCGCACGCACCCCCAGCGCCTCGGCGTCCTCGTCACCCAGCCGCAGCACCGACAGCACCGGTGCGCACAGCACGAGCGCGGGGGCCGCGACGAGCAGCCACGGCCACAGACCCGCCACGTCGTCCCAGGTCCGGGCGGACAGGGAACCGAGCAGGTACCGGTAGATGAGCTGGAGGTCCAACTGGTCGGCCATGACCATCAGGACGAGCAGCGCGGCCTGCAGCGCGGCCGCCACCGCGGCGCCGGTCAGCAGCACCGCGGACGGGCCGCGGCCGAGCCCGGCGGCCAGGAGTGTGAGACCACCGCCGAGCGCGGCCCCGCCGATGGCGAGCATCGGCTGGACCGCGGCGGGCAGTGACAGGCTCAGCACCAGTGGCGCGGCGACCCCCAGGGCGGCACCGGACGACACGCCCAGCATCTCCGGCACCGCCAGGGGATTGCGCAGCGCCTCCTGGAGCACGAGCCCTGCCGCGCCCAGACAGGCTCCGGCGACGAGCGCCAGCACCAGCCGCGGCACGCGCAGTTCGGTGACGACGATCCCTGCGAGCGTGGTGTCCCCGTCCAGCACGGCGGCGGCCAGCCGGTGCGGTGGGACGTAGGGGGTGCCGAGGCTGAGCGCGCAGACCGAGGAGGCGACCAGCAGGACGGCCACCAGGAGCGGCTGCCCCCTGCGCACGCCCCGTGACGCCCGCTGTCCGCCCGACGCGACGGGTGCGGTCAGGAGCGCCCTCACCGCAGGGCGGCCGTGGCCTCGTCGAGGACGATGCCGAGTGAGCGGGTGCCGCGGCCCTTGGCCCACACCTCCGAGTTCACCTCGTGGACATCGCCGTTCTTCACCGCCGGGATCTTGCCCCAGAGGGGGTTCTCGGCCAGCTTCTCCGACAGCTTGCCGTCCGCGTCGCCGAAGCCCAGCGTCTCGACGAACAGCACGTCGACGTCCTGGGCGAGGATCTCTTCCAGGCTGTAACTGCCTTCGACGCCACGGGACTTCCACGGGTACTCGGCGATCCTCGGCAAGAGGCTGGCGGCCACGTCGGTCTCCGGGGTCGCGACGCCGAAGTTCTCGTCACTGCCGTAGATGATGAGAGCGGTCCTGTCGCTGGGAGCCTTCTCGGCGGCGGCGAGCTTGGTCCGGAAGGTCCGCTCGGCCTTCTCGCCCTCGGCGGTGCGTCCGGTGAGCGCGGCGAGGTCACGCAGGTACCCCACGCTGTCCTCCCACGTCTCGGGCTGCATGGCCCAGAACGTCGTGGCGCCCTTGAGCGCCGGGGCGAGCTTGCCGTGCGTGTCCCCCAGGCCGATCACCAGGTCGGGCTTGTGGGAGAGGATCGCCTCCACCTCCGGGGCGATGAATCCGCCGGGGATGACGTCGACCTCCTTGGCCTTCTCCTCCCCCAGGAAGTCCGGGTGGGCCAGCAACGCGCTGTTGGTGGCGGTCGGGACGATGCCCAGCTCGGTCAGGATGTCGTCACAGAGGGCGAACAGGCAGACGATCCGCTCGGGTTCCTTCTTCAGCGAGACCTTGACGCCGTTGGTGTCGGTCAACTCCGTGGACGCCTTGATGGGTTCGACGCCGACGTCCGTCTTCGCCGCCGGCCTGGCCTTGTCACTCGCGGGTTCTTCGGACGGCGAGCCGCAGCCGGCCAGAACGGAACCCACCACCGCGGCGGTGATCCAGCCACGGACGAATCTCGACGGTGCGCGCAGCATCGATGCCCTCGCTCTTTCTCGGATATCGGGAACGCACCGAAGATACATGATAATCGTTTTCATCAGACCCGGTTTCTGGAGGACCCCCATGCCCGCACCCGTTCTGCTCGTCTCCGACCATGTGGACGGATCGGTCCATGTGCTGACCGTGCCGGACGGGGAGGTCGTGGGACGCCTGACCGGCCGCCATCTCTCCGAGCACGCGGGGTTCCTGGCGCTGCCGGGCGGACGGGTGGCCTGCGTCGACGACCGCCGAGGGGAGCTGCTGGTACTCGATCCGTTCGCCGCGAAGCTGGTGGAACGCGCGGTCCCGGTCGCCGTGCCCGCCGAGCACCTCGCCTGTGACCCGTCCGGCCGCCGGCTGGCCGTCACCACGGGCCTGGGCGAGAACGCCGCACCGTGGTCGGAGCTGCTGACCGTCGTGGATCTGGCCACCGGGGACACGGCACGGGTCCGCACCCGCGTCGGCGAACCGGGCGTGACGGTGCTGGGCGGCGACGATCCGCTGGTCGTACTCCGGCACCGGGAGCCCGGGGAGCTGGCCGTCCACCGGTTCGCCGGCCTCCTCGCGGCTCCGCCCGGCTGCCCGCCGGTCACACCGCTCGCGGTGCTGCCCCTGCCGGACGACGGACACGGGGACGCGCTGGCCCCCGACACGGGAGAGGTGTTCGCGGCCACGGGCGAGGGTGTGCACCGGGCCCGCAGGAAGGGCGACGTACTCGTCCACGAGACCGTCGTCCCCTGGGGGTCGCCCGCCCGCGGCTGGTATCTCCGTCTCGACACCCGCCGACCGGCTCTGTGGAGCACGCTGCGCGGCGGCGACCCGGACCCGCTGCGCTGGCCGGAATGGACCAACCAGGCGTGGCGGCACGATCTGGGGACGGGCCGCACGCTCCGCACGGAACTCGGCCCCGGGCTCGTCTTCCGGCTGGCCTTCGCCCGGCGTCACACCGCCTTCACCCGCATCCACCCCGACGGCGACGAACTTGTCCTCCTGGGCACCGACGGCACCGTCCGCCGCGTTCCCCTGGCGGCCATGGCGGGCGCTCCGCGCCGCGACGGCACCCCCTAGGAAGGCGTCCAGCGCCGGGCGGTCGCCGCCTCACCGGGCTCCGACTGGATCGCCGTCAGCCGGGGCGGCCACGGCGAGGTGCACCTCGTCGACGCGGAGGCGGGGCACGAGGTGACCCGGCTGCGCCCGGGTACTCCGCTGCACCACGGCGGTCACATGACACTGCGCAGCCGCGACGACGGCGCCGACGGTGATCCCGTGGGCCGGTGACGGCGAGATCGGGCCGACGCCGTCCGGACGCCTGGGCCGGTCAGGACGGTCGGCCGGAGGAAGAGGCCCGCGAAGTGCACGGACAGCCGCTGGCGGGATGGCGGGATGTGCGTCGACGAGGCGCGCCCCCTGCCCGGCCGTGACGCTGAACCGGCCCCGCGTACTCTTCCGACCCGCGGCCCCCGAGAGATGCCAGCTCATCGCCCACCCCTGAAATCAACTTTGTTTGCTCCATTGACATTTCGTGCCGCAGTCGTACCGTTGGGAGCGCTCCCATGACAGCTTTGCACACTGGAAGGAGTCCCCCCACATGCGCAAACAGAGTCCGTTATCCGGGCGTTCGCGGTCCCTGCGCCGGCCTCTTCAGGCGCTCGTCATGGTGTTCGCCGCGGTGGTCGGTGCATTCGCCTGGTCGACCCCCGCCCAGGCACACGGCACCATCGTCAGCCCCGCCACCCGCGCGTACCAGTGCTGGAAGACCTGGGGCAGCAACCACACGAGCCCGGCCATGCAGACCGAAGACCCCATGTGTTACCAGGCGTTCCAAGCCAACTCCGACACCATGTGGAACTGGATGAGCGCCCTGCGCGACGGCCTCGGTGGCCAGTTCCAGGCGCGGACGCCCGACGGGACGCTCTGCAGCAACAACCTCTCGAGGAACGACAGCCTGAACAAGCCCGGGCCGTGGAAGACGACCAACGTCAGCAACAACTTCACGGTCCAGCTGCACGACCAGGCGTCCCACGGTGCCGACTACTTCCGGGTCTACGTGAGCAAGCAGGGCTTCAATCCCAAAACTCAGACGCTGGGTTGGGGCAACCTCGACTTCATCACGCAGACCGGACGCTACGCCCCGGCCCAGGACATCAGGTTCAACGTCAACACCTCCGGCTACACCGGACACCACATCCTGTTCGTGATCTGGCAGGCCTCGCACCTCGACCAGGCCTACATGTGGTGCAGCGACGTGAACTTCGGCTGAGCCGGAGCACAACGCCCGCGGCACCGGAGTCAGTCGGGCGCCGGTGATCCGACGCCCGGCCGACCGAGCTCCGTCGGAGCGGGGGAACCCTGGTGGTCGCCCTGCCCCGACGGGGCTCCTCAGGTGCCGTCGGCTCCGGCCGAGGAGCACGTCTGCTGCCGCGCCGAGCACGCCTCGGCGCGGCAGCCGTGCGTCGCGCATTCGGTCGACAGGCGCAGCCCGAACCATTGGGATGGCTGCGACTGCCCGTCATACGGCGCGGGCCGACCCTGGGAGCTGATCTTGGTAGCCGGGCGAAGCGCGGACATCCTCCCGACGATCGACCGTCGACGCCCTGGGCGACTCCTGCGGGGCCGCGGTCGAACTGACCCGGTTCCCGCTCGCCTTGCGGCGATTCACCCCTGAGGACGTCCCCGTGGAGAACACCGGGGAGGACCTCACCGGTCGGCCCCTGTCCGACCGGGACCGGGCGACCCGGGCCGCCATCGCCGCGGTGGACGGCGTGTTCGACGCGACAGCGATGACCGCACTCTGGAACGAGGCGCCCAGCGCGCCCGGATGGGACCGCTCTCCGGTGTGGTTTCACGGCGACTTCCACACCGGCAACCTGCTGACCTGCGGCGGCCGGCTCAGCGCCGTCATCGACTTCGGCGAGCCCGGCAGGGGCGACCCGGCCCGCGACCTGATGATCGCCTTCACCTTGATGTCGGCGACCAGCCGAGCCGCCTTCCGCGAGGCGCTCGGCGTGGACGACGCCACCTGGACGCGGGGCCGCGGCTGGGCCCCGGCCACCGGCCTGAACGCCTACACCACCTACGCCGCCGTCGACCCACGGGTCGCCGCGCAGACGTCCCGGCAGATCACCCAGGCCCTCCCCGGTTGACCAGGGCTGGGCAGGAATCGTCGTCCTGTGGGACCACGCCGGCTTCGTGGTCGGCGCCCGGGGAGTTACCAGGAGGGACTGCCCGCCAGGTAGGTGATGCCGGCGAGGACGGCCAGGATCAGTGCCGGTATGGCCAAGCCCTTCGCAAGGGAGGTGATGCTCCGCGTGCTGCCGGCCGCCTGCCGCGTGTAGCGCTCGTGCCGTTCCGCCAGATCATGCCGGGCCAACGCGCCGACGATCAGGGCCGCCCCGCCGGCGATCAGGCAGGCGATGAGCGGGGTGAGTGCTCCGTGGTCGCGGATGTTGTTCTCGATCTCACCGCCGACTCCAGCCGCACTGCGTTCCGTGATGGCCGCCACCGCCCTCTGGATGGTCATGGCAAGCATGGCCATCGCCGTGACGGCGAGCGCCAGGGCGGCCCCGGCGAGGGCGGGCGCGCGTCCGGACGTCGCAGGGCGGTGCGTCTGCTTCCGGTCTCCGGGGGGCGTGGGCGGCCTTGCGGGCGGGGGTGGCGGCGGAGTGGGCGTGGTCCCGATGACCACGGTGTCCTGCGCGCGACGCGCATCGTGAGCCGGTGCTGTCGCGTCGTTCGAGGCTTGTGGTGCGGGCCGGGCGCGCTCGGGTTCGTGGGCCGCCGCTACGATCGCCTCCACATGGATCACCGTCTCGTCGGCCACCCCTTTCAGCACGATGTCGCTGGACAGCTGCCCCTCGGTGGCGGTGTCGACGGAGACCTCCAGGCCGCTGCGCGTCGGATCCACGCGCAGCCAGGGCTCCGAGGGCTGGGCCACGCAGTGGCGGGCCAGCGGTGGGCCCTGCATGATCACGGACCGCTTCTGAGGAGTGGAGCCCTTCGGGACGCGGCCGAAGTCCAGGCAGTCCGGAGAGGGCGACAGATGGATCTCGCTCAGGGCGTCGGATGCCAGGACGGCGATCTCGTGGATGTCGTTGCGCGCGACCTCCTCCAGGTGCTGGCGCGCGCCTTCCGCCACGGGGAGTTTGGCGTCCTGGAGTCGCTTGTTCAGGACGAGCACGGCCCGTTGACGGGTGAGGACGTCGTCGCTCTGGAGGGCGGTCCGCAAGGAGGGCGGCGACGGGACGGTGGCGATCTTGATACGGCCGCGCCGGCTGTGCGCCAGATACAGCTCCCCCTGCAGTTCGGCGGCCTTCTTGGGGGTCTGATGAGGGTTCTGGTCCCGTACGTGCCTGTAGACGTAGTCGTACAGGTCGTCCAGGGACACGTTGCCGTCGTCGTCCATGTCGGCATCGCCGGTCTCCAGGCCTTCGACCACGGCGTGGGTGAACACCGAAGGCCGCGCACCGGAGTTCTCGGCCAGGTCGCTGCCTTCGAAGGCGTACTCCATGGAGTCGGAGGCGGTGATGACGGCCCAGCCCCGCCCGGTGACCGGCTCGTCCTTCGCGAAGGAGGCGAGGACGTTGACATCTCCGGAAGCGCGCACGGACGTCGACCCCTTGGAGAAGGCGCCGCCGTAGCAGCAGTCGAGGAAGAGCACGGTGCGGCCGGCCCGGGTGGTGGACATGCAGCTGCGGACGAACTGGGACGGGACAGCGGTGGCGGCCAGCAACGGGGGCTCGGTGTCGCTCGCGGCGAAGTACAGTTCGCCGGACTCGCTCTTGAGCCCGTGGCAGGAGAAGTGCAGCAGGAGGGTGTCGGTGCGCTCGCGGTCCTTGAAGAAGCCCTGGATGCGGCGGCGCATGAGGTCGGCCGAGGCGTTGTGCACGACCTCCACCTCGAAGTCGCCGATCTGCGGATCGTGCAGCACCCTCTCCAGGGAGGCGGCGTCCTGGAGAGGCGCGTTGAGCTTCTTCAGCCCTTGGTCGGTGTAGCGGTCGTTGGCGATGATCAGGGCGTGTCTGGTGTCCGTCATGGCTCGGCTCCGGCCGGGGAGTGGCGCTGGAGGAAGACCTTGAAGGCTTCCGCGACCTGGTCGTCGGTCGCCTCGGAGATCTCCAGGACGTCATCGCCCATCTGCAGGTGCAGCGACGGGCGTGTGTCATGGTGACGGCCGAGCCATGACCGGATCACGGTCACCACCTGGTTCAGGGCGGTTGCCGAGCTGCCCAGGGTCACCATCAGGGCACCGATCTGGGCGACGTCCACGGCGCGCGCTCCGGGTGGTGCCGGTCCGCCGGGCAGGGCCGTGACGTCGGCCACGTCGAGGTCGAGCAGTTCCTCACGCAGGTAGCCGGTCATTTCGGCGACGCGTTCGGCTTCCGCGTCCTGTTCGGTGAGGAGGATGCGCAGCTTGTTCTCCACCGGTCAGCCCCTTCGTCCGTGCTCTCGGGGCGGCGCAGAGTCGAGTGGTGGTGGGCTCCACGTCATCATCTTCAGTTTCTGCTGCTCACAACGGTGTGGCAAGTCGCCCACGAGACACCGAACGTGACGGTTCACCATTGAGGTTGCTCGTTCAACCAGCGCCGGGCCGACTGGGGCCGTCCCCCGTGTCCGGGCCCGGCACGCCGCGCCAGTCGGGCCCCGTCCGGTCGAAGGGGAAGTGCTTGCCCGACTTTCCCGAGCGGTCCCAGGAGAAGCCGAACGCGTCTGCGCGGTCCGCGGTGGCCCGACCCCAGGTGGCGACCTGGCCGGGTCCTACCTCGGCGCCCGGCGCGTTGTCCACCTGGACGCGTGCGCCCGGCGGAGCCGTCGGGCCGGTGAGCGCCTCGGCATGGGCCGTGACACGGCCGGGAATCTCGGCTCGCCACGTGGCGAGGTCGTCGTCGATCTCCACGCGGACCGGCGCGATGTCCATGCCTCGCATCCCGGGCCGGAACATCTCCCCGAACCGCGCCGGCCAACCGCCCGCCTCACCTCCGAAAACCGTCTGCAGCGCGGCGCGCTGCCGGTCGTCGGCACGTTCGTCGAGGAAGACCGCGGCACAGGCGTCGCTGTGCTCGCCGGCCCACACGTGGCCCGTGAAGGCACCCAGCATCAGGACGTTGAGACCGGCGAGGCGTACGTCGCCGTAGTTGCCCGCACGGATGTGCCAGACCAGTACGCCTTCGCAGTCACCGTATGTCGGAGGCTGCGCGAACGTGCAGGGGCACGGTATGGCGCACTTGCACACGTCGAACCAGCCGCCGGCCAGATGCCAGCGGGTGGTGGTGCCGAGCCGTTCCGTCATCTCGCTCCCCTCCCATCGAGCCCGAGGGAGCTTCTCCGGAGCGGCAGGACCGCACGTCCCGAGCCCGCACACGGATCGCGAGGCGGTCTGTCCCTTCCAGCTTGCCGCAGCGTTTCGCATGTCGTCCATCGCGGGAGCCGGTTCCTGCAACCCGGGCAGCAGCCCGTCCTGGAACAGCCAGCACGGCCAAGACGAGGAAGGCGATTCCGTGGACAGCAGCGGACGCCTGCTCCAGAGCTTCTCCACGAAGATCACCAGGGCCCGTCCGGCCATCGCCGCCAGGTTCATGACCCCGAGCGGCACGAGGATGACCATCAGCCCCGCGCAGCAGCCGACGCAGTGGACCCCGTGGTGGACGCCCACCCGCAGGTCACGGGCCGGCTGCCGGAACCCGGCGTAGTGCACGGGCTGGCCCATACGGGCGCCCTGGTGGTACTTCACCCGTGGGAGCGTTCATGAGGCGCTTTCCCCCGGCCCGTCCCCCAAGCCGGTCCGCCGCAGGAAGCGGGCCTGACCGTCGAGGAATCCCGCCGCGTACAGCTTCCGAGGTGCGAGGACGGCGGTCGCGGTCAGACGCAGCGGTGAGCGTTCGGTGTTGTGGTCCACCAATGAGTGGGTGGCATCGGAGTAGTGCTCGACGGTCAGCGTGGAGGCCGGAAGGATCTTGCGGTACACGGCCTCCGTCTCCGTGACGTCGACGTTCACGTCGTGGCCGGCCAGTACGAGCAGGACTCGGGTGTTCCTCATGGCGCGCAGATCGGCGACGGCGTCCGCGGTGTAGTTCTTCGCGATGAAGCGCCACCGGCCGGGCGTGACGTCACCCGTGTCACCGCTGTCATCCGCGTCACCGAGATCACCGGTCGCCGCGCGGTACTCCTCGTAGGACGCGCCTCGCCGCAGAAGGCGCAAGGTCGTCTCGCGACGGCGCATCGCCTGGTCGATGCGCCGCTGGTCGGCGCCTTCCCGGCGGAGTTCGGCGAGGAGGTTGTAGCGGCCCTGCCGGACCCAGTTGACGGCCGGCGACACGGCGATGACGAACTGAAGCCGCCGGTCCCTGGCGGCCACCTTCGGCAGGACCCAGCCGGCCTGGCTCGCTCCCCACACTCCGATGCGACGGCCGTCGATGTCGGGACGGCTGCGGGCCCAGGCGACGGCGGCGAGGGTTTCCGCGGCGCGGTCGTCCATGCTCTGTTCGAGCCAGTCGCCCTCCGATCCCGCGACACCCGGTTTGCTGAACGACAGCGAGGCGTACCCCGCTTGCGCGAACGACTCCCACAGGGGCCGGTAGAAGGTGTCGTGGGTCGCGTCGACGGGTCCGTCCCCGTGTACGAAGACCACCAGCCCGAACCGCCCCTCACCTGCCGGCGGGCGGGCCAGCACCCCCTCCAGGCGTTGACCGTGGTGCCGTAACACCACGCGCTCCTCCCGGAGGGCGTAGGTGTTCTGCCACACCGCGATCCCGCCGAGACAGCCCGCCACCAGCAGGGCGCCCGCCAGCATCCACAGCAGACAGCGCCGCCCCCGCCCCGCGCGGGTCCTCCCCCGTCGTCGTCCTGGCATCGACCGCTCCGATCTATCGACTCAAAAACGCTCGTATCGAGAATGAACGTCTTATGATTGATAGCACAAGGCGAGGCAGGACCGGCAGGAACGAGGAGTGAGCATGGACGCGGTGACATGCCGACGCGGTGTGCCCGAGGGAAGCGAGAAAGAGGTGGCCGCGCTGTACTGGGAGGCCTTCGGCCGCAAACTCGGCCCCGCCCTCAACCCCCCGGACACCGGGCAGGCCTTCATCGCGGCGCACGTGCGGCACGACCGAGGCGTCACCGCCCTCGTCGACGGCACGGTGGTCGGCGTGGCGGGCTACCAGCTCGGCGGGCGCGCCCTGACCGGCGGCACCGTGCGGGACGTCCTGTCCTCCTACGGCCTGTTCCGCGGCCTGCCCCGGCTCGCGGTCCTCGCCCTGTTCGAACGCACCCCGCGGGAGGGGGAACTCGTCATGGACGGCATCGCCGTGGACGCGCGCCACCGGGGCGTCGGGATCGGCAGCCTGTTGCTCGAGCAGGTCGCCGCCATCGCGGCGGAGAACGGCTGCCGTCGCATCCGTCTGGATGTCATCGACACCAACCCCCGTGCCCGCGCCCTGTACGAACGGCACGGCTTCGTCGCCCGGCACACCGAACAGACGCCCTACCTGCGCCGCCTGCTGGGGTTCGGCGCCGTGACGACCATGTACCGCCCCGTGTCGGAGGCGGACCGGGCAGGCGGGGGGCAGCGGTGACGGCCCCCGGCGCTCCCGCCTCCGGCTCCGGCTCCGGCTCCGGCTCCGGCTCCGGCTCCGGCTCCGGCTCCGGCACGGAACGCGCGCCCGGTCCGGAGGTCCCCACCCGGCTGCTCGTGCACGCGCTCGTGCGGGAGGACGGCACCGTGGACGCCGGTGAGCTGTACAGCGTCGCCGGCCTGCTGGGCATGACCGATCAACAGGTGAGGCTGTGCGTCAAACGCCTGGTGGCTGACGGTCGGTTCACCCAGGACGGCCGCGGGCGCAAGGCCGTACTGCGGGCCGTCGCCGACCCGACCGGCGCCCTCGCGCCGAACGTGGAGTACGTACGCCACGCCTACCGGCAGGACTCCGGGAACGCCCACTGGGACGGCGTCTGGCACCTGTTCGCCTTCGCCATCCCCGAATCCCGCCGCACCACCCGCGACGCCCTGCGCGACACCCTCCTCCACCTCGGCGCGGCACCCCTTCAGGGTGGCCTCTACGTCACCGCCAACCCGGTCACCGACGTCGTCGAGGCCCACGCCCGTCACCTGGGCGTCCTGGACTCCCTGACCTTTCTCACCAGCACCGACCTGCGCGTCGGCACCCTCACCGACCCCGTCGGCCTGGCGGCCGCACTGTGGCCGCTGAAGGAGATCGCCACCCGCTACGAACGGCTCACCGCCTTCGCGCGGCGGTGCCTGACCGAGCTGGACACCCTGGAGGGGGCCGGCGGCGCCGAGCATGCGACGGCCGGACGGCTGGCCATGGCCGTCCAGCTCGCAGCCGAGTTCACCCGGGCCATGGAGCCCGACCCGCTGCTCCCCCCGGAGTTGCTGCCGCAGCCATGGCCCGGCACCCGGGCTCGCCGTCTCACCGCCGACTGCTGGCAGCGCCTGCGCCGGACCGCCGGCGGCGGGCCGGAGAGCCCGCGCCTGTTCCGGCTCTACGGCGACACCCTCGGCGACCCGTCTGCGGAAACCTGACGATCGACCCAAGTCCGCGGACAGGACCCGAGACCGACGTGCCCCGCACCCGGACCAGTTCCCGTCCGTCCGCACCGGACGGCGATGGAACCGGCGCACCGCGGCCGGTACAGGAGGGCACGTGACCTGGGAAAACGCAACGTCGACAGGACTCGCCCGGGCGGCTACCTTCACCTGGTCCCCGGCAGTCCTCACGGTCGCACGGGGTCTTCCAGCCTGCTCCACGCCGGGCAACTCCGACCAGGGAGAGACGCGTGTCCCGACTTGCGCTGTACACCTTCGGCGTCCTGAAGAGGCCTCTCGCCGATCCCGCGCCCTCCACGCGGGAGTTCTACGAGATCGGCGGGGCCGTCTACCCGCAGATCAGTCAGCACCCCGGATACCTGGCGCACGCCGACGCGGCGGACGCCCGCCGGGGCGCGCTCTTCGAGGCGGATTGGGGTAGCTGGGGGGACTTCGCCGTACCGACCTGGTACGGCAAGGGCCGTACGGCGGAAACCACCGCCCTCGCCGCGACCCTCTCCCTCTGGACCGGTCTGCGCCCGGCCTTCGACGCCGTCCACACCGGTCTGCACCGCGCAGCGCTCGCCAGGCGCTACGAGTGGTTCGAGAGGACGGGACATCCGAGCCACGTGTGCTGGTGGCTCTCCGGCAGTGCGACCCCCGTCTGGCGGGACGGGGTCGCCCGGCTGGAACACCTCCACGGCCACGGCCCCACGCCACGCGCCTTCACCTTCCACGACGCGTTCGCCCCGGACGGAACTCCGGCCGGGGTCAGGGCAATCGAAGCGCGGACACCTCGGGATCCCTGACGCGCGGCAGCCGGGTGCATGAGCTGGAGCTGATCGCCCCGAGTCCTACCGCTCGGACCGCTTTTCGAAGTCACGTCGCACCGCGGCGCCCTGATCTTCGACCAACCCGCCCTCTTCGGGGAATTCCAGGACCGTGCCGCAGTGGCTGCACAACTTCCCGTTCTCAGCCGGCGTGCCGCACGCCTTGCAGAACCGGTTGCCCTTCTCACTGCCCGTTCGTTGCGTCATGACTCTCCGGAACACCTTGAGGTAGTGGGACCTGGTGCGGAGTACCCCTGACCACGCGACTGATTCGTAGGCCGCGTCCACCGCTCCAGCCCGAGCAGCGGTCACCGACTCGAATCCGACTTGTCACACTCGCTCGTCCCGCGGTCCTTTTGTCACCAGAATCGAAGATCGAGAACCTGCACCCTTTTTGTTGCGGTTCCATGGGACATGGCAGCTGCGCACGCTGATCGGGAAAGGCGCGTGCGCGGGTCACGAAAGACAGGGGACGGACATGCAAAGGGAAGCCGCCAAGCGGGTCGAGTTGGTCTTCTCCCTCTTCGACGTCAACGGGAACGGGGTCGTCGACTCCGGCGACTTCGACTTGATGTCGGACCGTGTTCTGGCGGCGGCGGCCGCGTCGGACGACAGAGCCAAGGCCGCCATGCACGCCGCGTTCCGCCGCTACTGGACGACGCTGGCCACCGAACTGGACGCCAATGGTGACGGTGTCATCACGCTGGACGAGTTCCGTCCGTTCGTGCTCGACCCCGAGCGTTTCGGGCCTGCCATCGCCGAGTTCGCCGAGGCGCTCGCCGCGCTCGGCGACCCCGACGGAGACGGCCTGATCGAACGCCCCCTGTTCGTGTCGCTGATGACGGCGATCGGCTTCGAGGAAGCGAACATTCACGCCCTCTTCGACGCCTTCGGTCCCGACACCGAGGACCGCATCACCGTGGCGACGTGGGCCGCCGGCATCAAGGACTACTACGCACCGGACCTGGCCGGGATCCCGGGCGACCGGTTGGTGGCTGCCCCGGCCGTCTGACCCGGCCCGTCAGCACGATCGATCGCCGGGCACTGGGGCGCCCCCGGGCTCGGAAGCACTGGCTGCCTCATGCCCGCGGTTTGTGTGCGAAGACCCACCGGTTCCCCTCCAGCGCGTCGTTCGGCTCGGGAAGGGGGCCGCGGCCGTGGCGGCGGGTGAAGTCGAAGGGGGTGTGGACCGAGGCGGACCAGCCCTGGGCCGTCAGGGTGTTCATCGAGTCGGGTCGTGGCCCCTTGTCGAAGAGATGGAGCAGGTCGATGCCGATCTGCTCGCGCGTCGCCGTGTAGATGGAGCTGTCGCGGTACGCCAGCAGGTCCTTCTCCCACTTGGCTTCGAAGGCGAGGGCGCTGCCTGCGGTGGTCAGCCTGTCCACCATGTCGAGGAGGTACGTCTCGGCCGGTCCCGGTAGATAGAAGAGGAGTCCCTCGGCCAGCCAGACGCTCGGCGCGGCGGGGTCGAAGCCGACGCCGGTCAGTGAGCCGACCCAGTCGGCACGCAGGTCGGCCGCCACGGGGACGCGCTCCGTCCTCGGGGTGGCCGACAGGTCGGTGAGCACCTGTCGCTTGAAGTCCAGTACGCCCGCCCGGTCGATCTCGAAGACCACGCAGCCGGACGGCCAGTCCAGCCGGAAGGCACGGGTGTCCAGCCCCGCGCCCAGCAGGACCACCTGCCGTGGGCCGGTCCGTACCGACCGGAGCAGGAAGTCGTCGAGGACCCTGGTGCGCAGGCCGAAATAGCGGGCGAACCGTCCCCACAGCGGGTTGGCGTCCCCGTCCGGGACCTGCTCGATGCGCACCGGCCAGTCCGCGCACGCCGGGGCGGCGCGCACGAAGTGTTCCGCGTAGGTGTCCTGGGCCAGGCGGTCGTGGCGGTGGGTCTCGATCGCCCGTGCCGCGGCGACCAGGAGGGCGGTCAGGCCCACCCCTTCGTCCACGCCTTCCACGTCCGTGTGGCGGGGCGCCGTGCCGGTCATGTCTCCTCCGTTGGCGGGAGTGGGGCCGCGAGCTGCCTGCTCGTCGGGTGCGGTGGGTGGTCCGCGGTGCTGTGTGTGCCGCGCTCACCGGCTCTTCACGCCGGGAAGCAGGACGGGTTTGACCACGCGGCCGGCGTCGCAGTCGCGTTCGGCCTCGTTGACGTCGGCCAGCGGGTAGGTGCGGATGAGCTGGTCGAAAGGGAAGCGTCCGGACTGCCAGAGCCGGATCAGCTGCGGGATCAGCAGTGCCGGGACGGCGTCCCCTTCGCAGATGTGGCGGATGCTGCGGCCCCGGTCGAGCGTGCCCGGTTCGAGCGCCAGCGCGGTGCGGAGCCGTGCCACCAGGCCGAGCGTGCCGGTGGGGCGCAGCGCCCGGAGGGCGTCGTTGATGAGCGGGGCGGAGGCCGTGGTGTCGAGCGCGTACTGCGCGCCGCCGTCGGTGAGGCGCCGGATCCGCTCCGCCAGTCCGGGCGCTGTGGCGGGCAGCGGGATCGCACCGAACCGTTCGGCCAGGGTCAGTCGTCGGGGGTGCAGGTCGACGGCCATGGTCGGTGCGCCGACGGCGGTCGCCGCCATCACCGCTGCCAGACCCACGGCTCCCGCGCCGAGGATGACGACGGGGTCGCCCGGGCCGGCGGCGAAGGTGTTGAGCACGGCACCGGCGCCGGTGAGAAAACCGCAACCGAGTGGTCCGAGCAGGTCGACGGGCAGCGCGGGGTCGACGCGGACGGTGTTGCGGGCCGGGACGAGCGCGTACTCGGCGAAGGAGGACTGGCCGAACCACCGGGGGGCGAGCGCTCCCCCGGCTGCGTCGGTCAGGCGCGGCGGGTCTTCCTCGCGTCCCCCGAAGAGATTGAGGGAGGCGAAGGAGTCGCAGTAGGCGGGGGCCGCGCCGCGGCAGTTGCGGCACTGCCCGCAGGAGTCGAAGCTGAGCACGACGTGATCACCTACGGCGATCGCGGTGTCCGGGCCGCCGCCCGTCCGCACCACCACTCCCGCTCCCTCGTGGCCGAGGACTGCGGGGAGCGGGCTGCCGCCGGCCGATCGCCGGACCGCGAGATCGGTCCGGCACATGCCGCAGCCGGCGATCTCGACCAGCACCTCGCCGACGGCGGGTTCCGCTCGCAGCTCCACCTCCTCGACGGTGAACGGGTCCTCGTAGGAGCGCAAAACCGCCGCCTGAAACCTCATCGCGTCTCCTGGGGGCGGTGGACGACGAACGGCCTGAGATTGCCGTACAGCCCCCACGGTCCGCCCGCGACGCCGAGGCCACTGTCCTTGATGCCCGCGAAGGGCTGGGCGAGGGACAGCTCGGCGTGGTGGTTGATCCAGGCCGTGCCGCATTCGAGCCGGTCGGCCACCGCCTCGGCCCGGTCGAGGTCGGTGCCCCACACGGAACCGCCCAGCCCGAAGTCGGTGCCGTTGGCGGCGTCGACGGCTTCGTCGAGGTTCCGGTACGGCAGCACCGGCAGGACCGGTCCGAACTGTTCGCCGGTCACCAGCGGGGCGTCGGGCGGGACGCCGGTGAGGATGGTGGGGGCGAAGAAGTAGCCCGGTCCCTCCAGTCGGTGACCACCGGCCGCAGCCTGGGCGCCTGCCGTCAAGGCCTGCCGTGTGACCTGCTCGACCCTGGCCAGCTGGGGTGCGTTGCTGACCGGGCCGATCCGGGTTTCCGGGTCGAGCCCGGACCCGACACGGACGGACTTCGCTCGCTCGGCAAGGGCTTCGACGACCTGGGCGTGGAGCCGGGCGGGGGCGTAGACGCGCTTGACCGCCATGCAGACCTGCCCGCAGTTGCGGAAGGCGGCCCAGAACAGCCGGTCCGCGATCCGGTCCACCTCGACGTCGTCCAGCAGGACGGCGGCGTCGTTGCCGCCCAGTTCCAGGGTGACCCGGGCGAGCGAGGCCGCCGCCGATTCGGCGACGGCCCGGCCGGTGGGTGCCGAGCCGGTGAAGGTGACGTGGCGGATGCCGGGATGGCGGACCAGCCGGGCGCCGAGCGGTTCACTGCCGGTGACGACGGTCAGCACGTCCTCGGGCAGTGCGTCGGCGAGGACGGCGGCGAGCAACCGGGTGGCCAGCGGGGTGTGGGGGGACGGTTTGAGGACCACGGTGTTGCCCGCCGCGAGCGCGGGGGCGAACTTGGCCGCCGCGAGCTGGAGGGGGAAGTTCCACGGCACGATCGCGGCGACGGGGCCGAGGGGTCGCCAGCGGATCTCGCTGTCCACGTCACGGCCGTCGGTGATCGGCCGGGTTCTCGGGGCCAGGCCGGCGAAGTAGCGCAGGCGTGCCGCCGTACGGGCGATCTCCGCGTGCGACTCGGCCAGGGGCTTGCCCTGTTCACGGGTGAGCAGCCGGGCGAGGTCGTCGTCGGCCGCCTCCACGGCGTCGGCCGCGGCGCGCAGCGCGGCAGCGCGGGCGGCGGGGTCGGCGCGCCAGCCGTGCCAGGCCCGGCGGGACCGCTCGACAACGGCTTCCAGTACGTGCGGTGGCTGGTCGGGGACCTCGTCGAAGACCTGCCCGGTGGCGGGATCGACGACGGTGAGGAGCGCGGCCCGGTGTCCGGGGGCGCGGTCGGGCTGCGAGTTCGGCATGCGCGCGGTCAGCTCGCCGCCGTGACGCCGGCCGCGTGCTCACGGGCGTGCCGGTCGATCTCCGCGCGGAAGGCGGCCACCAGGTGCGGCCGGATCCGTCCGGCGTTGCGGTCGCCGCCCTCACAGACCGCTCCGCGCACCCCGACGATGTCCGTGCCGATGCGGGTCAGCGGGCCGAGATCGCTCTGCCGGACACTCCCCGCGAGGGCGGCCAGCAGGCCGGCGGCGTGGGCGCGTCGGACGAACTCGGCGCAGGCGTCGGGCGCGACGTGGTCGAACAGCCGCGTCCCGTCCTTGATCGCGGTGTCGAGCATGGCGGCGTCGGCGCCGGAGCGGGCGGCGATGTCGGGCAGGGCGAGCGGGTTGACGCAGCCGATCCGGTGGGCGTCGGCGTAACCGGAGGCCACGACCAGTGCTTCGGGGCGGTGTTCCTTCACCGCCCGGACGACCGCGCGCATGACTGCGATGCCCTGGTCGGGCGTCGTGCACCCGTAGAGGCCGACCTTGATGTAGGTGGCGCCCGAGACGACCGCGCCGAGCGCGGCCTGCGCCACCGTGCCGGGCTTGTACGGGACGTCCCCCACGGTGGCGGACACCGGCTTGTCCGCCGGTACGGCGTCGCGGATCTCCCGGATGACCCAGGGGAAGTTAGCGCCGAGGGAGCCTTCGTCGGGCTTCTTGACGTCGACGATGTCGAGATGCTCCGCCGCCTTCGCGCAGTCGAGAGCCTCCTCGACGCCGTCCGGGGAGATGAGAAGTAACACGGTGAGCTCCTTCCGCGGCCTGTCCGCCCGGTCGGGAGGGCGTGGGACCGCCGGTCGCCTGGGTCATGAGCGGTGCCCGCCCATCATGGGGGTCACGCAGAGGAATCGGTAAGGCGCACAGAGTGCCCACGGGGTGCTCACGCCTGTGCTTGGTGCGCCGTACGGAGCGCTGGAGCAGCCTCCATCGGCACTGTTGCGCCCCAGCGGCACTGTTTACGCCCATGCGGCAGGCGAGCACCTGCATCGCCCGGCAAGCCCCGGACCGGCGGTCCGCACCAGGCGCCGCTCGCGCGGCGGGCGGCTTAGACGCCGTCGCTATATTACCGAACCGTAACCTACCGAAGGCTACCCCGGGTAACACCCTCACGGTTACGGTCCTGACACTTCGTCCAACAACGGTGCGGGGCAGCAGCCGGACGACCGCGGCCCCGTGCCGCAGACCCCTGCCTCACGAGCCGTTCATCGCCCGAGCCGCAGCCGAGGGCTCGGCCTCCCCACCGCCTCGGAGATCCCCCATGCCCTCTTCCGCACGTCTGCTGACCGCGGCCGTCACGACCGCCACCTGCCTGTGCGCCACGGTCCTGCCCGCCGCCGCAGCACCGCGGTCCGACGCCGTGGTCTCGCGCGGTGTCACCATCCCGGCGTTCTACACCCCGCCCGCCCACCTGCCGGCGGCGAACGGCACGGTGATACGCAGCGAACCGCTGCCCCTCGCACTGAGCCTGCCCGGCCTCACCGGACCGCTGCCCGGCACCGCCACCCGCCTGATGTACAAGTCGACCGACTCCAGCGGTGGTCCGGTGGCCGTCACCGGCGCCTACATCGAACCGACGGTCACCTGGAGGGGCAGCGGAGCACGCCCCCTGGTCGTCGTGGCGCCCGGCACCATGGGTCAGGGCGACCAGTGCGCCGCGTCCCTCGGCCTTGAGCACCCCCTGCTGGTCAACGGCCAGACCCTGTCGGTGGGTTACGAGAACCTGGCCGTCTACCGCCTGCTGGCCCGGGGTATCGCCGTGGTCGTCACCGACTACGCGGGACTCGGAGCCACGGACCGGCTGCACACCTACGTCAACCGCGTGGACGAGGGGCACGCGGTCCTCGACGCCGTCCGTGCCGCGCGCTCCCTGAGCGGCACCTCGGTCACCCCGGCCTCGCGCGTGGCGCTGTTCGGCTACAGCCAGGGCGGCGGCGCCACCGCGGCCGCAGCCGAACTGCAGCCTTCTTACGCACCCGACATCACCCTCGCCGGCACCTCGGCGGGCGCCCCGCCCGCCGACCTGATCGAGGTCACCAAGTCCATCGACGGCAGCGAACTGGCCGGCGCCCTGGGCTGGTCGGTCAACGGTTTCCTGCAGTCCGACCCCGCGTTGGAGCCGATCGCCAACGCCCATCTGAACACGGCGGGCAAGGCGGCGCTGAAGGATCTGTCGACCATGTGCGTGGGTGACGCGCTGCTGGCGTACAACGGGGCGCGCAGCACCAAGTGGACCGTCGACGGGCGCTCCCTCGCCGACATCGTCAACGCGGAACCGACACTGAAGGGCTTCCTGGACGACCAGCGCATCGGCACCATGAAGCCCGCCTCCCCCGTGCGGGTGGCCACCGGCACCAGCGACAACCTCGTACCCCACGCGCAGGCGCGCCGGCTCGCGGCCGACTGGTGCGCCAAGGGCGCCGACGTGACCTACAAGCCCGTCGTCCTGCCCAGTCTGGGCAGCGCCCTCATCAATCACTTCACGCCGCTGCTCACCGACCAGGGGGACGCCATCGGCTGGCTGACCGACCGTCTCAACGGCAAGCAGGCCACCTCCGACTGCGCGAGCCTGCCGCTCCGGCCCTGAGGTCGTACGGTGCCGGCCGGCACGCGGCGCCCGAGTCATGTCCGAACTGATGCGTCCTCGGAGGATGCCGCCCGAGGCCGGACGTCCCCGCCCTGGTCTCGGGGCGGGGACAGGGCCTTTCAGCCGGATGGCGGGGTCAGTTGGCGTTCACCAGATCGTGCGCCGGCACGGTGACCGTCCGCTTGCCGGGCTCGCCGCCGAGCACGATCTTCCGCAGGGCACTGTTGTTGTCGAGGTTGGTTTCCTTCAGGCGCTTCTCGGGGTTGGCCAGCACCTGGATGTAGTAGGTGCCGTTGGGTACGTCGGTGATGTCGAACGACTGGCCCGGCAGGTCCTGGGTGTACGTGTCGCCGGATCCGACGTCGAGCACCTCACGGACGGAGATCGAGTTCTCCTGGCCGCAGGCGGTGGCGAGGTCCGTGTTGTACGGGCGCCAGTTGGCGTTCTTCACCGTGTAGTCGATCGCGTCCGTGTTGGCCAGGCAGAAGGCCTCCTTGCCGCTGCGCACGGCTTCCTTCTTGTCGGCCTTCAGCAGCCGGTAACTGGCGAAGTCGGTGAAGTGCCAGTGCACGTGCCCGGGGCGCGGGTCCCACTCCATGGTGCCGGTCGGGGTGTAGCCGACCTGCTTGCCCTTGGCGTCGTAGAAGTACTGGAAGGCGTCCATCTTGGCCTTGCCGGGCGAGCGGAACCCGTCCACCACGAGCTGGGCCGGGCCGGCGTTCCAGACGTTGGCGCTGAACGCCAGGTAGTCCTTGCCCGGGATGTCCTTGTAGCCGTCGCTGACGGTGATGCCGTAGGCGGGCAGGGAACGCAGATCCGGCTTGGGGACGTCCGGGACGGAGGCCTTGCCGGTGGGCCGCTTCGACAGCGGCTTCAGAGCGGGCGCCTGACGCGAGCCGTCGGTCCGGCCTGCGGCGTCCTCGGCTTGCGGCGACTGTGCGGATTTCTGCTGCTTCTTCAGTGCCCACGGCAGGGCCGGCGGGGCGGCCTTCAGCGGACCGTGGCCCACGTTGTACGAGGGACCGGCACCGCTCGTCACCGGAGCGGCGGCCTCGGCGGGGGTCGGGGCGTGGCCCGGCCCGTGACCGGCGTGCGCGGCCGGCGCGTGGTGGCCGGCAGCGTGCCCGGCGTGCTCGCCCACCTTGGCGGAGCGGGGCACCGCCGCGGTGGAACGCCCGTCGTCCTCGCTGCGTTCCACCACGGTCACCTTGACCGTGGCCGGCTTGTCGGCGATCCCGAACAGGTCGCGGTACTTCTTCGCGACACCGACCTTGGCTGTGTACGTACCGGCCGGCAGCTCCGCCGGCTCGGTGTAGGAGCCCGCGTAGGTGTTGGCCGCCCAGCCCTTCTGGATGCCCCACACGGAGCCGAGGGTGAAGGGGTTGGGAGGGCAGCTCTCCGGATACTTGGAGGTGGAGGGCGCGTCGGGCCGCACGCGGCCGCTGGCGTTGTTGGGGCAGAAGCTCTCGCTACGGGTGAGGACCTTCTTGCCGGCCTTGTCGGTGAGGGTGATCTCCGCGAAGCCGGGCAGCCCCGAGAAGTCCTTCACCGTGCCCGTGGGCAGCTTCTTCGCCTTGGCCTTGCCGCCCTCGTACACGGTCTGGGTGACAGCCACCGGATCCTTGTAGGACTTCCGGGTCACCTTGAGCTCCAGCGGGGTCCCCTCGGCGACGAGGTAGGTGCCGAGGTCCAGGTACACCCCCGGCTCCTCCTTCCAGGAGGTGAGCGTCACCGACGTGGTCGCCGCCACGAGGCTCAGCTTGGGGCCCGCCGCGGCCTTCGCCGGCTCCTGCGCCGCGGCCACGATGCCGGCCGTAACGGCTGTCACGGCGACGGCCGTGGTGCCGGCGAGCAGCGTTCGCCGCAGCCGAGCGGTGCGTTTTCTGGTCATGGGTTCCTCGTTCTCCGGTGCTGTGAGAAGGGAGCATGCGGCGCGGCGCGTCCGCGAGGTCCGCGCCCGGGGCCGTCACGTGAGAGGCGGTCGCTCCGCCCGCGCTGTCAGAGGAACGGACCGGTCGCGTGGTTGCCGGGCGGGAGGAAAGGGGGGCGAGTGTTGGCCGAATAACGCCGTCGTGACGCGATCCGGCCCCCGCGCCGCTCCCCCACCACCCGGTCCATGGCGGTGTCGGGTGCTCACCCACTCGGATGGCACATCGCCCGGGTCGCCGATCATTGAGGGCATGACTCGCTTCCCTACCGGTGAGGCCCGGGGCGGCGCCGCGACCGGCCACAGGTCCGTGCCCCGCCAACTGCCCTACGCCGTGCCCGACTTCACGGGCAGGGCACGGGAGCGCGCACAGGCGCGGGAGGTCCTGAGCGGTCCCGGCCACGCCTTGATGCCAATCGTCGCCGTCACCGGCATGGGAGGAGTGGGCAAGACCGCCCTGGCCGTACGTTGTGCGCACGACGTCGTCGTGCGGTACCCGGACGGCCAGTTGTACGCCGATCTCGCGGGTGGCGGGGACGTTTCGGCGGACAGTGGCCTGGTCCTCGTATCCTTCCTGCGCGCGCTGGGCCGGCCGGACGAGCGCATTCCGCACGATCACGACGGTCGTGTCGCCCTCTACCGGGCGCTCACCGCCCACCGCCGCCTGCTCGTCGTCCTCGACAATGCCCGTGACGCCGCACAGGTGCTGCCCCTGCTGCCCACGGCGGCCACCTGCGCCGTACTGATCACCAGCCGTGCCGGACTCGGAGACGTCCCGGCCACCCATCGGATCGCCCTCACCACTCTCCGGCCGGACGAGGCCGTCGACATGCTCCTGCGGGTGTCCGGCCGTGCCGAGGCACCGGACGGGCCGGACGCCACGGACCTGAGCGGCATCGCGGCCGCCTGCGGGCACCTGCCGCTGGCGTTGCGAATCGTGGGCTCCCAGCTGGCCGCCCGCCCCGGCTGGGAACCGGCCCAGCTCGCCCGGCAGTTGCAGGAGCCGGCCCGTCGGCTGAGGCACCTGAAGGCGGGCGAGGCGTCCCTGCAAGCGGTGTTCTCCCTCGCCTACGGGCGCCTGTCAGCGGCCGCGCGCCGAGCCCTGCACCTGCTGTCGCTGACCACCACCGGCATCGTCGATCCGTGGGCCGCGGCGGCGCTGCTCGACCGGCGGGCGGAGGACATCGACGGAATACTGCGCGATCTCGCCGACGCCGGTCTGCTGGAGCGTCCGGCCCGGCAGCGGTACCGGATCCACGATCTCGTACGCCTCTTCGCCCGCAGTCAACGACCCGCGCAGATGTCCCGCGAGGACCGCGACGCGGCGCTCGGCCGGTTGCTCGACTTCTACCTCGCGGGCACGGCGCAGGCCTATCCGCACGTCCTCCCGGGCCACTCCGTCCCCTCGCTGCTGTCCTCCGCGGACAGCGCCCGGGACACGCCCGGGCCGTCGGACGGGCCGGGACACGGACCGGCTGTCCCCCGTAGCGCCGGCCCCCGGCTCGCCGACGCCGGCGACGCCCTCGCCTGGGGCTCCGACGTCACCGACGACGCGCTGGCCGCCCTGCTGCTCACCGCCTCCTCCCACACCGTCCGGGCGGCCTGTCTCCTGTTGCGGCTGGACGTCTTCCTGGAGAACGTGCACCGCTGGCAGGAGGTGATCCTCGTCGCCGAGGCCCTTGTCGACGCGGCCGTCGCACAGGCCGACCCGGCGTGCGAGGGCAGGGCACGCTACGCCCTGGGCCACGCGCTCGCCGAGACGGGGCACACGACGGAGGCGGAGGAGCAGATCAACCTCGCCGCAGACCTGTGCGGGCACAGCGGGGACCGGCTCACCCTGGCCTACGCCCAGAACGTCCGCGGCTACCTCACCTTCGCCCGGCAGGACGCTCACGGAAGCCGGGAGAGCCTGGAGGAGGCGGTGCGCACGGCGGCCGGCCTGGACGAGGACAGCTGGGCGCTGGTCTCCGTGATCGAGGGCAACCTCATCCAGGTGCGTGTCGGGTCGGGGGACGTGGACGAGGACCTGCTGCGCGCCGCCGAACGGCAGGTGGAGCTGAACCGTGCCGAAGGGCACACGCACAACGAGGCGTGGGCGTGCAACCGGCTCGGCCAGGTGCTCCATCTGCTGGGGCGGGATGACCGGGCCCTCGCCGCCTACAGCCGTGTGCTGGTCCTCCTGCGGGACGCGGAGCACCATCAGGCGGTGGCGCGCACGCACACGGGCATGGCCCAGGCGCATCTGGTCCGTGGAAGCCTCGATGACGCCGCGGACCATGCCCGGACGGCTGTCCGCCTCTGCCGGGAGCACGGCCACCGGCGGCCCCTGATCGCCGCGCTGCGGGTCCTGGGCGACGTCGATGACCGGCTCGGCCGGCCGGCTCAGGCACGGGACGCATGGCGTGAGGCGAGCGGCCTCGCCTCACGCATGGGGCTGGCCGAACCGGAGCTGGAAGCCCGCCTCGGCCGGCCCTGAAGTCCGGCTCCGCCTGGGTACCGCTCTTGGTCCAGCGTCGCAGGTCGAGCGGACTGGCCGCGGCCCCGCACGGGTTGGGGGCCGCAACCGGTGCCGTGGCGTACGGGCGGCGGGTCGGTGCGGCCGGGCACCGCGGTCACGGTGTGGCGAGCCCGGCGCCCAGCTGTTCCATCAGGGAGAAGAGGTTCGCGACGCCCCAGTGCTCGGTGATCCTCCCGTCGACCACGCGCATGGCGTCGACGGTCTCGAACCGGATGCTCCTGCCGGTCGGGGCGACACCGAAGAACTCGCCCTGGTGCGTGCCGTGGTAGGTCTTGTAGGTGGTGACCAGGTTGCCGTCGGCGGCCTGCCAGTGGATGACGGCGTGGAAGTCGGGGAAGGCGTGGCGCAGCGTCTTGTACAGCTCCAGGGCACCCGCCTTGTCCGCGGTACGGCCGGGCTGCGGCGTGTGGTCGACGAAGTCGTCGGAGAACAGCCGGTCGTACAGCTCGTAGTCGCCGCCGCCCTGGACTTCCTCGGTGTTGCGCCGGACGACGGCCTTCGCGGCCTCACTGATGTCGTGGTCGTGCATGGCCTGCTCCTCGGGGTGCGGGCGGACGGGATGCGGGCGGTCGTAGTACGGCGGTCAGGCGACCACGACCACCTAGCCGCCGAGAACGCCGCCGCTCATCAGGAGGCGGTGGCCGTACCGGACGCGGCACGCAGGGGTGCCAGGGCCCCGCTCCAGGCGACGACCTGGTCGAGTACGGTTCCCACGGCCTCCTCCTGGTGCGGCGCCGGACGGAACACGCTGAAGTCCTGGAAGTCGGTGTAGAGGGACAGGGCCGCCTGGGCGCGGACGTCGGCGACCTGGAGTTCGCCCATGACCAGCCTCAGGTGTTCGACGGCACGGGTGCCGCCGACGCTGCCGTAGCTGACGAACCCGGCGGCCTTGTTGTTCCACTCGGTGTAGAGGAAGTCGATGGCGTTCTTCAGGGCGCCCGAGGTGGAGTGGTTGTACTCCGGGGTGACGAAGACGTAGCCGTCGAAGGAGGCGATCTTCTCGGCCCATGCCTTGGTGTGCGGCTGGGTGTACTGGCCCAGGGAGGGCGGGGTGGCCTCGTCGAGGTGGGGCAACTTGTACGTGGCGATGTCGACGAGCTCGTACTCGGCGTCGTCGCGCTGCTTGGCGATGTCGTACACCCAGTGGGCGACGGCCTCGCCGTTGCGGCCGGGGCGGGTGCTGCCGAGGATGATGGCGATCTTGGTCATCGTGGTTCCGTTCCGCAGGGCTGGTCGGGGTGTGGCGGTGGGGCATGCCGGGTTCTACAGCTGCCCGGGAGCGGCGTAGCGGTAGAAGAAGGGGCCGATCTGCGCGGCCAGGGCCCGTGTCAGGCCGGAGCTGTCCTCCAGCAGCCGGGCTCCGGGCGTGAGGTCCCCGATGAAGACGGGGTCGTAGCCCGCGTCGCGGATGAGCTGCTCCGTGATGTCCTTCGCCCCGGGCTCGGCGGCGTAGAAGTTGCCCGGGGGGACCCGCTGTTCGCCGATCCGGTCATAGGCGGAGGCGAAGACGGTGGAGAAGGACTTCGCCGTGGGACCGCCGATGATCGACCTGACCTGGTGGGCGAGGGAAGGGAAGGCGTCGTCGCGGTCGGTGTACAGGTTGGTCGCGTCGATGGTCACCTGCCCGCACAGACCGGTGACCGTGCCGAGGGCCTCGGCGATGGTGTGGCCGGGTACGGCCACCACGACGACCTCGGCGTCCGAGGCGTCGCCGCCCTCACGGCCCAGGCCGGTCACGCGGTGGCCGGCCTTCTCCCAGAGGCGGGCCAGCCCGCCGCCGACGTGTCCCCGCCCGATCACGGTGATGTTCATGTGAGCTCCTCGAAGCCGTCGGCGTCGGGCCGCACCCCGGAACCGGCGCGGCCCACCACCCGAACTGGTTGACGCGTCAACGAAAGTATCCTCACTTATGTTGTCGCGTCAACAATCTGCTGGAGGGTACTGCCCGGGTCAGCCCTTGTTCTGGCCGAGGAGCTGCAGTTCCCAGGCGAGGCTGGTGCCGAAGCTGCCGCCGTGCTCCAGGAGGATCTCGGTCATGCCGGGCACGGTCTCCTCGCGGGCCCAGTCGCGCTGCCACTCGGAGACGACGGTGCCGGCGCAGGTAGGAATGACGCCGGCCTGGATCATGCGCTCGATGCCACGCTCGTGGGCCTCGGTGGTGGTGGCGCCGGAGGCGTCGGTGACGGCGAACACGCGGTAGCCGTCGGCCAGGGCGTGGATCGCGGGCCAGGCCAGGCAGATGTCGGTCCACAGCCCGGCCATGATGAGGTCCTTGCGGCCGGTGGCGGCCACCGCCTCGACGACCCGCTGGTCCTCCCAGGTGTTGATGGCCGTGCGGTCGATCGGCTTCTGGTCCGGGAAGACGTCCTGCAGTTGGTGGATGATGTGGCCGCCGCGGTCCTCCACCACCGTGGTCAGGATGGTGGGGACGTCGAACAGCTTGGCACCCTTGGCCAGGGCGGTGACGTTGTGGATCACCAGGTTGGCGTCCATGCTGCGCATGCCGGCGAACTGCGCGCCCTGGTGGTCGATGAGCAGCAGGACCGACTTCTCGGGCTCCAGCAGGGCGTCGAGACCGGTGTAGGTGATGTCGTTGGCAGGCATGTGTCATCTCCGTCGTCGTATCGGTGACGGCCTTGACCTCGGCCGTCCCAGCGACTCTCCCAGTCACTCCCCCGCCCGGCATCGGTGACCATTACGTAGGCGGCGCAAGCCACTTGGGGCGCGGGGCCTGCCGTCCCGCGTACGCGGCGGGCGAGCAAACGACCGATCAAGCGCTGGACTTGGCCGATGAGGCCCCATGGTTCCGGCGGTCATCCAGGATGATCGGCTGTCGTGGCCGGACGGCGAACTGTCGCTCTCGCCGGCAGGTGCGTGGTACCGGTTCTGGTCACCGTGCGGACGAGGGTGAACCCGTGCCGGGCCCGGGTTGTCTCCCACGCGGCGCCGTCGGACGGTGGTGCGCGCACGGCCACGGGTGGCGGAAAGCGGTCTGACCGAGCGCCCGGTGAACGCGAAGTGGCAGGGAAACGATCTGGTGGGTGAGCGGCGGTCCGGCGGAGAGTGCAGCATGACCACGCAAGACTCCTCCGTCCACGACGCGGGCATGCCCCGCGTCGGCCGGGCGGAATTCAAGGCTCATGCCCACACCTGGTACGCGGAGCTGCGCGAGCGGCACGGATCGATCCTCCCCGCCCGCATGGCGGACGGCACCGTCAGCTGGCTGGTGGTGGGCTACGAGCTGGCCCGTGAGGCCCTGGCCCACCCCAAGCTGAGCAAGAACCCCGAACCCTTCGCCGACGAACTGCGCGCCTCCGGGCGGCACATCCTCCTCGCCGGGAGCGGCTTCGGCGGCAACATGCTGATGGCGGACCCGCCCGAACACACCCGGCTACGCCGCCTGGTCTCAGGGGTGTTCACCAGCCAGGCGGTGGAGAAGCTGGCTCCACGGATGGAGGAGCTGGCCCACGAGCTGATCGACTCCTTCGCCGGGCGCGGCAGCGCCGATCTCGTCGCCGACTACACCACTCCGCTGCCGATCACGGTGATCTCCGAGTTGCTCGGCGTACCCGAGGAGGCGCGCGCGGACCTGCTGGCCTGGACGCGTCACTCGATGGGCGCTCCCTCCGAACAGCAGCGCGCCGGCCTGCTGGCCCTCAACGGCTACCTGCGCGAACTGCTCGACGCCAAGCGCCGCGAGCCAGCCGACGACCTGCTGTCCCGGCTGATCACCGTGCGCGACGAGGACTCCGGCAGGCTGTCCGAGACCGAGCTGCTGGGAACGGCGGTCATCCTCGTCGTCGCCGGTCACGAGACCACCGTCAACCTGCTCGGCAATGCCGTGGTCGCCCTGCTCGACCACCCCGACCAGGCACGCGTGCTGCGGGAGAACCCGCGGCACATCCCGGGCGCCGTCGAGGAGTTCCTGCGCTACGACCCGCCCCTGGAACTGACGCCCACCCGGTTCGCGACCGAGGAGTTCGAACTCGGCGGCCGAGTGATCAAGCAGGGCGACACGGTCACCGTCGCGCTCACGTCGGCCGGGCGTGACGCCCCCGTCGGGCCGGGAGCCGAGCCCGACCGGCTGGACGTGCTGCGCAAGCAGGCCCGGCACACCTCGTTCGGGCACGGCATCCACTACTGCATCGGGGCACCGCTCGCCCGCCTCGAAGGCGACATCGGGCTGCGCGTCCTGCTGTCCCGCCTGCCCGACCTGGCGTGGGCCGACCAGGCCGAGCCGGTCGCATGGCTCCCGGCAGGCATCACACGCGGCCCGGTACGTCTGCCCGTACGCTTCACCCCGGCCTCACGGGCCCGGACCTGATCCGCGCCGCCCCGGCGGTGGGCGGGAAAACTGCCCACCGCCACGGGAAACGAAGCCGGCGGCTGGCTTCGGCCCGGGGCGGAGGGCGGTCCGTACCGGCCACGAGGGCACTCGCGGCGGCGAAGGTGTGGCGGAACTCCTTCGACGGACTGTACTCCTCGGAGCCACGCTCACCGCGGCCGTGCCCGGAGGACCAGGTCACAGGCCGAAGCGGGCCCGTTCGCCCTCGGGGACCAACGCCGTGTACTCCTCCGCGTGCCTCTTGATGAACTTGCGGATGAAAGGGCAGTAGGGCATCACCCGGAGGTTCTGCCGCCGCGCGTCGTCGAGGACGGCACGGGCCAGCGTGCCGCCCAGTCCCCGGCCCGCGAACCGCTCCTCGATCTCGGTGTGCAGAAAGGCGATCTCGTCCTTGAAGCGGTGGTACTCGACGAGGCCGGCGAGCTCCTCTCCCTCGAAGATCTCGTAGCGCGACAGGTCGCTGTCGTCCGTCACACGACTGGACATGGTTCCTCCGGTAACGGGACACGAGGCGCCCACGCCGCCCGGGAAGGCCTTCTCGACGAGCCGTCCGCAGGGCCACGCGGACGTCGCATACGGTCCAGGCCGGGCCGGCGAACGACATCGGCGAACACTGCCTAGAAGGAGGCGACGGCCGATCACATACGGTGCCTGTCACCGATGGTGGTGTCGCGCACGGCGACTGGCGAGAACAAGGCATTTTCCACAGTCCCTTGCCGACCTTCGGCAGTTCTGCGACACGGCCCTGACCAGGCGAAGGACACTGGTTCGGGCGCGGCGAAAGCATTGGCTTCCCGCAGAGGTGAGACTCGCCGACGAATCGTGCACGCCCCGCCAACCAGTATGGTCACGACGCCGCGCGACGACCGCACTTCGCTTGACGGTACGTCTTCCGCCCGGTCAGTGCTCCGCGCGCGTGCCCGTCCGATGTGCCGTCCCGGCACATCGGACGGTCTTTCCCCCACGAACCATCGCAGAAAGTCATGCATGCGCCTCAAGAAAGCAACTGTCGCCCTGATCGGCGCCACCCTGGTGGCGACCGTCGCGAGCCCCGCTTGGGCCGACACCTCGGCCCTTCCCGCCCCCAACACCGACAGCCTGCGCTCAGTGCAGCAGAAGGCCGTCAGCCAGGGCGCTCCCGGCGCCTTGACCCGTGTCGATGACAACGGCGGGAGTTACCACGTGGTGACCGGGGTCGCGGACACCACCGCCCAGACCCGGATGGACACCGGCCGCCGTTTCCGCATCGGCAGCGTCAGCAAGACCTTCACCTCGGTGGTGGTCATGCAACTGATGGCCGAGGGCCGTATCGACCTGGACGCTCCAGCCAGCCAGTACCTGCCGAAGGCCCTGCCCAGCGACGCGATCACCGTCCGGCACCTGCTCAGCCACCGCAGCGGACTGTACGACTACACCAACGTCATGTTCGCCCAGACCGTCCCCGGCTTCGAGGCGGTCCGCAACAAGGTCTTCACCTACCAGGAACTCCTCGACCTCTCCGCCGCCCGTCCCCTCACCAACACGCCCGGAGCGGCCTACAGCTACTCCAACGCCAACTTCGTCGCCCTCGGACAGCTGATCGAGCACGTCACCGGCGCGTCCGTGGCCACCAACTACGAGCAGCGGATCCTCGCCCCGCTGGGCCTGCACGCCACCTCCTACGTACATCCCGAGGCCACCGTCTCCGGCACCCACGCCCGCGGTTACCTGCGCCCGGACGACACCACCCTGCCCTTGGTGGACTCCACGGAGCAGACCGTCTCCTGGGCCCAGTCGGCCGGCGCGGTGATCTCCAGCGCTGAAGACCTCAACCGTTTCACCTCCGCGCTGGTCACGGGCCGGCTGGTCCGCGCCGACCTGGTGGCTGAGATGATGCGCATGACCCCGGTCAACGCGGACGGTACGCAGATGTACGGCCTCGGCCTGAGGGCGCGCAAGCTCTCCTGCGACATCACGGTGTACGGCCACACGGGCACCGTCCAGGGCTACTACACGTACGCCTTCACCACGGCCGACGGCTCGCGCAGCCTGACCTCGATGGCGAACACCTCCAACAACGGCACCGTCAACACCACGCTGGGCGGGACCTTGGAGGCCGGGTTCTGCGGCACCTCGCCCGCCGCCACCGCCCGGACCAGCGCGACGTCGCGCAGTCTGGAGACGGCGGCCGTCGACTGATCCCGGCGAGGCACGTCCTCAGCGGCCCGCCGTCCGGGCGGCGGGCCGTTGGCCCGGGGCTGGTGCTGCTTCCCTTCGCCGTTCGGTGCCGTCCCCAGCGCGTATGGGCGCGCTGTCGGCGCGTCGTCACCGCTTCTCGGGTGAGTGGAGTGGGGTGGAGCCGTGGTGAGCATGCGGGCGAAGTCCAACGGGGTGGTGAAGCAGCGTTCGACGTCGTCGTCTGACAGGCCCGCCCATGCGTGGCCGGCGCCGGGGACCTGGCGACGCGAGCGCCCGCCTGGCGCAGCGCTGCGGCGAGCTGCTCGCCCTGGGCGGGTGGGACGAGCGAATCGTCTGTTCCGTGCAGGATGAGGAAGGGTGGGGCGTCGGCGGTGACATGTGTGACCGGACCGGCCGCTTGATCGGCAGGCGCTGACCGTCCCCTGAGGGGAACCGCCCCTGGTGTCGGCTCCCGGCGGGACATGCAGTCGTGTCGGTCAGCGATGACACGCTCGTCGGCCGGGTCACCGCAGATCGCCGACCGCGCACGGGCCCGTCACCCCAGGTCCAGAGCGTTGGGCAGGCCCCACCGGTGGCGGGTCCGGTCGTGGCGCTTGAGGGCCTCGAACTCCGGCGCCCGGTACAGCGGTGTGATCGTGCAGCGCGGCGCGTCCGAACCCGCGCTGTCCAGCAGCGCGTTGACTGCCGCACGGGCGGAGGCGTTGGCGCCTTCCATGGTCGCCAGGTCGATGTCGACGGAGACGTAGTCACCCGCGAGGAAGAAGTTCGGGATCCTCGTCGCCGCCGTCGGGCGGTTGTGGAAGGTGCCCACGGGGTGGATCAGCAGCTCGTCCTCGTTGACCGGATTCGGGGTCCCGATGCCGTCGACGCCGGGATCGAGGAACCACGAGTGCAGCGCGCTGTCCCTCAGCACCACCTTTCCCGTGTCGTTCAGTGCCGCCTTCAGCTGCGCCCACACCTCCTTGGCGACCTCGGCCCGGGTGCACTGCTTGGCCGTTCTGCCGTACAGGATGCCGGGCCGGTCCCATTCGGAGATGTCCACGGAGAGGCAGTCGACGGCGGCGCCGTCACCGTAGTCGGCGGGGAAGTCCCGCCCCGGCCAGTGCCCGGCCTGCTGGATGGCCGTCAGAGCCCAGGGTGAGTCGACGCAGTTGAGGTGCCCGTCGAGCAGGGGTGCGGACTCGGTGAGGTAGAACTGGATGCCGGTCATCCAGTCCGTCGCCAGCTTGTCGCAGCGCGCGAGCTGGGGATCGGCGGCCCGCAGGCCCGCGCCCCAGGTGCGGCGGGCATGCTCCACCGGCATCGCGCAGACGTAGTGGTCGGCGGTCACGGTCCTCGTCTCGCCGGCCGGGTCCGAGATGCGCGCTCCGGTGACCCTGCCCCCGCCGTACAGCACCTCCCGGACGGTCCACCCGAGCTTGAACTCGACACCGAGTGAGGTCAGATGGGCCACCCACGGGTCGATCCACGCCTCGTTCGTGGGCGCGTTGAGGATGCGGTCGAGCGGGCCGTCCGCGCCGCGCCCCAGCCCGTTGAAGACGAACGCCTCCAGCAGACTGGCGACCGTGCGCGTACTGGCCTCCTCCGCCTTGGTGGCGACGATGTTGCGGGTGACACCGACGGCCAGGATGCGCTGGTAGTCCTGGCTCATCCGCGCCGCTCTGATGTAGTCCCACCAGGGCGTGTTCTCCCAGACCTCGTCACGCCTCTCGTCGCAGCTGGTGAGGAAGACCAGGACGCGGTTGACGAAGTACGCCGCCTCGTGCGCAGGTATCCCGCGCGCGGTCTCCATGACGGCGGTCAGCGCGCGGCGGACGTCGTCGAGAGTGAGGTCGGGCGGCTGGTGGCCGGGCCGGGGAAGCGGGAGGCGCACGTCCTCCCGGCCGGTGCGCGCGAAGGACATCTCGGATGGGGCGACGAGGTTGTCCCAGACACCGTTGGGATTGCCCGGGAACGGGATGCGCCGCATCGTGTCGGGCAGGTTGTGGTAGATGCCGGGGATGAAGCGGAAGCCGTGCTCGGCGGGCAACTCCCGCCGCCCGCCCCGTGCGCTGCCCGGCACGCCCATGCTGCGCGCCTTGCCGCCGAGCGCCCGGCGCTCGTGGACGGTGACGCGGAAGCCGCGCTCGGCGAGTTCGTGCGCGGCGGTCAGCCCGGCCACCCCGCCGCCCAGCACGGCCACCGAGGCCGGGACGTCTGCCCGGGGGGACTGAGCCGCGGCCTGCGCCGTTCGGGTGCCCAGCGCTGCGGTGCCGCCGACCGCGGCGGTCCCGGTCATGAACGTGCGTCGTGAGGTACCCGAACCGACCATCCGCTCCCCCTCTTACCGCAGGTAACTAGCGCATCGCCGCAGGAGCATACGGAGAACCCGGACGACCCGGAAGTCACGTGAGGACGCATTCCTACGATGGCTGGAAAGGGAGCAGGCTCCGCGGAAGGAGCCCGAGACAGTCGGCTCAGCGGCTCGCCGTCTCGCGTCCGGCTTCGGTCTTTCCCACAGGCCACCCAGACATGTGTCAGGACCGGTGAACGCGGTTCGTCACTAGGCTCGCGCTCGATTTCGGCTGCAGAACGGTTGTCGACCCACGACGGACCCGGTCTGCGCCTTTTCTACAGAGGTGACCATGATGACATCCAAGGTGTTCCGCCACGCCGCCGCGACGGCCGCTGCTGCCGCGGCCTTCTCCATGCTCGGAGCCGTCGAGGCCCAAGCCGCCGCGACGGCCAGCTCCTACGGCTGCCCGGAGGGGGCTTTCTGCATCTATCCGCAGAACGCGGGCTTCAACAACAACGTCCCGTCGCACGTGTACTGGTCCCAGGGCGTTCACCGGCTCTACGACCAGTACGGCACCCACATGATCTACAACAACCAGACCGACGGGTGGAAGGTCGACATCTGCGCCAACTCCAACGGGACCAACTGCTGGACGATCAACCAGGGTTACGCCAACGAGATCGACCTGGGTCCGGTCAACTCGGTGGTGCTCCACCCGTAACGCGGCACGCGACCCCGGAGGGCCCCGAGGGGCCCTCCGGGGTCATGAGCGGACGGTCAGCAGCTGTCCGTCCAGCTGTGGGACGCGATGTTGTTGTCCACGGACTCGCCGTAGCCGTCCCACCACGACCAGCCGTGGCTGAAGACCTCGCGTCCGAGCGACAGGTCCAACCACATGTCGCCGTTGCCGAGACAGGCGTACGCGGCGCTCTGGTCCTCGCCGTAGTACAGGTTCACGTCGTCGTAGCCGCCGGCGTATCCCCGGTTCTCCACGGAGGAAGCGAGGTTGCGCATCGCCGGGCAGCCAGGGCCCGGATAGTCCCAGTTGCGGATGGCCCCGCTCCAGGCACAGTGGCCGCCGCCTCGGTAGGGGTCCATCCAGGCGTGGAGCTTGCCGTCCGCCGCGGCCGCGCTGACCGTGCGGGTTTCCGCCGGTGCCGGTTCGGCGGCGTGTGCCGTGGGAGCGGTGAACGCGACGGCCATCAGGGCGGCCGCGCCGGCGAGTGAAGCGAGCTTGCTCATGTTCTGTTCCTCTCGTTGTCTGCTGTCGGGGTGATCAGCCGCGGCGGACGATGTCGCGGGCACGGCTGAGCGCCTTGTACTCGAGCAAGGCGCGGTTCTTCACCTCGGTGGAGTGGTGGGAGTCCATCTCCTGGCGATGCTTACGGCTCACCTTGCGGAGAGCCGCGGCCAGGCCCGTGGATTGCGCGCATGCGGCCTCCGCCTGAGCCGTGGAGAACTCACCGGCCCTGGAGCCGCGCGCGAAGTGTTCGCGCGTCTCTTGAGGCATGTCATAGGAGAGGCCCCGTTCATGCATGCAGGTGGCCCACGCCCGGGTTGCGGGAGCGAGTTCGGGATCGGCCACGGCGGCCGCCGTGGCCGATCGGGCCAGGGCGTCGGTGACCCTCTTCGCTCGGTACCAGGCCCTCAGGTCGGTGTAGAGCACGCGTTGGGCTTCGGAGACGCATCCTTTGTCGCTGTGCCGGATCTTGCCCATCCCGGGGACGTTCGCTTCCAGTCCTTCCGGGGTCGGTCCGTTGAGCGCCGTGACCGCGGCCGCTTTGCGGTCAGTGGAGAGACCGTCGAAGTAACGACGGTTGGGGTCGGTGCGAGCCGACTCCTCCCGGCGTTCTCGGACAGCGCGGCCGTAGCCGTTCGCGGCGGCCCACTGCTTGTCGTCGATGACGTACGGGAACAAGCGCTCCAGAGGTTCGGGGAGTTCCGGCGTGACCCAGAAGGAGAAGCCCGCCTTGCGCATGCAGTCACGCGTGAGCGTCTTCTCCGCCTGAGCCAGAACTTCTCGCTCCGCGACGGTGAGGGGTCGTGGCGTCTGCTGCGGTTGAGCTGCCCGCGAGCCATCGGGTGTGCAGGCGGTGGTCCATGCGGCGGCCATGGAGAGGAAGACCGCAAGGAACGGGACGCGTGCCGCTCGGCCGGTGCGTCGCCGACGGCGATCGGGGTGGGAGGTCGTGCCGCTGTTGTCAGCGGCCCGCCGCAATGTGCGGTCAAGTGGTGCGGGCAGGCGAAGTTGCGCGGACATATGTGGTGCTCCCCCTGTGTCACCACCCCCGGTCGGTCAGATCGGTCGGGGGAAATGCGCTTGACGGCGGGATTCAGCCGCGCCTTGCCAACAGCCTTTCGACTGATGACAAAACACCTTCCCCCGCATAGGACCGTCACGTTGATCAAGTGGCGGTGGGTCGACTATCACACAGTCGACGCAGACATGTCAGCGAATCCTGGGGGCGACATGTCTGCTGATCGATAGGGATCTGGTTATGACCGCACGTCGAACCGGTGAAAGGGTTCACGGAAATGGGAACCTCCCTGTCAAGGGAACCGAGCATCCATCAACTCCGGCTCTACATAGCGCTGAGCGAGGAGCTGCACTTCGGAAACGCCGCCGCGCGCTTGTTCATCACTCAGCCGGCGCTCAGTCAGCAGATCAGAGAGCTGGAGAAGCGCTTGGGGGTACGCCTGGTCGAGCGTACGAGCCGGACGATCACCCTGACCGAGGAAGGTCGGGCCCTGCTTCCCGCAGCCCGGGCCGCGGTCGCTGCGGTCGATCGGCTCAAGCGCATCGCCGATGCGCAGCAGCGGCAGATCTCCGGGCGGGTCATCGTGGGAACCATCGGCGCCGAGGCCTCAATGGCACACACGCGTGCAGTGCTTGACGTACTCAGAGATCACCACCCGCGAATGACCCTGCATCTGGTGAACCTCAGTTTCGGCGATCACATGACGGCACTGGCACAGCAGGACGTCGACGTGGCTTTCCTCCGCCCTCCGGTGACGGACGACATGGAACTGCACCACCTGGCCACCGAGCCTCGAGTTGCCTGCCTTGCAGCCGGCCACCCGCTGGCAGCCTCACCCCAACTCTGCCTGGCCCAACTCTCCGACATTCCGGTGGTCGACATGCCTGAGCAGGTGCCACGGCTCTGGTGGAATTTCTGGGCGGTCGACCCCCGTCCCGACGGACGTCGCGTCCGATATGGTCCGGTGGTCACCGACATGGAATCGTTGATGCACACGGTGGCCACCGGGGAAGCGATGTGCTTTCTGCCGGCAGCAGCCCGCGACTATTTCCCCCGCCCGGGCATCGCCTACATCCCGGTGGCCGACCTCCCGCCTTCGACATCCGCCCTCGCGTGGCTGCGCCGGAGGCGTTCCGAACTCACGATCAGAGCCGTCCGGAATGCTGCACAACACGTCACCAGCAGCGCCGAGCCCGACCGAACCGACGGCGATTCGTCTTCCCTATGAGCTCTCTCAAGAGGCTGCATCGCGTCGCCGTCTTTCGATTCAAAGCGCGAAGCCCCCACCCGCCAACGGGAAGCGCTGCTGTGCACGGGCTCGATGAGCGGGAGAAAGCGGGGTATCCGGGAGGCGACGTCGCTGTCCCGACTCCCCTTCGAGGAGGTTCGCGCTGTGCTCTCGCTCAAGCGCTTACTCGACCGCAGTCTGACCGCGCAGGCGACCCTGGTCTTCCTGCTGGGACTGGGCATCACGGCCCTGCTCCGCAGGGACGAGCACCCGGCTGTCTGGGTGTTCCAGAGCGCTCTCTACACCGGGGTCGCCATCGCCGTCCTGGCCGTCCAACGCCGCAGGGCCGCCCGGGCCGTGGGCATCGACATGGACGGTCTCGCCGATCTGAACCGGAAGATCCGCCACCATGAGGTGCCGCAGGACCCCGAGGAGCGGGCGGCCGTGCGCCGGCTGGTCGCCGAGCAACTCGGCCATATGGAGCGGGCGGGCAAGTGGCTGCCGTACTGGCTCGGCGCCATGGGACTCGTCGCGGTCGGCATGCTCGTCCTGGGGATTCTCAAGCGGATCCCTGGTCTTCCCTCTGCTCTTCGCGGTCGGTATGGCCGCGCTGTGCCTCTGGGTCCTGTGGATGCGCCGCCGCTCCCTGGACCGCCTCCGCCGGATGCGCCAGGCCCTGCGACAGGAGTGAACCGCCGGGCGGAGCGGAGGCTTGGGCAAGTCCGTGAAATCGGTGCCTCATTGGAGGCAGTGAACCCACGTAACGGGGGTACAGGCAGAGCAACGCGTGAGGACACAGCCCGGAAGGGTGATGATGGGTCAGGTCAAGCAGTTGCGACAGCTCAGGGGGATGTATGCGGTCGGTGTGTTGGCCTGGACCTTCTGCCTGTTGCTGAATCTTGTCCAAGGCGATGGATCGGCGCGGCAGACAGTGCTGCTGCTGGGGCTGCTCGCCGCCTTCCTCGTGCTGCTGCTGTGGTCGACCTGGCGCCTCTGGGAGGCAAGGGCGGACCGGGCCCGGCGCACGGCGACCGCGCAGGCCGAGTCGTCCTGACCGAGCGAGACTCCGGGAACGAACCTCAACGGGAAGCCACCCGACAGTGGGCTGCCACCGAAGCAGGAGTCTGTGGCCAGCGCCCTGGGCGGGCGCCGGGAGGGGCAGCCTCGTCGATCGTGCTGCGGATGTCGAGGAGTTGTCGATCATCCACGGGCGCGTACCGGCAGGGACGGCGCCACCACCTAACGGTGTGATGGAGTCCATGTCGTAGGGGCCGCTGTACGCCTGCCGTACGCGGTGCGTACGCGGTGGGTACGGTGCCGTGTTCGGACTTCTCGCCTCAGCCCCTCACAAGCGTGGGCGTACCAGCCTCGCCACAGGGCACCCTCCGGCTCCTCCTGCGACCTAAAATGCTCGGCATGGTCGCAGTGCCCGCATCCCACACCGGTTGGACGTTCATCACCAACCACGCCCGTGTCCTGGCAACCGTCGCCGACAACCCGAACGCCCGCATCCGTGACATCGCCGCCCATTGCCGGCTCACCGAGCGGGCCGTGTCGCGGATCATCTCCGACCTCGAGCGGGACGGGTACCTTTCCCACACCCGCGACGGGCGCACCAACACCTATCGCGTCGAACCGGACAAGGTGCTGCGCCATCCCGCCGAAGCGGGACTCCCCGTCGCATCGCTGCTCTCCCTGCTCGTGCAGGACGAGACCGACCGTGCCGGCACACCGTCCGCCCGGGAACAGCAGCTGACCGACGCGCACCGTCAAGACGCATAGCTCAGAGAGCTGCGCCGGAGGGCGAGGCCGGCACGGCTCAGGTTGGGTGTCGCGTCGGGACGGCGCCTGCACGCCGATCCGGAAGGCCCCTCCCCGCTGCGTCCGGGTGACACCGGTCCGGGGCCGAGGCTCGCGGCTCAGTGGTGGAACACCGCCGTCGCCACCGGCACCGCAAGCAGCAGGCTGAGTCCGATCAGGGGGAGGCGGTCCAGCCACAGGATGGCGGCGAATTCGCGCAGCGTCGCGGCCAGCCAGTACGCCGGGGAGGTCGGCGCGCCCACGACGTGCACGGGCACGCCGACGCGGCGGGCCAGCAGGGTCGTGCGGTAGACGTGGAAGCCGCTGGTGACCACCGTGGCCCGGTGACCGGGCGCGGTGCCGTCCACGAGGGCCGCGCTGAAGCGGAGGTTCTGCCCGGTGTTGACGGAGCGGTCCTCCCGCACGATCCGCTCGGCGGGTACTCCGCGTCCGCCCAGATAGTCGGCCATCGCCTCCGCCTCGGAGCGCACCTCGTCGTCGCCTTGGCCGCCCGAGACGACGAACACCACACCGGGCGCGTCCGGTGCGCGGGCGGCGTCGACCGCGAGGGCGCGCTCCAGCCTGCGGGTCAGCAGCGGGCCGGGCCGGTCGCCGTCGAGCCCGGCGCCCAGCACGACGACATGGGTGGTGTCCGGCAGGGGGCGCTACGGCCCCGGACGAACACGTAGCCGGCGAAGACGAGGAAGAGCAGCGTGAGGTATCCCGCGGTCGCGTTCACCGCGACCATGAGAGCACCGAACGCCTCGCCGCCGACCGCGAGGAAGACCGCGTCGAGACCGAGCACCGCCAGCACCGCGCAGCCGGCGGCCCCGGTCGCCAGCAGGGCGGCCTGCGGTCCGTAGCGCCGGATCAGGAGGATGCCGTCGGCCACCAGCAGCAGGCCCACCGCGGACCCCAGGAGCAGCGCGGTGACGGCAAGGATGGTGGCCATGGTCGGGTGCGCTGCCGCGCTGCGAGCGGCCATGCCGAGTCCGGCAGAGGTCGCCGCGAGGCAGAACAGGACGGCGGTGGAGAACCGGTGGGGTGCCAGCCAGGCGTTGACGACACCGCCCGCGGCGAACACGGCCGCGGCGAGGTACTCCGGGTACTCCGGCATATGCCGCACCGCTCCGCTCTCCCGCCCACCGGGCCGCTGCCCGTACCGTCCGCCTTGCGCCGCCCGCGGGTTCCCGGACCCGGTACGCGCGGCTGCCGACCATCCTCCCAGACCTGCCGTGGTGCACCGAACGCGGGCGGGCGGTGCTGCGTTCGGCGGGACCGGCGAGGTCATCGTGCGGCTCCGCAGCCAGGCGGCCTCGTCGGAGAAGCGAGCAGTGCCGAGCCGGCCGCCGGTACCGCCGTCGGTCAGGCGGGGGCGAACTGGAGGCCACGCTGGCCGCGGAGGCGTGGCTGCGAGACGTGGAACATCAGGAAGGTCCCGACCACATGAGGGAGATGAACGGTGCACCGACTGCACACTGACGTGAGCGCCTGCGCCACGGACGACGGAATGGTCCTCCTCGACGAACGCGGCGGGCGCTACTGGCAGTTGAACGGCACCGGCGCCCTCGTGGTCCAGGCGCTCCTGGACGGTGCCACGCCCGAGCAGTTCGCCGAACGGCTCGCTGCCACCCGCCCGGTGTCCCGGGAGCGGGCGGCCTCCGACGTCACGGCGCTGGTCGGACACCTCGTTCGGGAACGGCTGGTCTCCGACTCGTGAGCCAGGTCCTGGACACGGGGGGCGTCCGTCCGGCGCTCGGTTCCCGGCTCGCCGCCCATGCGGCCGTCGCCGCAGCCCGGCTGCTTGCCCGTCTGCCACCACGCCGGATCCGTGCCGTCCTGGGCCTGGTGCGGCGAGGGGCCCGGCCCGCGCGGCACGAGGAGGCCCTGCGGGCGCGACGGGAGGTGACGGCCGTCAGCACCCTCTGCGCGGCCCGCTACTGCCTTCAACGCTCCCTGGCCACCGCCCTGTTGTGCCGCATGCGGGGTCGATGGCCCACCTGGTGCAGCGGGGTGCGTACGTCACCCTTCGCGGCGCATGCCTGGGTGGAGGCCGACGGCAGGCCGGTCGGCGAGCCGGAGGACACCGCCACCTACCGGGCGATGATCAAGGTACCGGGGCAGAGGCGAACCTGACGGTCCCGGACCGCGCCGGATCACCGGCGTACGCTCCGACGGCTCGGTTCCGGCCGACCCGGACGCGCTCCACGCGCGAGTCCGTGAGGAGGCCGGACGCATCGACGTGCTGGTCGCCGACGCGGGGATCGTCGCCGACGCCGCGCTCGGCGCCCACACCGAGGCGAACGTCGACCCGCCGCTCGCCGTCAACGCCAAGGGCACGCTGTTCACCGTTCAGAAGGCGCTTCCGCTGCTGGCGGACAACGCCTCCACGTCAGCCCGAGCCGGGTTCACACCGGGTGCTGCTCACCTCGCCGTACCTGCGCCTCCGCCAACAGGAGGTAGCCGGCCGCGGTCCAGGTGTAGGCGCGGTCGCGCTGGCCCGCCCCCGTGAGGGCGTCGAAGTTCTCGGCGAAGCCGTGGTTCTCGCACAGGGTGCGGAAGCGGGTGCTGATGTCGTCCGCCAGCCGGTGGTGGCCGGCGCGGCGCAGGCCGTCCTCGATGAGGACGGTGGCGGGGGCCCAGATGGGGCCGCGCCAGTAGCCGTCGTCGAGGTAGTGGGGCGAGGTGGGCAGTTCGGTGGCGAGACCGTACGGGGTCAGGTGCGCCTTGATGTGGTCGGCCAGGGCGGCGCTGACCTCGCCGGGCAGATGCTCGCCGAGCACGATGGGCATCAGGTCGAGGAGGCTGGCGCTGCTCCAGGTGTCCCCCGTGCCGACGCCCCGGGCGACGAACCGGCCGCCGTTCCAGAGCTGCTCCAGCAACGCCGCCTGGGTTTCCTCGGCCGTCCGCTTCCATCGCACGGCCTCCTCCGTTCGGCCCAGTTCCAGTGCCAGGTGGGCCAGTTCGTGGAGTTGCAGGACGAGGAAGGCGGACAGGTCGGCGGTCTCGACCACCCGCTCGGGGTCGAAGGTGGTGGCGTTGTCCCAGCCGCTGTCGTTGCCGTGCTGGTAGTGGGGGAAGACGGCACCGGGGGCGCGGCGGGCGGTGAGCCAGAAGTTCGTCCAGCGCTCCAGCCGGTGGTGGACCTCGGCCAGGTCGGCCGGGCCGGGGGGCGTCGGCAGACGGCGGCGCAGGTGCCCGAAGGCCCAGCCGTGGATGGGTGGTTTGACGAAGTTGTACAGGACCTCGGAGTGGGTCACGGAGTCCGGCAGGGCGCCGCTGCCGTCCTGGTGGTCGAAGGGCAGGGCGAACTGGTCCCGGGCCAGTTCCGGGCAACCTGGCGCCAGGGCGAGGGCGTTGAAGCAGTGGTCCCAGCTCCAGACCTTGTCCATCCAGTGCTTGGACATCAGCACCGCGGGCCGGGTGACGAGGCCCGTCGGACGGACGGTGGCCGACCAGATGACGTAGGCGGCCAGTTCGGCGGCCGGGGTGGCGGACGAGCGCCAGGGGGCGACGGCGTCCACGAACCGCGCGAACGAGCGTCGCCCGGACGCCACGATCTCGTCGAAGGCCACCGCGGACGTGTACGGCGGGCGGGCCGCGTCGAGTTCCTCGATGGCGATCTCCCAGGTGCCGCCCGCGTTAGCGGTGGTGGTGAGACCGCGTTCGGCGCTGCCCAGTGCCTCGGCTCCGGCGAGGTCGGCGGTGCCGGACAGCACGGTGACGCGGTACCGGCGTCCCGTCTCGTAGGACGTGAACACAGGGGCGCCGGCGGCGGCGTCGTGGAAGAAGTACGTTCCGCTGAACGGTGTGAGGACCGTGGCGGCCGCCCGTACGGCGATCCCCAGGCCGTTCCCGCGCAGCCGTACGGTGTCCGGCGACTCGTAGGCGAGGTCGACGCGTCCGTCCGCGCCGATCCAGCTGAGCAGGCCGGGTCTCGCCGCCACGTGGGTGTCGGCACGGTCACCCGTGACCGGGTCCAGCGGTGTCAGGCGCAGCACGGCGTGCATGCCGTTCTGGTGGGAGACGAGGTGAAGATCCTCGGCGTAGGTCCTCTCCGCCACCACGGGCGAGATGCCGAACCAGGATCCGTAGGTGCTGAACGGGATGTCGTGCACGGAGAAGGCCGGGCCGGAATGGTCGGCGGTCATGAAAGGGCACTCGTTTCTCGAGCAGGGGGGAGGTCAGTCCTTGACCGCGCCGGCCGTCACGCCGGCGGCGACATAGCGCTGGGCCAGGACGAGGATGACCGCGGCGGGCAGCGAGGCCACGACGGCGGTGGCCATGATGGCGTTCCACTCCTGGTTGTTGTTGCCGATGTAGTGGTAGATGCCGAGCGTGATCGGCTCGTGCGCCCCGCCGTTGACGAGGGTGCCGGCGAAGACGAAGTCGGACCAGGACCACAGGAACGCGAACAGCGACACCGTGACGACGGCGTTGCGGCTCATCGGCAGGACGATCGACCAGAAGGTGCGCATCGGGCCTGCGCCGTCCGTGCGGGCCGCCTGGAGCAGTTCCCCGGGGATGCCGGACATGAACGCGGTGAAGATGAGCACCGCGAAGGGGACGGCCAGGGTGGAGTCGGCGACGATCAGGCCGGGGACGGACTGGAGCAGACCGAGCTGGAGGTAGATGGCGTAGAAGCCCATGGCCATGATGATGCCGGGGATCATCTGCGCGGCGAGCAGCAGGAAGCTCAGCACTCCCCCGCCGCGCGGGCGCAACGTGGCCAGGGCGTAGCCGGCCGGGGCGGACAGGGCCACGGTCAGGGCGACGGTGCCCAGGCCGATGGCCAGGCTGGTGGCGAGGTAGGGCAACTGCTCGTCGAGGACGGTGCGGTAGCCGGCCAGGGTGCCGTGGACGGGGAACAGACCGGGCGGGGACTTGCGCATGTCCTGGTCGCGGGTGAGGGACACGTTCAGCATCCAGTAGACCGGGAAGAGCATGATCGCGGTCAGCAGGACGCCGAGGGTCGTCTTTCCCCGGGTGCGTCGGCTTCTCATGACAACGCCTGCTTTCGCTGGACTCTCATGTAGACCAGGCCGAACACCAGGGCGGCCACCACCAGCAGGTTGCCGACGGCCGCGCCCGGTCCGAAGGCGGGCAGCAGGTTGCCGAAGCCGAGCTGGTAGGACCAGGTGGCGAAGGTCGTGGACGCGTCCGCCGGGCCGCCCTTGGTCATGATCCAGATGATGTCGAAGACCTTGAGTGTGTAGACCAGCCCGAGGAGCAGGGTGATCGCGGAGACGGGACGCAGCAGTGGGAAGGTGATGCTCCAGAAGCGGCGCCAGGGCCCCGCCCCGTCGAGGGCCGCCGCCTCGTACAGGCCGGCCGGGATGGACTGCAGGCCGCTGTGGAGCACGACCAGGTTGAACGGGACGCCGATCCAGACGTTCGCGATGATCACCGAGGTCAGTGACCAGTCCGGTGAGGTCAGCCAGTTCACCGGGTCGACGCCGACAGCCTGAAGGGCCGCGTTGACGATGCCGGATTCGCTGTTGAGCATCCACGACCAGGTCGAGGCCGACACGATCAGGGGCAGCAGCCAGGGGACGAGGAACAGGGCCCGCAGGGTCGCCGACAGCCGGAAGTGCTGGTTGAAGAAGACCGCGAGGGCCAGGCCGATGGCGTACTGGAAGGCCAGGCACACGCCGGTGAAGACCACGGTGTGGAGCAGGGCCGGTGCGAACGTCGGGTCGTCGAAGACCTTCTGGTAGTTCTGCAGGCCGGTGAAGGGGGCGTCGCCCTGGACGAAGGAGCGGACGGTGTAGTGGCGCAGGCTCAGGTCGAGGTTGCGGTAGAGCGGATAGGCGTAGAAGAGGACGAGGTAGAGGGTCACCGGGGTGAGGAAGGCCCAGGCGGCCCACTGCGAGGGGCCCGGCGTGCGGCGTCGCGCGGCGCGGCCCTGGGGCGGGGCGGTGTGGGCCGCCGTGCTCCGGGGCCGCGCGGACCGGTGGTCCGGCGGGCGGGTCGTCTGCTTCATCGGTGCCATGTCACTTGACCGCGGCCTGCGCCGAAGTCAGCGCGTCCTTCGGTGACTTGGACCCGCTGAGCGCGGACTGCACGGCCTTCCACAGCTGCTCGGAGATCTTGGGGTACCGGGTGCCCAGGTCGTCGCTGGTGCGGCCCTTGGCGGCCTTGACCGCGCCGACCCACGGCGTGAGGGCGGCGTCGGCCGCGACCTGCTTCTCGCGGACCTCTTCGGTGGGGGCGACGTAGGACAGGGTGGTGTCGGTGTCGTACAGGTTGGTGGTGCTGGTCAGGCAGCTCGTGAGCTTGCTCGTGGTGGGATAGCGGGCGGTGTCGCCCTGGACGGGGACGGTGACGAACTCGCCGCCCGTCGGGGCAGCCGCGGCTCCTCCGCCGGAGGCGGGTATGGGCAGGACTCCGTAGTCGAAGCCGGCCTTCTTGGCGGCCGCGAGCTGCCAGGTGCCGTTCTCGGCGAAGGCGTAGTCGCCGCTCGCGAACTCCTGCCAGCTGGTCGTCTGGGTGTTGTTGAGCACGGAGTTGGGGGCGTAGCCCTGGTCCAGCCACTTCTTCCACAGGGACAGGGCGGAGACGGCCTCGGCGGAGTCGAGTTCGGTCAGCTTCGCGCCGGAGCCCCAGAACCACGGCAGGAACTGGAAGCTGCCCTCCTCCGTGCCGATCGCGGAGAAGGTGATGCCCTTCTTGCCCGCCTTCTCGACCTTGTCCAGGGCCGCCGTCAGCGACGTCCAGTCCTTGACGGAGGTGATGTCGACGCCGGCCTCCTTCAGGATTTTCTTGTTGTAGTAGAGCGCGAGGGTGTTGGCGCCGATGGGGTGCCGTAGGTCTTGCCGCCCGACTGGCCGGCGGCGAGCAGGTTGGGGTCCACGGCGGAGGTGTCGAGCTTGTTCTCGCCGGTGGTGGTGAGCACGCCCGCCTCGGCGAGGGTCGACACCACCGGGTTGTCGACGATGAGGACGTCCGGGGAGTTGCCCTGCTGGGCCGCGAGCAGCGTCTTGTTGGCGAGGTCGCTGGTGTCGAAGCCGGTCCGCTTGACCTTCACACCGGCCTCGGCGCCGCAGGCCTCCAGCAGCTTCACCCAGGCCGAGCCCTTGGCGAACTGCGGGTAGGGGTCCCAGACGGTGAAGGTGCCGCTGTCCGCGCCCTCGGTGTCGGTGTTGCCCGATCCGGAGGAGCAGGCGGTGCTGGCCGCGGCGAGGACCGTCGAGAGCGCCACTGCGGCGAGGCGCCGTCTGGAGGAGGTGTGCATGGCGGGTTCCTTCGTTCTGGGCACAGGGGTGCCGTGGCAGTTTCCGGACACAGGGGTGCCGTGGCAGTTTCCGGACACAGGGGTGCCGTGGCGGGGGCGACGTGGGGTGAAACGGGCACGCGGGAGGGAGGCGGCGAGGGGAGGGCGTGCTCGGAGAAGAAGGGGGACGAGGGGCGGGCGGGTCGGCGGTCTGTCAGGGGCGCTGGGAGCCGGAGGCGGGCCCGGTGCTGGCCCGCAGTGAGATGGGGGGTGTCAGCAGGTGGTGCCGGGCGGGTGCGCCGGGCTGGTCGAGCCGTTCCACGAGCAGGTCGACGGCGCGGCGGCCCAGTTCCTCCGCCGGTACGTCGGCGGCGGTGAGCTGCGGGGTGACCGTCTCCGCCCACCTGCTCCCCACCACTCCGGTGACCGAGAAGTCGCGCGGCACATGGCGGCCGGCCCGGGCCAGCCCCCGGTACAGACCGCCCAGCGCGGCCTCGTTCAGCGTGACCAGGGCGGTGGTCTCCGGGTCGTCGTGCAGGATCCGCTCCACACAGGCCTGGCCCGAGGCGGCGTCGTCGCCGCAGCAGTACGTGCGGACGGTCAGCCCGCGCTCGGCCGCGGCTTTGGTGAAGCCGTCCAGGCCGCGGTGCGCCGACTCGTAGCCGGCCTTCAGCAGTTGCTCCGGCCGGTTGACGAAGGCGACCCGGCGGTGGCCGAGGTCCGCGAGGTGGTGGACGCACGCCGCGGCCAGGGCGGTGTGGTCCAGGCCCACCCACCAGCCGTTCTCCGGGTGGGCGGTGCGGCCGATGGCGACGGCCGGGAAGTCCAGCGCGGCCAGGTGATCGGCCCGGTCGTCCTCCAGCCTGATCTCCATCAGGATGGCGCCGTCGACCCGCCGCTCCCCCAGCAGCCGCTGGAACGAACGGTCGCTGTCCACACCGCTCGGTGACAGCAGCACGTCGTAGTCGTGGGCCGCGGCGGCTTCCACGACGCTGCCGATGAAGTCCAGCTGCATGCCGGTGTAGTGGTTTCCGGCCGGCGGGAAGACGAGGCCGATCGTGCTCGTCCGGCCGTTGGCGAGGGCGCGGGCGCTCGCGCTGGGCCGGTAGCCCAGCTCGTCGACGACCTGCTGGATCTTCCGGCGGGTGTCCTCGGAGACCGGGCGTTTGCCGCTCAGCGCATAGGACACGGTGCTGCGCGAGACACCGGCACGCCTGGCGATCTCACCGATGTTCACGGCAACTCCTAGCTCGTCGAACCGGTTCGCTTGCCAGGAACGTAGGAACTGCCCCGGCTCGTGTCAACACCCGTGCGGCACTTCGCCGGTCCCTCGATGTCCCCGGACGGATCCTCGCGTCGCAGGGATTGTCGGCCGGGAGCCCCGGTGCTAGCTTCGCGAACCGGTTCGACACAGCAATCCCTTGGGCAGCGGTGCGACAGACCCTCATGTCCCCTTCCGTGAAGCCTTCGCACCCGCCGTCCGACGCAACGCCCCTGCTCCCGCGCGCACCGGTGATCGAACCGGTTCGACGCACGTGCCGACCAGAACCGCTGCTCGACGCAGCGGCGACACGACGACTGAGGACGCCATCCATGCCATCCGCTGACAGATTCACGCGGCGCCGGGCCCCGGCCGCCGTGGCGCTGACCCTCGGGGCGGGCCTGCTCGCCGCACCGGCCGCCCCCGCGCAGGCAGCCGAGGCCCCCCGGCCCGCCGCCCACTACTCCTTCGACCAGGACGACCTCGCCTCCGGGAAGATCACGGACAGCTCCGGCAACGGCCTGACGGCGACCCTGGTCAACGGCTCCACCGCCCGGACGGTCGACGGCACGGCCGGAGGCAGGGCACTGTCCCTGCCCGGCGGCGCCCCGGACTCCGACGGCGCGTACGTACGCCTGCCCCGCCAGGTGATCGCCGGGACGATCGACCTGACCGTCTCCGCCCGGGTGAAGTGGAGCGGTGACACCTCGTCCTGGCAGCGGATCTTCGACCTGGGCACGGACACCACCCGGTACCTCTTCGCCACCCCGCGCAGCGGCGGCGGCCTGTTCCAGACCTCCGTGACCACCGGTGGCGGAGGCGCGGAAGCCCAGGTCCGCGGCTACGCCGGCCTGCCCGCGAACGAGTGGCGGACGGTCACCGTCACCCTCGACACCACCGCCGGCCGGCTCACCACCTATCTCGACGGCGTGGCGGTCTCCTCCACCGCGACCGGCGCCAGGGCGGGGGACCTGCTCACCGGTTCGGCCACCGCCGCCGGCTACATAGGCAAGTCTCTGTACCCGGATCCGCTGCTCGAGGGCGCCATCGACGACTTCACGGTGTGGCACGCGGCGCTGAGCCCCGAGCAGGTGGCCGGTACGGTCGGTGCCGTGCCGACCGTCGAGGAGCCCACACGGACGTCGTTCGACGTGCGCAGCACCAGCGGGACGGCCCCGTCCCTGCCCGCCGCCGTCCGTGCCTCCTTCTCCGACGGCTACGACCGGGACGTCCCCGTCACCTGGGAGGCCGTCCCCTCCGACCGGTACGCCGCGCCGGGCACCTTCACGGTCGCCGGAACCGCGGCTGGACGCGCGGTGAAGGCCACCGTCACCGTGGTCCGCGAGGGGCAGCTCACCGTCGACCTCGGCTCGGACACCGGCGCCTTCCACGGCGGCGCCTCGGGCACCCTCTACGGCGTGTACGGGCCGGACGTCCCCACCAACAACCTCATGGAGGGCATGGGACTGCGCACGGTCTCCACCAAGGCGCAGGACGGGCCGCAGCACCCGGGCGCCGACGCCCTGGAGGTGGTCGGGCCGCTGGCCGACTCCACCGACGGTGACGTGTACATCTACATGACCGACATCCACCGCGGCTTCCCCTACCAGTGGCCGGGCGACACCCCGGCGGAGAAGCTCAGGCTCTACAAGGAGAAGATCGCCCAGCAGGTCGACCAGGTCCTGAAGCTGCCGGAGCAGTACCAGGACAACATCGTCTTCGTGCCGTTCAACGAGCCCGAGGGCAACATGTTCGGCACCGGCGAGTGGAGCTACGACAAGGTCAGCTGGCTCGACGACCCCGACGCCTTCTTCGCCGCCTGGGACGACGCCTACAAGCTCATCAAGGGCAGGATGCCCGACGCCCGCATCGCGGGCCCCAACACCAGCGTCCTGTACGACCAGGTGAAGGGTTTCCTCGGCCACACCCTCGCCGCCGGCACCCTCCCGCAGGTCGTCACCTGGCACGAGCTGAGCCACCCGGAGGCCGTGCGCCAGAGCGTCGCCACGTACCGAACCTGGGAGAAGGCCCTGTTCAAGGGCACCGACCGGGAAGGCACCCAACTCCCCGTCAACATCAACGAGTACGCCTTCAACTACCACACCTCCGTGCCCGGCCAGATGATCCAGTGGGTGTCCGCGATCGAGGAGTCCAAGGTCGACGCCGACATCGCGTACTGGAACATCGACGGCAACCTGTCCGACTCCGCGGTGCAGTCGGGCCGCGGCAACGGCCAGTGGTGGCTGCTGAACGCGTACGCCTCGATGAGCGGGCACACGGTGAGGGTGACCCCGCCGTTCCCCGGCGAGAACTACACCCTGCAGGGCGTCGCCACCCTCGACGAGAAGCGGAAGCAGGCCCGGCTGGTCTTCGGCGGCTCCACCGGCAAGGGGCACATCACGTTCGCGGGCGTCCCGAAGAAGGTCTTCGGCGAGCGCGTGCACGCCTGGGTGCGGGAGATCGAGTGGAGCGGGCAGATCGGCGACTCGTCCGGCCCGAAGCTGCTCGCGGAGTCGAATCTCAAGGTCGGCGACGACGGCACGGTGGCCTTCGACTTCGGCGACGGCGCCCTGCCGAAGCTGAAGGAGTCCTCGGCCTACGAGGTCGTCCTCAGTCCGGCCGGCGAGGCGAAGGGCACGCAGTCGCCGCCCGTGCGCTGGCAGTCCTCCTACGAGGCGGAGGACGCCGCGCACACCGGTTCCGGATGGTCGAGGAACGGCCCGGAGGGCTCACCGAAGGACGTGTCGAAGTTCTACACCTCCGGCGGCTACGACGTCGGCGGCCTGCGCACCGGCTCGGACATCACCCTCGACTTCACCGTGGACGTACCCGAGGACGGCACCTACGACCTGAGCGTCTTCGCCAACTCCCTCAACACCTTCGACAAGGTCAGGGAGCATGGCCCCACCAATGTCTTCCTGCGCGTGGACGGCAAGGCCGGCACCGAACGGGAACTGCACCTGCCGCTCGGCTACAAGTGGGTCGTCTGGGACCACACCGACACCGAGGTCCACCTGACCAAGGGCAGGCACACGCTGACGCTGGCCGCGAAGAGCGCCGACGGCAAGCGCGCCACGAAGGGCGACGCCATCGTCGACCGCCTCACCCTCTCCCTCCCCCACCCCTCGGCGGACACCCGGGTGTACGAGGGCGAACTGGCGTGGCCGGCCGGCGGGGCGCGCCCGGTCTACGACGGCCTTCCGAAGCCGGCGGCCACCGGCTCGGGCGCCATGCGCCTCGCCAAGGGCCAGAGCGCGACGTTCTGGGTGTACTCATCGGCCGACCGCGAGGCCACGCTCGGGGTCGACGCCCTCGCCGGCACGGGCGCCCGGCTCTCCGTGAACGGCCATGACGTCCTGCGCCTGGCCGGCACCAGGAGCCGAGCGGCGGTCTCCCTCTCCGGCGGGGTCAACAAGGTGACGGTGACGGCAGGCGCGTCCACGACCCTCGTCGACCGCCTCACGGTCACACCCTCCGAGGGCACCTTGCCGGTGCGCACGTACGAGGCCGGGGACGCCGCGCTCGCCGGTTCGGCCGCGCTCGCCCCGCTCTCCCTCGCCACCGACGGCACGGCGATCACGGGCATCGGAGGCGCCCCCGGCAACGACAACACGGCGACGTTCACCGTCACGGCCGACCGGGCCGGGCTGTACGCGCTGCGCATCCGCTACTCCAACCCGGAGCAGTCGGAAGCCACCCACTACAACCCCGACCCACTCGCCCGCCACGCCGACATCAGCGTCAACGGCGGCCCGGCCCGGCGCGTCGGCTTCCCGCACAGCTTCCACCAGAACAACTTCTGGGAGCTGACTGTCCCGGTCCAGCTGAAGAAGGGGAGGAACACGGTCGGCTTCCGCTCCGAGGAACTGCCCGACTTCGACGGCACCTCCTACGCCTCGGACACGTTCCCGGGCGTGCTGCTCCGCTCCCGGTACGCGCCGCTGATCGACCGGATCACGGTGGCGCCCTACGCGGGCGAGGTGCGTTGAACCGCTGACGCGCGGTGCCCGGGACCGTGCCTCGACGGTCCCGGGCGCCACACCGTCCTGTTCCCCGGAACCGAGCCTGCCGATGGCACGTTGTCCGGGGCAGTCCCCCGGGGTAGCGTCACCGGCATGGACACTCACACCACCGTCGAGCGCGCTCAGCGCCTCAAGCAACTGCACGCCCAGCACAAGCCGCTCGTGCTGCCGACCGTCTGGGACGTGTGGTCCGCGCGCACGGCGGTGGCCGCCGGGTTCCCCTCGCTGACGATCGGCAGCCATCCCCTCGCAGACTCCCGGGGAGCCGACGACCACGAGGGGCAGACCTTCGAGGAGGTGCTGGCCGCCGTCAGGCCGATCATCGCGGCGGTCGACGTCCCCGTGTCCGTGGACCTGGAGGCCGGGTACGGGCAGAAGCCCGCTGATCTCGTCGCTGGTCTCATCGAGGTCGGCGGGGTCGGTCTGAACGTCGAGGACACCGTCCACTCGGACGGTGGCCGCGTACGCAGCACGCAGGAGCACGCGGAGTACGTCGCCGGCCTGCGCGCGGCGGCCGACGACGCGGGCGTTCCCGTCTGGGTCAACGGGCGCACCGACCTCTTCATCCACGCGCAGGACGCTTCCGGCGTCCTCGACGAGGCGATCGAGCGACTGCGTGCCCTGGAAGAGGCCGGCGCCGACAGTGTCTACCCGGTGGGTGTTCAGGACAACGACGCGCTGCTCACTGCCGTGACCGGTGCCGTCAGCGTCCCCGTGAACTCCACGGCCCATCCCGTCAGGCACGATCTCGAGCGCTTCCGCCGTCTCGGCGTGGGCCGCGTCACCTACGGCCCCCTGCTGCAACTGGCCATGGCGGACACGATGAAGGACATGCTGAAGCCCTGGGCGTCCTGAGGAGTTGACCGGGGGGCCGGCGGCCGGGTTTCCCGATGCGGTGTTGATCACTACTCGAAGAACTTGAGGCTCCACCCGGTGTTCGTGTTCGCTCCGGGGACGTTGGCGCGGCTGTAGGTGGTGTTGCCCCACCAGGTGAACGTGCCGGTGTACCAGTACCGGTTCTCCCACGCGTACGGCGTGCCCTTGGGGACCGCGTGGAACATGAGGGGGAACCTGGGACCGGCGGGCGGGCTCGTGTTGATGTCGCCGTCCAGGAGCACGAACGTGTGGTGGCCGGGCCCGTCGACGTGCAGGGTGGGGTCCCAGCCGGACATCATCGTGGCCCGGTGGGAGCCGAAGAGGCAGCCGTTGGACTTGTACCAGTCCCAGACGTACGTCGGGTCGCCGCCGGCCCGCAGCCGCAGGTCGGCCAGGCAGTACTGGTCGCTCCAGCTGCCGTTGGCCGAGTACACGATGTGCAGTTGCCCGTTCGGGTCCTTGATGGGTTCGGGGCCCTCGTTGATGAACGGGTTGCCGACCACCCGCTCCCAGGGCTCGCGCGGCTGCGAGATGACGTACCGCGCGCCGGTGGGCGTGGTCGGGCTGCTCATCCGGGCGATGTAGAGGTTCTGCTCGACGTTGGTGTCACCGGCCCATCCGGACCAGACGAACCAACGCTGCCCGTTGAAGGTGAACAGCGTGCCGTCGATGGCCCACTTGTCGTCCGGCAGGGCCAATTTGGTGGCGGCGCTGTATCCACTGTCCGGGCTGGCGGAGCTGATGACGTACATCCGGTGGGCCGCTCCGCGGCCGGCGGTGAAGTAGATGTGGTAGCGGCCCGAGTCCCGCACGATCTCCGGCGCCCAGACCTCCCCGAGGTCGCCCGTGTCCGACCAGACCCGGCGGGCGGGTGCGGAGGCGAGCGCGTCCGTCGAGGGCGCCTGCCGTACGGCGATGCCGTCACCCACCGACTGCACCGAGACGTAGGTGCCGCCGACCCGCAGCACGCTCGGGTCGGCGGCCCGCAGGCCCGTCTGGCCGGCCCGGGCGGGTTCGGCGGACGTCAGGGACAGCGTGGCGGCGAGCAGGCCGGCCAGCAGGAGAGCGACAGTGCTCCTCAGAGTGCGCGATGGGGTCATGTCCCGTTCCGAGGTCGGCCTCCGCTTCGACGCCGTGCCGACGCGAGGCGGCGGCATGGGGACGGCGTCCGGCCGGGACCGTGTCGGAGGGGGGTGGGGGGCGATCCTGGCCGTCGGTGCTCGGCATCACCAGTGATTTACATCGATGCAAGTCCGCTTCCACAGCATCACGATGAACCGTGAACATGTCAACGCCTGTGACGAGCGCGGACGGATCACAGCCGCGTCGCCGTGCGGATCAGCCCGGCGAGGGCGAGGGAGCGGCTGTGCGCGGGCCAGGCGATGTGGGTGACGACGGGGGGCGCGTCGGACAGGGGGACGGCGGTGTGCTCGGCCCACAGCCAGGCGCGGGCCGAGTCGGGGAAGACGGCTGCGGTGCGTCCGAGGGCGATCAGCTGGGCCAGCTGCGTCTGGTCGTGGATCTCCGGGCCCGGGCCGGGCGGGAAGGTGCCGTCGCGGGACCAGCGGGCGAGCGGGAGGTCGGGGATGTCGCCGACCTCGGCCAGGGACAGGGTCTTGCGCGCGGCGAGCCGGTGTCCGGCGGGCAGGATGGCGATCTGACCCTCGGTCATCAGTTCCTCGCTGTCGAACCCTGCGAGGGAGTTGTACGGCGTGTGCATGAGCGCCACGTCCGCGCGGCCGTCGCGCAGCATCTCCCCCTGCTCGCACGTGCCGCTGGGCAGCACCTCGACCTCGGCGGCGCCGGACTCGGCCGCGTAGGCGTCGAGGAGTTTGTGCAGCAGTTCGTGGGACGCACCGGCCTTCACCGCGAGCACCAGCCGGTTGCGGGAGCCGCCCGGGCCGTCGGTGCCGCCGGCGCGGCGGGTGCGGCGAACGGCGGCGGCGGTCGCGTCGAGAGCCGCGCGGCCCTCGTGCAGCAGCATCTCCCCCGCGTCCGTGAGAGCAACGCCGCGGCGGTTGCGTTTCAGCAGGCAGACGCCGAGCCGCCGCTCCAACTGCTGGATCGCCCGCGACAGCGGTGGCTGGGCCATACCGAGGCGCTCAGCGGCACGACCGAAGTGCAGTTCCTCGGCGACCGCCACGAAATACCGCAGCTCGCGGGTCTCCAGGGTGTCCATGGCCACAGCCTACCTCGGTGATACCCGCCCGGTATCACAGCGCACTGCATCGGTATTGGATGCGCCGCTCGCCGGTGAGTGAGCATCGACGCCATGAGCGACACCGTGAACACTCCCGACATCCCCTCTCCCTCCCTGCCCGGCGGCACGTGGACCCTGGGCGATCTGACCGTCACCCGTTTCGGTTACGGGGCCATGCAGCTCGCCGGGCCCGGGGTCATGGGCCCGCCCGCCGACCACGACGGCGCGCTCGCCGTCCTGCGGGAGGCCGCACGCCTCGGGCTCAGTCACATCGACACCGCAGGCGCGTACGGACCGCGCGTCACCAACCGGCTGATCCGGGAAGCGCTGCACCCCTACCCCGAGGCGCTGCACATCGTGACCAAGGTCGGCGCGGTCCGCGACCAGCAGGGCGGCTGGCCCCCGGCCCGCCGGCCCGAGGACCTGCGTCGTGCCGTTGAGGAGAACCTGGAAGACCTCGGCGTGGAGGTGCTCGACGTGGTCAACCTCCGGCTCGGCGACGCACAAGGGCCCCGGCCCGGCTCGCTCGCCGAACCCTTCGAGGCCCTCGTCGACCTCCGGGAGCAGGGCCTGATCAGGCACCTGGGAGTGAGCAACGCGACGGCGGAACAGGTCGCCGAGGCGCGGAGGATCGCGCCGATCGTGTGCGTGCAGAACATGTACAACCTGGCCCACCGCCAGGATGACGAGCTGATCGACGATCTCGCGGCCGAGGGCATCGCCTACGTACCGTTCTTCCCGCTAGGCGGCTTCACCCCGCTGCAGTCCGCGGCGCTCTCCACCGTGGCCGCCCGGCTGGACGCGGCACCGATGTCGGTCGCCCTGGCCTGGCTGCTGCGCCGGTCACCGAACATCCTGCTCATCCCCGGCACCTCCTCCGTCGCGCACCTGCGCGAGAACGTCGCCGGCGCGCGACTGACGCTCTCCGAGGAGGACCTCACCGAGCTGGACAAGATCGGCCGTTAGGACTCGGGAAGTCCTCGCACGGCCTGGGAGTCGGTGAAGCGCGGGGTCCGGGCCGCCGGCCGGACCCCGCGCAGGAGGGTGCTCACGATGCCCAGGACATCACTCCACGGGCTTGTCGAGCACCGTCCCCGTCCGCACCGGCCTGCCGGGCAGCGGCTCGGCGTTCCTGTCGGTCAGGGCCAGGCGCATCGACTCGGCCGGCTCCGCCACCCGGTCCCGTACGGTCGGCACGGCGAAGTCCACGCCGGTGCTGCCGGGCGCAATGTTCAGCCACACCCACAGGTTCGCCTCGGACAGCGGCCGTTCGGGCTGGGGCACGTCACCGGAGAAGTCCTCGAGCCACTGCGGGTCCACGTCCGTGGTGGACAGCTCGGCGCCGTCGGTGGCCGCGAGCACCCGCACCGGCTGCCAGAGGTCCACCGCCGCGGGCTCGGCCACGGACAGCCGCCAGGTGAGCGACTCTCCCTCGGACACCCGGTCCGCGACCGGCGACAGGGTGATCACCGGCTCCGGGTCGTCGTTCTCGACGGTGAGCCCGCCCCGGTGCTTGCCTACGACGGCGTTGCGGACGGCCTTGACGGCGATGTCGTGCTCCACGTCCTCGCCGTAGACCGTGTCACCCTTGACCTTGACCGGCACATCGATCGCGCGGCTGCCGGGCCGTACGGTCACGAGGCGGTTCCCGGCCCGGCCGCCGTCCGGGTCGAGGACGTACACGCGGACCTGCCCGCTGCCGTGCCCGGAGACCTCGACCGGGATCCGGTAGGTGCGGGTGCCCGAGTCGCCCTCCTTGACGATCGTGCGGCCCACGTCGACGCGCGGCAGCGCGGCCGCCTGCACCGCCGGAGTGCCGGGCGCCCAGCCCCAGGCATCCATCAGCCAGGCCCGCCCGGACTTCGAACGGGGTGTGAGGGCAAGGGACTTGACATGCTTCAGATCGAGCCCGGCCCGGGTCGCGGCCGACAGGGGCACGCGCAGCTCACGAGCCCAGTAGGAGGCGGTGAGCGCGGAGCCCGGGAGACCGTCCACAGTGACCGAACCCAGCGTCACCCGACGGTCGGAGGAGTCGGTGACGGACACGTCGAGCTTCGTGCCGGTCGTGTTCGGCGGCACGAAGACCCGCAGCGCCAGCTTCTCCGCGCCGCGGAGGGACAGCGGCCTGGCCGGTGTGATCCGCGCGGCCGTGCCCGGCGCGGACCACTTCAGGGCCACCGCGCTGCGGCCGGCCTCCCGTTCCGTCTCCCACGACGCGAAGTGCGGTGACGATCCGGCGGTCCGCGGATCCAGGCAGGCGGCGGCCGGATCGGGATCGATCGCCGAGCACAGCCGGGCGCCGGTCACCTTCACCCCGCCGTCCGGCAGGAGACCGCCGCTGCGGCGGCCGCCGACCGCGTGGGTCAGCACCCGGGCCGGGTCCGCGGACGGGGCCCGCTTGCCGGAACCGTCGAGCAGCGGACGCACCCGGTCGTCCCCGGCGAGGAAGAGCCTCGCCGCCGCGGCGATGTACGTGGCACCCGCCTTGTGCTGCTGGGCGGCGGTCAGCCGGGTCGCGGCTCCCGGCGTGCACACCGGGTCCGGCTGCTCCGGGTCGGTCCCGAAGTCGTCCCAGGCCGGTGCGACGGCCTCGCCCGGGGTCCACTCGCTGTTGAAGTAGTTGTGGTTGGCGCCGACCATGTAGACCGCGCTGTGCAGTGCCGTGCCTCGGCTGATCCCGCGCGTCCCGTCGACGAAGTTCTCGCCCTGCAGGTCCGACACGTCGCCGTCGCAGCCCGGCAGCAGCGTCACGGACGGCACGTCGGCGACGGGATTCTGGCCGAAGATCGTCGGTCCGACGAGCACCGTCCCGCGCACCTTCCAGCGCACCGGGCCCCGGTAGCCGTCCTGGGCGGCCGGCGGCCGGTAGAGGCTGTCCATGGCGGCCCGGTTGACGCCCTCGCCGCCGCGCGAGTGGCCGACGAGCAGGACCCGGGAAAGATCCGCCTCGGCCGCCTCGCGTACGACGGCCGGGGCGGAGGAGCGACGAGCGGTCCAGCCGGCCCAGCGGGCGAGGTGCTGCCGGACCAGCGAGGAGCGCGCCTGCGCACCGGCGTCCTCGGCCTCCCAGTCCTGGGCGTTGATGCCGTTCGCCGAGATCGACACCGTCACGTAGCCCTGGGAGGCCAGCAGTCGCTGGTCGCGCAGATAGCCCAGGTGGCTCGGGATCGGCTTGTAGCCGCTCGCGCAGGGCCAGTCGCCGGTCACGTCGTCCTCGGAGCCCGGCTTGTAACAGGTGCTGTGGCGGCCGTGCAGGAACAGCGCGAGCGGCCGGCTGCCGGTGGCACCCTTCGGTGCCACCACCTTGGCGGTCATCTCCACCGGGGTGTCGAACCCGGGCAGACGCACCGGGTCGAGGTCGTACTCCCCCGTCACCGTGCGGTACGAGCCGGGTCTGCCCGGATCGACGCCGTTCACGGGGGCCGGCGCGGGGTTCGGGCGGTGAGGCCCGGGGGGTGCCTCGCGTGAGCCCGAGTTCATGCCCTCGTCGGCCGCCGCGTCCAGCCTGCGCCCTGCCGCCGTCACCTGGAGCTCTCTCAGCCGCTCGGGCCGCAACTCACCGAGGCCGAGCCGGAAGGTCCGCCCGTCCCTCGCCGGCTTCGGCACCCCGAGCAGCTGGTCGCCGGTACGGAACTCGACCCGCGCATCCCCCATGGGCACGGCCTTCGGCGCTCGCCAGACCAGCTCGCGCGCGCCGTCCTCCCCGCCGATCCGCCACCCCGGCGGTAGGGGCTGGTCGCCGTCCGTCGCGCTCGACAGCCGCGGATCCTGGACCTGCACCGCCTGTGCCGGTCCGGGCGAGCCCGCCAGAGCCGCCAGCACCGCCACGGCGGTCACACATATTCGCCGCGCACCGATCAATGAACCTCTCCTCAACACCCAGGCGCAGACGTCCCGTCGGTCCCGGGCGCCTCTCGCGTCGCCTAGGACGGGAGAAGGGTGTCGCCGGGTTGTCTGTGACAGGACGCCGTGTGCGGGCGAGGGATTCGATCAGGCCAGTGCGGTGTGGTGAACCGGACGACGTCCGTGCGCGGCAGCCGCGGGCAACGACTCCGGCAGTGGTGCACTAGGGCTTACGGGCCAGGCCGGCGACGATGAGGTGCTCCCAGACGGTGAGTTCTCGTCTTCCGCCACTGCCGAACGAGCTGTCGGACTCGTCGGGACGCCACAGGGGCGCCGGGACGATCCCGGGGTCGAGGATCTCCAGGCCGTCCAGCAGGGCGGCGATCTCCGCGTCCGTGCGCCATCGGCCCCGGCCGAACGTCTGCTGGAGGACCTTCTCGGCCTCCATGGTCTCCGGGTTGTTGCCGGAGCGGAAATGGCTGACGAAGAAGTAGCTGCCGGACGGGACCTGCTCGCGCCAGTAGCGGACGATGCCTGCCGGGTCCTCGTCATCGTTGACGTGGTGGAGGATGGCGCTGAGGATGACGGCCACGGGCCGGGAGAAGTCGATGAGTTCGAGCGTGATGGGGTGGGAGCGGATGTCCTCGGGGTTGCGCACATCGACCGCGACGACGCGGGTCCGGTCGTTGTTCTCCAGCAGTGCGCGGCCGTGGACCAACACCTGGACGTCGTTGTCGACGTAGACGACCCGGGACTCCGGAGCGTGCCGTTGGGCGACCTGGTGGACGTTGTCCGCGGTCGGCAGGCCGCTGCCCATGTCGATGAACTGCCGGATGCCGGTGGTCTTCGCGATCTCCCTGACCGCCCGGGTCAGGGCAGCGCGGTTGGCGAAGGCGATGGCCACCGACCCGGGCAGGTCACGCTTGAACACGTCGCCGATCTCACGGTCCACGGCGTAGTTGTCCTTGCCGCCCAGCAGGTAGTCGTAGACGCGGGCGATGCTGGGCTTGGTCGAGTCGATGGGAGAGCCTTCGTACGTCATGGCGGCCATTCTTCCCGGCAACATCGCGTGCGCACGCGCGTTTTGTGTTCTTCGGCCGGCTGGGCGGGGCCGCCCCCACCGGCCATCACCTGCTGGCCCTGGCCGGCGCGCTCAACCCCTACGCAGCAGGCCCCCCTGCGGCAAGCCGCGTCGGCCGCATACCGTCAGGTCTCGCGAACCGGTGCGTAGACGTCCGCCCCCAGTCCGAAGGTCCAGGCGACGCCCTCCCGGGCCGTGCGGGTCGAGGGCGGGACACGCAGCCAGTACGTGCGCCGGGTGCCGTCCGGCTCCGGGGTGCTGTTCAGGACCTCGACCATCACCACCGGCTCGTCGCCGTCGAGGTCGATCCGCCACAGCGTGCCCGTCTCGTCGGAGTGCAGGGGGCGCGCGCCGGAGTCCGCCAGGTAGCGCTCGTAGCCGTAGTACTCCAGCATCACCCGGCGAAGCTCGGCGTTCTCCTCGGCCCGGATGCGGACCGGTGTCAGCGTGGACAGCTCGGCGAGGAAGGCGGCGGGGACCGGCATGCCGCGCCAGGCGTGCAGAGCGAACCCGTCCCGGTAGGCGAGGGCGGGGCCGTCCCCGCGGTCCAGGCGGCCCACCTCGTCGCGGTGCAGGACGACAGGGCGTTCGCAGACGACCGCGACTGAAGCGAACGGCCACCACCAGCCCGCGCTGCGGCACACCGCGCCCAGGCCGTCCAGCGGCGCCCGGTCGGTGGGGAAGGCGGCGAGCCAGGGCGCGTCGTGCTGGCCCAGCACCGCGTCCAGCAGAAGCAGCCGGATCGCGGCCTCCTTGGCGCGGTCGGTGGCACTTCTCCGACCAGTGGAGGCGGACCCGTCGCCCGCGTCCCCCGAGTCGACCGACTCCCTGGTGCCGTCCGCGCCGCCGCACAGGTCGTTCAGCAACCCCGTGCTGATCCGGTCGACCAGCGTCTGCGTCGACTCCCAGAGGCGGCCCCCGGTCGCCCCCCAGTGCGCCGACCAACCCGCAGGGCCCAATTCACCGTGCAGCCGGTCGCGTTCGAGCGCCCACGGCTTCGTCCGGATCTCCTCACGCACGCTGGGGCCCTTGTCCTCCAGGCCGAGCAGCAGCGTGACCGCGGCGCGTGGGGAGTCGGCCCACAGCACCCGCTCAGGTTCCGCAAGACCGGCCCGCCGGTACGCGAGGCGTACGCCTGCCTCGGCCGCCGCGCGGTCGGCCGGAGCCGTCGCCGTGGCACACGCGCGCCAGAACCCGACACCCTCGGAGGCCGCACCCGCCTCCGGCCTCGCCGGGGAAGGCTCCAGCTCCTCCCCCTTCGTCACCGTAGAGGGGGAACCCATCGATCCCATCGCACCCATCACCTTCGCAGCCTTCTCCGGCTTCACCGACTCCATTGACCCCGTGGAACCCATCGAGCCCGCCCCTCAGTCCGCAACGATCCGCACGGACCCCGGCACGTACTCCCGCTGCCGGATCACCCGGTACCACCCCCGGGGAAGAGGGATCGCCGCGTGCTCCTCGTGCACCACGCGCCCGCCCTGCGGCAGATGCAGCAGCAGAGGGCCGAACGGCCCCGGCTCCCGCACCAGTTCACCCGGGCCGACGACCGCGTGCGCGTGGCCGGTGACCTCGCCCAGCGCCAGCACCAGCCGGCCCCGGGCATCGCGCGGCTCCCGGGGCGAAGCGGCGACATGCCCCGGCACCGCCTCCTCGTCCAAGGGCACGATCAGTACGTCTCCCTGCCGGTACACGGCAGCCTCCCTCCCACCGGCGCCCACGCACCGGCCTCATGACGCAGACCGTAGGGGCAGCCACTGACAACGGCCCGAACAGTGGCCCCCGTCACGGGCACTGTCAGTGCCTGTTGGTAGAACTGCGGTCACGACGGAACACCCCGTCCTCTCACACTCTTCACAGGAGCAGCCGCATGACCATCGGTGCCCACCTCGACGCGTTCCACCGGCTGCCCGCCCACACCTTCCCCGGCCCCGACGAGCAGACGGACGACCTGCCCGAGGCGGACTCGGTCGCCTGGCGCATCACCAGCGACGTCTACGACTCCGACGAGGCCTGGACCAAGGCGTTCGCCCGTTTCCGCGCAGCCGTCGACACCACGCGCGTGCGCGCGCTGATAGTCGGTGCCTGGCAGGAGGCCTACGACACCGACCCGTCCGACGTCATCGAGGCGCTCGTGGCCGCACGGGACGCCTTCCCCGCGCTGCGGGCGCTGTTCGTCGGCGACATGGTGATGGAGGAGTGCGAGATCTCCTGGATCAACCAGACCGACGTCACACCGCTTCTCCACGCCTTCCCCGACCTGGAGGAGCTCGGCGTCCGCGGCGGGACCGGGCTGCGTTTCCCCGCCCTGAGCCACTCCGGCCTGCGCAAGCTGACCATGGAGTCCGGCGGGCTGCCCGCCGAGGTCGTCCGCGGTGTCGCCCACAGCGACCTGCCCGCCCTCGAGGTGCTCGACCTGTGGCTGGGCACGCCCGACTACGGCGGCGACAGTGAGGCCGCCGACCTGGAGCCCATCCTGTCCGGTGCCCGGCTGCCGCGCCTACGCCACCTGGCCCTGCGCAACAGCGAGATGCAGGACGCCGTCGCCGCGGCGGTCGCCTCCGCCCCCGTGGTCGCCCGTCTGGAGGTGCTGGACCTGTCCATGGGAGTCCTGACCGACGACGGCGCCGCCGCCCTCCTGGCCGGGCAGCCGCTCACCCACCTCAAGGAACTCGACCTGCACCACCACTACATCAGTGAGCCTCTCCTGGAGCGCCTGCGGCAGACGCTCGAACCCGCCGGCGTGGCCGTGGACCTGGACCGCGACGACGCCGACGAGGACCAGGACGGTGACGGCACGGTGTGGCGGTACGTCGCCGTGGGCGAATGAGCGTCACGGGCGTGCGCTCCGGCCGTGCCCCCGGACGTGCCGGCGGCCCTGTCCCCGGCCGCCGTTTCGCGGTCGTGGGCAATCCGGAGAACCGCCGGGTCACGCTGTTCGCCGAGGCGGTGCGCGCGGCCGGACTGCCGGCCCCGCGTGTCGTCCCCTGGCCGGACGTGCTGCGGGCGGGCGGAGCCGAGTTCGACGCGGGAGAGATCGTCCGTGTCGACTCCCCCGGGGAGAACACCGACGTCGACCGGCTGCTGCGCGGCGTGGAGGAGCCCACCCGGGTGGAGGGCTCGGCCCGCTGGTACGCCGGGTTCACCGCCGCGCTGCGCTCCCTGCGCGGCGGCACACGGCTCGACGACCCCGACGACCTGGCCGTGCTCTTCGACAAACGGCGCTGCCACGCCGTCCTCGACGCGGCGGGCGTACCGGTCCCCGCCTCGCCCACGTCGGGGCCGGGGGCAGCACCGGTCCGCGGCTGGGACGACGTACGGACGCTGATGCGGGAGCACCGGATGCACCGGTTGTTCGTCAAGCCCGCGCACGGCTCGTCCGCGTCGGGCGTGCTGGCCGTGGAGTCGGCGGGGTCCGGCCGCATCCGGGCCACCACCTCGGTGGAACGCGCGGCGGACGGGCGGCTTTTCAACTCGCTCAAGGTGCGCCGCTACGAACGCGAGGGAGACATCGCGGCCATCGTCGACGCGCTCGCTCCCGACGGCCTGCACCTGGAACGCTGGCTGCCGAAGGCCTCGCAGCACGGCCGGGCCGCGGACCTGAGAGTCGTCGTGGTGGCCGGCCGAGCCACCCACGCGGTGGTGCGCACCAGCCGCTGGCCCCTGACCAACCTCCACCTCGGCGGCAGCCGCGGCGACCTCGACACGGCCCGGCAGGCCGTCGAGGCGGCAGGCGCCCGCTGGGCCGACCTGCTGGAGGTGTGCGAACGGGCCGCGGCCTGCTTCCCGCGCACCCTGTGCGTGGGCGTCGACCTGCTGCCGGCCGTCGGGTGGCGCAGAGCCGCCGTCGGCGAGGTCAACGCCTTCGGCGATCTGCTGCCCCGGCTCACCGGCCTGCCCGGCAGCGGAGCGGAAGGCCTCGACACGTACGCCGCCCAGGTCGCTGCCGCCCTGCACGCGTACGGCGGCCGACCCGCCGAGTGACCTCCGCTACGTCCCCCGCAACGAGCACGACCAGCACGCCCACAGAACAGGAACAAGCGCCCATGCCCTCGCCCGCACCGACCCCTGAGCCGCTCCCGCCCACGCCGGCAGCGGGCGAGCCGGACATGAACGAGATCGTCGGCAGCCACGACCTGCTCCTCGTCACCCTCGACACCCTGCGCTACGACGTCGCCGCCGAACTCGCCGCCGCCGGCCGCATACCCCATCTGACCCGCCACCTGCCCGGCGGCCGATGGGAGAAGCGGCACGCCCCGGGCAGTTTCACCTACGCCTCGCACCAGGCGATCTTCGCGGGCTTCCTGCCCACCCCGGCCACGCCTGGGCCGCACCCGAGACTGTTCGCGGCGAGCTTCGCCGGCAGCGAGACCACCGCCTCGAAGACCTTCGTCTACGACACCCCCGACCTCGTCTCCGGGCTGGCGAAGGTGGGCTACCACACCGTCTGCGTGGGAGGAGTGGGCTTCTTCAACAAGCAGGGGCCGCTCGGTTCGGTCCTGCCCGGGCTCTTCGAGGAGTCGCACTGGGAGCCGGAGTTCGGCGTCACCTCACCCGAGTCCTTCGAGAACCAGGTGGCCCGCGCGGAACAGGTCATCAGTGAACTCCCGCCCGATCAGCGGCTGTTCCTCTTCGTCAACGTGTCCGCACTGCACCAGCCGAACTGGTTCCACCGGCCCGGCGCGACCCGGGAGGACGGTGACACCCGCGAGACGCACGCCGCCGCGCTGGAGTACGTCGACCGGCACATCGGGCGGCTGTTCGCCGCCGCGAGCAGCAGACGCCGCTGCTTCGCGATCGTCTGCTCCGACCACGGCACCGCCTACGGAGACGACGGCTACACCGGCCACCGTCTCGGCCACGACTGTGTCTGGACCGTGCCCTACGGCCACTTCTTCCTCGAACCCGCGCCTTCCACGACCGCACCCGCGACGCACCCCGACGCCCGCCCGACCGAGGCCGCCCGATGACCGCCACCGCATCTCCGACGACCGCATCCCACACCCCGGCCCCCCTCGGCACGTCTCCGACGGCCGCAACCGGAGCCCCGGCCACCCCCACCGACGGCCCTTACCAGAGCTACGTCTACGCCTACCCCCACAAGACGGCCTACCGCCCGCTCCCCCACCGCCCCGCGCTCGCCTCCCTGTGGGCCGCCGAGCCGAAGGACGCCCTCTCCCTCTACCTGCACATCCCCTTCTGCGAGGTCCGCTGCGGCTTCTGCAACCTCTTCACCCGCATCGGCGCCCCGGACGGCCTGACCGGCGCCTATCTGGACGCCCTGGAACGTCAGGCGGACGCCGTACGCGAGGCGCTCGGGGACGGCGACGAGGTCCGCTTCGCCACCGCGGCCTTCGGCGGCGGCACCCCCACCTTCCTGACCGCCGCCGAGCTGGAACGCCTCTGCGACATCGCCGAGCACCGCATGGGTGCCGACCTGCGCGCCGTGCCCCTGTCGGTGGAGGCCTCGCCCGCCACCGCCACCGCCGACCGGCTGGCCGTGCTGGCCGGCCGGGGCGCCACCCGCCTCAGCCTGGGCGTGCAGAGCTTCGTCGACTCCGAGGCCCGCGCCGCCGTTCGCCCGCAGCGCCGCGCCGACGTGGAGTCGGCGCTCGGACGCGTCCGCGACGCCCGCATCCCGGTGCTCAACATCGACCTGATCTACGGCATCGACGGCCAGACGGAGGACACCTGGCGCCGGTCCCTGGACGCGGCCCTGGCCTGGCGGCCCGAGGAGCTGTACCTCTACCCGCTGTACGTGCGCCCCCTCACCGGCCTCGGCCGCCGCGGCTCCGGCCTCGACCCCGCGTGGGACGAGCAGCGGCTCCGGCTGTACCGCGCCGGCCGGGACCACCTTCTCGCGCACGGCTACACCCAGCAGTCCATGCGCATGTTCCGCCGCGCCGACGCCCCGCCGCAGGGCGCCGACGACTACGCCTGCCAGACGGACGGCATGATCGGCCTCGGGTGCGGCGCCCGCTCGTACACCGCCGGCCTGCACTACTCCTTCGACTACGCCGTGGGCATGCAGGAGATCCGCGCGATCATCGACGACTACGTGGCAGCCACCGACTTCTCCCACGCCGAGGTCGGCTACGCCATGGACGCGCACGAGGCGCGCCGCCGTCACCTGCTGCAGTCACTCCTCCAGGCCGAGGGACTGCGCCTCGACGACTACCGGGCCCGCTTCGGCGTCGCCCCCGCCGACGACTTCGGCCCCGAACTGGCCGCATTCGCCGAACGCGGCTGGCTGGCCGACGGCGACTCCGAGACCCTCCGGCTCAGCCCGGAAGGCCTCGCCCACTCCGACGCCGTCGGCCCCGCCCTGTTCTCCCCGGCCGTACGCGCCGCGATGGCCGCCTACGAGAGGAAGTGACCGGCCGTCATGGACCTCACCCTCCTGTACCGCGGCCCGCTCGCCTCCTGCGACTACGACTGTCCCTACTGCCCGTTCGCCAAGCGCCGCGACACCGGCGCCCAGCTGCGGGCCGACCGTGCCGCCCTGGAACGCTTCGCCGCCTGGGCCGCCGACCGGACCGAGGACCGGCTGTCCCTGCTGTTCACCCCCTGGGGCGAGGGCCTGGTGCGGTCCTGGTACCGGCGCGCCCTCGCGGACCTCTCCCGTCTGCCGCACATCCGGCGGGTGGCGATCCAGACCAACCTGAGCTGCCGCACCGACTGGCTCGCCGAGGCCGATCCGGGGACCCTCGCCCTGTGGTGCACCTACCACCCGGGCCAGACGCCCTACGACCGCTTCCTGACCAAGTGCCGCGACCTGGCCGCGCGCGGCATCCGGTTCAGCGTCGGCGTCGTCGGACTGCCCGAGCATCTTCAGGCGGCCCGCCGGCTGCGCGCCCACCTGCCGGAGCACGTCTACCTGTGGATCAACGCCGCCGAAGGCCACTCCTACACGGACACCGAAGCCGACCTGTGGACGGCCCTCGATCCGCTCTTCCCGTACAGCCGTCACCCGCACACCAGCGCCGGTCTGCCGTGCCGCACCGGCGACTCCGTGATCTCCGTCGACGGCGACGGCACCGTCCGCCGCTGCCACTTCGTCCGCACGCCGCTGGGCAACCTCTACGACGGTTCCTACCGCGCCGCCCTGCGCCCGCGCGCCTGCCCGCTGGCCGTCTGCGACTGCCACATCGGCTATGTGCACCTGGAGACGTTGCCGCTGTACGACGTCTTCGCCGGCGGCGTGCTGGAGCGGATCCCCGCACAGGCCCCGGGGCGGAGTCCGAGTCCGGGTCCGGATTCGGATCCGGATTCGGATTCGGATTCGGATTCGGTGCCGGCTGTGACGCGTCGCCCGACCGTCGTCCCGGTGTCCGGCCCCACGCCGTCAGCGTGCCGCGGAACGGCTCTGTGAAGGCGCGGCGACCGGGACCGTGATGACGGTCGGGCGACGCGTCGCGGTCGGCCGGCGCGGGTTGTGCCGACGGGGCTGGCGCGGGCGGTGTGCTTCGTGCGCCCGGCGCGCGCGGGTTGCTGACCGGGGTGCGCGCCCGGATGCTTGACGCACCCCCCATTGAGTCGCTCTAGCGTGGGGGTGGTCTGTGCCCAGTGGCGTGGTGAAGTGGTTCGATCCGGTTCGGGGCCTGGGAGTCATCGCACCGGACGGAAACGGTTTCGATGCCGTCGCCTACCGTTCGGCGTTCCGCGGCATCGCGGAGCGGGAACTGGTCGCGGGCAGGCGGGTGCGCTTCGATCTCACCGTCGATGCCACCGGTGTGCGAGCCGACAACATCTGTCCCACACCTCCCTTACGCAGCGGGCCGGTCGAGGAAGCGGAGGAGGACACCGGCGCGCCCGCACCCGGGTGGACCGTTGAAGTGCCCCCCGAAGCCGAGGAACCGGCCGACTGCCCCTGGTGCGTGCAACTGCTCGAAACAGGCGACGACGACCGGCGACTGCCGGATCAGGCGGACAGGCCGCCGGAGCCCGCCGCCCTGACCCACGAGGCCGCGTCCATGACGGCGTGGCCTGCCGCCGTGATGCTGTTGGCCCTCGTCACGCTCGCGGTGATCGGACGGTGGGTCGCCGGCTGATCCGGCACCTGGTCACCCGGGTATCCGGGCACCCCGTCACCGCACCGCGTGGCTCCTGCGCGCCGGCCTCACGCGCGTCGGGCGTCGCCGTACACACCGGCCAGGGCCCGGGCCATGGGCGTCACGGAGTAGCGGGCGGCCACGGTCTCCTGTCCGGCGCGCGCGAGCTGTGCGCGCCTGCTCTCGGGCAGGGACAGCAGCCGGTGCAGGCCGGGCGTCAGGCCGGAGGCGGAGGCGGTGTCGAGCAACATGCCGTTGACGCCGTCGCGCAGGTCGTGGCCCACGCCGCCGCGCAGCGGCCCGGCGGCCGGCAGGCCGGCTTCCATGGCCTCCATGGTTGACTCGTGCCCCTGGCCCGGATCCCGACAGGAGCTACGACGTTGACGTACGACATTGCCGCCCTGCGCTCACACTTCCCCGCCCTGAGCGCCGGGACCGTCCACTTCGACGGGCCCGGCGGCACGCAGACGCCCCGGCCCGTCATCGACGCGATCGCCGACGTGCTGGCCCGGCCGCTGTCCAACCGGGGGCAGTACTCGCTGGGCGAGCGCAATGCCGACGCCATCGTCACCGGGGCGCGTGAGGCCGTGGCCGACCTGCTGGGCGCGGAACCGGCCGGCATCGTCTTCGGGCGCAGCGCCACCCAGCTCACCTACGACGTCGCCCGCATGCTGGCCGCCTCGTGGGCGCCCGGTGACGAGGTCGTCGTCACCCGGCTCGACCACGATGCCAACATCCGCCCCTGGGTGCAGGCCGCGGAGCGGGTCGGCGCCACCGTGCGCTGGGCCGGGTTCGACCCCGTCACCGGAGAGCTGACGGCCGACGACATCAGGGCCGTCCTGTCCGACCGCACCCGCCTGGTCGCCGTCACCGCCGCCTCCAACCTGATCGGCACCCGCCCGCCGATCGCCGAGATCTGCCGCCTGGTCCGCCAGGCCGGAGCGCTCACCTATGTCGACGGCGTCCACTACACGGCGCACACGCTGGTCGATCTGCCGGTGCTGGGGGCGGACTTCTTCGTGTGCTCCCCGTACAAGTTCCTCGGCCCCCACCTCGGCGCCCTGGCCGCCCGGCCCGCCCTGCTGGAGACCCTGCACCCCGACAAGCTGCTGCCCTCCAGCGACGCGGTCCCCGAGCGCTTCGAACTGGGCACCCTTCCCTACGAGTTGCTTGCCGGGACCCGCGCCGCCGTCGACTTCCTGGCCGGCCTCGACCAGCACGCCACCGGCACCCGGCGCGAACGCCTGGCCGCCTCCTTCGCCGCGCTCGAGGCGCACGAGCACACCCTGCGCACCCGGCTCGACAAGGAGCTGGCCGCGCTGCCGGGCGTCACCGTCCACTCCCGGGCCGCCGACCGCACCCCCACCCTCCTGCTGACCTTCGGGCACCACGACACCACCGACGCCTACCGCTTCCTCGCCGCCCGTGACATCCACGCGCCCTCCAGCCACTTCTACGCCATCGAGACATCCCGCCATCTCGGCCTCGGCGACACCGGCGGCCTGCGCATCGGCCTCGCCCCCTACAACCACCCGGAGGACATCGACCGGCTGCTGACGGCGTTGGGCGAGTTCCTGGAGAAGTGAGCGCGGACGGCGTGACGACAGGGCCGGGCCGGACCGACCGGCATTCCGGTCGGTATCCGAGGTGAGGTCGCCCTACAGGTAGGGATAGTCGGTGTAGCCGTGGTGGTCACCGCCGTAGAAGGTGGCGGGGTCCGGGGTGTTGAAGGGCCCCTGGGCTGCCAGGCGGGCGGGCAGGTCGGGGTTGGCGAGGAACAGTGCTCCGAAGGCGACCATGTCCGCGGTGCCGTCCTGGACGAGGCCGAGTGCGTCCGGACCGGTCGGGTCCGGGTAGGTGAACGGGTTGAGGATGAACGTGGAGGGCCAGGTCTTGCGCAGGCGGGTGGTCAGTTCCCGGTCGCTTCCCTCGATCATGTGCAGGTAGGCGAGATCCAGTTCGCCGAGCTTCGTGACCAGCGTGGTGTAGGTGTTCTCCACGTCCACCGCGTCCTGCTCGGCGATGTCGTTGTAGGGGTTCGCGGGCGAGATGCGGAACCCGGTGCGGTGGCCGCCGATCGCCTCGGCGACAGCGGTGGCCACCTCCAGGGCGAAGCGGACCCGGCCGGCGGTGTCGCCACCCCAGCCGTCGGTGCGCCGGTTGGTGTTGGGGGCGAGGAACTGGTGGATCAGGTAGCCGTTCGCGCCGTGGATCTCCACACCGTCGAAGCCGGCCGCGACCGCGTTGCGTGCCGCGTCGGCGAAGTCGGCGACGGTACGGGTGATGCCGTCGGCGTCGAGTTCCTGCGGGGTGACGAAGTCCACCGGCCCCTGGTGGGTGTACACCTGGCCCTTCGCCGCGACGGGCGAGGGCGCGACCGGGTGCAGCCCGGGAGGCAGCAGGCTGGGGTGGCCGATGCGCCCGGTGTGCATCAGCTGCGCGAAGATCACCCCACCCTCGGCGTGAACGGCGTCGGTGACCTTGCGCCAGGCCGCCACCTGCTCCGGCGTGTGCAGGCCCGGCGTGTCGGGGTAGCCCTGGCCGACCGGTGAGGGCTGGATCCCTTCGGTGACGATGAGGCCGGCGCTCGCTCGCTGGCTGTAGTAGGTCGCCATCAGATCGGTCGCGGTGGCGCCCGGCCCGTAGGCCCGGCTGCGGGTCATCGGCGCCATCACGATGCGGTTGGCCATGGCCCGGCCGGCCACCTCGATCGGGGCGAAAGCGTTCGTCATGGGAATCTCCTTGATGTCGCGGCTTGATGTCGCGGAACGGATGGAGGAGAGGAAGAGCCGGCTGCTGCCGGCCGGCCAGTGAGTCGTTCCGGTGCGCCGGTCATGGGCGGCGGTGCGGGGCTGCGGTGCCGGGCGGCTGCGGCGCGCCGACGGAGGGCTGCACGAGGGCAGGGCAAACCGCACCCTCGCTCCGCACAGGGCAGGGCAGGACGGGGTAGGCGGGGCAGGGCGGAGCCGGACAGCACGAGAAGCTGTCCGCCCGCCGAGCGGGACGGGTCTCCGTCTGTGCTTACTCGGCCGGAGACTGCCGGCTGCGGTCCCTGATCGCCTTCTCGATCGTCCACGCACACGCGGTGAACATGTCGACCTGATCAGCAGTCAGATCGCGTACGGAAATCTGCTCGAGGGACCGCCACATGTCGGCGATGGGTTCCTTCAGGGCGCGGCCGGCATCGGTGAGGCGGACCACCATGACCCGCCGGTCGTGCGGGGCCGGCTCCCGGGTGAGCAGCCCTGCCTCCTGCATACGCCGCAGGGACTTGGAGACGGTGGAGTGGTCGAGGCCGACCCGCTCCAGGAGTTCCGCCTGGGTCAGGCCGTCGTGGTCGAAGAGCTGCATGAGCAGCAGTTCCTGCCCCGGGTGCAGGTTCATGGCGCGCAGCATGCCGGCGGCATGGCCCCGGTGGGCGCGGGCGAGCTGGAAGATGGCGTAGCTCAAGGGCCCTTCGCCCGCCGCGTCCGGCAGCTCCGCTGAGGTGGTGTCCGACATTGCTGCTCCCTGTTCGCGCGGAGAGTGGTGTGATGGATCAGTCGACGGTGAGGACGATCTTGCCTCGGTTGTGGCCCGCGTCGCTGGTCTGCTGGGCCTTGGCCGCCTCGGCGAGCGGGTAGGCGGCGCTGATCGTGGTGACCAGTGTGCCGTCCGCGGCCAGCTGGGCGAGTTCGGCGAGACGGGCGGCGGAGCGGCGCTGGGGGCCCTCGGCGAAGACGATGCCGAGTTCGGCGGCGCGGAAGTCGGCGGTGGTGACGATCCGGTCGGTGCCGCCGCGCAGGGTGATGGAGTCCTCCAGCGCGCCCTTGCCTGCGGCGTCGAACACGGCGTCCACCCCGTCGGGGGCGACGGCACGGACCCGCTCGACCAGGTTGTCCCCGTAGACCAGCGCGGTCGCGCCGAGCGAGGTGACGTACTCCTGGTTGGCCGGTCCGGCGGTGCCGATGACGCGGGCGCCGCGGGCGACGGCCAGCTGGACGGCGACGGTGCCGAGCGCGCCGGACGCGCCGTGGATCAGCAGTGTCTCGCCGGGGGTGACACCGAGCAGGTCCAGGACCCGCTCGGCGCCGTCGGTCGCCACGGGCAGGGCGGCGGCGTGCTTCCAGTCCAGACCGGCCGGCTTGGGTGCGAGGACGGCCTCGGACGCCAGGGCGTACTGCGCGTAGGAGCCGGTGTCGGACCAGCCCAGCACCTCGTCCCCCGCCTTCAGCCGCTCGACGCCCTCGCCGACGGCGTCGACCACACCGGCGATCTCCCCACCGGGCACGGCGGGCAGCGTCGTCGGGAAGATGGCCTCCATCCCGCCGGACCGGATCTTGCCGTCCACCGGGTTGACGCCGACGGCCCGCACACGCACCCGGACCTGGCCGGGGCCGGGCTGGGGAACGTCGATCTCCGCCTCGTGCAGGACCTCGATGCCGCCGAACGTGTCGAAAACGATGGCCTTCATGACTGCTCTCCTCGGAGTGAGATGCCACACCGACCACATTCTGTGGCCGACCACATAAACGTAGCACCGTTTATGTGGCTAGCCAAGTAATTGTTGAGAGGGGCTCCCGCGCATGTTGATCCGCCCTTCGTCCAGAAAGGTCCTCAGAGCACTCCCTCGTCCTCCCAGTCGTACTCGGGGCACGGCAGGGAATCCGTGACCCAGCCCGCTGTCAGCACCAAGCGCGTGTGGCGATGCAGGGCGAGGAAGCCGAAGGGCCGGTCGAAGACGGCACTGATCCGGGTGGTGACGTAGCGGAGGTCGGGTAGGCCCCCGGCGACCGCGCTGAACGCCGTCACCGCGGCAGCCTCAAAACCCGACGCGCCGAACTTGGCCCGTGTGTTCTGCTCGGCCGACCCGATGGCGAGCGGGAAGCCGCTGATGCCGGGGAAGTGTCCGCGCGAACGGTCCCGAGCCGTCGTGAGACCGAACAACCGGTGCAGCTTCAGCAGATCGTGGCGCGTGTTCATGTCGTACGCAACGGTCGTCACCTCCAGCCACGGCGGCTCGGGCCGGGTGCTGCGCAGCTTCTCCACCCGCAGGCCGGGGCCGACGTTCCCATAGGGCAACAGCGGTCCCGGCACGACCGGGTACCGGCCCGCGAGGATGCCAACCCCGGCTTCCAGCACCTGCCGCGGCTTCATGTTCTCCTCGCCGAGCAGCAGGTGCACGTCCAGGGCGTTGTTCCCCAGCACCTTCAGTTCGGTGACGTGTCCGCCGGGTGTGTCCGCCACCCCGATCCGGTCCAGTACGGCACTTGAGCGCTGCAGCCCCAGCCTCGGTTCGGCGGCCCAGGGCTCGTACGCCGTCTCCAACGGCACCTCGGTGAACGGGCTCAGCCACTGTGTGCGCATGGTCAGCGCACTCGCCAGCACCATCTCCGTGTCCTCGGTCAGCGTGACCGGCATACGGTCGATCAGCCCACCGGTACGCTTCGCCGTCCACGCCTCCAGCGCTCGATGGTCGGCCGCGCGGTCCCCGGTGAGCACCCCGTGGACGTCGGCCGACAGGCCCGCCTCCCACTCCTCCCGCAGCTCCAGCGTGCGCTTCGTCCACAGCCCCAGCGCCGTGTCCAGACCTCGCATGGCGCCCATCGCGGCAAGCAACTCGCGTGCGGCGCCGGCTGCCTGCCCGGCGTCGATCCCGAGAGCCTCCGCCAGTTCTGTCCGCGCCTCGCCCGCGGCCCCGTCCGCCAGGTGGGCCAGCAGCGGCCACACACCCGCCGCCGAGAACACCGTGCCGCCCTCCGGCACACCCGCCCACCGCGCGGTCAACTCGTTCACCGCGCGGACCGTCGCCGTCGCGACTCCCATGACACCCCCGTCGTCAGCACGCCCGCGGTGCGCAGTCCCACTTCTGCACCGGCATCGCCGCCATCCGCCCGCCCGGAAGCACGGTACCTGTCCCCCACCTCCGCCTTCGGGCTAGCCGAAACAGCAGGACGTGAGCGGCCCCTCCGGGCCCGTGAAGCGCAGGCGTTCATGCGGACTGTCCGAGAGGGCCGCTTCGGTGACGCGCATCACACGGACGCAGGCCGACGGGCGGACAGGTCTTCACGACAGTCGCGGCTGCGGCCCGACTCCCCCGACCAAGGAGGCTGTTGCCCCGTGCGCAGAAGATCGACGACCGCCCTGCTGGCGGCACTGGCGGTGAGCCTGCCCGCGGCACTGCTCGCCGGGCCGCACACCCCGGCGCAGGCCGCCCCCGGCTCCTCCGGCGGCACCGGCGCCGGTGCCCCGCGGAGCATCACGCTGCTGACCGGTGACCGGGTCACCGTCGACTCCCGCGGCCGGGTGGCGGTCGAGCCCGCCGAGGGCCGCGAGGACGTCGTCTTCGCGACGCAACGCGTCGACGGCCACGTGCGCGTCGTCCCGTCCGATGCCGAACTCCTGCTCGCCCGCGGGCGGATCGACGCCCGCCTGTTCGACATCACGGCCCTGATCGACATGGGCTACGACGACCGAGGCCGTGCCGACCTGCCGCTGATCGTGACGCACGACAAGGGCAGGACGCTCACGGCGAAGGACGCGGCCCGTGCCCGGGCCACGGTCGAACGCCGGCTGCCGGCCGTGGACGGCACCGCCATCACCGCGCGCAAGGCCGATGCCCCCGCCCTGTGGGAGACCCTCACGGACGCGGCGGCGGACGGCGCCCGGCAGGTGCCGGACGCCGGGCGCAGCACAGCGCCCGGCGTGGAACGCATCTGGCTGGACGGTAAGCGGCAGGCCGCACTCGACCGCAGCGTGCCGCAGATCGGCGCGCCCGCGGCATGGCAGGCCGGGTACGACGGCACGGGGGTCACCGTCGCCGTGCTGGACACCGGGGTGGACGCCACCCACCCGGACCTGGCGGACCGGATCGCGGCCGAGCGGAACTTCTCCGACGACCCGGACGCGGTGGACCGCAACGGCCACGGCACCCACGTCGCCTCCACCGTGGCCGGCTCCGGCGCCGCGTCGGCGGGCAGGCACCGGGGTGTCGCCCCCGGCGCGCGGCTGCTGAACGGCAAGGTCCTCGACGAGAGCGGCTCCGGCTCCGACTCGGGCATCATCGCCGGCATGCAGTGGGCGGTCGACCAGGGCGCCGAGGTGGTCAACCTCAGTCTCGGCGGCGAGGACACCGAGGGCACCGACCCCCTGGAGGAGGCCGTCCAGACGCTGTCGGCCCGTACCGGGGCGCTGTTCGTCGTCGCGGCGGGCAACGACGGCGAGGTGGGGGAACGCACGCTGGGCTCGCCGGGCACCGCGCCGGCGGCACTGACCGTGGGCGCCGTGGACCGCGCCGACGTCCCGGCTCGCTTCTCCAGCCAGGGCCCGACGGCCGACGGGGCACTGAAGCCGGACGTGACCGCACCCGGTACGGCCATCGTGGCGGCCCGTGCGGCCGAAGGGCGGCAGGGCGACCCGGCCGGCGAGGGCTACGTGTCGATGTCGGGCACCTCGATGGCCACCCCGCATGTCGCGGGCGCCGCGGCCGTTCTGGCCCAGCGGCACCCCAACTGGAGCGGGCGGGAGCTGAAGGCCGCGCTCACGGCGTCGGCCAGGCCCGCGTCCGCGGTTTCCGCCTATGTCCAGGGCGGCGGCCGGATCGATGTGGCGGCGGCACTGGACCAGCGTGTGACCACCTCCCCGGCCTCCCTCGACTTCGGCACGCGGCGCTGGCCGCACGGCGACGACCCGGTGACGGGCAAGGAGGTCACCTATCGCAACGCGGGTGCGCAGCCGATCACGCTAGACCTGTCCGCTCGGGCCTTCCGCGGTGACGGCAAGCCCGCCGCCGAGGGCATGTTCGCGGTCTCACCCGCCCGGCTCGTCGTCCCCGCCGGTGGTACCGCCACCGCCACGCTGACCGCCGACACCCGGGCCGGTGACGCCGACGGCCTGTTCAGCGGCTCCCTGCTCGCCACTTCGGGCGGCGAACCCGTCGCCCGTACCGCGTTCGGCACGGAACGCGAGGTCGAGTCGTACGACCTGACGATCCGGCACCTGGACGGCGCGGGCGGCGTCACCGGTGACGCCTACACCACGGTCAAGGGGACGCAGGAGAGCACCCGTTCCGTCTGGCGGGCCGTCGAGGAGGTTGACGGCGAGGTCACGATCCGTCTGCCACGCGGCCGTTACGCCTTGCAGGGCACCGTCTTCGCGGGGGCCGAGGGCACCGCGGTCCTGGTCCGGCCCCGCTTCGACCTCACGGGTGATGCGACGATCGTGATGGACGCGCGCGATGCAGGGCCGGTCGACATCACCGTGCCGGACACGCGGGCTGTGAGCACGGAGCGGCACGTGTCGTACGGGGTGACCGGGCCCTTCGGCTACGGCACCGTCTACCGGATCTCACCGGGGTCGGCGCCCTACCGCTTCGGCGGGACCGGGCCGGCGCTCCCGGCCGACGAGGCCTACGTGCAGTTCGCCCAGAACCTCATCAGTCCCTCCGCCACGTACCGGCTGGCCTGGAACCGCCCGGCGTCGCCCTTCGGCGGCTTCATCGCGCGGGTGCGGCGCGCCCAGCTCTCCGAGGTCGCCGTCGAGCTCGGCGCGCCCGCCCGGGGTCGCACCGGCACGCTGATCGCCGGGCCGTGGACCCTCGACGGCGCGACCTGGACCGGGTTCGACGCGCCCGGCACCGCGTTGCCGGCGAGGCGGACGGAGTACCTGCTGCGCGGCAGCGACGTGCGGTGGGAGTACGACCTGTACCAGCACTCCCCCGCAGCGGACGGCTCCGAGCCGGCCTGGGACGCCTCCCTCTTCACCGCTCCGACCGCCTTCACCCGTGAGCGCCACGCGCTGCGGATGAACTTCGGCGTGTTCGGGCCGGTCCTCGGTACGGAGGATGTGCCCGAACACCTGCGGGCGGGGGCGGTCAGGCGGGGCGACACCCTGCACGGCTCCCTGCCGATGTTCGGCGACGGTGACGGCAACACCGGTGAGTCCGCCTACGGCAGGGCGCGGACGTCGCTGACGGCGGACGGGGTGGAGGTCTTCTCCTCCGACCGTCCGCTGGGCCCTTCCGACGCCCCGGGCCTGCCGGCCGGCGAACGCGCCTACCGCCTGAGCACTGAGGTGTCCCGGCCCGTCGCCGTGTTCCCGCTCAGTACGCGGGTGGCCGCGGAGTGGACCTTCCGCTCCGCGCACGTGCCCGACGGCCAGGAGGCCCGGCTGCCGCTGTCCGTCGTCCGGTTCTCCCCGCGGCTCGCGGCGGACGGCACCGCGCCCGCGGGCACCCGCTTCGAGGTCCCGTACGCGGTGCGGGGCGCGGCGGTGTCCACCGGTGTCCGGGCGCTGCGGGTGGAGGTGTCGTACGACGGGACCGCCACCTGGCAGCCCGTTGCGGATCACGACGACGGACGTCTGGTCCTCGACCATCCGCGGGGCGCCGGTTCCGTCTCCCTGCGGATCCACCTGGTCGACGCGCAGGGCAACACGGTGAAACAGACCGTCGAGCGCGCGTACCTGCTGCGCTGATTCGGTGGCGCGTCGGCCCGCCGCGGTACGGCGGCGGGCCGACGCGCGTGCAGGCGGTCCGGATAGCCGTCGCGCTGAAGCCCTCTGTCGCGTAGGTGGTGATCGCCGATGGCGGGCCGCGCGTGGCCTGCCAGCTGGGGTGCGAAGGCGTGACGGCTCACCTGGGCGGCCCGGCACCGCGGCCCACGCGCCCCTTCCCGATACCCCGATCTGATCTGTACCCGGAGATGCAACAGCGGATCCTTCGAGCCGTCTCCCCAAGGTGAGTTCGCGCCCCTTCACCTCCCACCGCTCGTACGCCGTCGGACGCGGCAGTCCTGAGGCAGTCAGGAAGCAACCCCGCTCAGCAACCCCGCTGTTAACTCCGCGCATTTCACTGCAGTTCCAAGGAGAACGTCCAGGTCGGATCCACGGCCTTCAGTCACCCCGCACGATTCGGCCACCGCGCCCTCTGAGACCGATCTCGTCGCTCGGGCGGCAGAACTCGGTGCCGTTCTCCGCGCCAACGCCCGACGGACCGAGGCGGATCGGCGAGTGACGTCGGAGAACTTCCGAGCCCTGCAAGGAGCCGGCCTTCTCCGGCTGACCGCGCCCCGCGACCGGGGCGGTTTCGGTGCTTCGATCCGTACCAGGTCGAGATCGGTCTGGCCCTGGGGCGAGCGTGTCCGTCGACCGCATGGGTCGCCGGCATCTACGACGGCGTGAAGCCGATGACGCTGATGCTGTCGGAGGCGGCCCGCAACGAGTTCTACGGTGAGGGTCCCGACGTCCGCGTCTGCTCGGTGGCCAGTGTGGACGGCACCGCGGCCCGGGTCGCGGCCGGTGTCCGCTTCTCCGGTACCTGGGCGGCCGCCTCCGGTTGCGAGGACGCTCGCTGGGCCCTGCTGGGCATCCCCCTGGCGGATGCGGCCGGCGGTGCCCCGGCGGCCGCGACCGTCCTGGTGCCGGTCGAGGACCTGCAGGTGAAGGACACCTGGCAGGTGGCCGGGCTGCAGGGGACGGGCAGCCAGTCCCTGGTGGCGCACGAGGTGCTGGTTCCCGACCGCCGTGTCATCACGGCGGCGGTCGCCGCCGCGGCCGGGTCGGGTGGCGGCTTCCCGGCGGCTCTGAAGGTGGGCTCCACGCTGAACCTGCTGGCACCCGTCATCGGGGCGGCTCTCGGGGCTCGGGACACGGTGCGGGAGGCTCTCGCCTCGGGCCGCCCGATCATGGCCTCGGTGTACCGGGACACCACCGACTCCCCGTCGGCGCAGATGTGGCTGGGCGAAGCCGACCGGCTCCTCCACCGGGCCGTCCGGCACACTCTGGCGGTCGCCGAGGCGGCCGACGCCGCCCTGCGCGGCGAGCCGCTGGCGCTGCGCGAACGCTCCGGGCTCCGTATGGACATGGTGGCCGCGATCGAGGACGCGCGGGCGGCCATGAGCCGGCTGCTCGACCTGCACGGGACAGCGGGGTTCTCGCAGTCCAGCCCTCTGCAGCGGTTCTGGCGGGACATGGAGACCGGAAGCCGTCACGTGCAGTTCAGCCCGTTCCTCACCCGCGAGGACTTCGGACGCCTCACGGCAGGTGTGGAATCCACCGTGTCTCTGCTCGTCTAGCTCCGCGGACAGGGCGGCGCGGCAGGCGCCGGGCGCCTGCCGCGTTGCCTGGTGCTCTACGGACGCCCGGGAGCGTGGGCGCCGACAGATCAGGTCAGGGGTGCGGCGTCGGGCAGCACGGCGAGCACCTCGGGGTGGGTGGTGCGGACGTTGGCCCAGGCGAACCCGTAGGCGTCCATGGCCTCGGGCGTGATCTCACGCTTGTAGCCGTTGGAGACGAGGTGGACGCTCGGGTCGGCGGTGGTGCGGGCCAGGTAGGCGTAGGCGGTGAGCGGTCCCCCGTCACTGATGTTGGCGGTGGTCAGGACGAGCCGGATGCCGTCCGTGCCGGTGAACAGCGCGTTGTAGGTCACCGAGCTCGGGATGAGATGGCGCTTCCCGTCGAGCACGAGGTAGACGTCCGCGGAGTCGGGGGCCTTGATCCGGCGTCCGTTGAGCTCGGGGAACAACTCGCCCTCAGTGGCGGCCGTGTCGGTGGCGGCGGTGGCCGCCATGGCGGGCTGTGCGGCTGTCGCTCGGGCCGCGCCTCCGGCGGCGATCATGCCCAGCGTGGCGAGGAGCACTGCGGTGCGGGGCAGCAGGGACTGCTTGTTCATGACCGTCCTCCAGTCGTCTGCGGGGGGGGGTGAGCTCCCACCTCCGTACTAGTTGAACCTTCTAGTTGAACCTTAATCTTTTTTGTTGATGCGTCAACATCTAGTTCAGGCCATGGGGGATCAGGCGCCGTAGGCGAGGAGGAGAGCGCCGGTGAGGGTCCTGCCGTCGTTCGGCCCGTTGCGCGTTCTGCTGCATGTCCGGCCGCGCCCGGGCGTCACAGGTCGACCGGCCGCTCCAGTGCACCGGCCTTGTGGGACAGGCGTAGTTCCTCGGCGTCGAGGAGGGCCTGGACCTGGCGCAGTACGGTGTCGTCGATGCGGCCCGTGTCCCGAAGCTCCGTCAGCGCCTCGCGTTTGACGTCGAGCAGGGACCGTTCGAGGGCGCGCAGGTGCGCTGCGGCCCGGGGGTCGGACAGGTGCCCAAGCTGGTCGTGCAAGTGCCGGGTGAGCTGCGTGGTCATGTCCGCAGGGATGCCCTGCCTGGCGGCCAGGGCGGGCAGGGCCGCGAGAGCCCGTTCGCCGAGGTGGTCGCGGGCCAGGGCCAGTTCCCTGGCCGGATCCTCGTCGTCGGCGTAGCGGGCGCGCCGCACGACGGCGGGCAGGGTCGGCCCCATCACCGTCAGGGAGATCACGATGACGACGGCCGTGACGAAGACGACGGCGTCCCGCTCCTGCACGGTGCGGCCGTCGCTGGTGACGGCCGGGATGGTGAGAGCGGCCGCCAGCGAGATGGCACCACGCATGCCGGCCCAGGCAAGCGGCAGGCGCTGAGCCGCGGTGATACGGCGGGATCGCTGGGCGGGGCGACGGTCGAGCAGCCGGATGAGGTACGGCATGGTGTAGAACCACGCCACACGTGTGCCGAAGACGGCGACGCTGATCACAGCCGCGGCCGTCAGCGCCTGCAGCAGACTGATCGACGTCAGGGACCGTACGGCCGCGGGAAGTTGGAGACCGACCAGGACGAACAGGGCGCTGTTGAGCAGATGGCTGGCGACCTGCCAGAAGGCGACCGCCTGGACACGCGCCTGGGAGCTGATGACGCGAGGGCCGACCCGCATGGTGACCAGGCCGCAGGTGACGACGGCGAGGACGCCGGAGACGTGCAGCAGCTCGGCGGGCAGGAAGGCCAGAAAGGGCGTGGCGACGCTGAGGACGCTGTGCAGCAGGGCATCGGGCAGATGCCGCCGGACGGCGAGGAGGAGACCGGCGACGGCCGCTCCGATGAGGATGCCGCCGCCGTACGACGCCGTGAAGTCCAGGGCGGTGGCCCCCCATGAGAAGGACTGGTCGTCGGTGGCGACCTCGATGGTGACGGCCAGCAGGACCAGTGCGGTGCCGTCGTTGAGGAGACTCTCGGTGCGCAGCACGGTGAGGATGCGGCGGGGCATCGCGGTCGCGACGGCGGCCACGGCGGCTGCGTCGGTGGGTGCGAGGACCGCGCCGAGGACGAAGGCGATGGGCCAGCTGTAGCCGAAGGCGTGGGCAGCGAGCGCAACGGTCGCCGCAGTGGCGGTGACGAGGCCGGTGGCCTGCAGGGCGATGCTGCGCAGGTTGTAGCGGATCTCGCGCACCGACGAGGTCAGCGCCTCCCAGTACAGAAGTGCCGGCAGGAACAGCAGCAGGACGACTTCCGGCGCCAGGGAGATGGCGTCGAAGGGGGGTGTCAGTCCGATGAGCGCGCCGGCGATGAGCAGCAGGAGCGGTTCGCTGAGGCGCGTGCGCCGTGCCAGCCAGCCCATCAGGAGTATGGCGGTGCCGATGACGACCACCAGTTCCAGGCTCTCCATGTTCGGGGTTCCTTCCGTGCGGGACGGCGACCTTGGGCCAGTCGGCGTCCGGGCAGGGCGCGGCCGGGCAGGGTTCGGCCGGGGCCGCCTGGGCCAAGGAGGTCGTGCTGGCGTCGCGTGCAGCGGCACTGCCGTGAGGGAACAGGCCGCTCCCGCAGTGGGAGCGGTGGCGGTCCGGGTGCGGTGGGTGCCTGCGGGACGGCAGGCACCCTGCCGGATCACTTCGTGCCGGTCGCCGGCCGGGAGCCGTCCTCGCGGTAGAGGACGAGGTGCTCGTGGTAGAGGACGCCGTCGCGGACGTCCCCGGTGGCGGTGAAGCCGGTGTCGTCGACGTAGTCGATGTGGTTTCCGGTCACGGTGTAGCTGCCGGTGTAGGCACTCCGACGGGTTCCGCGGGCCTCGTCGTAGCGGCCGTCGGGGAGGAGTTCCTGCCGGATGTGGCCGTCTGCGGTGACCCACATGCCGACAAAGGGGTGGGGTGTGTTCGTGTTCATGTCTCAACGGTCGCCTGTGCCGCGGGAGACAACCAGGCCGAGGGTTTCCTGGGAGTTCCGCACCCACTCTGGTCCTCTTGCGCTCCTGCCGGAATGGAGGGCCGGCTCAGCGTGCCGCGGCGGGGGGAGGCAGCCGCATCGAGGCGAGGTCGGGCGGGATCGGGGTGTCCGGCCGGAAGAACGGCGCGGGGGGTCCGTCGTAGGCCGTGGCGGGCGCGTCGGTGAGCCGGAACCGTTCCCGCAGCCGGCCGTAGAAGTCGGTGGGGTGCAGGCGGAGCAGGCGCACTCGGTGCGGGGCGCGGAAGACGCCGATCCAGTCCCCGGGATCCAGAATGCCCCGGAGCTGTCCGTCGATGCTGACGGCGGCCTGTCCCGAGTGGGGCAGGACGCGCAGGGCGACCGGCTCGTCAGGGGCTGCCACGACGCTGCGGTCGAAGGTCATGTGCGGGGCGATGGGCGTGAAGACGACGGCGTCCATGTGGGGTGACAGCACCGGACCACCGGCGGCGAAGCTGTAGGCGGTCGATCCGGTCGGGGTGGCCACGGCCAGGGCGTCGGCCGAGTAGGAGGCGAGGAGGCGCCCGGCCACATAGACGCCGACACCGACCTGCCGGTCGCGGACGAGCTTCTCCAGTACGACGTCGTTGAGGGCCGTGACGTCCAGGGCCACTCCCCAGCCGTCGCCCTCGGTGGTCTCCGGTCGGACCTGCGGTGCCGGCAGGGCCGGGCCGCGGCCGTAGCGCAGCAGCGTCTCCATCTCCGCCGGGATCTCCAGGGGGCGCGAGGAGCGCATGGTCAAGGTCATGCGCTCCTCGACGACCGCCTGTCCGGTGTGGACCGCGTCGAGTGCGGCGGTGAGGTCCGCGGCAGGCACTTCGGTGAGGAAGCCGACCTTGCCGAGGTCGACTCCCAGGACACTGGCCTGGTTCTTCACGGCGATGCGGGCGCCGCGCAGGAAGGTGCCGTCGCCGCCGAGCGTGACGACCAGGTCGGGGTTGCCGGCGGCTTCCGCTTCCTCCCGTCCGCCCTTGCGGTGGCCGTCCTCGCCCCAGACGTCGATCTCGGTACATCGGATCGTGTGGGCGGATGCCCAGGCGTGGACGGCCGTCGCCGCCTCCCGGGCCGCGGGGCGTCCTTGATGGACGACGAGTCCGATGCGATGGATGGGCATGGGTCCTCCACGGTGGGACGGCCGGGCCGCCGTCAGGTGGTGTGCGGGGGCGGAGTGCCGGTCGGGGCTTCGGCGCGCAGTCGCCGGGCCATACCGGCGCGGTCCTCCTCGGCGACCAGGCTGAGCACGATCTTGCCGCGGGTGTGGCGTGTCTGCACCTGCCGGTAGGCGTCGCCGACCTGCTCCAGCGGGTAGACCGTGCTGATCGGCACGACGAGCAGGCCCCTGGCGACGAGCGCCGCGAGTTCGGCGACGACCTGCGGGGTGAAGGCGTCTTCCTGGGCTTCGCGGCGTACGCCGTGGCGGGCGACGGCGCGGCCGTCGGCGATGGTGTTGATGCGGTGCGGGGCGACGCCCAGCTCGATGGCCGCGTCGACGTTGCCCTGCCCGAAGGTGTCGATGAAGGCGTCGATGCCGGCGGGCGCGGCGGCGCGCAGCCTGTCGGTGAGCCCGGGCCCGTACCGGACGGGGACGACACCGAGTGAGCGCAGGAAGTCGGCGTTGTCGGGGCCGGCCGTGCCGATGACGGTGGCGCCGCGCAGGCGGGCCAGCTGCGCTGCCAGCGAGCCGACTCCACCGGCCGCCGCCGAGACCACGACCGTGTCCGTGTCCCGTACCTCGACCGCGTTGACCGCGGCCCAGGCCGTCACTCCGACCGCGGAGAGGGGGGCGGCTTCCTCGAAGCTGATGCCGGCCGGTTTCGGGGTGAGCAGCGCGGCCGGCGAGACGACGTAGTCGGCCTGGGCGGCGCGAGGAAGGTAGCCGATGACCTCGTCACCGATGGCGAAGCCGTCGACGCCCGGGCCGGTCTCGGCGACCCAGCCGGCGAAGTCGTTGCCCTGCCCCTCGGGGAACGCGGCCGGCCAGATGTCGGCGAACACGCCCTGGCGGATGCCGGCCTCCCCCGGGTTGACGGGGGCCACCGCCACCCGCACCAGGACCTCACCCGCTCCGGGTACCGGTCGGGGAACGTGCGCGATCCGCAGCACCTCCGGTCCGCCGTAGCGGGAGAACCTCACTGCTCTGGGCATGGCCGTCTCCTTCGTCGCGGGCCGCCGCGGTGTCACGCGGCCCACCCCACCCTAACCAATGGTTGACGCATCAACAATTGCCCTGCGCGGGGTCGGCCGCCGGGTGCGACGGAGCGCCGTCACAGGAGGTACTGCCACTTGGTCATGCGGGCCTTCAGGTCGATGACCTCCCCGTCCAGCGAGAAGGTGCCGTCGCCCCGGTGGTGGAGCAGCCGCGGCCGCGGCCGGGAGGGGTCGGTCCAGGCCCGGACCGGTTCCAGGAGGAACAGGTGGTAGGCGGCCACCAGACTGGCGTCGGCCACCTTGCACTCGATGTTGGCGTAGCACTCCCCCACCAGCGGGGCCTGCACGTTCTCGCCGGCCAGCGCCGTCAGGTCGAACTCCTGGAACTTGTCGACGTCGGCGCCCGAGCAGTTGCCGATGTCGACCACCGTCTCCGCGATCTCCGCGGTGGGGACCGAGACGACGCACTCCCCGGTCTCCACCAGGGCTTGGTAGGAGTGGTCCCACGGCCCGACGGTGCACCCGATCAACGGCGGGGCGTGGCGGACCATCATGTTGAAGCCGTTGGTCATCACATTGGCCACGCCGCGGTGCCTCGTCGTGATCAGGATGACGGGACCGGGCTCGATGAGACGGTGGACCTGGTCCAGCGGATGCGCCTGAAGATCCTTGACGGTGATCATGCCTGCTCCGTGATGCCTCGATGCGAGCGGTCCGGCCGAAGTCGCGGACCGCGTGCCTGTGCGTCGAGTGTGCGCGGGCGGGCTCATCGGATGAAGGTCGCGCTTTTCCTGGGTGCGACAGGACCAGGACGCGATGTCCGGCCGGCCCCGGCCACGGTCGGTGGGGCCGTCCGGCGGTGCACGGTCAGCGCTCGTTGGCCGTGAGGCCGGGTACCGGTTCGGCGACGGCTGCCTGCCGGGGGGCGACCGCCATGGCCCGCAGGGTCTCGAATGCGGCGGCGGTCGGACTGGCGGGCTCGGCCTGGTACACGACCAACTGCTGGTGCGGGGCGCCGTTGACGGTGAAGGCGGCGAACTTGATGTACAGGTCACCGACCTGGGGGTGCCGGAGGTGCTTGCCCTCCTGGGACTTGCTCTTCACCTCGTGCATCCGCCAGATCTCGGCGAACTCCTCGCTCTGGCGGGAGAGTTCCTCGACGACCTCGGCGATCCGCTCGGACTCGGGATCGTAGCCGTAGGCGGCGCGGATCTCGGCGACGCAGGAGTGAGCGGCCCGTTGCCACTCCTGGTAGAAGTCGCGTCCCGCCGGATCGGCGAAGACCATGCGCGCGAGGTTGTCGAAGCGCTCGAACCCTCCGTGCAGGGCAGTCGCCAGAGAGTTGCCGGCCAGCACGTCGAGAGCGGGGCCGAGGACGAAGGCCGGTGTGTGCTCCCAGCCGTCCATCAACTCCAACAGTTGCCTGCTGACCTGCTCCTGGCCGCCCCAGCCGCGCGGGCGCTGCGAGGCGGCCAGACACAGGCGATTGAGATGGTCCGTGGCCTCCTCGTTCAGCTTCAGCGCCTGCGCCACGGCCTCGACGACCTGCGGGGAGGGGCTGGACTCCCGCCCCTGCTCCAGCCTGATGTAGTAGTCCGAACTCACCCCTGCCAGCAGTGCGACCTCTTCGCGGCGCAGCCCACGGACTCGGCGGCGTCCGTGCTCGGGCAGACCGACGTCATGTGGCTTCAGAGCCTCGCGACGGGCTCTGAGGAAATCACCCAACGGCGTCCCATTGCTCATGGCGGTCAGACTAGTCGCTTTCCAGCCTTTTCCAGATGTCCAGCATGTAATATGGCCACTTGTGGCATTACCCTTACATAGGGTGAGCATCCGTCTTGATCTTCGGGATTTTCGCGGGAGTCCGGCCGGACGGGAGAGCCACTCCAGGTACGCGGTCTGCCGCGGGGATGTACGGAGCAGCCCAGGACCTCTGGTCCTGGGTGTAACGCACCCACCGTCCGCCGATCCTTCTCGGGCCCTTTCGCCCTAGCCTCGAAGGCATGGACAACGACACGCCCCCTGACACAGTCGAAGGGCTGGGTCAGTTCCTCCGCGCCCACCGGGAACGTCTCAGCCCCGCGGACGCCGGACTGCCCGGCACTCGCCGTCGGAGGGTACCCGGCTTGCGACGCGACGAGGTCGCCGCGCTGGCAGGTGTCAGTTCGAGCTACTACATGCGCCTCGAGCAGGGCCGCGAGCAGAACCCCTCCCGGCGCGTCCTCGACGCCGTGGCGCGGGTGCTGCAGCTCGGCGACGACGACATCCGTCGCCTGTACCGGCTCGCCCAGCCGTCGAGCCGACGGACCAGGCCTCCGGCCCGGGTCGAGCGGGTCCAGCCCCACCTGCGGCAACTCATCGAGAGCTGGACCAGGACGCCTGCCTTCATCATCGGGCACGCGCAGGACATCCTCGCCACCAACCCCCTGGCGGACGCGTTGTACGCGGACTTCACCGAGAGCGACAACGTCCTGCGCATGCTGTTCCTCGATCCGGCGGCGCGCGGGTTCTACCGCAGCCCGGAGCGGGCCAGGACACGTGCCGTCGCCGATCTCCAGCAGACCGCCGGGAACACACCCGACGATCCGCGCATTCTCGAGCTGGTCGGGGAACTGTCGGTGCGCAGCGGCGAGTTCCGTTCGCTGTGGGCTCGTGAATACACCCGAGTTCCCCCTTACGAGGTCAAGCGGATGCACCACTCCGCGGTGGGAGAGCTCGAGTTGCGTCACGAAGCGCTCCACATCCGCAGCTCGCCGGGCCAGCAGCTCATCATCCTCCAGGCCGAGCCGGAATCACCCTCGGCCGACGCTCTGGCTCTCCTGGGCTCGATCTCCGCGCCCACGCTCCCCCATCATCAGCAGGAGCCCGCTTCCGAGAACTGACGGAATGTGGTCGACCACCGCAGCCGGCCATTCCGCTTCACCCGCTGCGAGACGGCCGAAGCCTCACTTCCGCCCTCCGCTCCGAGGTCCCGGGACCTTCGATAGACCAGCTCCCCACCGAGAGCCGCTGATCCCGGATCCTCGGCTCGCCGGCATGTCACCGTCCCGGTCGGCGCCTTTCCTGGGTGTGGAACTCCCAGGAAAGGCGCGGCCTTCATAGGGCTCCGGATGAGGGACAGACTCGAATCCGTAAGCAAGCAAGCCCCCGGCGACGGGGAAGCAGACGAAAGAGGTTTTCCTCTCATGGCTACTTGGTTCATCACTGGCGCGTCCCGCGGAATCGGCGCGGAAATCGCTCGGTCGGCCCTGGCGGCGGAGAACAACGTGGTCGTCGCCGTCCGCAATCCGGAGCGTATTCCGGAGGACCTGAAGAAGTCCGAGAATGTCTTCGCCGTCGCGCTGGACGTCACGGACAACGACAGCATCCCGAAGGCCGTCGAAGCCGCTGTCGACAAGTTCGGCGGCATCGACGTCCTGGTCAACAACGCCGGCCGCGGTCTGCTGGGCGCCCTCGAGGAGATCACCGACGCCGAGGCGCGTTCACTGTTCGACCTCAACGTCTTCGGCCTGATCAACGTCACGCGCGCCGTCCTTCCGGTGATGCGCAAGCAGGGTTCCGGCAAGCTGGTGCACATCGGATCCCGCTCCGGCTTCGAGGGCGAGCCCGGCGTCAGCCTGTACTCGGCGTCGAAGTTCGCCGTCGCCGGCATCAGCGAGGCCCTGTCGGTCGAGATGGCCCCGTTCGGTATCCAGTCGATGGTCGTCGAACCGGGCGTGTTCCGCACCGACTTCCTCGACGCCAGCTCCCTGTCGGTCGCCGCGCACCGCATCGCCGAGTACGACGGCACCCCCGCGCACGTCACCCTGGACTGGATCGACCAGGCCAACCACGCCCAGCTCGGCGACCCGGTCAAGGGCGCCGCTCTGATCGTCGAGGTCACCCGGACCGAGAAGCTCCCCACCCACCTCTACCTGGGCAGGGACACGATCGAGCGCCTCGAGGTCAAGATCCGGCAGATGCGCGACGACCTCGAGCCGTGGAGCGCGAAGTCCGCGGCCACCGCTCACGAGGACGCCTGACGGGGCCTCCGCTCCCCATTTGTGACAACTTCCCCCCTTCCCTCCGATCGAAGAATGAGGTCTGCGTGATGTCTGCTCTGCTCACCGGAACCCCCCTGGCCGGCCGTGTCGCCGTCGTGTCCGGCGCCTCCAGCGGCATGGGCGCCGTCACCGCCGAGCGCCTGGCCGAACTCGGCGCCACCGTGGTCGTCCTGGCCCGACGCAAGGAGCGCCTGGACGGTGTCGTCAAGAACATCGAGGCGGCCGGCGGGACTGCACTCGCCATCGCCGTCGACGTCACCGACCGGGAGGCCGTCCAGGCGGCCGCGGCTCAGGTCGCCGACCGGTTCGGCAAGGCCGACCTGGTGTTCAACAACGCCGGTGTCCAACTGATCTCGGGCATCGAGGAACTGAAGGTCGACGAGTGGCAGCGCCAGATCGACCTGAACATCACCGGTCTGATGAACGTGATCGCCGCCTTCCTTCCCCACCTCACCGAGGCCGCCGCCGAGGGCAGGTCCGCCGATTTGATCAACACCTCGTCGATCGCCGCCACCCGGATCCTCGAGAAGTTCTCGATCTACTCGGGCACCAAGGCCTACATCAGCCACCTCACGCGGCTGCTGCGGGTCGAACTGGGCCGCAAGATGGTCCGCGTCGCGACCATCGAGCCGGGCATGGTCGACACCGAGCTGCCCGACCATGTGACCGACCCCGACGCCTCCAAGCTGATGGCCGACCTCATCCACGACATCGATGTCCTGCAGGGCGCCGATGTGGCGGAGACCGTGGCCTTCATGGCCGCCGTGCCCCGTCACGTGAACCTCACGGAGATCACCATCCTCCCCACCGCGCAGGCCGTCTGAGCCGGACCGCACCGCGGGGCGGGGAAGAACAGCACCGACTGTTCTTCCCCGCCCCGCGGTGTGTTCCTCGCCCGGTGAACGCCACGCCGAGAGGGCCGTGGCCGATGCACCGTGTCCGCGGGTCAGGCGGTGAGCCAGCGGCGGAGAACGCGGGTGAGCACGGGCATGACGGCGTAGGACATGAGCGCGCTGAAGAGACAGGCGACGAGCGCCGTGCGCAGGAGGAGGGGCGCCTGCGCCAGTGCGGGTTGCAGCAGGGTCCCGGTGAGGAGGGACAGGGGGAAGATGCCGAGCACCGCCGTGATGGTCATCTTCCACCGTGGGGGCAGCCGTGCCGAGCCGTTCGGCGGGAACCATCCCTCAAGGCCGGTGAGTTGGCGCCGTCCGACCTCGTGATGGTGGCCGTCGGCGCGTGCGAACCAGGCGGCGCGTTCGGCCGAGTGGTGCCAGCGGGCGTAGGCCTCGGCGTCACTGAAGCGGTGGACGAGGTACCAGGGCTCTCCGGGTCCGGTCGGGCGGAACAGTCCGTAGCCCAGGTGACCGAGGAATGCCGCGGCCGCGTCGAGGACGCCCTGCGCCCACTGCTCGAACTGGACTTCGTAACCTGAGTCGACGCGACGCGCGATGAGCAGCGCGACCTCGCCGGACGGGTAAGGCCGCGGGGGATGCCCAGTCCCGGCTGTCGTCATGTCGGCTCCGCGTCGGCCTCGGATGATGGGTGCCTGTTCGCCGGTTTCCGTCCGACATCCCAGGCGACATGGGACAGGGACAGGGAAGGCCGGGGATCGAGCGTGCGGGCGCTTCGCAGGCAGGTGCCGGCCACCCGCGCGCCCCCTCAGTGAGCGGTCTGGCCGCCGTCGACGACGAAGACACCTCCGGTGGTGAAGGAGGCAGCCGGTGAGGCGAGATGCAGCACCATGCCGACGATCTCCTCGGGGTCGGCGGCCCGCCCCATCTGCGGACCGGCCATGACGATGTCCCGCTTGACCGGGTCGTCGAGCCACGCCTGTGTCATCGCCGTGTGGGTCAGTCCGGGGGCGAGGGCGTTGACCCTGATGCCGGCCTTGGCGTAGTCGACGGCGGCGGCCTTGGTGAGTCCGATGACGCCGTGCTTGGCGGCGACGTAGGGGGCCATGTCCGGGTCGCCGATGAGGCCGGCGATGGAGGCGGTGTTGATGATGGCGCCCCCACCGGCGGTGAGCATGTGGGCGATCTCGTACTTCATGGACAGGAAGACGCCCTTGAGGTCGACCGCGATCGCCTTGTCCCAGTCCTCCTCGGACTGTTCGGCCAGCGGTGCGGGCGGGACGAAGACACCGGCGTTGTTGAAGGCGATGTGCAGGTCGCCGAAGGTGTCCACGGTGGCGGACACCAGGCGGTCGACCTCCCGCGCGAGGGTGACGTCGGTGGGGACGAACAGCCCCCGGCCGCCTTCCTTCTCGATGAGCTGGACGGTGTCGTTGCTGCGTTCGTCGACGTCGCCGATCACGACGACCGCGCCCTGCCGGGCGAAGGCGAGGGAGGCCGCGCGGCCGATGCCGGTGGCTCCGCCCGTCACGAGAACGATCTTGCCGGTGAAGTCGAGGGGGTTGTCGGTCACGGCGTCCATCTCCTGGCCAGAGGTGCGGTGCGATTGCGGGTCAATGCGGTGGGGTGGCGCCGTTCCGGCGGGCTGCTCCGTGGTGCGGAGGTGCGGAGCCCCGGCCGGGACGGCTTCGGATCAGAAGGTGACGGTGACCTTGCCGAGGATGTGGTGGGCGGCGTGGTCGAGGAGAGCCTGGCGTGCCTGGCCGAAGCTGTAGTCGGAGTCGATCTCGATGCGCAGCGCGCCCCGGGCGGCTTGCGCGGCAAGGGCGTCCAGGCGTCCTTCGGGTGCCCTGGTGCCGCCGTAGGCGGCTGTGACATCACGGTCGAATGCCGGGGGGCCGCCGAGGGGGGAGACCAGCTGGCCGCCGGGCTTGGCCGCCGCGGCGGTGTCGGCGAGCGCGGGGCCCGCGTGGGCGAGATCGATGACCGCGTCGACGCCGCCGGGGATCAGGCGGTGCGCTTCGCGCGCCAGGTCGACCGCACGGTAGTCGAGGGTGTGGTCGGCGCCGAGGCGGCGCAGGAACGCGTCGTCGTCGGCGCGGCCGCTCGCCAGCACGGTCAGACCGGCCTGTTCGGCGAGCTGGACGGCGTACGAACCGACACCGCCGCCGGCACCGACGATCAGTACGCTGCCTCGCTCGGGTACCCGTGTGATGTCGAGGAGGGCGGCTGCGGTGAGGGCGCCCGTCGGCAGTGCCGCGCCCTGGGCCGGGGTGAGTTCCGCGGGGCGTCGCGCGGCCGAGGGGGCGTCGCTGATCAGGGCGTACTCGGCGAGTGCGCCGGAGGGGATGCTGTTCCACGCGATGACGGGGTCGCCTACGGAGAAGCGGGTGGAGCCGTCTCCGACCGCCTCGACCGTGCCGCTGATGTCGACGCCCGGGACGAAGGGGTGGCGGGCCGGGATGGCCTCGCGCATCGAGCCGGTGACCAGGACCTTGTCGACCGCATTCAGGGACGCGGCTTCCATCCGGACCAGGATCTGGCCGGGGCCGGGCACAGGCGTGGGCAGTTCGGCGAATTCCAGGTCTTCGAGGGGCCCGTAGGACCGGGCAACCAGTGCCTTCATGATCGTCCTTCTCCGTGATCCCGGCCCTCCGGGGTGAGGGGCGGGGGTGGGGTCGGCGGGCCGGGCGGGTTGCCGGACCGATCAGTTTGTTGACACATCAACACTAACCTTTCGTTGACGTATCAACAAGTGGGCGGCAAGAGGCATGCGCACGCGCCCTCGGGCCTTCAGCAGCAGCGGAAGCAGCTCAGGGGCGAGCGTGGCAGACTCGACCTTGCCCTCACCTCGGCGAAAGCCGCCTACATCGGGCGATGCCCGGATCAGCCGCCCGGGCCGGGAGCACCCCGGCAGACAGTCGGCCGCTCATCCTGGGAGCAGCGCCACCAGGATCAGCACTCCTCTGTTCAGGGAAGCCTGGTTGACCTGCACTGATACGCCGATGATCGAGGCATGGACCACACCGAACGCCTCGCAGTGACCATGCGCGTCACCCCGCTCCGCCGCCTGAGCGGACGTCTCGTCCTGCCGCGCCGCCTGACGCCCGAGAACTCGGGCGGTGCCCCAGCCACCCGCTGCCGTGCACCCCGCACAGCGGCCGCGCCAAGAGCCGAGACCGACCAGCACCTTTGACGAACGAAACCCCGGCCCGCGGACGCCGGCCTTCAGCGCACCGAGGAACAGCCATGACACCGACCGGCAGATTGCGGGCGACGGCAGGGGCGGCCGCCGTCGCCGTGCTCGCGGCACTGGCCGTGACCGCCCTCCCCGACGCCTCCCCCGCCCCGGGCACCCGCCCGGCCACCGCGACACCGGCCGGCTCCCCCGGCCCGGCGGCGAAGCAGCCGAGCGCGGCTCACCCCTTCGTCGGCACATGGGTGACGGCCGACGGCCACATCCGCCAGGAGCTGCTGCCCAACGGCCGTTACGACGAGGCCCGCGGCAGCCGCGAGAGCGCCTACACCGGCAGTTACACGGTCACCGGCAACCACATCGACTACGTCGACGACGCAGGCTTCACGGCGACGGGCGTCGTGCGGGACGGCGTCCTCCACCACGAGCACCTCGTGCTGTACCGGGAGGGCACCGCTCCCTCCGCACTCCCCTCCCGCCGACAGGGAAGCGTGACCTGGAAACGGCCCTTCACCGGGCGCCGCGCCACCTGCGCGCCCGGCCGGTGCCCGGTCGCGCCGGGCGATCACCACCCGTGATCGTCAAGCTGCGAAGACAAAAAGGAATTCATCACTCATCAACTACCGGCTGCGTTCAGCGCATTGACACGTCCATTACCCAGCATTTACGTTCCGGCCATCTGAGAGCGCTCTCAGACTCCCCCTCCTGTGAAGACTTGAGGTGCCGCAATGCCATCCTCACGCACCAGACCGGCCGCGATACTGCTGATGGCCTCAGCGCTCGCCGCCTTCGGTCTGGGCCCGGCCGCCGTACCGGCGGCCGCGGCCACCGTGCCCGTAGGCTCGGGCAGTTACTCCGACACCCGGCCGTCGGGCACGTCGGGCCCCACCACCAACACGGGAACACCCGTCACGCCCAAGGTGACCGCCGCCGCCCGGAACCGGCCCGTGCCCACCAACGACTGGTGGTCCTCCCTCGCCTTCCAGCGCTACGGCGACAACCCGTGGTCGACTCCCATGTACGGGCATCCCCTCACCTACCAGGCAACGGCCTCCGGGCTCGACGTCGGCTACCCGACCTCCCCCTCGATCGTCGGAGACGGCCGTCAGTACGAGTACGCCCACAAGCGCGACCTCACCATCGGACTGAGCGGCCTCAACTCCCCCGACGCCAAGGCCGACAACTGGTCCGACTGGACGGTCACCCCCCTGTGGTCCGACGGTGCCCGCACCCTGCGCACCACCATCGGTCACGGCTCCCCGTTCGTATACGCCCAGGGCACGGGCGGCAGCGCCCAGGTCACCACGGCCGGCGCGCCCAGTGTCTTCGCCGACCAGGGCAACGTCCTCGGCATCACCGTCGCCGGACATCACTACGCCCTCTTCGCGCCGACCGGCAGCGACTGGAACGTCTCCGGCTCCACCGTCACCGCGGGCCTGGGCTCCAAGGACTACTTCTCCGTCGCCGTGCTGCCGTCCACCGACGCGCTGGCGACCTACAAGAAGTACGCCTACAGCTTCGTCACCGACTCCAAGGTCGCCTGGAGCTACACCGGCGGCAACGTCAGGGCCACCTACACGCTCACAACGGAGGCCAAGGAGGGCACCGAGCGGGGCACGCTCCAGGCGCTCTACCGCCACCAGTGGCTGAACACCTCCGACGCCCTGACCTCCTACACCTATGTCTCCCCGCGCGGCACCATGAAGGTCCGCGAGTCGGCCTCCTTCACCACGAACCAGAAGGCGGCCGCGGTGCTGCCCGCGCTGCCCAAGTCGGGCGGTGTGGACGCGGCCCGGCTGCGCGGCTACCTCAACGACGTCGTGAACGCCTCCGACCCCTTCTCCGGCGCCACCGACACCTACTGGACCGGCAAGGCACTCGGCCGCCTGGCCCAACTCGTGCCGGTGGCCGAGCAGATCGGTGAGACCGGCACCCGCGACCGGCTGCTCGGCCTCATCAAGGGCAAGCTCCAGGAGTGGTTCACGGCGGGCGGCGCGAACGAGTTCAGCTACGACAAGGACTGGAAGACCCTCACGGGCTACCCGGCCTCGTACGGCAGCGACACCGAGCTCAACGACCACCACTTCCACTACAGCTACTACGTCTACGCGGCCGCGATCGTCGCCCAGTACGACCAGGGCTGGGCCGCAGACTCCGCGTGGGGCGGCATGGTCAAGACCCTCGTGCGGGACACCGCCAACCCCAGCCGCACCGACAGCGCCTTCCCCTTCCTGCGCGGCTTCGACGTCTACGCGGGCCACAGCTGGGCCTCCGGGCACCAGGGCTTCGCCGCCGGCAACAACCAGGAGTCCTCCTCGGAGTCCACCAACCTCAGCGCGGCCCTCGTCCTGTGGGGCGCCGCCACCGGCGACACCTCGCTGCGCGACCTCGGCGCCTACCTGCTGACCACCGAGTCCGAGTCGATCGCGCAGTACTGGTTCGACGCCGACGAGCAGGTCTTCCCGTCCTCGTTCGGCCACGACACGGCCGGCATGGTGTGGGGAAGCGGCGCGGCCTACGCCACCTGGTGGACCGCCAACCCCGAAGAGATCCACGGCATCAACGTCCTGCCGGTCACCGGTGGTTCGCTCCACCTCGGCGGCGAGAAGGCCGCGATCCGGCGCAACATCGCCGAGATGGAACGCGAGAACGGCGGCCCGGCCGTCGAATGGCGCGACATCCTGTGGGAGTTCCAGTCCCTGGCCGACCCGGCAGCGGCCAAGTCGAAGTGGGACGCGGGCAACGCCGGATACACACCGGAGCAGGGCGAGTCCAAGGCCCACACCTACCACTGGATCAACACCCTGGACACGATCGGCGCCCCGGACGCCACGGTGACCGGTGACCTGCCCACCTCGGCCGTCTTCACCAAGGGGACGACCCGCACGTACGTCGCCCACAACCACGGCTCCTCGGCACGTACCGTGACCTTCTCGGACGGCAAGACCCTGTCCGTGCCGGCCCGTTCCACGGCGAGCGGCACCGGATCGGGCTCGACGGACCCCGACCCGGACCCGCCGACCGGGAACACCTTCCAGCTGCGCAGCGGTGGCACCCTGACCACGGCGACCGGCGGGACCTCGGGCAGCGACACGATCGCCTCCGGGGGCGGCACCAACCACGACGGCACGCCGTACCAGCCTCTGGTCTACGAGGTCCGCGGCGTCAACGGGACGCTCACCGCGGGCGCGGGTACGACGTTCCGGCTCCCGGTGGACGCCGGCACCACGGTCGGCCTCGGCCAGCAGGCACGGGTCAGCTACGACCTCACCGGTGACGGCACCTTCGACCGGACCGAGACGTACAACTACTTCGCCACCGACCCGGTCGCCGGATGGGAGGAGTACACGCAGGCGCGCGGTCTCAAGGCCGCCACGGGCACCCTCGGCGACCTCAGGGGCGGCACTGTCCGTCTGGAGGTCTGGAGTGCCATCGGCAACGGCACCTCGAAGCTCCAGACCGGCACGGACAAGTCCGTGGTGGTGATCCCCTACAGCTGAGCGACACGGGAAACGCCGGCGTCGTGACGTGACACCGGGCGGGCCCGGCCTTGTGCCGGGCCCGCCCGTTCGGCTCCGGCTCGGAGCCGAATCCGTCACACCGTCAGCGCTGCAGGGTCAGCAGACCCGGACGGTAGGGCAGGAGACCGTAGTCGCCGCCCGAGTTGGGGCTGCGCCCCTGGTAGAGCAACTGCAGATTGCAGGGATCGACGGTCATGGTCTGGTCCGCGCTGGTGCGCAGCAGTTCGCCATGGCTGATGTCGTTGGTCCAGGTGGCGCCGCTGTTGGCCTTGCCGGCGAAGGGGTTGCTCTCGGTCGCGGCCTGAGGGGTCCACGAGCCGTTGAGGCTGGTGGCCGTGAACGAGCGGAAGTACCGGCCCTGCGAGCCGATCGCCTCGACGATCATGAGGTAGCGGTTCTGGCCCTGCAGCTTGTAGACCTGCGGGGCTTCGAACAGGTTGTTCGTCGTGTCGCTCATGACCACGGTCGAGTTGGCGCCGAAGGTACCGGGGAAGTTCCCGATCGGCATGCTGGCCCGGTAGATCTTGCCGTTGTCGCCGGCGAAGAACAGGTACATGTTCGTCCCGTCACCGATGAGCGTCTGGTCGATGGGGCCCGTTCCGGAGCCGGAGATGCTTCCGGAGAAGAGCTCCTGCTCGGATGACCAGCCGTTCGGGTTGGTGGGGTCGCTCGACGTCCGGTAGGAGAAGGCTGTCCGCCCCCACTGGTAGGCGAGCACCCAGATGTTCTTCGGCGCGAAGTAGAACAGTGTGGGCGCCACGGTGGAGGACGACATCGGGTTCTGGCTGGCCGAGGCCATCTCCGACCAGTTGGTGAACGGGCCGAAGTTCATCGAGCCCCACCGCGTCCCGGTGTCGTGGGTCGTGGCGTAGACGAGTTGCCTGCCGTTGTAGGGGGCGACGGTGAAGTCCTTGAGCGAGACCCACCCCGACCTGGGCTGTGCCAGCGCGCCCGTCGACGACCAGCGGTAGGTGGAGGGCAGGTTGCACGCGCCGGGGGTGTCGGTGCCGACCTTGACGAGCTGCCACTGCTGGTTGGTGCCGCCCCAGTCGTCGTACTGGACGATGTTGGCGTTGTCGGCGGTGGAGGCGCCCTGCACTTCGAGGGCCTTGTTGCTGTGGCGCGAAATGAGCCGTACGTAGCCGTCCGGGCTGTCGGCCAGCCGCCACTGCTGGTTGGTGGCGTTCAGGTCGGTCCACTGGACGATCGATCCGCCGTTCGCGGTGGACCAGTTGTGCAGATCGAGCACCTTGCCCGAGTGACGGGACTTGATGCGGTAGTAGCCGCCGCCGGAGTCGACGAACTGCCACTGCTGCTGGCTCTGATCGTTCCTGGTCCACTGGGTGATGCGGGCGCCGTCGCCGGTCGCCAGGTTGTAGACGTCGAGGGCTTTGCCGCTGTTGCGGTTGACCAGCACGTACGAGGCGTTGGGGTCCACGGTCGCCGCGGCGGCGGGCTGGGCGCCGAGGAAGGTGGCCACGAGCAACAGGGGCGAGAGGACGGCGAGTAATCGTCTGGGCCGTATCGCGGACGAGCGGCGGAACCACATCAGGGGAGCCTCCTCGGGGACGGAGTGCGGTGTGCCCGGTGACCTGCGGAGCAGGCAAGGGGCGGTCTCGAATGTTTCGATTGATTTTCCGGATGTTACGACGGCACAAGCTAGGAATGCGGACGCCTGCGGTCAAGGCCCACAACTGAACTGTCTACAAACGGCGCCTCACTCCACCCGGCCGGCAAGCCCTCCGGCACCCTTCCGGGGCAGCTCCCGCAGCAGAGAGCCCGCTTCACAACATCCGAGATTACGAAATGTTTCGAATAAGGAACCGAAACTTCTGCTGTGGAAGGTGTTGACGATCCACCGTCAACACTTCAGCATCCCTGTCTGAGAAACCGAGCGCAGTTCGATATATCGGACGCACCGTACGACCGTGTGGCAACGGACGACGCGTTCGCCTGCGCCTCGGCCTTTTCCGTGACCCCAACCCTGGAGGCACCGTCATGGGCTTGTACGCCCTCCCCGGACCCGCCGTCCACCGGTGGATCCGCGGCCTGATGCTGGCGCTGATCGCCGGCGTCCTCGGCGTGGTCACCGCGCTGGCCGCGCCGCCGCCCGCATACGCCGCCGAGAGCACGCTCGGCGCCGCCGCTGCGCAGAGCGGCCGCTACTTCGGCACCGCCATCGCCTCGGGCAGACTGGGCGACTCGACGTACACGACGATCGCGAACCGTGAGTTCAACTCGGTGACGGCCGAGAACGAGATGAAGATCGACGCCACCGAACCGCAGCGGGGGCAGTTCAACTTCACCGCCGCGGACCGTGTCTACAACTGGGCCGTGCAGAACGGCAAGCAGGTGCGCGGCCACACCCTGGCCTGGCACTCCCAGCAGCCCGGCTGGATGCAGAACCTCAGCGGCAACGACCTGCGCCAGGCGATGATCAACCACATCAACGGCGTGATGGCCCACTACAAGGGCAAGATCGCCCAGTGGGACGTGGTGAACGAGGCGTTCGCCGACGGCAGCTCGGGGGCCCGCCGCGACTCCAACCTGCAGCGCACCGGCAACGACTGGATCGAGGTCGCCTTCCGGACCGCGCGCGCCGCCGACCCGGCCGCCAAGCTCTGCTACAACGACTACAACGTCGAGAACTGGACCTGGGCCAAGACGCAGGCCATGTACAACATGGTCCGGGACTTCAAGCAGCGCGGCGTCCCGATCGACTGCGTCGGCTTCCAGTCGCACTTCAACAGCGGCAGCCCCTACAACAGCAACTTCCGCACCACCCTGCAGAACTTCGCCGCGCTCGGCGTCGACGTGGCCGTCACCGAGCTGGACATCCAGGGCGCCTCGTCCTCGACCTACGCCAGCGTGGTCAACGACTGCCTGGCCGTCCCGCGCTGCCTCGGCATCACCGTCTGGGGCGTGCGTGACTCCGACTCCTGGCGGCCGGAGCACACGCCGCTGCTCTTCAACAACGACGGAAGCAAGAAGCCGGCCTACACCGCCGTCCTCAACGCGCTCAACGGCGGCACCACCACGCCCCCGGCGGATTCCGGACAGATCAAGGGCACCGGGTCGGGCCGCTGCCTGGACGTGCCCGGCAGCAGCACCACCGACGGCACCCAGCTCCAGCTGTGGGACTGCCACAGCGGCACCAACCAGCAGTGGACGTACACCAGCGCCGGTGAGCTCAGGGTGTACGGCAACAAGTGCCTGGACGCCGCCGGAACCGGCAGCGGCACCAAGGTCCAGATCTACAGCTGCTGGGGCGGCGACAACCAGAAGTGGCGCCTCAACTCCGACGGGTCCATCGTCGGCGTCCAGTCCGGCCTCTGCCTCGACACCGTCGGCGGCGGCACCGCCAACGGCACCCTGATCCAGCTCTACTCCTGCTCGAACGGCAGCAACCAGCGCTGGACCCGCACCTGACGGGGCCTGCCACCGACGAAAGGGAGCATCGATGAGGACCCACGGTGCGGCTCCCCCCGCCCCTGAACGGACGTCACCCCGCTGGTGGTCACGGGTCGCCGCCGTGGTGGCGGCGGCCCTGGCGATCGGCATGCTCACCGCGGTCGATCCGGCGCCCGCCCGGGCTGCGACGGTGGACACCAACGCCTGGTACGTCCTGGTCAACCGCAACAGCGGCAAGGCGCTGGACGTCGCCGGCACGTCCACCGCCGACGGCGCGCGGCTCAGCCAGTGGGCGCGCACCGACGGAGCCAACCAGCAGTGGCAGTTCGTGGACTCCGGCGACGGCTTCTACCGTCTCAAGGCCCGGCACTCGGGCAAGGTCCTCGACGTGGCCGGCGCCTCGAGCGCGGACGGTGCCGCGATCCAGCAGTGGGCCGACCACAACGGGGCCAACCAGCAGTTCCGCCTGGCCGACTCCGACGGCGGCCACGTCCGGCTGGTCAACCGCGCCAGCGGCAAGGCGGTGGAGGTGCAGGGTGCTTCCACCGCCGACGGCGGCAACGTCGTCCAGTACACCGACTGGGGTGGCGCCAACCAGCAGTGGCAGATGGTCAAACTGTCGGCCGGCGGCGCGAGCGGATGCGGCAGCGCCCCGACTCTCACGAGCGGTACGCACACCATCCAGAGCGGCGGCAAGAGCCGCAGCTTCATCCTCAGGGTTCCCGCCGGCTACGACAGCAGCCGCCCCTACCGGCTGATCTTCGCGTTCCACTGGAGGGGCGGAACCGCCGGTGACGTCGCCTCGGGCGGTACGAGCGGAAGCGCCTGGTCCTACTACGGCCAGCAGGAACAGTCGAACAACAGCGCCATCCTCGTCGCCCCCCAGGGCCTGGGCAACGGCTGGGCCAATTCGGGAGGTGAGGACGTCACCTTCGTCGACGACATGATCCGGCGCATCGAGGCCGGCCTCTGCGTCAACCCGGCACAGCGCTTCGCCACCGGATTCAGCTGGGGCGGCGGGATGAGCTACGCCCTCGCCTGCAGCCGGGCGAACGTCTTCAGGGCCGTCGCGGTCATCGCCGGCGCCCAGATCAGCGGATGCAGCGGGGGCACCCAGCCCATCGCCTACTTCGGGATCCACGGCATCAGCGACTCGGTGCTCAACATCGCGCAAGGACGGTCCCTGCGCGACAAGTTCGTCGCCAACAACGGCTGCACCGCCCAGAGCCCGCGCGAACCGGCGCCGGGCAGCCGGACGCACCTCACGACCGCCTACTCGGGCTGCCGCGCCGGATACCCGGTCCAGTGGGCCGCGTTCGACGGCGGCCACATCCCGGGCCCGGTCGACGGCTCGTCCGGCGAGAGCGGCGCCGCCACCTGGACCAAGACAGAGATCTGGAGGTTCTTCGCACAGTTCCAGTGACAGGCACGCACCGAGCATCGAGGAGTGGAGCCAGGCGATCCTGGCTCCACTCCTCAGCCGCTCCCCCGAGGACCCGGCCCCGCACGGGCCGCGAGGCCCGTTCAGCCCGGGTGTGGCGTCTCCCGGTCCGCGCGCCTCCGTCGCCGCACCGCGGCCAGTGCGCCGAGCACCGCGCCGACCGCCACGATCGCCAGTCCGCGCAGCCACACCGCGGCCTCGATCTGTGTGGCGAGCAGGACGCAGGAGGCGATGCCCAGCACCGGCAGCGCGGTCGGGGCGCGGAAGTGGTCGGTCTCGCCCGGGTCCCGGCGCAGTACCAGCACCGCGGTGTTGACCATGAGGAAGACGATCAGCAGGAGCAGGACCAGGGTGGACGCCAGGGTGGCGACGCTGCCGGTGAGGGCGAGGAACATCGCCAGCAGCGTCGTGAGCGCGATCGCGGCCCAGGGCGTGCGGCGGCCCGGCAGCACCTTGGTCAGCGCGGCGGGCAGCAGGCCGTCCCTGGCCATGCCGTAGGCCAGGCGGGAGGACATGATGCCGGTGAGCAGCGCGCCGTTGGCCACGGCGACGAGCGCGATGGCGCTGAACAGGCGGGGCGGCACGCCGCCCGCCCCCTCGACGACCTCCAGCAGCGGCCCGCTGGACTCGGCGAGCCGGGCGGTCGGCACCGCGGCGGAGGCGGCCAGGCCCACCAGGACGTACACGGCCCCGGCGGTGGCGAGGGCCCCGAACAGGGCGCGGGGGTAGGAGCGCCGGGGGTCGCGGGTCTCCTCGGCGACGTTCACCGAGGTCTCGAACCCGACGAAGGAGTAGTACGCCAGGACCGAGCCGCTGAGCACGGCCGCGGCCGCCCCCTTCTGCGGGGTGCCGAGCTGTGTGAGGCGGCCCGGGTCGCCGTCGCCGCGCAGCAGCAGCCACGCGCCGAGGGCGACGATGAGGACCAGCCCGCTCACCTCGATGACCGTGGCGACGACGTTGGCGCGGGTGGATTCCTTGATGCCCCGTGCGTTGACCAGCGCGAGCAGGGCCAGGAACAACACGGCCACGAGCCCCACGGGCAGGGTCACGAAGACCGACAGGTAGTCGCCCCCGAAACCGCGGGCGAGCGCCGCCACGGAGACGATCCCGGCGGCCAGCATGCAGAAGCCCGCGACGAAGCCGGCGAAGGGTCCGAAGGCGCGTGTGGCGTAGTGGGAGGCTCCGCCCGCACGCGGGTACTTCGTCGCCAGCTCGGCGTAGGAGGCGGCGGTCAGCAGGGCCAGCAGCAGCGCGACGACCAGCGGCACCCACACCGCTCCCCCCGCGTCGGCCGCGACCTGGCCGACCAGTACGTACACGCCGGCGCCCAGCACGTCGCCGAGGATGAAGAAGTACAGCAGCGGAGTGGTCAGCGCACGTTTGAGCGCCGTCCCTTCCTGCCGTCCTTCCGGTCGCCCCGCTTGTCCCTGCGTCTTCGCCGACACTCTGTCTCCGACCCGTCTCGCCATACCGCCTCGTGTCCCCCGCACCACGTCATACACGCCTGTCCACCGGTCGCCCCGTGGATGGGCCGCATCACACCGCACTCATGCCACGGACGGGCTACCGGCTTTCCGGATGACGGCGCACGAGCTCCGTCGTCGTCACCAGGCCGCCCCGTTCCAGGACGACCGCGTGCAGTCCGCGCACGGCCCAGTACGTGGGGGGCGCGTACCGCGTGGCAGCACGCTCCGCTCACCCTGGAGGCGCTGGGCCGCCCCGAGGCCGGCGAGGTCCGCGCCCGGCTCCACTGCCTGGAGAACCCGCCGCGCGGTGCGCACCCGTCTTGATGGCCGCCCGGGACGGCCGCCGCATCGGCGAAGTCCGCCGTTGCGCGCGTGAGAACGCCGGAGCGGTCAGCCCGGTCCGTTCAAGGGCGTCGCTCCGACGGACCCGGTCGCGCCACCCCGGTGGGCGGCGATCAGCCGCCGGTACCAGTGGTAGCTGTCCTTCGGGGTGCGCCGCTGGGTGTCGTAGTCGACCCGGACGATCCCGAAGCGCTTGTCGTAGCCGAAGGCCCACTCGAAGTTGTCCAGCAGGGACCACACGTAGTAGCCGCGCACGTCCACGCCCGCGTCCATCGCCGCCTGCAGCGCGGTGAGGTGGTCGCGCAGGTAGGCCACCCGGTCGGTGTCGTGCACCGACCCGTCGGCGGCGACCGTGTCGTCCTCCGCCGAGCCGTTCTCGGTGATGTGGATCGGCGGCAGGGCGTCGCCGTACTGCTCCTTGAGCCGCACCAGCAGGTCCGTGAAGGACTCCGGCACCACCGGCCACCCCATCGCATTGCGCCGCGCGCCGGGGAGCTCCACCTCCGCGTAGCGGTTGTCGGTCGCCACCCGGCGCTCCGGGTCGGGCTCGCGGTAGGGGGCGTCGGTGACCACGATCGGCCGGTAGTAGTTGATGCCGAGGAAGTCCAGCGGCCGGGAGATCAGCGCCAGGTCGCCGTCCCGCCGGAAGTCCTGGCCGGCAATCAGTTCGCCCCAGGTCTCCTCCTCCGTGGCCGGGTAGCGGCCGGCGAGGATCGGCTCGGTCCACACCAGGTTGTGCCGGGTGTCCGCGCGGACCACGGCCGCGTGGTCCGCCGCGGAGCCGGTGGCGGGCAGGTTGCGGTCGAGGTTGAGCGTGATGCCGACCTCGCGCACTCCGGCGGCGCGCAGGGCCTGCACGGCGAGGCCGTGGCCGACCAGCAGGTGGTGGGCGGCGGCCAGCGCACCCCGCCCTTCGCGCGCGCCGGGCGCGTGCCGGCCGACGGAGTAGCCGAGGAACGCGCTGCACCACGGCTCGTTGAGGGTGATCCAGCGCGGCACCCGGTCCCCGAGATGCTCGGCGACGACGGCCGTGTACTCGGCGAACCGCTCCGCCGTCTCCCGCACCCGCCAGCCGCCCCGGTCCTCCAGGGCCTGGGGCAGGTCCCAGTGGTAGAGGGTGGCGGCCGGCTCGACACCCGCCTGCAGCAGTTCGTCCACCAGCCGCGCGTAGAAGTCCAGCCCCTTGGGGTTCACCGGGCCGCCGCCGTCCGGCACGATCCGCGGCCAGGCGATCGAGAAGCGGTACGAGTCCACGCCGAGGTCCCGCAGCAGGGCCACGTCCTGCGGGTAGCGGTGGTAGTGGTCGCAGGCCACGTCACCGGTGTCGCCGCCGGCCGTGCGGCCGGGGGTGTGACTGTAGGTGTCCCAGATCGACGGGCCGCGGCCGTCCTCGCGGGCCGCGCCCTCGATCTGGTACGAGGCGGTCGCGGCGCCGAAGACGAAGCCGGGCGGGAAGGAGGGGAAGTCGGTCATGCGGGGTGGTCCATCTCCTGCTCGGTGCGGGTCACTTGACGGATCCGCCGGTGATGCCGGCGGCGATGTACTTCTGGGCGAGGACGAGCAGGATCGCCGCCGGCACCGCGGACAGCACGGACGCGGCCATCACCGAGCCCCAGTCGCCGACGTGCGCGCCGATGTACTGGTAGATGCCCAGGGTGACCGGCTTGACGTCGTCGGTGGTGTTGAGGGTGAGCGCGAACATGAAGTCGCTCCAGGAGAACAGGAACGCGAACAGGCCCGAGGTGATGAGTGAGTTGCGGCTCATCGGCAGCACCACCGTGAGGAACGTGCGCACGTGGCCGGCGCCGTCCATCTGCGCGGCCTCGATGACCTCGCCGGGTATCGACACCATGAAGGAGCGCATCAGCACGATGGAGAAGGGGATCCCGAGTGAGGCGTCCGCCAGCATCAGGCCGAAGTAGGAGTTGACCAGGCCCAGGTCGACGTACGAGTTGTACAGGGCGTTGGCGATGACGATGCCCGGCACCATCTGCGTGATCAGCGTGCCGAAGACGATGGTCTTCGAGCCGCGCAGCCCGAACCGCGCCAGCCCGTAGGCCGCCGGCGCCGCGATCGCCAGGCAGATCACGACGGCCCCGAGCGACACCGCGAGGGAGGTCAGCAGATTGCCGCCCTGGTCGCTGACGGCCTTGGAGAAGCCGGACAGATCGAGGCCGCCCGGCACCGGGTCGACCTCCAGCAGGCCCGACTCGGGCTGGAGCGCGGTGTTGAGCATCCAGTACAGCGGGAAGAGCATGACGCACAGGATCAGCGCGCCGGCGACGGTGGAGCCCCAGCGGCGCCGTCCGGCGGTGGGCGGGTGGGAGGCCATGGACGTCACTTCCCCTCGGTGCGGTTGGCCCGCAGGTAGAACACCGCGAACACCGCGGAGATCAGGATGAGTACGTTGCCGACGACCGCGCCCGCTCCGAAGTCCAGCTGGACGAAGGAGTTCTGGTAGGTGAGCGTGCCCAGGGTCTGCGTGGCGTCGGCCGGGCCGCCGTCGGTGAGGGCGAGGATCAGGTCGAGGATCTTGACCGTCGACATGAAGCCCAGTACCAGCACGACAGTGATGACGGGCTTGAGCATGGGCAGGGTGACGGAGCGGAACGTCCGCCAGGCGGAGGCGCCGTCGAGGGAGGCCGCCTCGTACAGCTCCCTGGGGATCTCCTGGAGACCGCCGTACAGGATGACCATGTTGAACGGGATGCCGATCCAGATGTTGACCAGGACGACCGACAGCAGGGCCGTCTGCGGGTCGGTCAGCCACGGCGTGTGGCCGCCCACGCCCAGCGTCTCCAGGAACGAGTTCAGCACTCCGGTGTCCTGGTCGAGGATGCGGCGCCACACGATGCCCGACACCACCATGGGCACCAGCCAGGGCAGCAGGATCAGTGACCGCAGCACCCCGTTGAGGGGGAAGCGGCGGCTGAAGAACACCGCGAGGGCCAGGCCGATGCAGAACTGGCCGAGCAGCGAGCCGGCGGTGAACACCAGGGTGTGCCACAGCGCCTTGCCGAACAGGGCGTCCTGGAAGACGTCGGCCCAGTTGTCGGTGCCGTTGAACGGCGCCTCGCCGGTGAAGAACGTCTTCGGCGTGTAGTGCTGGAAGCTCATCACGACGTTGCGGACCAGCGGGTAGCCGAAGAACAGCAGCATGAAGGCGACCGCGGGGGCGACGAATCCCCACTGGGTGAGCCGGCGCCGGCGGTGCAGCCGGACCGGGTCCGGCGCGGCGGCCGTCCCGGGCGCCCGGTCGGCGCCGGGGGCGGTGACGGTGGACGTGGTCATGTGCGCGTACCTCAGTTCCCGCTCGTCGCCCGCTGCTGGGCGCGCCGCAGTGCGGCCTCGCTGGACTGCCCGGTCAGGGCGGACTGGAAGGCGCTCTGCAGGGCGAGCGAGACGCTCGACCAGCCGGCGCCGAGCTTCGCGGTCCTGGACCGGGCGGCGGCCACCTGGTCGGCCAGCGCGTCCAGTTCCGGCACCCGCTCGCGCCACACGGCCGCGGCCCTGGAGTTGGCCGGCACCATCCAGCTGTTGAGCGCGTAGGTGAGCTGCTCCTTCTCACCGGCCAGACAGGCGACGATCCGGCCGGCCGTGCGCTCCCTGGTCCTGTCACCGGTTCGGGGCACCGTGAGCACGGCCCCGCCGAGCGGGCCGACCGAGTCCGCGCCCGCCTCGGGCACCGGGATCTGCGCGATGCCCCAGTGCAGCGCCTTCTTGGTGTTGAGCGTCTCCACCTGCCACGGCCCGTTGATCATCATCGCCGCGTTGCCGGCCATGAACTGGTCGTTGACGTCCGCCTGCGTCCAGTTGACCGTCGACCTGGACAGGGAGCCGTCGGCCAGCAGGTCCTTCCAGTAGTCGAGGGCCTCGACGACCCGCGGGCCGTCGAGTCGCGTCTCGTCGCCGCCGTTGGACCACATGAAGGGGGTGAACTGGAAGACGCCGTCCTCGGCGCCGCCCGCACTGAGGGCGAGTCCGTAGCGCTTGCCCTGGGTGAGCCTCTTCGCCGTCCGCCGCAACTCCTCCCAGGTGGTGGGCACCTCGACGCCCGCCTGGTCCAGGAGGTCCTTGTTGTAGAAGAGCGCGAGGGTGTTCACGGACCGGGCGGCGCCGTAGTAGGTGCCCTCGTAGGAGCCGAAGTCGACGATGCCCTCGGGGATGCCGTCGGTGCTCAGTCCGAGGGACTTCAGGTCCACCAGGCCGCCGGCCTCGGCGAAGGTCGGCATCTCGGAGGCGTCGAACTGGACGATGTCCGGGAGCGACTTGGAGGACGCCATGCGCAGCGCCTTGGTCATCACCTGCGCCGCCGGGACGCTCTGCTGCTCGATGGTGACCCCCAGCCGCTGCCCGCAACGGGCCATCGCCTCCGCGTCCCAGCGGTGGTACGACTCGTCGGTCGAGGAGTTCATCACGGTGTACACGTCGGCGTCGCGTTGCTGTGCGCAGCCCGTGAGCGCCGCCCCGGCGACCAGGGTGGTGACCGCGGCGAGCGAGGTGAGGGTCCTGCGCGACCGGCGGCGGCGCGGTCGTTGAAGCGCTTCGACAACATGCGGCTCTTGCTGTGGCACTGCCGGCTCCTTCGCCGGTCGGTTTTGTTTGCTGGGATGACTAATACGTCACGGCCCGGCCCTCGCGCTAGCCCCCGGAACCGTCCGGCTCGGCAGTGCGTGACGTGAGGATCTCGTACCGATCGGTCATACCCACAGGTCAGCGCGACATAGAGCCCGTCGGACCCCTGGCGGGCGCCCGGATTCTGTGTACGATCAAAAGGCATCCGAGACGCCCTCCCCCTCATCCGACCGCCCTCGCCCTCACCCAAGGAAGATCATGAAGTTCACCGACGGCTTCTGGCTCGTCCGCGACGGTGTGCAGCTCTCCTACGCCACCGAGGTGCGTGACCTGCGCGCCGAGTCGAAGCGCTTCACCGCCCATGCCTCCGTGCAGCGGGTGACCCGCAGGGGCGACACCCTCAACGCGCCCCTGCTGACCGCCGAGTGCTTCTCCCCCGCCGAGGGCGTGATCGGCGTCCGGGTCACCCACCACGGCGGCAGGCGGCACCCCGGCCCCGACTTCGCGCTCGCGGGCGCGGACGACGGCACCGGCGAGGTGCGCCAGGAGGACACCGTCACGGAGCTGACCAGCGGCCCCCTCACCGTGCGCCTGGACCGTTCCGGCCCCTGGGGCCTCACCTTCCACGACGCCGGCGGACGGGAGCTGACCCGGGCGAACGCCAAGAGCACCGCCTTCGCCACCACCGGCGACGGCGCCCACCACATGCTCACCCGGCTCTCCCTCGGCGTCGGCGAGCAGATCTACGGCCTCGGTGAGCGCTTCACCCCGTTCGTCAAGAACGGCCAGGTCGTCGACGTCTGGCAGGCCGACGGCGGCACCAGCAGCGAGCAGGCGTACAAGAACATCCCCTTCTACCTCTCCTCACGCGGCTACGGCGTGTTCGTCAACCATCCCGGCAAGGTCTCCTTCGAGGTCGGCTCCGAGTCGGTGGGGCAGGTGCAGTTCAGCGTCGAGGACCAGACGCTGGAGTACTACGTCGTCGCCGGGCCCACGCCCAAGGACGTCCTGGCCCGCTACACGGCCCTCACCGGCCGTCCCGCCCTGCCGCCCGCCTGGTCCTTCGGCCTGTGGCTGAGCACCTCGTTCACCACCGACTACGACGAGGCGACCGTGACCTCGTTCGTCGACGGCATGGCCGGGCGCGGCATCCCGCTGTCCGTCTTCCACTTCGACTGCTTCTGGATGCGCGAGTACCAGTGGTGCGACTTCGCGTGGGACCCGGACGTGTTTCCCGACCCGCAGGGCATGCTCGCCCGGCTGAAGGAGAAGGGGCTCAGGGTCAGCGTCTGGATCAACCCCTACATCGGCCAGAAGTCCCCGCTGTTCGAGGAGGCCGCGGACCTCGGGCACCTGGTCCGCCGCCCGAACGGCGACATCTGGCAGTGGGACCTGTGGCAGGCCGGCATGGGCCTGGTCGACTTCACCAGCCCCGAGGCCCGCGCCTGGTTCCAGTCGAAACTGAAGCCGCTGCTCGACCAGGGCGTGGACTGCTTCAAGACGGACTTCGGCGAGCGGATCCCCACCGACGTGGTGTGGCACGACGGCTCCGACCCGCAGCGGATGCACAACTACTACACCCACCTGTACAACCGCACCGTCTTCGAACTCCTGGAGAAGGAACGCGGCCAGGGCGAGGCCGTCCTGTTCGCCCGGTCCGCGACCGCGGGCGGCCAGCAGTTCCCCGTGCACTGGGGCGGCGACTGCTGGTCCTCCTTCGAGGCCATGGCCGAGTCGCTGCGGGGCGGTCTGTCCCTGTCGCTGAGCGGCTTCGGCTTCTGGAGCCACGACATCGGCGGCTTCGAGGGCACCCCCGACCCGTCCGTCTTCAAGCGCTGGCTCGCCTTCGGCCTGCTCTCCTCCCACAGCCGCCTGCACGGCTCGTCGTCCTACCGGGTGCCGTGGGAGTTCGGCGAGGAGGCCGTCGACGTCGCCCGCCGCTTCACCCTGCTCAAGCACCGGCTGATGCCCTACCTGTACGGCGCCGCCGCGCAGGCCCACCGTACCGGCGTGCCCGTGATGCGGCCGATGGTCCTGGAGTTCCCCGCCGACCCGGCCTGCCGTCTGCTGGACCGCCAGTACATGCTCGGCGGCGACCTGCTGGTCGCGCCCGTCCTCACCGAGGACGGCGAGGTGGAGGTCTATCTCCCCTCGGGCACCTGGACCCACCTCCTCACCGGCGAGCGCGTCACCGGCCCGTGCTGGCGCACCGAGCGGCACGGCTACGACAGTCTCCCGCTGTACGTCCGTGAGGGCGCGGTGCTGCCGCTGGCCGCCGACGACCAACGGCCCGACGGGGACTGGCTGGACCGGCCGACCCTGCTCGTCCACCCGCCGGCCTCGGCCACGTACACCACCGAGGTCACCGTGCCGGACCTGACCGGTGAACCGGCCGCGACCTTCCGCGTGCGCCGCGACGGCGACGAGCTGCGGGTCACGGCCGAGGGCACGGACCGGCCGTTCACCGTCCAGGTCGCCGGCGGAACGAGCGCGGACGGCACCGGCGAGGTGGCCGTGCGGCTGGGCTGACGGCGGCGGGGCGGGGCCGACGATGGTGGGGCGGGGAGGGACCGACGGCGGCGGCCGAGATACCGGCGGGGCTGTGCTCACTGCCGGGCGGGAGGGCCGGGGCGCGCCGGGGCGGGGCCACAGGTCACGAGAACGGCGGGACGGGTGCCCGGGGCCCGGGGAAGGTCGAGAAGGGCGTCACGGGCCACGAGGACACCGGAGTGCCGGGGCGAAGGGCCAGGGGGCGGATGCCAGGGCACGGATGGCCAGGGGCGCACGGCCAGGGCGCATGGCCAGAGGGCGTCACCCGCGTCAGGCTCCGGCACCGTCGGGTGCCGGATCGTCGCCCGGCCGGCGTTCCCGCCCGCCCGGGTGGCGGTGCCGCCAGGTCCAGAACACCGCGCAGGACACCAGCGCCCAGCCGGCCAGCACCAGGAACGGGAAGGCGTGCTGGTGCCGGGCGAAGTACACCGCCGTGTGCTGGGCGTTGACCGAGGCGCCCGGCGGCAGCCACCGCCCGATGACCCCCAGCGGCGACGGCAGCAGCGGCCAGGAGACCGCGCCGCCCGAGGAGGGGTTGCCCAGCAGGACCATCACACCCCAGGTGGGGAGCATCGCCCAGCGGCCCACCAGGGTGTTGAACATGGTGAAGGTCATGCCGCTGGCGAACATCGTGAGCGCCAGGATCAGCCACGACTGCGCGAACGGCAGATCGAGCGCGCCGAGCAGCCAGTCCACGGCCGCGGCGATGGCGAGGCCGCCGAGCAGCGCGTAGGCGGCCGTGAAGGCGATCCGCTCCGGTGGCGTGAGCGCCCGCGCGTGCACGCTCAGCTGGATCGCCCCGACGAAACCGATGATCACCGCGGCGAGCGAGATGTAGAAGATCGCCAGACCGCGCGGGTCGCCGTCCTGGAGCGGATTGACGTCCCGGACGGTTACCCGCACCCCGGTCGCCCGCCCCACCGCCGGTGCCGCCTGCTCCAGCAGCTCCGCGACCGAGGCACCGGAGGCGGACGACACGTCGAGCAGCACGCGCCGCCCGTCGTCGCGCAACTCGAACACCGCGAAGACGCGCTGCTCATCGACGGCCCGCAGCGCCGCCGCCCGCGAGTCGTAGACGCTGGTCCGCATCGAGGAGTTGAGCGCCTTGCCCAGCCCGGCCAGGAACGCCCGGCCCCGCGCCTCGTCGTACGACCCGACGACGGCCGTCGGGAGCTGGTGCGGCGTCGGATCGGCCATGGTGTACGTGTACGACCCGGCGAACATCCCCGCCGCCGCGGCGAGGATGAACACCAGCACGGTCGCCGGCCACCACGGTGTCGCGCGGAACCGGGCCCAGCGGCCCGAGGGTGCCGGAGTCGCGTCCTGGCCGTCGCCGGCCGCCTGGGGGTCGTCGTGCACGTTCGCCCGTCCTTGGTCGTGCGGCGCCCGGCACCGACTCGCGCACGGGCCGGCCGGGGCGACGCTCGTGGTGCGCCGCCCGGAGCTCAGGCTCCATCGTCACGCGGCCGGCACGACTGCCAGGGCACCAACATCCGCCTGGTCGGGTGAAGACCGCCCTTCGACCGGCGTCATGAGGGCTTTTCCCCCCGGGCCCCGGCCCCCGGCCCTCGCACAGGTCAGGAATCACCCGGCACGCCCGGCATCCGCCGTCCGACGCGAGCGGCCGTCTCCCGCAGCCAGATGTGTGCCGCGTCGTGCGTGTGCACGGGATGCCACCACAGGGCCTCGCGCAGCGGCACCGCCTCGTACGGCGGCTCCAGCACGCGTACGGCGGTCAGCGGCACCAGGAGCCGGGCGAGGCGGGCCTGCAGCAGGGCGATGCGCCGCGTGCCCGCGGAAGGCTCTGGAAGCCGTCCACGGACACCTCGACCCGCGGTTCGATGCCCGAGCATGCCGAGTTGGCGCACGCTGGCGCGTCGTACGTCACCACCACCGTCGCGCCCGGCGCGGACCCCCTGCCCCTTCCGGCCGGTCGCCGCCGGACCCGGGAGCGGCCGTGACCGGTGCACTCCCGGAAGACTCCGGGGCAAGGCCGTGCTCGTCACGAGCGCGGCCCGCGGACAGGACACCGAGAAAGTGGTCGGCACTGCGGCAGGAAAGGCGGGTCGCTGCCGCGCGCCGGGCCGAGGCAGGGCCGCCAGGCGGCTTTCCGTCGGTGTTCAGCTTCCCGTACCGGCACGGTCATGGCCTTTCACGAGAGTCGCTGCAGCCACTTGATCACTGCGCGACTCAGGAGCCACGGCCATGACCCCTTCGCAGCACCGCCCCTCCGCCTCGGGCGAGTCCGGACAACCTGGCAGACGCCGCCTCCTCCGGGCAGCCGTCGCCCTGCCCGCCGCGGGCGCCGCCGCCCTCGCCCCGGGCGTGACACCCGCGCACGCGGCGGCCGCTTCCCGGTCCGGCCGATTCGACCGTGACTCCCCGCGCTTCGCCCTGGCGGTGCTGCCGGACACGCAGTACCTGTTCGACGCCGACAGCGCCGACCCGGAGCCGCTGCGGGCGACGTTCCGCTACCTGGTGAACCAGCGCGCCAAGGCCAACGTCGCCTTCATGACGCACCTCGGCGACATCACCGAGCACGGCACCCGCGACGAGATCGACCTGGCCGCCGACGCGTTCGAGCTGATCGACGGCCGCGTCCCCTACAGCGTCCTGGCCGGCAACCACGACATCGCCTCGGGCGACGACCAGCGCGGCGACAGCCCTTACCTGGACGCCTTCGGCCCGCAGCGCTTCGCCTCCGCCCCCAGCTTCGGCGGCGCCTCCCCCGACGGCTACAACAGCTACCACCTCCTGCGCGCGGCGGGCCGCACGTGGCTCGTCCTGGCCCTGGACTGGCGTACGTCCGCCGCGGGCCTGCGCTGGGCGCAGGGCGTGCTCGACGCCCACCCGACGCTTCCCGTCGTGCTCACCACCCATGACCTCGTGTGGGCCGACGAGGACGGCGTCGCCCATCTGTCGGACAACGGGCGACGCATGTGGGACTCCTTCGTCCGACGCAACGACCAGATCTTCCTGGCACTCGGCGGGCACTACTGGCCGCCGGGCCGCACGGTCCTCAAGAACGACGCCGACAACGATGTCCACCTGCACATCACCAACTACCAGGACCGCTACTACGGCGGCGCGGCCATGATCCGCCTGTACCACTTCGACCTGGTCCGCAACGTCGTCGACGTGGAGACGTTCTCCCCCTGGTTCCTGGCCCGGGACGCCGCCGACCGGTCGCCGCTGGAGGCGGAGACGGTCGAACTGACGGGCGACGTCGACCGGTTCAGCATGGACATCGACTTCGACCGGCGCTTCCAGGGCTTCGCCCCGGCCGTCCCGCCCAAGCCGCGCCCGGCTTCGGCCGTCATGCCGCGCGGCACGGTCGCCTACTGGCGGTTCGACGCCTCCGGCGCCCCGATGCCCGCGGCGGACGCGCCCGTGCCGGACGGCACGGTGGTGCGCGACCTGTCCGGCAACGGCAACGACCTCACCGTCGGCCGGCTGCACTCCAGCGGTCCGCGGGCGCTCACCTTCTCCACCGACCACCACCCCGGCCAGCCCGCGCACGCGAGCCTGCGCTTCGACGGCGGGCAGGACCCCGATCGCGGCGCCATCCTCACCACCGGACCGCGCGCGCCGCTCAACAGCGAGAAGTTCCTGCACGGCTACACCATCGAGACGTTCATCCGGCTGCCCGATCCGTTCGAGGGCAACCATGCCTGGATGGGCATCCTGAGCTGGCAGGGCCGCAACGGCGACGCCGGCAAGACCACCGGCTGGTCCCCGCTGGAACCCACGTGCAGCCTGAACCTCTCCCCGGAGCGCTTCCTGCAGTTCGTGGTCTATCCCGAGCGGCAGGACGCCGACCCCACCTCCTGGAGCCACGCCCTCCCGGTCGGCCGGTGGACCCACGTCGCCGTCGTCAACGACGGCCGCCGCACGGTGGTCTACGTCGACGGCTCGAAGATCGCCCGCAATCCCGCGCAGCGTTCGACGGGCATCGCCACCCTGGGCAAGCCGTTCGTCCTCGGCGCCACCCAGTTCGACGAGAAGTTCGGGCAGGGTTTCTACGGCTGGATGGGCGACACCCGGATCGTCGCCCGCCCGCTGTCCCCCCGCCAGTTCATGGCCCCCTCCGACTGACCCGGCTCACGGCCGCCGCGCGGGTCGGTGCCGGTTCCCATGCGGTGCCGGCGCGCGGGGAGGGTGAGGTCGACGATCCGTGTGACCCGCGAGCCGGCCGGCTCGCGGGTCGCCGGCGCGCCCCCGCCGGTCCCCTCAGCCAGCGTCGCCGGTCTCCTCGACCGGCGGCATGAACGCCCGCAGCCAGCGCTCCGTCTGGGCGACGTGCGCCTGCGCCGCGCCGGCCGCCGCCACCGGGTCGTGGTCGGCGATGGCGGTGGCCAGGACGCGGTGGTCGTCGTCGCTCTTCCTGCGCAGTTCGGGGCCTTCGGGCAGGGTGAAGACCTGGTACTTGCGGGACCGGGAGCGGAAGACCGCCAGGAGGGTGGCGAGGGTCGGGTTCCCGCCCACGCGGGCGATCTCCGCGTGGAAGCGGTGGTCCAGTTCCGACGCCTTGGTGGGGTCGCTCGTGGCCTCCATGTCCTCGATGAGGGCGAAGAGCGTGTCGACCGTCTCCGGGGTGCAGCGCGCCGCCGCCTGGGCCGCGACGTGTGCCTCCAGGACGCGCCGGATCTCGTAGACCTCCAACAGGCCCGACAGCGGCAGCAGTTCGAGGGTCAGGGAGAGGCTTCCGATCACGTCCTGCGGCCTCAGCTGTGAGACGTAGGTGCCCGAGCCGTGCCGCGGTTCGATGACACCCAGGGCGGCGAGCATCCGCACCGCCTCGCGCAGCGACCCCCGTGACACGCCCAGTTCCTCGCAGAGATCCCCTTCGGGCGGGATGCGCTCGCCCGGGCCGAGGCGCCCCGTCCCGATCATGTGCCGCAGGCCGTGGAAGGCCTTCTCGACTGCGGACATCCGTCCCCTTCTTCCTCCCCTGACGAGCCGCGATCAGGCCGCGTCCCTCGGAGAACTGTAGCGAGACCCTGCGGGACGTCAGATGTGTCGGGTCCGTATCCCCTGAAAGTCATCTGATGACTTTCACTGTACGACCCTTGTTTCCGCCCGAGAAGGTGGGCAGGATGCCCAGTCATCAGATGTGTCCGGCGGAGGGTGAGCCTCCGCAGGACGGCCCTGCCCAGATGTGGAGTCCTGTGAGCGAGACCGAGGTGACCACCGCACCGCGCCCCCTGCTACTGGCGGACGGCCGGCCCGCCGACCGAGCCTGGTCGCTCGACCCTGCCCTCAAGCACCTGAACCACGGCTCCTTCGGTGCCGTTCCGTTGGTGGCCCAGGAGCGTCAGGCCCTGCTGCGCGCGGAGATGGAACGCTCACCCGTCGTGTGGTTCCCGGCGCTGCCCCAGCGCCTCGCCGCGACGCGGGTGGAGCTCGCCGCCTTCCTGCGGGCCGACGCCGGCGATCTCGCCCTCGTGCCGAACGCCAGCGCGGGCGCGAGCGTCGTCTACTCCGCCCTCGCCCTGCGGCCCCGCGCGGAGATCCTCGTCACCGACCACGGCTACGGAGCCGTGACGATGGGCGCCGAGCGGCTGGCCCGCCGCTGCGGTGGCCGGGTCCGCACCGCCCGGGTGCCGCTGGACGCGGACGAGGACCAGGCGTACGAGGCCGTCACCGCCGAGCTCGGCGACGCGACCGGACTGGTCGTCGTCGACCAGATCACCTCGGCGACCGCACGCCGGCTGCCGGTGGAACGCATCGGGGCGGAGGCCCGCCGGCGCGGCATCCCCGTCCTCGTCGACGGCGCACACGCGCCTGGCCTGCTGGAAGCACCCCTCGCCGGCGCCACGTACGACTTCTGGACCGGCAACCTGCACAAGTGGGGCTGCGCCCCGCGCGGGACCGCGGCCCTGATCGCCCGTGGGCCGCTGCGCGAGAGCCTCCACCCGCTGATCGACTCCTGGGCCGCGGCCGATCCCTTCCCCGACCGCTTCGACCAGCAGGGCACCGTCGACGCCACCGCCTACCTGGCCGCGCCGACGTCCCTCTCCTTCGTCGAGCGCACCTGGGGGTGGGCGACCGCCCGCCGCTACATGGACGACCTGGTCGGCTACGGCGCCCGCGTCATCGGCGCGGCGCTCGCCGAACCGGCCGGCGCGGACACCTCGGTCGACGTCGGCATGCCCGTCCCCGGCATGCGTCTGGTGCGTCTGCCGGACGGGCTCGCCGCCGACCGGGTCGAGGCGGACGCCCTGCGTGACCGGGTGGCCCGGGAGCTGGGCGTGGAGGCGGCCTTCACCAGCTTCGGCGGCATCGGCTACATGCGCCTGTCCGCGCACGTCTACAACACCGCCGCCGACTACGAGTACTTCGCCGAGGAATGCGTCCCCGTCCTCAGCACGTGGGCACGACAGAACACAGGAAAGAGGTCAGCACCATGAGAAGAAGGACGGTAGCCCTCGCGCTCGGCACCGCCGCCGCGACCCTCCTCACCGGCTGTTCCACCATGAGCCCCGAGGCGAGCGGAACGGTCACCCTCAACATGGTCGAGAGCCTGACGAACCCGACCCGCACCGCCCTGCTCAAGGACCTCATAGCCGACTTCGAGCAGCAGAACCCCAAGATCAAGGTCAACCTGGTCTCCCCGCCCACCGAGCAGGCCGACCAGAAGCTCCAGCAGATGCTCCAGTCCGGCAGCGGGGTGGACGTCCTGGAGGTCCGGGACATCACCGTCGGGCCCTGGTCGAACAACGGCTGGCTGCACGACATGAAGAAGGACCTGGAGGGCTGGAAGGGCTGGCAGGCCATGACGGAGAACGCCGTCAACGCCTCGAAGGACGCCAAGGGCCGGACCTACTTCGTCCCGTACGGCTTCTACGGCCTGAGCCTGTTCTACCGCACCGACCTGATCGAGAAGGCGGGCTTCGACAAGCCGCCGGCCACCTGGCAGGAACTGCTGGAGCAGGCGTCCGCCATCCACGACCCGGCCGAGCGCCGTTACGGCTACGCCTTCCGCGGCGGCGCCAACTCCAACAGCAACGCGACCGCCGCCATCGAGGCCTACCTCGCCGACCAGGTGGACCCGGCCAACGGCTTCAAGCTGAAGGACGGCCGTACGATCTTCTCCGCTCCCGAGGCCGAGGACGCGATCGAGAACTACCTCGAGCTCTTCAAGAAGGCGTCCCCGAAGTCCTCCGTCTCCTGGGGTTACCCGGAGATGGTCGAGGCGTTCTCCAACGGCTCCACGGCGTTCCTGCTGCAGGATCCCGAAGTGATCGCCACGGTCTCGGAGTCGAAGTCGATCTCCAAGGACCAGTGGGCCACCGCGCCGCTGGTGGCCGGGCCCGAGGGCAAGACCGTGCAGCCGCTGGCCACCGCCGGCTGGGGCGTCGCCAAGGGCAGCGGTCACAAGGCCGAGGCCGTGAAGCTGGTCGAGTTCCTGTCCCAGGGTGAGGCGTCGACCTCGTTCACGAAGAAGAACAGCCTGGTGCCCATCCTCAAGTCCGCGATCAGCGACCCCTTCTACAAGACCGGCCCCTGGTCGAGTTACGTCACCATGACCGAGCAGCCGGACAAGTACCTGGTCGTCACCCAGCCGCGCGGCGTGAGCTGGTGGGCCGAGTGGCAGCAGAAGGCGGACACGGACGTGCAGAAGCTGATCCTCGGCAAGACGACGCCGAAGAAGCTGCTCGCGGGCTGGGACGCGTACTGGACCGAGAAGTGGCGGCAGGAGCAGTAGGCATGTCCGTCACCTCCACAAGGACGTCGAAGAAGGCGCCGGGCCCGGGGGCGGCCGTCCGCAAGGGCGGCCTCCCCCGCGGGGGCGGGCGCAGGCGCGAGTTCACCACCCGGCGCGGCCTCAGCATCGCCGCCTTCATGGCACCGGCCGCGGTCTTCGTGGCGATCTTCACCTACTACCCCGTGATCGCGGGCGGCCAGATGGCCTTCCGCAACTGGAAGTTGACCGACCTGACCGACACCTCGTGGGTCGGGCTGAAGAACTTCGGCGACGTCTTCGCCGACCCCGCCTGGGGGACCGTGCTGAGCAACACCGCCCTGTGGGTGGTCGGCTCGATCGTCCCGCAGCTGGTCATCGGCTTCGCGCTCGCGCTCTGGCTGCGCCGGCGTTTCCGCTTCCGCGGGCTGTACCAGGCGCTGATCTTCTTCCCCTGGGCGATCTCCGGTTTCCTCATCGGCATCCTCTTCCGCTGGCTGTTCAACAGCGAGTTCGGCGTCGTGAACGACCTGCTGCAGAAGGCCGGTCTGATGGACGAGCCGATCGCCTGGCTGGCGGATCCGGACACGGCGATGGTGGCCGTGATCGTCGCCAACATCTGGTACGGCGTCACCTTCTTCACGATCATGATCCTGGCCGCGCTCCAGTCGATCCCCGACGAGTTGTACGAGGCGGCGGCGCTGGACGGCGCGGGCAAGGCCCGCACGCTCTTCCAGATCACCATCCCGTACATCCGCACCACACTGGCCCTGACCGTGCTGCTGCGCGTGATCTGGATATTCAACTTCCCGGACCTGATCTTCGGCATGACCGGCGGCGGGCCGAACAACGAGACGCACATCGTGACCACCTGGATGATCAAGATCACTCAGCAGGGCGACTACGGCAGGGCCTCGGCGCTCGGCCTCCTCGTGGTGGCCGCGCTGCTGGTGTTCGCGGTGTTCTTCCTCATGGCCACGCGCGAGAAGAAGGGGGTGAGGTCGTGACCGGCAAGGGGTCCGCGGCCGGCCGGGCCGTCAAGTTCACCTTCCTCGGAGTGTGGCTGCTCTTCACCGTCTTCCCGCTCTACTGGATCGCCGTCACCTCGCTGAAGGCACCCGGCGACATCTTCCACTTCCCCATCGCGTACTGGCCCGAGCGCTTCTCCCTGGAGAACTACCGCGGCCTGTTCGGCACCGCCGACTTCGGCACCTACCTCACCAACAGCCTCATCGTCTCGACCGTGGCCGGCGTGACGGCCACGGCGATCTCGATGCTCTCGGCGTACGTACTGGCCCGCTTCGAGTTCCGCACGAAGTCGGCACTGCTGATGGCCGCGCTGGTCACCCAGATGATCCCGTCGTTCATCGCGCTCGGCCCGCTCTACCTGCTGATGACCGACCTGAAGCTGGTCGACAACCGTCTTGGCCTGATCCTCGTGTACATCGCGGTGTGCATCCCCTTCTGCACGGTGATGCTGCGCGGTTTCTTCGAGAACATCCCGGACGCGCTGGAGGAGGCCGCCATGATCGACGGCCTGTCGCGCTTCGCGGCGCTGTTCCGGGTCCTGCTGCCGGTGATGCGCCCGGGCATCATCGCCGCGTTCATCTTCAACTTCGTCAACTGCTGGAACGAGTTGTTCCTGTCGGTGACGCTGATGAACAGCGACAGCAACAAGACCGTCCCCACCGCCCTGAACGGCTTCATCTCCAGCTTCAACATCGACTGGGGCTCGATGTCGGCGGCGGCCGTGCTGACGATCGTGCCCACGATGCTGCTGTTCGCCTTCGCCAGCCGTCACATCGTCGAGGGGCTGACGTCCGGTTCGGTGAAGGGCTGACAGCCGCCGACCGGCAGCATCGACCGGCTGACCAGGCCGGCAGCGCCCGGCAGGCTCTCAGCGGCAGAGGGCCGCGATGTCGTCGGCGTACGAGGGGAACTCCGCCCGGGCGGCAGCGACGATCTCGCGTGCCGTCCGGCGCGGACCGCTCGCATGCCGCTCGGCCAGCGAGACGAGGGCCGGGTCGGAACGGCCGGTGACAGCGCCGAACTCCACGGCCTCCATCGGCCCGACGCCGTCCGCCAGCAGCCACAGGAAGTCGGACAGATCACGGGCCACGACACCGGCAGCGCCCTCCGAGCCGAGGAACACCACGGGCTGTTCCGTCAGCGGTCGCCCGGGCCGTACGCACCACAGCGCGGCCAGCCCGCCCGTGCCGTCCTGGCCGAACACCCGGTACCGACTCCCGTCGACTTCGCCGTTGCCCGTCCAGCTCCGCAGCCAGTCGGTGGTCTCCTCGGCCGAGTCGAAGGCGGAGCAGGGCTCGAAGTCGATGCCCCGGCCGTCGGCATGGTCGATGTCCACGTCGGCCAGGTCGGCCAGCGCGGGCGGGAAACGGCGGTCCTCACCAGTCATGTCGCTCACCGGTGCACCATAATCACCAGCACCGACAGCAGCGGCAGCGCCCCCGGCGCTGGGAAGGATCGCCATGCTGGTCGTCCCGCCCACGCGCTCAGGTGAAGAGCGACTGCCCGACGGAAGGCTGCTCGGGTGGGCCGAGTGGGGACGCGCGGACGGCACACCGGTGGTGTTGTCCCCCGGCGCCGCCACCAGCCGCCGTCTCGGCCTCGACCGGACACCGTCCTCGCCCGGTCGGAGCGTGAGCCGGCAACGTCCGTGACAGGTGGGGACGCGCACCCCGGCGGCCGGCGCCGGTGGAGGCCCTGCTCCCGCTCAAGCGGCGTGCCGCTGTGGCGCGTTCACCGCACGGCGTGCTCCGTGAAGTGGCCGCAGGCCGTGAAGCCGAGCCGCTCGTAGACCGGCCGGCCCTGGGGCGTCGCTTGCAGCACCGCGGTCAGATGCCCCCGGGCCCGGGCTTCGTGGAGCGTCGCGAGGGTGACGGCGCCCCCGAATCCGCGCCCGCGGTGCGTGGCCAGGGTGCTGATGTTGTATATCCCGGCGACTCCGGCGTGCGAGAAGACCTCGGCCGAGCAGACCGGACGGCCGTGGTGGTAGCCGATCAGGTAACGGGCCGCGCAGTCCGGGGCGAGGGCCCGGGCGGCGGCGCGTTCGAAGAAGCGGCGGACGGTGACGGCCGGCGGATCCCAGTTCGCTGCCAGGACGGCCGCGTGGTCGGCGAGCTGCTCAGGGGTGGTGACCTGCCGGATCTGCAATCCCTCGACCGCGGGCGGCGGGGGCAGTTCACCGAGGTGCCGCCACATGGCCGTCTCGGTCTCGGACGCCTCCAGGCCGGCGGCCGTCAGGCGCCGGGAGAGGTCCGGCGGGGTGGAGGCCGGGCCCACCCACCAGGAGTAGGGGCGACCGGTGGCCTTGAGGGTCTCCAGGGTCCGGGCGATGCGGAGTTCGGCCCGGTCCGCGGGAAAGCGTGCGGCTGCGACGATGTTGAAGGTGTCGTCCTGCAGTCCGCTGTCGGCGACGAGCAGGTCCCCGGAGTCGACCACCGTGGCACCCTCCAGATGCCGGTGCAGATGGCAGGCGTGCTCGGCGAGGTTGGCTTCCATCCTGGCCAGGATGTCGTCGGTGCCGGCGGCGCGGTGGGACGTGCCGGGCTGCGGCTGGTCCGGCACGGTCAGGACTCCGCGAGCAGGGATCCGGCGACGCCTTCCGTGCTCTCGCGCAGGACCAGCCGGTGGGCCACCACGAGGTCCTGGGTCGACCGCGCGTCGGACGACGGGACGTCCACCGCTGCGGATCCCGCGCTCTCGTCCATCCGGCGTTGCAACAGCGCCACGGCGACCTGGGCGACCGCGGCCTTGTCCGGGGAGACGGTGCTCAGCGTGGGGACGCTGAAGCGTCCGGCCTCGACGTCGTCGAAGCCGATGACGGCGACCTCGTCGGGGACGCCGATGCCGCGTTCGTGCAGGACGCGCAGGGCGCCCAGCGCCAGTTGGTCGTTGAGGCACAGCAGGGCGTCGGGCCGGGCGCCCCCGCTCAGGGCCCGGGCCACCGCCTCGGCGCCGTCGGGCATCCGGAAGGACGTGACGGGCAGCAGGGCGGCCGGGTCGTAGGGGATGCCCGCTTCCGCCAGGGCGGCACGGTAGCCGCGGGTGCGGGCCTCGGCCGTGCCCTGACCGGTGTCGTTGCGTCCGCCGATGACCAGGATGGAGCGGCGGCCCATGCGGAGCAGGTGCTCGGTCGCCTCGCGTGCGGCTTTCTCGTTGTCGATGGCGACGTGGTCGGCGCCCTCCTCCAGCAGTTCGCCGATGAGCACGGTCGGCGGGGCACCCGCACGCTCGCGCAGGTCGTCGGCGGTGAGCGCGAGAGGGCTGAGGATCACTCCGTCGACGAAACTGGAGCCGAACCCGGTGAGCGCCGCAAGTTCGTGCTCCCGGTCCGCGGCGGTCTGGTGGATCAGCACCGTCAGGGAGCGCCGCTCCGCCTCGCGGATGACGTGCTGGGCGAGTTCGGCGAAGTACGGGACGTCCAGTTCGGGGATGACGAGGGCGATGATGCCGGTGCGGCCCTGACGCAGGTGGCGGCCGGCCAGGTTGACCTTGTAGCCGAGTTCCTCGATGGCGTCGCGGACGACGCGTCTGGTCCGGTCGGAGACGTGGGCGTAGTCGTTGATGACGTTGGACACCGTCTTCTCCGACACACCTGCGAGACGCGCGACGTCCTTGATCCTGGGTCGTGCCACCGGAACCTCCCTGCCCCACCGGGCTGCCGAGTATATGTTCCGGCAGGTCGCGGGTCGCCGGTGAGCCTGCCGGGCTCGCTCGGCGCTCTTCGTCCGGCCTTTCCCCCGGCTCTTTACAGCCAATGTACATCGATGTAAAAACGAGCCATCGCATCGGCGAGCCCGGTGCGCCCCCTGCCTGACCCGTGCGGTGCGGCACCCCTCCGGGGTGTCTCCCGCCGGTCCGGCATGCGTGTCCGGCCGTCGGAAGGTCCGCGATGTTCACCCACTCCCCCGCCTCACCCCCAGCGCCCGCACCCGGTGCGGGCGCCGCCCTCACCCGCCGCCGGCTCCTGCGTCACGGCACGGCCGCCGCGGGTGCGCTGCTCGCCGCCGGGCCGCTGTCCGGCTGCGCCTCACCGGCCGCCGCCGACGCCTCGGCGCTGAGCGTCTGGGATCTGTTCCAGGGCGGCGACGGCATGCTCATGGACGACATGATCAAGGCCGTCTCCGCAGGCCCCCAGGGATTCGAGGTGCAGCGCACCATCCTGGACTGGGGACCGTCGTACTACACCAAGCTGGCCATGTCGGCCGCCGGCGGCAGGTCCTCGGACGTGGCGGTCCTGCACCTGTCCCGGCTGGCCGGCTACGCGCCCGGCGGGCTCCTCGACCCCTTCGACCTGGATCTGCTCGCCGAATTCGGCGTCGGGCAGCAGGACTTCGCACCGGCCGTCTGGGCACGGACGCAGCACGACAGGACCGTCTACGCCATCCCGCTCGACGTCCACCCCTTCATCGTGTTCTACGACAAGGAGGCCGCGGACAAGGCGGGCCTGCTCGACTCCTCGGGTGAACTGGCCCCCCTGGGCTCCCCGGAGGCCCTGCTCGACGCCGGCAAGGCGCTCGCCGCGGCGACCGGGCAGAAGGGCATCCTGTTCGGCCACGTCACCGACCCGTCCCAGAGCTGGCGGCAGTTCGCCGCCCTCTACGCCCAGACCGGCGCCGCCTTCACCCTGCCGGACGGCGGCCCTCCGCGGATCGACGTCGACGCCGCCGTACGCGTGGTCACCTTCATGCAGCGGCTGTTCGACGGCCGCACCAACCCCAACAACCTGGACTACAACGGCGCCTTGGCCGGATTCCTCGGCGGCCGCGGCGGCATGGTGATGCTCGGCGAGTGGGAACTGCCGACGCTGAAGAAGTCCGGCATCCCCCTCGGCGCCGCGCCGTTCCCGCAGGTCTTCGGCGAACCGGCCGTCTACACGGACAGCCACGCCTTCGTCCTCCCGCACCAGCGGAACCCCGACCCGGCCCGGCGCCGCCAGGCCCACCGGTACGTCGCGGAGATGGTCAAGCAGAGTCTCACCTGGGCGAGCGCCGGACACATCCCCGCCTACCAGCCCGTACTCGCCGAACCCGAGTACGCCGCCCTCGACCCGCAGTCCTCGTACGCGAAGGCGGCCGAGGTCGCGGTCCTCGACCCGCCGAACTGGTTCGCCGGGGCCGGTTCGAACTTCCAGAACCGGATGTGCCAGCCGCTCCAGTCGGCGCTGCTCGGCAACACCTCCGCCGAGAAGGCGGTGCGCCAGATGGTCCGCGAGGCGGACGCGCTGCTCCGGCAGCCCAACCCGGTCGCCTGACGAGCAGAGGAAGTGACCCACGTGACCACCACCGCACCCCCCGGGGCCGATGCCGCGACCGGCGCGGCCGCCGACCGCCCCGGCGGCCTCCGCCGCAGAGGCATCAGCCGCGCCGTCCGCACCGCCCACGGCCCGGGCCCGCTCTTCGTCCTGCCGTTCCTGCTCGTCTTCGCCCTGTTCCTCGTGTGGCCGGTCGTGCACGGGTTCTGGCTGAGCTTCACCGACAGCTCACTGGCCCTGCGCGACACGGCCTTCGTCGGCTTCGGCAACTACGCCGAGGCGTTCGGGGATCCGGACGTCTGGAGCAGCCTCGGCAACACGGTCGTCTTCACCGTCCTGTCCAGTGTCCCGCTGGTGCTCATCGCCCTGGCCATGGCCTTGCTGGTGCACAGCGGCATCGCCGGGCAGTGGATGTGGCGCCTGGCCTTCTTCGCCCCCTACCTGCTGCCCGTGACGGTCGTGACCCTGATCTGGACCTGGCTGTACCAGCCGGAGCTCGGACTGGCCAACCAGTTCCTCGACACCCTCGGCATGGGGCCCGTCGGCTGGCTCTCCGACGAGTCCGTCGCGATGTGGTCCATCGCCGTCCTCACCGTCTGGTGGACGGTCGGTTTCAACTTCCTGCTCTACCTCGCCGCGCTCCAGTCGCTGCCCTCGACCTTCTACGAGGCCGCCGCGCTGGACGGCGCCGGAGCCTGGCGGCGCCTGTGGTCCATCACCCTGCCGCAACTGCGCCGCACCACCGCGCTGGTGGCGATGTTGCAGATCCTCGCCTCGCTCAAGGTGTTCGACCAGATCTACATCCTCACCAAGGGCGGCCCCAACGGCTCGACCCGCCCGGTCCTGGAATACGTCTACGACGTCGGCTTCACCGGCTACCGGCTCGGCTACGCCTCGGCCGTCTCCTACCTCTTCTTCGCGTTCGTCATCGTCGTCTCGCTCGTGCAACTGCGTCTCTTCCGCCAGGAGGACTGACCGTGTCCGCCACCGCAACACCCCTGCGCCCGCGGCGCCGTCCCGCCCCGGCAGCCGCCGGACCCTCCCTCCTGCTCGGACACGGCCGGCTGCCGCGTGTCCTGGCCGGCACCGCGCTGGCCGTCCTGGCCGCCGTGTGGCTGCTGCCGTTCGTGTGGGCCGTCGCCACCTCGCTGCAGAGCGAGCAGGACGCGGCCTCACCCGGTCTGTCCCCGATCAAGGGCGCCTTCACGGCGGAGGCGTACCAGCAGATCCTGGAACGCGGGAACATCACCGTCTGGGCCCTCAACAGCTTCCTGATCGCCGGACTCGTCACGCTGATCACGGTCGTGGTCTCGACGCTCGCCGCCTACGGCTTCTCGCGCGGCACGTTCCGCGGTCGCCGGACCCTGCTCGCGCTGACCGTCGCCGCGATCCTCGTGCCGCCGCAACTGCTCATCGTTCCGCTCTTCGAGCAGATGCTGCTGTTCGACCTGGTGGACACCTACGCGGCGGTCGTCCTGCCGCAGGTCGTCGCGCCCATGATGGTCTTCATCCTCAAGCGCTTCTTCGACGGCATCCCCCGCGAGCTGGAGGACGCGGCCCGGATGGACGGGGCCTCCGAACTGCGGGTCTTCCTGTCGGTCGTGCTGCCGCTGTCCCGGCCCATCGTCGCCGCCGTGGCGATCTTCGTCTTCATCGGGGCGTGGAACAACTTCCTGTGGCCGTTCATCGTCACCAACGACCCGGACCTGATGACCCTCCCCGTCGGTCTGGCCACCGTCAAGGACGCCTTCGGCATCCAGTACGCCCAGTCCATGGCGTCCGCGCTGCTGGCGGCGCTGCCTCTGATCGTGGTGTTCCTCTTCTTCCAGCGCCGCATCGTCGACTCGGTCGCCACCACCGGCCTCGGCGGTTCCTGACCTCACCTCATCGCCGTACGCACCCAGCCGGCGGCATCCCGCCGGTCCCCGACCACTGGAGCATGTGTGCCCACTCACTCCGTACCTCGCCCGGAGTATCCGCGACCGCAGTTCGTGCGGCGCGACTGGCTCAACCTCAACGGAACCTGGCAGTTCGAGACCGACCGGGGCGACAGCGGCCTCGAACGCGGTCTGCTCGACCGGGAGCTCCGCGACGAGATCCTCGTGCCCTTCCCTCCCGAGTCCGAGCTGTCCGGCATCGGCGAGACCGACTTCCTGGAGGCCGTCTGGTACCGGCGTACCCTGACCCTGCCCACCGCCTGGGCCGGACGCCGTGTGCTGCTGCACTTCGGCGCCGTCGACTACGACACCACCGTGTGGGCCGACGGCAAGGAGGTCGCCCGGCACCGCGGCGGCTTCACCCCCTTCACCGCCGACCTCGGCGACATCGCGGGCAGCGGTGAGGAGGTCGTCATCACCGTCCGGGCCCGCGACCCGAAGTCCGGACCGCAGGCGCGCGGCAAGCAGGCGATCCAGTACGCCAACCACGACTGCAACTACACGCGCGTGACCGGCATCTGGCAGACCGTCTGGCTGGAGCCCGTCCCCGAGGTGCACCTGCGGCGCCCGCGCATCACCCCCGACCTGGCCGGGTCCGCCTTCCACCTGGAACTGCCGCTGTCCGGCAACCGCCCCGGCCACCGGGTGCGCGCGGTCCTCGGCGACGCCGCCGGTGAGGTGAGCCGCGCCGAGGCCCGTGCCGACCTGGACCTGGCCCCGCGCCTGTACCTGCCGGTCCCCGACGGACGGCGCCGCGAGTGGAGCCCTCAGGACCCGCACCTGTACGACCTGCGACTGGAACTCCTCGACGCCGACGGCCGGGTCGTCGACAGCGTGGAGAGCTACGCGGGCCTGCGCGCCGTCTCGGTGAGCGGAAAGGCCGTCCTGCTCAACGGCCGTCCGGTCTTCCAGCGTCTGGTCCTGGACCAGGGCTGGTACCCGGACGGGCTGATGACCGCGCCGACCGACGAAGCCCTGCTCCGGGACATCGAGCTGGCCCTGGCGGCCGGCTTCAACGGGGCCAGGCTGCACCAGAAGGTGTTCGAGGAGCGCTTCCTGCACCACGCGGACCGGCTCGGCTACCTCGTCTGGGGCGAGTTCGGCGACTGGGGCTGCGAGGCCGGCGGCTCCTCGGGCGACAACCAGCAGCCCGACGCCAGTTACGTGGCCCAGTGGCTGGAGGCCGTCGAGCGCGACTACTCCCACCCCTCGATCATCGGCTGGTGCCCCCTCAACGAGACCTACCAGAAGCTGCACGACCGCCTCACCCAGCTCGACTCGGTGACCCGGGCGATGTTCCTGGCCACGAAGGCGCTGGACACCACCCGCCCGGTGATCGACGCCTCCGGCTACTCCCACCGCGTCGCCGAGACCGACGTCTACGACTCGCACCACTACGAGCAGGACCCCGAGGCGTTCCGCGCGCTGATGTCGGGCCTGGCGAAGGACGCCCCGTTCGTCAACGCCCATGAGAGCGGCGCCCCCTGGTCGGTGCCGTACCGCGGACAGCCATACTTCGTCAGCGAGTTCGGCGGCATCTGGTGGGACCCCGAGGCGGCCGCCGCCCAGTCCGGCGACGACCGCACCGAATCCTGGGGCTACGGCGAACGCGTCCGTGACGAGGAGGAGTTCCACGCCCGCTTCGCCGGCCTCACCGGTGTGCTCCTCGGCGACCGGGACATGTTCGGCTACTGCTACACCCAGTTGACCGACGTCTTCCAGGAACGCAACGGCATCTACCGCTTCGACCGCAGCACCAAGCTCGACATCGCCCGCGTCCAGGCCGCGCAGCGACGCCCGGCGGCGATCGAGGAACCGGCGGCGGACTGACCGCCGGTCCCGTCGGCTCCGTCCAACAAACCCGTGAGCCTCTGGCCCCCGCCTCGACGGTGACCTGTTCGAGGCGGGGGCCAGGGGCCCTTCCCTGCTACGGCAGGGCACCCGTCGCGTAGTACGCCCGGCACACCGAGCCCTCGAAGTCGGTGGCGATCTGGAGCACCCGCCTGCCGTCCGCCGACGGCAGCAGCGGAGAGCTGTAGTTCTGGCAGTAGTTCACCTCGGGGTTCGGCACGGTCACCGGCGAGGTGATCGCGGTCCAGGGTCCGCTGCCGTTGCGGGTGTTGGTCAGGATCGTGCGTCCGCTGCCCGCGGCGACCGTGCCGTCCCGGTTGAGCAGCCGCTGCCCGATCAGCAGGATCCGCCCGTCGCCCCCGCCGCCCGGGGTGGGCGCCCACGCGAGGGTGGGGGTGGCGCGGAAGTACCTGCCGTCGGCCGTCTCGGGGCGGATGCCGAGGTCGGCCGGGTTGCCCCAGTTCCAGCCGTCTGCGGAGGTCCGGTAGTGCACGACGCACTGGTACTGGCCGCCGGGATTGCAGATCTCGTAGCTCATGAAGTACGTGCCGTCGGGCAGCCGTCGCACCACCGGCATCCCGGGCCGGTCGGGCGCCCAGGTGCCGGCCACGGTGTCGTGGTGGCCCTGCCAGCGCACCCCGTCGTAGCTGCGCGCCGCGACGAGTTTCTGGCTGTGCGCGGCGTCGGTCTCGTCGGAGTAGTGGCAGACCAGGGCGCCGTCGGCGGCCACGGAGAACTCCGGTTCCCACAGCCCGCCCGTGCCGCTCGCGACGGCGCAGGACGACAGGTAGGACCAGGTGCGGCCCACGTCGTCGCTCCGCCAGATCCGCAGCGCCATACGGCGGTCCGGTTCGTCCTGACCGGCGGACGAGGCCCACAGCAGGGTCCCGGCCCGCAGGGTGCCCACCTGGCGGGGCAGTTCGAACAGGGTGGTGCAGCACAGGCCCTGGCCCGCCGTGGACTCGGGGTCGGCGACCCGGCCGACCTCGCGGAAGGTCGCCCCGGAGTCGGTGCTCTCGTGGATGGCTCCGATGCCGTTGTCGCCGTCGAACGTGACGACGCTCGCGAGGACGCGGCCGTTGGCGGCACCGTTGTGTGCGAGCCGGACGACCCGCGGATACAGGCCCGTTCCGTCGCGCAGCGGCGTTCCGGTCGCCGCGGGAGCGAGCGCGGAACCGGCCGCGGGAGCGAGCGCCGAGGGTGCCTGGGGAGCGGGTGCGGAGGGCGCCGCGCCAACGGTTGCCGACGTGGGCTCCGGAGCCGCGGCGCCGGTGGTCAGGGGGGACGTGGCGGCGGGGGTGGCCGGCAGCACGGTCAGTACGCCGGTCAGCGCGAGCGCCAGGAATCGATGCCGCCGGAGGGCATGCCGAAGTCGCGGAATCACCATGTGTGTCCTTCCGGGTGGGGAGATGCGCGTCAGGCTAGAGCGGAATGTACATCGATGTAAACGGGTGCGGCACAAGGCGTTGCCACGACCAACTCCGTGGCCCGGAAGCGCCCTTGACGCCTGGGGCTGTCACCCCTGAGGGAGGGAGCCCGCCCCGGATCGGACAGCGAGGGGCGTCCGGTGACAGGTGTCCGCACGTCCGGGCACGGGGCGCGTGTTCACACCGCGCGCGCCCCCGCGCGCCTGTGCGCAACGGGAAGGACGAGGCCGTCACGCGAAGACGGTTTCGCGCCACCCGGCCACTGCTAGCTTCACACCAACGCACGGCATCCGGGGGGCATCATGGCCGAAGGCGAGCACCACGACACGGCTTACGGCAGGTCCGGGGATCCGGCACTGGACGCGGCGGAACACCTCGCCGCCGCGATCGGGACACCGGCCTGGACGGACGCCCGGGACCGCATGCTCGAACTGTTACCGGGCGAGGATCCGCTGGTGGGTGAGCGGATCGAGGCATGGGCGGCGGAGGCGGCCCGTCTCGAGGGCGAGGACCTCACCCGCTACCTGACGGGCTCACTGCCGAAGTGGCTGCAGCGGATCGACTCGGCCATCTCCCGCGAGCCCGGCCTCGCCGAAGAGGCCCGACGGTTCACCGACTCGGTACGAGCGCTCCTGCCCGAGCCGGACGGCGGCACACCCCAGATCGCCACGGCCACCGGGCACGGCACCGTGAACGCCGTCCAGAACGGCAACCTGTACTACCAGGTCGTGCTCGGCCTGGCCCCGCGGCCCAGGAAGATCAGCCGGGGCAAGGCGGCCGGCTTCACACTCGCCGCCGGCGCGGCATCCGCCGGTGGCGGCCTGTACGCGGCGGACCGGCTCACCACCGGCGCCGTGGACCGGGCCGGCACCGGACAGCTGCCGCAGGCACCGCTCGCCGACCCGGTCCAGGCGTCCACCACGGCCGCACAGACCACCGGTGCGGCGCCGGGCGCCACGGCGGGAGCCAAGGGAGCGAGCGTCTTCGCCGAGGCCGCAGCCGCACTCACCAAGACCGTGACCATCGGGGGTGCGGGAGCGGCAGGTGTCGGTGTGCCCGCCGTGCTGATCGTCGGCACCGTCCTGGTCGTCGTGATCACCACCGTGACCGTCTTCGTCCCCCTCGTCCTGGACCGGGCCTCGTGCGGCACCGCAGCGGAAGGCCGCTCGGCCGCAGCGGTTCTGGCGGAGGCGGCCCGGCGCGTGGAGCTGACGAGCTTCCGCTACGACGTCACCCGGGGCCGCCACCATGTGACGGGAGCGGCGGACCCGCAGGCACGCACGGCCTGGTTCCGGCAGGGTCTGACGGACGGCGCGGTCACCGACGGCACGATCGACGGGGGCGAGGTGGCGCTGGCCGCCGGCGCGCGCACCCCGCCCGGCGCGGATCCCCGGTGGGTGCGGGCCGACGGTGCCTTCGTCGACGCCATCGACCCCGCCGCTCCGGCCCGGGAGCTGCGGTCGGTGGCCGGAGCGCGGCGTGACGGCTGCGCCTTCAGCGGGACCCTGGCGCCCGTCGCCCGGCCCGCCGCGGCACGGTCGGACACCGGATCCGCCGCGCCGGCCGCGGCGCGCACGGACACCCGTTCCGTCGCGCCGACCACGGCGCGGTCGGACGCCGGACCCGTCGCGCCGGCCGCTGCCACCTCCGCACCACCGTCCGCCGTCACAGGCGTCGCGTTCACAGCCCGCATCGACGAACAGGGCCGACTCGTGCGCCTGAGCATCGAAGCGTCGGCCGGCCGGCTGCCCGTCACCGCCCGCTACGGGGAGTTCGGGCTGCGGGTCACTCCGTCCGCCCCGCAGTCCGGCGGCGCATCGACACCGGCCGAGCGCGCATCGCTGACCGGCGACTGGGCGGGCAGCTGGTCCACCGGACTCGGCTCAGGCAGCTTCACCGCGACGTTGGCCCAGGACGGTGAGCGCCTGACCGGGGACCTGACCGTCGACGGAGTGCCCTGCTCGCTCGACGGGTCCCTCGACGGCACGCTCGCGGGCGACCGCATCACCTTCGGTTCGGTGAACAGCGAACGGAAGATCTCGTTCACCGGAGACGTCGAGGGCGACACCATGCGCGGCACCTTCGAGACCGACTGCCACGGCACCTCCGGCTCCTGGACCGCACGGCGCTCCGGCACGTGAGAGAACCCCTGAGAGAAAGGCGGTCCCCATGACCCCTGACTGGCTGACGATGCTCGCGACGACCGGCTCGGCGGCCCTGGTCAACGCCGCCTCGACCGATGCCTGGCAGAGCGCCCGTACCCGCTTCAGCCGGCTTTTCGGCCGGGGCGACGCCGGCCGCACCGAAACGGCGGCCCGGCGTCTGGACGCCCTGCGGGGCGTCGCCCAGGAGCCCGACAACGATGCCGGGCTGGCCGAAGCCCGTCACACCTGGCGCCTGCGCCTGCAGGACCTGCTGGAGGAACACCCCGAGGTCGCGGACGAGCTGCGGACCGCGATCGCCGAACTCCCCCCGCCCCGGTCCGCGCCCGCCGTCTCCTACCGTCAGGACAACCGGGCCTTCGGGCACGGGACGGTGAACGCCAGCCAGGGCAACCTCTCGATCCACCAGACGCATCCGAACCCCGGCTGAGCCCGGCCGGTCGGCCTCCGCGCCCGGGCGCCGAATGGGCTAAGAGCCTCGAACGCATCTGTTCGGCCGGGTATGTCGGAAAGGAGGTGCAGGGCGTTGTCGGCCGGACGGCGCTGCGACGGGAACGAGGACGTATGAGTGAGATCCCCGGGTCGGGACGGCCCCGCAGGGCGGGCGGCTCGCCGCTGGCGGGGCGGGTCGCGGTCGTGACCGGTGCCGCCCGCGGCGTGGGCGCGGCCCTCGCCCGGCGGCTGTCGGACGACGGCATGCTGGTCGCCCTGATAGGGCGTGAGGAGGCCACCCTCCGCCAGGCGGCCGACGCCCTGCCCGGGCCGACCCTCTGTGTCGAGACCGACGTCACCGACCGGGACGCGCTCGATCACGCCGCCCGCGAGATCGGCGAGAGGCTGGGACGGGCGAGCGTCGTCGTCGCCAACGCCGGGATCGCCACGGGCGGGCCCTTCGTCCACACACCGGCCGACCTGTGGCAGCGGGTCATCGACGTCAACCTCACCGGGTCCGCCAACACCGCCCGCGCCTTCCTGCCCCACCTCATGGAGACCCGCGGCTACTTCCTGCAGATCGCCTCGACCGCGGCGTTCGGATCGTCGCCGTTGATGAGCGCCTACTGCGCCTCCAAGGCCGGGGTGGAGTCGTTCGCCCTGGCCCTGCGCGGCGAGGTGGAACCGGACGGGGTCGGCGTCGGCATCGCCTACCTGCACTGGACCGGCACCGACATGATCACCGGCATCGACGACCACCCCGTGTTGCAGGCCCTGCGCCGCAACCAGCCCCGTTTCGCCCGGAAGGTGCACAGCACGTCCGAGGTCTCCGAGTGGCTGACCTCCGGCATCACGCGGCGGGCCCGCCACATCTACGCGCCCCCGTGGTTGCGCTGGTGCCAGCCGTTGCGGCCCGCCTTCCCCGCTCTGGTCGCCCGCCTCGCCCGCCAGGAACTGCGCCGGCAGCCCCCGAGCCGGCTCGCCGTGCGGACCGGGGTGCTGGGCGCGGGCGGCCGGGCCGACCTCGACGCCTACCTGGCGGCCATGCACCGCACCCCGCCCGAGCGCCCCTGACCGGCGGGGATGCCGACGCTCCTGGGCCGGCGCCCCCGCGCGGGGCAGGTTTCACACCCGGTCGGCCGCGATCAGGACGTACTGGAAGGAGCCGTCCCGGTACGACTCGATGAACGCCTTCTCGATCCCGGTGACCAGCGAGGACGTGGCCCGGAGCTCCCAGTAGGGCGGGTGTCCGGCGTGAAGTCGACGACGGTCTGCGGCACCAGCCGGTTGTCGGCCATGGCACGCAGGTACTCGCGACGGGAGTGGATGTTGCACTCGAAGTGGGCGTTGATCTGGGACACCCATTTCGACGGCTGGCCGTAGCGCGGGTTCCAGCAGCCGGTGATGGTCGCTTCCACCGGGGAGACGAGGTGCTTACCTCGAAACAGTGACAGTGGGTTGGACCCGGTTTAAGCGTCCTTGGAGTGACACAACGCCATCTCCGACGTCTTGCGAGGGTCGGCACAGGGGTCGGCAGCCGGGCCGGGATGCCCGGAAGCGCGCCGGTGCGTGCCGCCGAGGAGGCACGCGTCCCCGGCGCCGGTGTCAGGTGCGGCGGGCCGCCCAGACCGTGCGCTCGGTGCGCAGGGTCAGGTCGTCGCGGTGCAGGATGCAGTGCGGGTGGTCCGTGTCCAGGAGCCGGTCCAGCGCCGCGAGGTCGTCGGAGGGCAGCGTCTCGGCGACGGCACTGCGCATGCGCTGCAGACCGCTGAGGGCGTAGCGGCGGACGGCCGTGTCGGCGGAACCCGCGATGTTCACGGTGATGGTGCGGTGGTCTTCCACGGTGAACCCGGCGCCGGTGAGCATCGGGGCCCAGTCGGCGCCCCGGTGGGGCATGTGCTCGGCCTGCATGCGGTCGGTCACGGCGTGGAGGCGATCTTCCAGGCCGGGCCGGTCCTCGGGGGCGCCCGGGGGCAGGAAGCGGGGGAAGCCGGACAGTTCCACGACGGCGAACAGGCCACCGGGGGCGAGCAGGTCGTGGACGGTGCGCAGGACCTGGTCGGGCCGGGCCATGTGGTGCATCGAGGCCGACGCCCACACGAGGTCCGGTGAGCCGAGGTCGGGCCACCCGTCGGCGTCGAGGTCGGCCTGCACGGTGCGGACCCGCTCCTGCACGCCCCGGGCGCACGCGGTGGCGCGCAGGCGCCGGAGGTGCTCGGCCGAGCTGTCGACGGCGGTGACGTGTGCTTCGGGGAAGCGGTCCAGGAGGGCGAAAGTCCCCGCTCCGGTGCCGCAGCCGAGGTCCACGATCCGGCGAGGGCCGGTGGTGAGCGGGAGCCATGCGGTGATGGAGGCCGTGTGCTCGGCGAGGACCTCGGCGTCCAGGTCGAGCAGGTCGGCCTGGCCGCCGGTACCGGTTCCGTGCTGCTGGTCGTGTCCGTGCGGGGCGTGCCGGTGCGGGGTGTGGGAGTGGGTGTAGGTCATGTCTTCACCTTACGAGGGCCATGCGTCTGCGGCACGACCTCTCCCGATCTACGCAAGACGATGGCCCCGGCTGCTGCCCGAGGCGCAAGAGTGACCGTTCCCGGTCAGGTGCTCGCGAGTGCCGTTCCCCGGTCGAGCGCTCGCGGGTGCCGATCCCTGTCGGACGTCCGCGAGTGGCGCTGTCAGGCGGGTGTCTGCTCCGGGGCACCGTCAGGGTCCTCGTTCTGGTGGCCGCGGCGGGCGTCGCGGTCGAAGATGCCCAGGATCTCGCAGGGTCCACCCGCGGCGCCGATGGCGTGCGGCATCATCGTCGGGAACTCGGCCGCCTGGTTGGTCTCGATGCGGAAGCTGCGGTGGCCGAGCATGAGGACCGCGGTGCCGGACAGCACGACGAGCCACTCACGTCCCGGATGGGCCCGCATCCGCGCGGGGTTCTCGGGTGGCGGGTCGGTCAGGCGCTGGCGCACCACACTCATGCCGGGGTCGCCCTTCACGGGCCAGCGCATGCGTCCGTGAGCGGCGTCGATCATCGGGCTGATGACGACATCGTCCGTGGCCGTCTCGACGAGTTGGTCGAGTGTGGTGTCCAAGGCGCGGGCGAGGGTGACGAGCTGATCCAGCGCGAGGCGGCGCCGGCCGTTCTCGATGCGACTGAGTGAGGACTGGCTCAGGTTCGCCCGGCCGGCCAGTTCCTCCAGCGACCAGCCCTGCGCCACCCGCAGAGCGCGGATGCGTTTGCGTACGAGGCTGTCCAGCTCCTCGGCTTCTTGCGTCATGGGCAAGAGTGTATGCCCGGCCCGCAACACGGGCTTAGCGTCGTGGCCGGGCCCGGAAGCCCCGGGATTCCGCACGCAGGCCCACCCCACTTTCTCGGCGACCGGCACCGCCACCGGTACGCCGCCGACCCCGCATGCCCTTTTCGGAGAGGACACGATGACCAAGCACCACCAGTCCGACGCAGCGGCGGCCGATCCGCCTCAGAGCGACCGCACCTCGGATACGCCGAACGGACTGAATCCGCCGAAACCGCTGGATGCGCGTCAGCTGCGCACGATCCTGACCGCCGTCTCGCTCGCGCTGATGGCCGTCATCGCGTCGGTGTCCGGGCTGAGCGTGGCCCAGACCCACATGGCCGTCGAGTTCGGCGCCTCGCAGGGCACCGTTCTGTGGATCATCAACGTCTACACCCTGACCCTGGCCGCGCTGCTGCTGCCGCTGGGCGCGATCGGTGACCGGCTGGGCCGCAAGCCGATGCTGATCGCCGGACTCGGCGTCTTCGGCGGCGCCAACGTTCTGGCCGGCCTGGCACCGACGACGGAGATCATGCTCGCCACACGTGTGGCGAGCGGTGTCGGGGCGGCCGTGATCATGCCGATCACGCTGGCCGTCATCACCTCCACCTTCCCCGAGGAGCGACGCGGCAAGGCGATCGGGGTGTGGACGGGTGTCGCCGGAGGCGGCGGCATCCTGGGCATGTTCCTCTCGGCCCTCCTCGTCGATGCCGCCGACTGGCGCTGGCTGTTCGCCCTGCCGGTGGCCCTCGTGATCGCGGCCCTGGCCATGACGCTGAAGTCGGTTCCCGACTCCCGGGAGGAGCCGTCCCACCGCTTCGACACCGGCGGCGCACTGGTCTCCGCGATCGCCGTGGCCGGCCTCATCTTCGTCCTCCAGGAAGGCCCCGAACGCGGGTGGACCGCCCCCGCCACGGTGGTGAGCCTCGCCGTCGGCCTCCTCGCCTCCGCCGCGTTCGTCGTCCGGCAGTTGCACCGGCGCGACGCCGCTCTGCTGGACGTGCGACTGTTCCGTGCCGGCGGCCTGGCCGGAGGATCGATCACGCTGCTCGTCGTCTTCGGGGTGCAGGCGGGTGTCGCCGTGGTCCTCTTCCCCTTCTTCCAGGCCGTCCTGGGCTGGTCCGGGCTGCTGTCCACGGTCGCGATGATGCCCATGGCCGTCATGATGATGGCGGCCTCCGGCCTCGCGCCGACGCTCGCCGCGCGCACCGGCACGCGGGCGGCCATGGCCACCGGCATCGCTCTGGCCACCCTCGGCCTGGCGCTCATGGCCCTGTTCGTCTCCGTCGAGGGCGGATACCTGTCCCTCCTGCCCGGTCTGCTCGCCATCGGCCTCGGCATGGGCCTGTCGATGACTCCCAGCACCGAGGCCATCACCGCTTCCCTGCCGCGGCGGAAGCAGGGCGTCGCCTCCGCGCTCAACGACGTCACCCGCGAGTTCGGCACCGCGCTCGGGGTCGCCCTGCTCGGCGCGCTCGTGTCCGCCGGCTACCGCGACGCCGTCGGCGAACGACTCGGCGCCGTCCCCCGGGACGCCGCGGACACCGCACGCGAGGGCATCGCCAACGCCGTCGAGGTGGCACCGAGCACCGGACCGCACGCACCGAACGTGCTGCACGCAGCGCGGCAGGCCTTCGTCGACGGCTGGCAGCAGTCGATGTGGGCAGGCGTCGCCGTCATGGGTGTGCTCTTCGCCTACGTCGTACTGCGCGGGCCCGGGAACATCACTCCAGCGGCGGACGAAACCGAACGCGATGAGGTCGCACCCGGCACCCTTCCCGGATGAGCTCCGCACCCCGGCCGGTCGACGGCGATGCGACCGGCCGGGAGGCGACATCGGACATGCCGTCAGGCCGGGACCACGCGGTAGCCGAGCATCGGCCGGGGAAGGTCGGCCGGGGGGCAGGGAGCCGCTGCGTGAGGACGATGCAGCCCACCTGGTATCTGGACCCGTGCCCCGAGGCACTCCAGGGCCCGGACCGGCAGGCGCCGCAGGGCCGTCTGCCGCTGCGCCCCGAGGCCCACCGCGGCCCTCACACCCCCGACACCGCAGCCACGGCGCCCGGCGGCAACGGCTCCCGGCCCAAGGTGCTGCTCTCCTTCGGCACGCACTTCGCCGCACCCGACGTGCTGCGTCCGGTGATCGACGCGCTCGCCGCCAAGGCCGACCTGGTGGTGACCCTCGGTCTGACCGCCACGGCCGCCGACTACGGTGACGGGCTCGACCATGTCGAGTTCGTCGGGTTCACCCCGCTCGCCGAACTGCTCGACGGCGTCGACCTGGTGGTCACCCACGGCGGGGCGGGCACCACGCTGGGCACCCTCTCACGCGGTCTGCCCATGATGGTCGTACCGCAGGGCGCCGACCAGTTCCTCCAGGCGGGCGCCGTCGCGGGCTCGCGCACCGGCATCGCCGTCCTGCCGCCCGCCACGCCGGAGGCGGTCGCGGAGGCGGTGACGCAGGTCCTCGACACCGCGGAGTACCGGGACAACGCGCGCCAAGCCGCCGAGCAGATCGCGGCGATGCCCTCGCCACGTGAGGTGGCCGACGAGTTGGTCCGCCTGCTCACGTGACCAACTGACGCCTGCCTGCTGGTCAGTTGGCCCCAGGCTTGGCCACGAGCGCGGCAGTCACCTGCCCGGCGAGCCAGCGTTCGGTCTCGTCCCAGGACCAGCCGTGCTCCGCGACGAACACCCGCCAGGACGGCAGCCCGAGCAGGAACCACAGCATGTCCGTGGCGCGCTCCCGGTTCAGGCCGGGGCGGAGCGCGCCCAGCACCGCCAGCCGTTCCACGAGCACACCCAGCGCGCGGCGGTACACGGTGACCACGTGCTGGAGTTCCTCCTCGACGCTCCGCGCCACGGCCGCAGCCGCGAGCATGACCTGGACGATGTCCAGATGACATTCGTTGTCCAGGAGCACTCCGTGAGCCATGACCGCGACCGCCGCACTCGCGTCGGTCGCGCCGCGGACGGCGTCCAGCGTCCGTTCGACCACCGGTTCGTCCACCCCTCGGTCGATCAGGGCTCTGAGGATGGCCGACTTGCCGCCGGTACTCGCGTAGACGGTGGGCACCGGGCCCCGGCCTCGCGGGCGATGTCGCCGATGGTGACCTCCGCGTACCCGTGTCGGACGAAGAGCCGGAGGGCGGTGTCGAGAATCGCGGCCCGGGTGGCGGCAGCGGCTTCCGCCCTCCTGTCGTTCCGGTACGGTCGCCGCGCACCGCCGGTCCGTGCGCTCATGCTTTCCGCTCCTGACCTCGGCGGACGCGTTCACTGCTGTCCATCCGTCCATGAGGCCCTGCGTCCCGCGCGACCACCTCGACCGGTGACGAAACCCATGGTGGTCGGCCCGGCGCCGGCTTGTGCCCCGGTACGCGGCCTCGGCGCCACCCTGACACCACACACGTGGGCCGATGCGTGTGGTGGTCAGGGTGTCAGACGGCTTCGGTGCGCACCCGACGGGGCTTCCGGCCGAGCAGCAGCGCCTGCAGCACGAACCACACCCCGCCACCCGTGGCATACCCGGCCAGCACGTCGAGCGACGGATGGGCGCCCACGGCCTGGATGTTGCACGTGATGCCGACCAGGAAGGACAGCCCGCCCGAGAGCAAGGTCGGCCACTGCCAGCCCAGTTCGGGACCGCGCCGCCGCAATCCGACGATCACCTGAGCGGTCCCCGATACGGCAGCCCAGACGCCGAACACATGGAGCACCGCCCCCGCGCCTCCCGCTCCGGCGATGCCGAGGGCGACGGCGACGGCGACGGCGACGGCGACGGCGACGGCGACGGCGACGGCGACGGCGACGGATGGGTAGGTCCTCTCGTTGCTCATGACCACCTGCGGCCACAGGCTGGCGATCTCGAACTCGTCCCAGTGGACGGCCGGGGCGGCGGCGAGGATGCCGTCGTAGTCGTCGGGGTGGCGCTGGGCCTCCATGTAGCCCTGCCGCGCCCTCACTGTTCAGGGCCCAGCCGGTGGCCAGGGCGTCGCCGACACCGGCGTCGGTGGAGACGGCGGCGTAGCCGTTCTTGACCGCCGTACCTAGCCGAAACCGTTGTCCCCGGCCAGGTAGGCGGCGCCGCCGAGCCCTTGGAAGCGGCCGTTCCAGCCGCTCTCGGGCAGCCAGGTGCGCACCGTGGCGTGGTCGTCGGCGGCCGGGGTGGGTGAGGGTGACCGTCACCTCGCAGAAGGCCGGGACCCCGGAGACGGAACCAGCCAGCACGCCGGTGCCGTTGATGGTGCCGCCCTCCCGGCGGACCGCGGTGACGGACTCCACCGCGCTGACCTCCGGGGCCTTCACGGAGGGCACCGAGCAGGTGAACGAGGTGGCGGCGGGGGTGTCCCGGGGTTCCGCCGAAGCGGTCGGCAGGTACACCACCGCGGCCAGCGGCACACCGGCCGCGAGGGCAGTCAGAAGGCGTCTCATGGGTTTCCCGTCGAGGAAGTAGGTGTGCCTCGGCCACAGCGACACATGTGTGCACGACACACACGGCGGGCCGAAGACCGCGCCGGACAGTATCACCGGTTAAAGCGGTGACGGAAGGGGAGAGGTCAGCGAGAGTCCGCCGCACCCCCTCGACCGAGTCGCGCTCGCCGCCGTCTCCTTCCGGCACGAGGGCCAGGGCTGTGAACCTCGGAGCGGATGCACACGTGTGGGCTTGCTGTGCGCCCACCGGCTCACCGTGCGGGTTAGACTGATTCGGCATCGCATGTCGATCGAGGAGTCACAGACGTGGTGGGTGAAGACGACATCTCCGGGTGAGATCCGGATCTGACGGCCACCGGCCGGCGCACAGGAGCGCTGCCGAGGTGGTCCGTTTCGTCGTACCCCTTTTCCCACGTCTGCCCAGGGCAGAGGTACACGCTCTGCCCTCAGTTCCTTCGAGGTCGCCTCCATGTCCGACGCCGCGATCGTCTGCTCCAACCTCTCCTTCGCCTGGCCCGACGACACCCCCGTCTTCCACGACCTGTCCTTCACCGTGGCCGGTGGCCGTACCGGCCTGGTCGCCCCCAACGGCTCCGGCAAGAGCACGCTGCTCAAGCTGATCGCCGGCGAACTCACGCCCGCCACCGGCGCGGTGTCCGTCACCGGCACCCTCGGCCACCTCCCTCAGACGCTCCCGCTGACCGGAGAGCTCACGGTCGCCGAGGTGCTCGGCGTCGCCGCCGTGATCCGTGCCCTGGACGCCGTGGAGTCCGGCGACGTCGGCGAGGAGCACTTCACGACCATCGGCGACGACTGGGACATCGAGGAGCGCACCCGCGCCCAGCTCGACCGCCTGGGCCTGGCCGGCCTCGCCCTGGACCGCAGGCTGAACACGCTCAGCGGCGGCCAGGTCGTCTCCCTCGGGCTGGCCGCCCAGTTGCTCAGGCGCCCCGACGTCCTCCTGCTCGACGAGCCGACCAACAACCTCGACGCGGGGGCCCGGCACAAGCTCTACGACGTGCTGTCCGACTTCGGCGGCTGCCTGCTGCTGGTCAGCCACGACCGCGCGCTCCTCGACCGCATGGACCGCATCGCCGAACTGGGCAGCGACGAACTGCGCCTGTACGGCGGCAACTTCACCGCCTACGAGGAGGCCGTCCGCGCCGAGCAGGAGGTCGCCGAGAAGAACGTCCGCAACGCCGAGCAGGAACTCAAGCGGGAGAAGCGGGAGATGCAGCAGGCCCGCGAACGCGCCGAACGCCGGATGAGCAACGCCTCCAAGAACCTCAAGAACGCGGGCCTGCCCAAGATCTTCGCCGGCAACATGAAGCGCGGCGCCCAGGAGGCCGCGGGCAGGTCGGGGACGATGCACGCCTCCCGGGTCAGCGAGGCCAGGGCCCGGCTCGACGAGGCCGGACGCGCCCTGCGTGACGAGCAGCGCCTCACCCTGGAACTGCCCGACACCCAGGTGCCCGCCGGACGCACCCTCTTCCTCGGCGAGGGCATGCAGGTCCGTCTCGGCGACCGGGAGGTGTTCGCCCCCGACGGGATCGACCTCACCGTCCGCGGCCCTGAGCGCATCGCGCTGACCGGGCCCAACGGAGCGGGCAAGACGACCTTGATGCGGCTGATCACCGGAGATCTCACCCCCGACGGCGGTGAGGTCAGGCGCAACGACGGCCGGATCGCATACCTCTCCCAGCGCCTGGACCTGCTGGACCTGGACCGCACGGTCGCGGAGAACTTCGCCGCGTTCGCCCCCGAGCGGCCCGAGGCCGAGCGGATGAACCTGCTCGCCCGCTTCCTCTTCCGGGGCCCTGGGGCACACCTGCCGGTCGGGGTGCTCTCCGGGGGCGAACGGCTGCGCGCCACCCTGGCCTGCGTACTGTGCGCCGAACCGGCCCCCCACCTGCTGCTGCTCGACGAGCCGACGAACAACCTCGACCTGGTCAGCGCAGGTCAGCTGGAGAGTGCGCTCAACTCCTACCAGGGCGCCTTCATGGTGGTCAGCCACGACGAGCGGTTCCTCGCCGAGATCGGCGTGAACCGCTGGCTGCGCCTGGCCGACGGACAGCTCAGGGAGACGGGAGCCCCCGCGGTGTGAATCGCCGGCGTGTGACGTGGCCCGCGTCCGAGGCACCGCGCCCGGCGGGCCGACCACCGATCACGTAGGACGGTTCCCCATGCCCCGGCCCCATCCGCAGCCCGCGCTGCTCGCCACCGACCTCGTCCGCACCCTGGGCGGACGCCGCGTCCTGGACGGCGTCTGCCTGACCGCCTCCCCCGGTCACCGCATCGGGCTCGTCGGGGAGAACGGCGTCGGCAAGTCCACCCTCCTGCGCCTCCTCGCGGGCGTCGACGAACCCGACGCGGGCAGCGTCACCCGCCCCGCGGACCTGGGCTTCCTCCAGCAGGAGACGCCCTACGACGCCGACTCCACCATCGCCGACGTGCTGGACGAGGCGCTGCGCGAGGCCCGCGAAGACCTCGCGGAACTCGACCGGCTCGGCGACGAACTCGCCCGCCTGCCCGAGACCGACCCCGGCCACCGGGCCGTCCTCGACGCCTACGCCAGGCGCCTGGAGCAGGCCCAGGACCGCGAGGCCTGGGACGCCGACCGCCGCGCCGCCCGCGTGCTGGACGGACTGGGCCTCGGTGCCTTCGGGCACGAGCGCGCCCTCGGTTCGCTCTCGGGCGGTGAACGCGGCCGGCTGGCCCTGGCCGCCCTGCTCGTCCGCCGTCCCTCGGCACTGCTGCTGGACGAGCCGACCAACCACCTCGACGACGGTGCCGCCGCCTTCCTGGAGGAGCAGATCCGCAACCTGCCCGGAACCGTGGTCGTCGCCAGCCACGCCCGGGCGTTCCTCGACGCCGTCTGCACCGACCTGATCGACCTCGACCCGGCGGTCGACGGCCCGGTCCGCTACGGCGGCAACTACAGCGCCTACCTGTCGCAGAAGCGCGCCGAGCGGGAACGCTGGGAGCGGCGGTACGCCGAGGAACAGCAGGAACTCGCCGAGCTGCGCCGGGCGGCGCGGGTGACCGCGCACCGGGTCGCACCGGACCGGGGCCCCACCGACAACGAGAAGATGGGTTACGGCCACCGGGCCGGCCGGGTGCAGAACCAGATCTCCCGCCGGGTCCGCAACGCCACCCGGCGGCTGGAGGACCTGGAGCGCGCCCAGGTCGCCGAACCGCCGCGCCCGCTGCGGTTCGCGGCCGCGGACCTGGCCGCGCACGGCGAGGAGGGCCCCACTCCCCTGGTCTCCCTGACCGACGTGCGGGTGCCGGGCCGGCTCACGCTGGACGAGCTGGACATCGCACCGACCGACCGGCTGCTGGTCACGGGCGGCAACGGCGCCGGCAAGTCGACGCTCCTCGCGGTACTCGCCGGGCGCCTCCCCGCCGAGGGCGAGGTGCGGCGGCGACGCCGGCTGACGGTGGGCCTGCTGACCCAGGACACCGTGTTCGAGCGACCCGACCGTCCGGTGCGTGAGGTGTACGAGCAGGCGCTGGGCGCCCTGCGCGCGGAGAAGGTGCCGCTGGGCTCGCTCGGCCTGATGGCCGAGGGCGACCTGGACAAGCCGGTCGGCCACCTGTCCGTGGGGCAGCGCCGGCGGCTCGCCCTGGCCCTCCTGGTCGCCCGCCCGCCCCAGCTCCTGCTCCTCGACGAGCCCACGAACCACCTCTCCCCCCGCCTGTGCGACGAGTTGGAGGCCGCTTTGGGCCCGGGCCCCGGCGCGATCGTGGTCGCCAGTCACGACCGCTGGCTGCGTCGCCGCTGGCAGGGCCGCGAACTGCGTCTGACAGGACGATCCGGTCCACGGGAGGAGGCGGTGCGGAGCCGCTTGGCACCCTGATCGAGCCGTCGCCGGTTACGGGACCAGGGGCTTCCTCCCCGGTCCCGTCGTAACCGGCCGCCCTGGGCTGCGAGCTCCCGGCCCGCCCACGCCCGGCGCCCTGACCAGCACCGTCGCCCCCGCGCCGTACGCTCCCGGCCGCACCGGCCCGGCGGGAACCGGCAGGGAGGTGACGTTCCTTGCCTTCGACACGAGTCACCCGTCAAGATGGTGATGTGAATCTTGACCATGTCTTCGTCTGCGGGCACCCGGCTCTCGACTTCGCGGCCACGCTCCGAGCCCGGCGCTCGACCCGGTTCGAGATGTTCGCGACGCCGGAGCGGCTCACCGCCTGGTACGTGGAGTCCGGGCTGGTGGACACGATCACCCCTGGCGGCGAGGACGACGTCCGGGAGGCCACGACCGTGCGCGAGGCCATCTACCGGCTGGTCACCGACCGCCGCCTCGGCGAGGAGTTCGACGCCGGGGCGCTCGCCGTGGTGAACGACGCCGCGCGCAGGCCGCCCGTGACGCCGCAGCTCACCGCGACCGGACGCCACACCGAGGCGACGCCCGGCCAGGCGCTGGCGACGGTCGCCCGGCAGGCGGTGGAACTGCTGAGCGGCCCGGACGTGCCGCTGATGAAGGAGTGCGGCAACCCCGAGTGCACCCGGGTCTACATCGACCGCTCCCGGGGCATGCGTCGCCAGTGGTGCGGCATGGAGTCCTGCGGCAACAAGATCAAGGCGGCCGCGTACCGCGCCCGCAAGAAGTCCGCGCCCGCGGCGGCCGCCCGCTGACGTCACGCACACCTTCGGTGGGAAGCCACGGAGAGACACGTGTGAGGGCGTCGGCACACGCGCGTCGCCGTGCCGTCCGCGATGTCCCCGCGGCAGGGCGAAAACCACACATCGTGGAGTGGGCACTGCGGTAGGACCACCCGGCGTAGACACCTGTCCGCACGGGACCCTCAGGTGTGGGTACCATGCGCAACGTCATTCATATCGAGGGAGTGAACGGTTGTGACCAGCAAGCCGGCCGCCACGCTCCGGTCGCGGTACGTAGCGCAAGCCGCATCGGACCTGGCGGAGAACCGCCGACGACAGCAGGAGCTGGTGGAGAGGATCGCCGTCCTGAAGCAGGAGGAGGCCCTCCTCTCGGACATCCTCGACCTCGCCGAGCGGTACGAGGGTTCCGACGACCCTTCCCGGCTGCCCGAGCAGTCGCAGGACGAGCCGAAGGTCACGAAGGCGAAGCGGGCACCGGCGGGAGCCGCCGCACGCCGCCCCGCGCCCGCGAAGGCAGGGGCGAAGGGGAGGCCGCGCCGGCCACCGCTGCTCGGTGACCTGCTGACCGAGCTGCTCGGCCAGTACGAGGAGCCGCGCCTGGCGAAGGATCTCCGGGAGGAACTCCTGGAGAAGCATCCCGACCGCAACCCCACCCCGCAGGTGGTGCGCAACACGCTGGAGTCCCTGGTCGCCAAGGGCCGTATCCGGCGCCACAAGCAGCAGCGTTCCGTCCTGTACACCCTGGTCGAGCGAAACGGGACGGCCACCGGCTGACGCTGCGGGACACCTGCGGCGGCGTTCCTCCGGACCACGCACACGTGTGCTACGCCCGTCCCATGTTGTCGAACGCCGCCTGCTCGACGTCCCGCCGCAACCGCACGGTTTCCAGGTGTGTGACCGCCTCACCCGTGCAGGCACCGGTCACTGACCGTGCGGGAGAATCGGGGGACCTCTCCCCCGCGTTGCGCCTACAGCCCCAGATCGAGGGCGAGGCACGAGTAGAACTTCCACGAACCCGCCGGGTCGTACGCTCCCTGCCTCGTACCGGACGGACCCCCTTCGACCGCCTCGCTCATGTCCTCGAAGCGGATGCGCTCGGGAAGCTTCCCGAACCGCGCCTGTCGCACTGCCGCTTCGGCGATTTCTCTGGTCAGCCCTTCGTTCATGAGCGTGCTCCGCTTCGTCGATCGTGGACGGCGTCCGGCCGGCGCCTTGGACGACCATCAGCGTGCATGCCGTCAGCGTCACCTGTCAAGGTGGTGACGAGCGTACTTGGTGCAGCCCTCCACGACGGTGCACGGGTGCGAGCGGTCCCGGTCAGACGGTGATGGTCTGGTACTCGGTGTAGGTGCCGAGGCCCACGGCGCCGTACTCGCGGCCGACACCGCTGGCCTTGAAGCCGCCGAACGGGCCGTCGAAGGCGATCGAGGCACCGTTGACCGTGACGGTGCCGGTGCGGATGCGGCGGGCGACGGCGAGGGCGTGCTCCTCGTCGCTGGACCACACGCCGCCGGACAGGCCGTACTCGGAGTCGTTGGCGATGCGGACGGCGTCGTCCTCGTCGTCGTAGGCGATGACGACCAGCACCGGGCCGAAGATCTCCTCCTGCGCGATCCGCATGGAGTTGTCGACGTCGGCGAAGACGGTGGGCGTGACGTAGTTGCCCTTCTCGAGGCCCTCGGGGATGTGCGGACCGCCGGTGACCAGGCGGGCGCCCTCCTCGATGCCGAGCCGGATGTAGTGACGTACCCGCTCCTGCTGGTCGGGGCGGATCATCGGGCCGATGAAGGTGTCGGGGTCCTCGGGATCTCCGACCTTGAGCGACTCCACCAGTTCCTTGAGCCCGGCCACGACCTCCTCGTAGCGGCTGCGCGGTGCGAGGATCCGGGTCTGCGCGATGCAGGACTCGCCGTTGTTGAGCAGGGAGCCGAACTTCACGCTCGCGACCGCCTTGTCGATGTGGGCGTCGGGCAGGATGATCGCGGCCGACTTGCCGCCCAGTTCCAGGCTGACCCGCTTGAGCTGCTCCCCGGCGATCGCGGCGATACGGCGGCCCGCCCGGGTCGAGCCGGTGAAGGCGATCTTGTCGACGTCCCTGTGCGACACCAGGTACTCGCTGGTCTCACGGTCCGCGGGCACGACACTGACCACGCCCTCGGGCAGGCCGACCTGTTCGAGCAGCTCGGCGAGGAAGCCCATGCTCAGCGAGCGGGAAGATCCAGCCGAACGAGCCGGGCAGCGGGCCCCATCAGCAGCCGCCACAGGGAGGTGAGGGAGCGCACCTCTCCGGGGAACCGGATGGCGGCTCCGATGATCGCGACAGGTTCGTCCTGCACCGCTCCGGGTTCCTCGACGCGAGGCTGGGTGTGCACAGGCAGTCCGTTCCTGGGAGTCGACCTGGAGACAGCCGGCTGCCCGCCTGCTCTCCGCCCCGCCGTCGATGGGTCGCGGGGCACCATTCATTCCGGCACGCAGACGTGCTGTGAGCCAAGGGTGAACCGGGTGGCGCTGGGGGCACCCTGGGCAGGAACGGACGCCTCAACGCATCGGGTTCAGCCACTCGGGCCACCTCTTAGACGATCATCGCCTTCGGCGCGGATCCTGAGGCGGGGCGGGCCTGTTGGCATCGCTTCGAGCCACCGCAGGCGGGCAGTCGACGTCCACTCCCGGCCTGTTTGTGCGCGTCCATGACAAAGTATGGACGGCTGTGGAAGAAGTCCCTACTGTGTGCGACGCGACCCGTGCGCCTCCAGGGCGCACCCCTCGCACACCTCCGTATCCCGGGACGACGGCGCGTCCCGGCAGCGGTGGATCTCCCGCTTACCGGACTGCGTTCCTCGATGCCGAGGGACCGTCAGGAGGTCACGTGTATCCACGGCTGTACCCCCGCCGGCCGGGCAGACGCCTCGCCGGGGCACTCATCGCTTCGTTACTGGCCGTCGGCCTGTCCTCGGCCCCGGCTCCCGCGGACACCTCGGACGGCGCCGCCGACCTCCCCCCGCAGGAACCGGGTGTCACCTTGCGCGTCTTCGACGTGCAGACTCCGCTCAGCGGAATCTGCACCCTGAAGCCGGGGCAGACGCCGAACATCGACAAGCTGATGCCGGTCATCGACTGGACCTCGGCCGGTGACTTCGGCCTGGAGAGCAACTTCGTCACCCAGGTCGTCGGCAACCTCAACGCCCCTCGGACCGGCGCCTACACCTTCCGCCTCACCAGCGACGACGGTTCCCGGCTGTACCTCGACGACAAACTGGTCATCGACCACGACGGCCTGCACGGCGCGGACCCGAAGGACGGCACGGTCGAGCTGACGGCCGGTCACCACACGTTGCGGATCGAGCACTTCGAGCGGGACGGCGGCCAGCAGATCACCCTGGCCTGGCAGCCGCCCGGCGCCGCCGGTTTCACCGTCGTGCCCAACTCGGCACTCAGCACGGACGCCGGTGTCGTCCGGGTGACGTCGCCGGGCCGCAAGGAGTGCGAGGGAGGCGCCGACTCGCCGGGGGACGGGCTGCCGCTGACCGGCGTGCACCCGAACTACACCCTCACCGACCTGCGCCCGAGCGGCTTCGAGCCGCAGGTCTCCGCCATGGACTGGCTGCCGGACGGCCGGCTGGCCGTGGCCACCTGGGGCGGCAGCAACACCACCACGGGCGAGGTGTACCTGCTGGGCAACGTCACGGGAAGCACCGGCCCGGACAAGGTGACGGTGAAGAAGGTGGCCTCGGGCCTCAAGGAGCCGATGGGCATCAAGCACGTCGACGGCAAGCTATACGTCTCGCAGAAGCACGAGCTGACGGAACTGAACGACACCGACGGCGACGACGTCACCGACCAGTACCGCAGGGTCGCGACCTGGCCGTTCGGCGGGAACTTCCACGAGTTCGCCTTCGGCCTGCTCCACAAGGAGGGGTTCTTCTACCTGAACCTGTCGGTCTCCATCAACTACGGGGGCGCCACGACCGATCCGCAGCCGGCACCGAACCGCGGCACCACCATCAAGGTGAACAAGAGCACCGGCGCGGTCTCCTACGTCGCCGGAGGGCTGCGCACCCCCAACGGCATCGGCTGGGGCCCGGAGGGCGACCTGTTCGTCACCGACAACCAGGGCGGCTGGCTGCCGTCCTCGAAGCTGCTGCACATCAAGCAGGACCGGTTCTTCAACCACTACACCAACCCGGACGGGCCGTTCGACACCCGGCCGGTGACCAAGCCGGTGCTGTGGCTGCCGCAGAACGAGATCGCCAACTCCCCCAGTACGCCGCTGCAGTTGACCGAAGGACCGTTCGCCGGTCAGATGCTCTTCGGTGACGTGACCTACGGTGGCGTCCAGCGCGCCCACCTGGAGAAGGTGGGCGGCGAGTACCAGGGGGCCGTCTTCCGGCTCACCCAGGGCCTGGAGGCGGGTGTCACGCGGATCAGCGTCGGTCCGGACGGCGCCCTGTACGCCGGCGGGCTGGGTGCGGGCGGCAACTGGGGCCAGGAGGGCAAGCTCAGCCACGGCTTGCAGAAGCTGACGCCCAACGGCGGCAACGCCTTCGACATCCGGGCCATGCGCGCCGTACCCGGCGGCTTCGCGCTGGAGTACACCAAGCCGCTGTCCACACAGACCGCGGCCGAGTTGACCGAGCGGTACCGGATCAAGCAGTGGCGGTACGTACCGACCGCCGAGTACGGCGGCCCCAAAGTCGACGAAGAGACTCTGGCCGTCCAGTCGGCGGCGCTCTCCGACGACCGCAGGACCGTCACGCTGTCCGTTCCGGGTCTCAAGGCCGACCGGGTGGTGCACGTCCGCTCACCCCGTCCCTTCAGCTCGTCGGACGGCGAGTCCCTGTGGAGCACCGAGGCCTGGTACACACTCAACAGGCTGCCCGGCACGGCGTCCGGGACGGGCGAGGTCAGGGGCGTCAACGACAAGTGCCTGGACGTGGCCGACTCGCAGACCGCCGACGGCACCCAGGTGCAGATCTGGACGTGCAACAGCACCGACGCGCAGAAGTGGACCGTGTCCGGCGGCACCGTGAAGGCCCTCGGCAAGTGCCTGGACGTCTCCGGCGGCGGCACCGCCGACGGCACCAGGATCCAGCTGTGGACCTGCAACGGTTCCGGTGCCCAGTCGTGGAGCCCGCAGCCCGACGGCACGATCCGCAACCCGCAGTCCGGCAAGTGCCTCGACGCCTCCGGCAGCACCTGGAACGACGGCACGCCCGTGCATCTGTGGACCTGCCACACCGGACCGAACCAGAAGTGGCTCCTGCCCTGACCGCGACCGGCCCGGTCTCCACTTTGTCCTGATCATGGAAAAAGTATCGAGATCCGATGCGAAAGGGGTTACGCCCGCGAAACAGGGCCGCTAACTTCCTTGCATCGAACCGGTCATGCACATGCAACCGGCTCGACGGCGCGACGGCGCGCGCCTGAGCTCCCACGGCGGACCCGACACCGGCCCGCCGTCCCCCACCCCACCGGGAGACTTCTGTGCGCACAAAAGTGGTCAGACCCAGACTCGTTCGTTCGCTTGTGACGGCGCTGGTGTGTGCCGTCGGCTGCCTGGTGCCCGGGACAGCCGCGGCCGCTCCGGCGGGCCCCGAGGCGGCTCCCCGTGCTGCCGCCGCCGAGTTCCAGCAGGTCACGCTCGCCAAGGGCGTGGCCGAGATGGGCGAGCCGATGACGCTCGCCATCCTGCCGGACCGTTCGGTGCTCCACACCTCCAGGGACGGCACCGTACGGCTCACCGACGCGGCCGGCACCACCAAGGTGGCCGGCAGACTCGACGTGTACAGCCACGACGAGGAGGGCCTGCAGGGCGTCGCCGTGGACCCGGGCTTCTCGTCCAACCGGTTCGTCTACCTGTACTACGCCCCGAAACTGAGCACTCCGGCCGGTGACGCCCCCTCCGACGGAACGGCAGCGGACTTCGCGCCCTTCGACGGCGTCAACCGGCTCTCCCGGTTCGTGCTGAGCAGCGCCGGGACCCTCGACCCGGCGAGCGAGAAGAAGATCCTCGACGTGCCCGCGTCACGGGGCATCTGCTGCCATGTCGGCGGGGACATCGACTTCGACGCGCAGGGCAACCTGTACCTGTCGACGGGCGACGACACCAACCCCTTCGCCTCCGACGGGTTCACGCCCATCGACGAGCGCGCCTCGCGCAACCCCGCCTACGACGCCCAGCGTTCGTCGGGCAACACCAACGACCTGCGGGGCAAGGTGCTGCGCATCAAGGTCGCCGCCGACGGGTCGTACACCGTGCCGTCGGGCAATCTCTTCCCGCCGGGCACGGCCAGGACGCGCCCCGAGATCTACGCGATGGGGTTCCGCAACCCCTTCAGGATGAGCGTCGACAAGGCGACCGGCGTCGTCCACCTCGGTGACTACGGGCCCGACTCCGGTACGGCCAGCGCCACCCGCGGCCCGGCCGGTCAGGTGGAGTTCAACCGCATCACGAAGGCGGGCAACTACGGCTGGCCGTACTGCACCGGCAAGAACGACGCCTATGTCGACTACGACTTCGCCGGTGGCTCCTCGGGAGGCAAGTTCGACTGCGCCGCTCCGAAGAACACCTCGCCGCGCAACACCGGCCTCACCGACCTGCCGCCCGCGCAGCCCGCCTGGATCCCCTACGACGGCGGCTCCGTACCGGAGTTCGGGGGCGGCTCCGAGTCGCCCATGGGCGGCCCCGTGTACCGCTACGACGCCGGCTCCACCTCCCAGGTGAAGTTCCCCCAGGAGTTCGACGGGGACTTCTTCGCCGGCGAGTTCGGCCGCCGCTGGATCAAACGCATCGAGGCCTCAGGCGACGGGACCGTGCAGTCCATCAACGCCTTTCCCTGGAGCGGCACCCAGGTGATGGACATGGCCTTCGGCCCGGACGGCGCCCTGTACGTCCTGGACTACGGCACCGGGTACTTCAACGGTGACGCGAACTCGGCGCTGTACCGCATCGAGCACGTCACGGACGGCCACGCCCCGGTGGCCCAGGCCAAGGCCGACGTGACGTCGGGCAAGGCTCCGCTGACGGTGTCCTTCTCCTCCGCCGGCAGCTCCGACGCCGACGGCGACGCCCTGAGCCACGCCTGGACCTTCGGCGACGGCGCCACCTCCACCGCGGCCAACCCCTCGCACACCTACACGGCCAACGGCCAGTACACGGCCACCCTGAAGGTGACGGACACGACCGGGAAGTCGGCCACGGCGTCCGTGCAGATCACCGTGGGCAACACCGCTCCGACGGTGAGACTCGACCTGCCCGCCGACGGAAGCATCTACGACTTCGGTGCCGCGATCCCGTTCAAGGTGACGGTCACCGACCCCGAGGACGGCGCGATCGACTGCTCCAAGGTCAAGGTGACGTTCATCGTCGGGCACGACAGCCACGGACATCCCCAGACGTCGGCCACCGGCTGCTCCGGCACCCTGCGGACGCTCGCGGACGGTGAACACGACCCCAACGCCAACATCTTCGGAGTCATCGACGCCGAGTACACCGACAAGGGCGCAGGCGGCCAGCCCGCGCTGACCACGCACGACCAGCACGTCACCCAGCCCAGCCACCGGCAGGCCGAGCACTACGGCGACTCCCTCGGCGTCCAGGTGGTCAGCCACACCCCGGCGCACGGCGGCAGGACGGTCGGCCACATCGAGAACGGCGACTGGATCTCCTTCAAGCCCTACGCCCTCGCCAACGCGACACGGTTCACCGCCCGGGTCTCCTCCGGCGGCACCGGCGGCACCATCGAGGTCCGGGCCGGCTCCCCGACCGGCACCCTGCTCGGCACGGTGACCGTGCCGGTGACCGGCGGCTGGGAGACCTTCCAGGACGTGAGCACCACCCTGAGCAACCAGCCCGCGGGGACCACCACCCTCCACCTGGTCTTCAAGGGCGGCAGCGGTTCGCTGTTCGACGTGGACGAGTACTCCTTCACCACCTCCGGTGCGGGCTCCGAGCGCTCCGGCGAGGTGAAGGGCGTCAACGCCAAGTGCCTGGACGTCGACAACGCCCAGAGTGCCGACGGCACCAAGGTCCAGCTGTGGACCTGCAACGGCAGCACCGCCCAGAAGTGGACGCTGCCCGGCGACGGCACCCTGCGCGCCCTCGGCAAGTGCCTGGACATCTCCGGCGGCGCCACCGCGGACGGCACCAGGATCCAGCTGTGGACCTGCAACGGCACCGAAGCCCAGCGGTGGGCGGCCCAGTCGGGCGGCGATCTGCGCAACCCGCAGTCCGGCAAGTGCCTGGACGCCTCCGGCGGCACCTGGAACGACGGCACCGCCGTCCACCTGTGGACCTGTCACGGCGGCCCCAACCAGCTCTGGACCCTTCCGTAGAAAGGAGGCGATCCCCATGCGCAATCGCATCAAGGCGTTCCTCGGCCTGCTCACCGGCGCGGCGCTGTGCCTGACGTCGCAGTCCGTCGCGCTGCCGGGCCCGGTGGACCGGCCCCAGGTCACCACGCGGGCGGAGGCGGCCGCCGACCCGGCCTACAAGATCCTGGTGTTCTCCAGGACGGCGGGCTTCCGCCACTCCTCCATCGACGACGGCATCTCGGCGCTCCGGGACCTCGGCGCGGCCAACAACTTCACCGTCGACGCCACCGAGGACGCCGGGGCCTTCACCACCGGCAACCTCGCCCAGTACAAGGCGGTCGCCTTCCTGTCGACCACGGGCGACGTGCTCAACGGCACCCAGCAGACGGCGTTCGAGCAGTACATCCAGGGCGGTGGCGGGTACGTCGGCATCCACGCCGCGGCCGACACGGAGTACGACTGGCCCTTCTACGAGGGACTGGCGGGCGCGCTCTTCCACTCCCACCCGGCCATCCAGTCCGCCACCGTCGAGGTCGAGGACCGTGCGCACGACGCCACCGCGCACCTGGGCGGCACCTGGCAGCGCACCGACGAGTGGTACAACTACCGCACCAACCCGCGGACCACGGCCCGTGTGCTGGCCGCACTCGACGAGTCGAGCTACTCCGGCGGCACCATGTCGGGCGACCATCCGATCGCCTGGTGCAAGGACTACCAGGGCGGCCGGGCCTTCTACACCGGCGGCGGCCACACCGACGAGTCGTACGGCGAACCCGCCTTCCGCCGCCATCTGCTCGGTGGTGTCCGCTGGGCAGCCGGAATGACGGAAGCCGACTGCCGTCCCGAGACCGGCTACACGTCCCTGTTCGACGGCTCGGGCACCGCGGGCTGGAAGCAGGCGGGGCCGGGCGGGTTCACCCTCGCCGACGGCACCCTCACCTCGCACGGCGGGCTGGGCATGCTGTGGCACTCGGCGAAGGAGTTCACCGGTGACTACTCGCTGAAACTCGACTGGCGCGCGGAAGGCGACGACAACTCCGGCGTCTTCATCGGCTTCCCCGCGTCGGACGACCCGTGGTCGGCGGTGGACAACGGCTACGAGATCCAGATCGACGCCACCGACGAGGCGGCACGCACCACCGGGGCGGTCTACGGCTTCAAGTCCGCCGACCTCCCCGCGCGTGACGCGGCCCTGAACCCGCCGGGCGAGTGGAACACCTACGAACTGCGGGTCACCGGGGAGCGGTTGGAGATCTTCCTCAACGGCCGCAAGATCAACGACTTCACCAACACCGATCCCGCGCGCAGCCTCAAGCAGGGCCACATCGGCCTGCAGAACCACGGAGACGGCGACTCGGTGTCGTTCCGCAACATCCGCATCAAGCAGGGCGGCGGCACCTCGCCCGGCCCGCGCTCGGGAGAGGTGAAGGGCGTCAACGGCAAGTGCCTGGACGTCGACAACGCCCAGACCGCCGACGGCACCAAGATCCAGCTGTGGACCTGCAACGGCAGCACCGCCCAGAAGTGGACGCTGCCCGGCGACAGCACGCTGAAGGCCCTCGGCAAGTGCCTGGACGTCTCCGGCGGCGCCACCGCGGACGGCACCAGGATCCAGCTGTGGACCTGCAACGGCACGGGCGCCCAGAAGTGGACCCCGCAGGCCGACGGCACGATCCGCAACCCGCAGTCCGGCAAGTGCCTCGACGCCTCCGGCGGCACCTGGAACGACGGCACCGCCGTCCACCTGTGGACCTGCCACACCGGCGCCAACCAGAAGTGGACTCTGCCCTGACGTCGGCGCCGGCACGCGCGGCATGACACGCCGCATCTGACGGTGAGGGCCGGGAGACACCCCCCGGCCCTCACCCGTGTCCGGGGCGCCCACCCGGCGGCCCGTGGGCGGCCGGATCCGCGCGCCGGTTCACCCGGCGCCGACGAGGGCGAGGACTCCGACCGGCAGCAGCAGCATCCACTGCGGAAGCCGCAGGAGCGGCCGCGGCCAGTCGGCGGCGAGCGCGACGACGAGGAACACCGCCGCGTACGCGAGGTACTGGGCCGCCATGAACCGCACCAGCGGTGTGCTGGGCGCCGCCGCGAAGGCGGACACCAGCAGGACCACGGAACTGAGCAGCAGGTCGGCCGTGACCATGTGCCACACCACGTGCAGGGTGCGCCTGGGTTCGGCGGCCATCGCGCTGCCCAGGAGCGGGCGGACGACGGACCGACCGCCTGCGGTGAGGTGGACGAGGGTGGTCGCCGCCGCGACAACCCCCGCGGTGAGCAGCCAGCCGTTCACCGGGCCTCGATTCCCTTGGCCGTCATCGCGGCGATGCGCCCGGCCAGTTCCTCGCCGGGGCGTTCCCCGACGATGCCCAGGTGGAAGAAGACGGCCCCGGCCAGGCTGTCCAGGACCAGGTCGACCGGGAGGCCCGCGCCGGTCTCACCACGCTGCTCCGCCCGGTCGAACACCACGACCAGGCGATCCTTGGCCGGCTGGAGGAACCTGGCGCGGATCGTCGCGCGCAGTTCCGGGGTGGCGGCGAAGTCGGCGAGCAGGCCGGGCAGGGCCGCAGCGGCCGCCGGGGCGGAGAACTCGTCGACCAGCGACTGCACCACCGCGGTCAGGTCCCCTTCCAGCGTCCCGGTGTCCGGCAGGTCAGCGGTGTCCGCCGTGGTGAACACCGCCTCGTAGACCAGCTCCGGTTTGCCGGACCAGCGGCGGTAGATGGTGTCCTTGCCGACACCCGCTCGCGCGGCGACCGCGCCGATGGACGTCGCCGTGTAGCCGCTCTCCACGAGCAGTTCGGCGGTCGCCCGGACGATGGCGGCGTGGGAGCGCTCGTCCCTGGGCCGCCCTCGCCCGGCAGGGGAAGAAGTCATGTGCCAGATTTACCATACAGGTCGACCCGTATGGAATAGGGAGCCGGTCGGGCAGGAGGCCGTCTCCGCGCCTTGGCCGTCGGGTACGACGCAAGAACACGCAAGCGACGCAAGCCGCTTGCATGTGAACTGGCGCTCCTCCCGGGACCGTTGACAAAGCCGGGGCCCGCTAGAAATCTGTTGGCGAGGTTTCCGCAAAAAGTCGACCGATCAGCTGAATTTGCGTACAAGCCCTGCGCGATACGCAACGGACATCGGCTCCCCCTGCACCTCTCCGGGCCTGTCGCGCTCCGCATCCCCACGGAACTGAGGACCTCATGAGATGGAGACCCCTCGGCCACCGGTCACTGACCGGCGCCGTCACCGCCGCGCTCGCGGCCACCGTGCTGATACCACCGGCCTTCTCGTCGCACGCCCATGCCGCGATCCCCGCCGACACCGGACGGACGGAGGCGGCGGCCGACGCCAACCTCGCGCTCGGACGCCCGGCCACGGCCGGCGGCTCGAACGGCCCGTACACCGCCGTGAACGTCACCGACGGCGTCCAGGCGTCCTACTGGGAGGGGCCGGCCGGTTCGTTCCCGCAGTGGGTCCAGGTCGACCTCGGCGCGACCCGCACGGTCGACCGCGTGGTGCTCAAGCTGCCCGCCGCCTGGGAGAGCCGCAGGCAGACGCTGTCGGTGCAGGGCAGCACCGACGGCACCGGCTTCCGCACGCTGTCGGCCTCCGCGGACCGGACGTTCGACCCCGCCCGGGCCAACACCGTCCCGGTCGACCTCGCCTCCCCCGCCGAGACGCGCTACGTCCGCGTCCACGTCACCGGCAACACCGGCTGGAACGCCGCCCAGCTCTCCGAGTTGGAGGTGCACGGCGACGACGGCGGCACCACCGTTCCGCCCACCGGCACCAACCTGGCCCGCAACAAGCCGGCCGAGGCCACCTCGTCGGTGCACGGTTTCGTGGCCGCCAACGCCACCGACGACTCCACCTCCACCTACTGGGAGGCGGCCGGTCACCCCTCCGACCTCACGGTGAAACTCGGAGCCGACGCCGATCTCGAAGCGGTGGTGGTGAAACTCGACCCGGACCAGGTCTGGGGCCCGCGGACCCAGAGCATCCAGGTACTGGGCCGTGCACACTCCGCGAGCGGCTTCACCTCGCTGAAGGACCGCGCCGACTACGCCTTCAGCCCGTCCCGCGACAACAACTCGGTGACCATCCCGGTCACCGGCCGCGCGTCCGACGTACGCCTGCGCTTCTTCTCCAACACCGGCGCTCCCGGCGGCCAGGTCGCCGAGTTCCAGGTCGTCGGGACCTCCGCACCCGCGCCGGACCTGACCGTCACCGGGCTGGACTGGACGCCCGGCGCCCCGTCCGAGCGGGACGCGGTGACCGTCGCCGCCACCGTCCGCAACGCGGGCACGGCCCGCTCCGCCGCCACCACCGTCGAGGCAAGCCTGGAAGGCGCCGTCGCCGGCAGCGGGAACGTACCCGCGCTCGACCCGGGCGCGTCGGCCACCGTGGCCGTCGCCGCGGGCACCCGCCCGGCCGGCGACTACTCCGTGTCCGCCGCGGTCGATCCGCGCGGCACGGTCGCCGAGCTCGACGACAGCAACAACAGCCGCACCGCGGCGACCCGGCTGGTCGTCGGCCGCGCCCCGGGCCCCGACCTCGAAGTCAGGGGCATCACCACCAACCCGGCCGACCCGGCCACCGGCTCACCCGTCTCCTTCACGGTGGCCGTGCACAACCGGGGCACCACCGCCGCGGCCGCCGGTTCCGTCACCCGGCTCCAGGCCAGCTCCACGACCCTCGACGGCACCACCGGTCAGGTGGCCGCCGGCGCCACCGTGAACGTGGCGATCGGCGGGTCGTGGAAGGCGACCAGCGGTGGTGTCACCCTCGCCGCGACCGCCGACGCCACCGGAGTCGTCGACGAGACCAACGAGAACAACAACGTGCTCACCAAGTCCCTGGTGGTCGGCCGGGGCGCCGCCGTCCCGTACACCGAACTGGAGGCCGAGGACGGCCGCTACCAGGGAACGCTGCTCACCGCCGACGCCAAACGGACCTTCGGGCACACCAACTTCGCGACCGAGTCCTCGGGCCGCAAGTCCGTCCGGCTCGACGCGACCGGCCAGTTCGTCGAGGTCACCTCGACCGCGCCGGCCAACTCCCTCGTGGTGCGCAACTCGGTCCCGGACGCGGCACGCGGCGGCGGCGCGGACGCCACCATCAGCCTGTACGCCGACGGCACCTTCGTGCGGAAGCTCACCCTGTCCTCCAAGCACAGCTGGCTGTACGGGACCAGCGACGACCCCGAAGGTCTCACCAACACCCCCGGCGGCGACGCCCGGCGGCTCTTCGACGAGTCGCACGCCCTGCTGACGCGGACCTACCCCGCCGGCACCACGTTCCGTCTGCAGCGGGACGCCGGTGACACGGCCGCGTTCCACGTCATCGACCTCGTGGACCTGGAGCAGGTCGCGCCCCCGGCCGACAAACCGGCGAACTGCACGTCGATCACCGACTACGGAGCCGTCCCGAACGACGGACTGGACGACACCGACGCCCTGCAGCGGGCGGTCACCGACGACCAGAACGGCCGGATCTCCTGCGTGTGGATCCCCGCCGGGCAGTGGCGCCAGGAGCAGAAGATCCTCACCGACGACCCGCTGAACCGCGGCCAGTACAACCAGGTCGGCATCCGGGACGTGACCATCCGCGGCGCGGGCATGTGGCACTCCCAGCTCCACACGCTCACTCCGCCGCACCAGGCCGGCGGGATCAACCATCCCCACGAGGGCAACTTCGGCTTCGACATCGACCACAACACCCAGATCTCCGACCTCGCCATCTTCGGCTCGGGCACCATCCGCGGCGGCGACGGCAACGCCGAGGGCGGTGTGGGCCTCAACGGCCGCTTCGGCAAGGGCACGAAGATCACCAATGTGTGGATCGAGCACGCCAACGTCGGCGTGTGGGCCGGCCGCGACTACTCCAACATCCCCGAACTGTGGGGCCCCGGCGACGGGCTGGAGTTCTCCGGAGTCCGGATCCGCAACACCTATGCCGACGGCATCAACTTCGCCAACGGCACCCGCAACTCCACCGTGTACAACTCGTCGTTCCGCAACACCGGTGACGACGCGCTCGCCGTCTGGGCGAGCAAGTACGTGAAGGACACCTCGGTGGACGTCGGCCATGACAACCACTTCCGGAACAACACGATCCAACTGCCGTGGCGGGCCAACGGCATCGCGGTGTACGGCGGTCACGGCAACACCATCGAGAACAACGTCGTCGCCGACACGATGAACTACCCCGGCATCATGCTCGCCACCGACCACGATCCGCTGCCGTTCTCCGGGCAGACCCTCATCTCGGGCAACGCCCTGCACCGCACCGGGGGCGCGTTCTGGAACGAGGCCCAGGAGTTCGGCGCCATCACCCTCTTCGCGCAGGGACAGGACATCCCCGGCGTGACCATCCGCGACACCGAGATCCTCGACTCGACGTACGACGGCATCCAGTTCAAGACGGGTGGCGGCGCGATGCCGGGTGTGAGGATCACCGATGTCCGGATCGACCGTTCCAACAACGGCTCCGGGATCCTCGCGATGAGCGGGGCCCGCGGCAGCGCCACGCTGACCGGCGTGACGATCACGAACTCCGCCGAAGGGAGCGTACTGATCGAGCCGGGTTCGCAGTTCACCATCACCGGCACACCCGACGGGACGTCCACCGCGCGGCCGAAGCGCTGAGGCGGGAGCTTCCGGCCCCCTTACCGGGGGCCGGAAGCCTGTCCTGATCCGTCCCACCGCTTCCCACGAGTCACCGGGCCGGCGAGGGCCCACGGCCACAACTTGGCCGAAAGAACACCCTCAAGTGACGTTTCCGGGTACTGAATGCATCCGCCGGACCATGACGAGACGCCCTACGACCGCCCTGCGCCCCAGGCCTGAACCAGCCGGCGGACCATCGTGCGCTTATCACACCGCACATGCGACACTGACTTTTCTCGACGAAATGGACTTCGGTGCCCGCTCCCGCGCCCGCAGGCATATTCCAGGGTGGCGCCGTCGCTAGCATGAGCGACGTGTTCGATCCGGAAGCTGCTCATCATCTTCCGGGTTCCGGCGATGCTTCAGTCGTCCACGCACCTCCTGCTCTCACGGACCGAGGGACCGCGGAATGCCAGTGCCTGCCCCAACCCGTCAGCGCCGATCCTCCAAAGGGGCACGCTCCTCCCCGGCCGTGTTCCCCGTGGTGCTGGTCCTGACGGCCCTCGGCGCCGGTGCGGCGACCGCCCTGGCTCCGGCAAACGCCCGTCCGTGGGTGCTCGGTACGGCGGCCGCCGGGTGGATCTGCCTCGCCGCCGTCAGCGTCGGCGCCTCCGTCCTGCTGCGCCGCGCGCGCCGGCAGGCGGCGGCACGCGGCGACGAACTGGAGATGACCAAGAACAACTGGGCGCAGCAGGGCGCCGAGGCGGCCCAGCTGGTCAACACCGTCCTGCCCGCCCTGGTGTCGCAGGTGCGCAACGGCGCCGGCGCGGACGAGGCGCTGTCCGGCGTCCACGCCCCCACCGACCCGTACCTGCGCCGGGTGCTGCACGTCTTCGCCACCGAGGTGAGCGAGGCGGTACGGCGGGCCGGCGACGTACAGCGCGAACTCGACACGGCGAAGAGCGAACTCGCCGCCGCGGGCGAGGAACTGGAGCGGCTGACGCAGCACACGCTGCCGGCTGCGGTGGCCATGCTGCGGGAGGGCAGCTCCGCCGACACCGTCCTCGCCGCCTTCGACTGGCCGAGCGACCCGCTGCTGCGCGCCACGGCCGAGTCGTTCGTCCGCGACCTGGCCCACAGCGAGCGCCGCTCCTCGGCGGCCCAGGCCGCCTCCGCCAAGGCGCTCAGCCGGGTCCAGGCCAAGACCGTCAGCATGCTCGCCGAACTGCGGGACATGCAGGAACGTCACGGCCAGGAGGTCTTCGGCGACCTGCTGCGCCTGGACCACAGCACCTCCCAGCTGGGTCTGATGACCGACCGGCTGGCGCTGCTGATGGGCGGCCGCTCCAGCCGGGTCTGGAACAAGCCGATCGTGATGGAGAGCATCCTGCGCGGCGCCGTCGGCCGGATCGCCGCGTACCGGCGGGTGCGGCTGCACAACTCCAGCCGGGCCGCCATCGCGGGCTTCGCGGCCGAGGGTGTGATGCACCTGCTCGCCGAACTCATGGACAACGCGGCCAACTTCTCGCCGCCGATCGACGAGGTCCACGTGTACGTCGAGGAGGGCAGCGCCGGTCTCGTCGTCACCATCGAGGACAGCGGTCTGAAGATGTCCGACGCCGCCCTGCGCCGGGCCAAGGAGTCCGTGTCGGGCAAGGTCACCGACCTCGCCTCGCTGCAGGGCACCCGCCTCGGTCTGGGCGTCGTGGGGCGGCTCGCCGTCAAGTACGGCATCAGCGTCAACTACCGCCCCTCCTCCCGGGGCGGCACCGGCGTCGTGGTGCTCCTGCCCCCCGAGCTCATCGCCCAGCAGCGCGAGGCGGTGCCCGCCGAGAAGCCGCGCCGCGCCGCGGAGGTCCCGGCCACCCACGCCCCCGCGGTCGAGGAGTACCCCTCCCCCGTGCGCCCCCAGCCGACTCCGGCCGACGACGTGGCGCCCGCCGCCCCGATGCCCCGCAGGCGCGGCCCGGCCACCCCCAACGGACTGCCCGTCCGCGCACCCGGCCGCACCATGGCCGAAGCGGAGCGGAGCCGGCCGAAGCAGACGGCCGAGCCGTCCCGCGCGGCCGGGAACGAGCCGGGTCCGGCTCGTGACGCCGGAAGCCGTTTCGGCGCCTTCCACCGCGGCCGGCAGACCGGTGGCGCCGCCGGCGCCGACACCGGCACCGGCAGCGAGGCCGGGGCCGACAGCGAGAGCTAGGCCCCCGGGCTCCTCACCCCTCGCGGCCCCACCGGCCGCACCACCCCCGCACCGATTCGCCGCACCTCGTTGGATTGGAGGAACGGGCCGGGTGACCCTCCGGGGTCGCCACCCGGCCCACCCACCATGGAGACCACTGACAACAGCCTCACCTGGCTCTTGACGAACCTCTTGGAGCGCACGCCGGGCACGCGGCACGCCCTCGTCCTGTCCAGGGACGGCCTGAAACTGTGCTGGACCGAGCACATGACGCTCGACCAGGCCGACCAGCTGGCGGCGATCTGCTCGGGCATCCAGGCGCTCGCGCAGGGCGCGTCCGTGGAGTTCGGCGACGGGTCGGGCGGTGTCCGCCACTCCATGACCGAGTTCCACGGCGGCCTGCTGTTCATCGTCGAGGCCGGACAGGGCGCACACCTCGCGGTCGTCGCCGAGGAGAGCGCCGACCCGGGCGTCGTGGGCCACCAGATGACGGAGATGGTCGAGCAGATCGGCGAGCACCTGCGGGCCGAGCCGCGCACGACCGCCACCCGAGGTGCCACCGCGTGATCCACAAACCCGTGGACGTCGGTGATCCCGACCGGCTGTACACCGTCACGGGCGGGCGCAGCGAAGCGGACGACACGTTCGACCTGGTGACGCTGATCGTCAGTGAGTGCGAGCCCGCCGCCGGGATGCAGTCGGAGCACGTGCGGATCCTCGAACTGTGCCGTCACCCCACGGCCCTGGTCGAGATCGCCGCCGAGCTGAAGCTGCCCATCACCGTCGTCCGGATCCTCCTCGGCGACCTCCATGCCATGGGCAAGGTGAGCGCCCGTCACCCCCGCGCGGCCGCATCCGTCGCGGACCTCCCCGAAACCGCCCTGCTCCAGGAGGTGCTCCATGGGCTCCGCAACCTCTGAGCTGCCCTTCCAGCGCACACCGCTGGCCGATGCCGCCGAGACCGGCCTGAAGATCGTCGTCGTGGGCGGGTTCGGCGTCGGCAAGACCACCCTGGTGCGCTCGGTCAGCGAGATCCGGCCCCTGAACACCGAAGAGGTGATGACGCAGGCGGGGCAGGGCGTCGACGAGACGGCCGGTGTGGAACGCAAGACGACCACCACCGTCGCCTTCGACTTCGGGCGCATCAGCCTCAACCAGCACATGGTGCTGTACCTGTTCGGCGCCCCGGGCCAGGAACGCTTCTGGTTCCTGTGGGACCGGCTGTTCTCCGGCACGCTGGGTGCGGTCGTCCTCGTGGACACCCGCCGCATGGAGGACTCCTGGTACGCGATCGACCGGCTGGAGCATCACAGGACGCCGTTCGTGGTGGCCGTCAACCGGTTCGACGACGACGACAACCGGTTCTCCCTGGAGGAGATCCGGCAGGCCCTCGCCCTCGGTGAGCACGTACCCATGATCGACTGCGACGCACGGCTCAGGTCGTCCGGCAAGGAGGTTCTTATCGCTCTGGTGGAACACCTCTACGCGCTGGCACTGATTCAGGAGAGGACACCGTGAGCGACTCCACCCCGTCCGCCGGCACGTCTGCCTCCGGCTGCCCGGCCCATCCCGGCGCGGTACGGCTGAGCGGACTGGAGTACCAGCGGACGCCCTCGCAGCTGTACCGGACGATGCGCCGGGAGCAGGGGCCCGTCGCGCCGGTGCTGCTCGACGGGGACATCCCCGCCTGGCTGGTGCTCGGCTACCCCGAGGTCTCCTACGTGACCAGCCACGACGAGCTGTTCGCGCGGGACTCCCGGCGCTGGAACCAGTGGCCGAACATCCCGCCGGACTGGCCGCTGCTGCCCTTCGTCGGCTACCAGCCGTCGGTGCTCTTCACCGAGGGGCTGGAGCACCAGCGGCGCGCGGGGGTGATCACGCAGGCGCTGGAGGGCGTCGACCAGTTCGAACTGACCCGCGAGTGCCAGCTCATCGCCGAGCAGTTGATCGCCTCGTTCTCCGGCAGCGGCGAGGCCGAGCTGATGAGCATGTACGCGCACGCCCTGCCGGCCCGGGCCGTGCTGTGGATGTGCGGGATGCCGCAGGGCAGCGCGGACACCGAGCAGCTCGTCGACGACCTGCGCATCTCCCTGGACGCCGGTGAGGGCGACGACCCGGTGGCGGCGTACGGGCGGGTCGGGGAGCGCATCCTGCGGCTGGTGAAGGAGAAGCGGGAGCGTCCCGGCCCCGACGTCACCTCGCGGATGCTGCTCGACCCGGCCGGCCTCAGCGACGAGGAGCTGGTGCAGGACCTGATCTCGGTGATCGCCGCGGCGCAGCAGCCCACCGCCAACTGGATCTGCAACACCCTGCGGCTGCTGTTGACCGACGAGCGCTTCGCGGTCAACGTCTCCGGCGGCCGGGTCAGCGTCGGCGAGGCGCTGAACGAGGTGCTGTGGCTGGACACGCCGACGCAGAACTTCATCGGCCGCTGGGCGGTGCGCGACACCCAGCTCGGCGGGCGGCTCATCAGGGAGGGCGACTGCCTGATCCTGGGCCTGGCCGCGGCCAACACCGACCCGCAGATCTGGCCCGAGTCGCATGTCGGCGCCGAGAACTCCGCGCACCTGTCCTTCAGCAACGGCGAGCACCGCTGCCCGTACCCCGCGCCGCTCCTGGCCGACGTCATGGCACGCACGGCGGTGGAGACTCTCGTGGAGCGCCTGCCCGACCTCGTCCTGGGCGTGGAGACGGCGGAGCTGACCTGGCGCCCGTCCATCTGGATGCGCGGTCTGACCTCCCTCCCGGTGCGGTTCACACCCTCGGTGCGCTAGCGCACGTCCTCGCCCGGACTCCCCGGGCTCCAGGGGCCGGCGGCCGCCCGCCGCCGGCTCCGGGGCGGGCGACCGGGGATACGTCGCGTGTCGCGGGGGCACGCCGCCCCGGGCCGGCCGAGGGGCCCGGGGAGGCTGCGGGGCGGTGGTCAGCCGGCGACCGGGGTGAAACGCACCGGCAGCGACTGCGGACCGCGGGTGAACACGCCCTGCTCGACCGGGTCGAAGCCGTCGGCGAGCCGGATGTCCGGCATGGCGTCGAGCAACTGGTTCATGCCGATCTCGACCTCCGCCTTGGCCAGCAGCGCGCCGACGCAGAAGTGCCGTCCGAGCGCGAAGGCGAGGTGGTCGGCGGCGGCCGAGAACGCCGACGTGGTGCTGAGGTCGGCACGGAAGATGTCGAACCGGTCGGGCTCGCTGAAGCGGCGCTCGTCTCGGTTGGCGGCGCCGATGAGGCAGGTGACCGTCGCTCCCGCCGGGATGGTGCCGCCGCTGACCTGCACGTCGGTGGCCGACTGCCGCATGATCATGTGGACGGGTGGGGTGTAGCGCAGCGTCTCGGCGAACGCGGCGGGGATCAGGCTCCGGTCCGCCTGGACGGCCGCCAACTGCTCGGGGTGCTGCAGCAGGTTGGCCAGGATGCCGGCGATCGCCTTGTCCGTGGTCTCCCCGCCCGCGGCGAGCAGCAGACTGCAGAAGGCCTTGATGTCCTCGTCGCTCATCCGCACACCGTCGACCTCGGCGGCGCAGAGCGTCGACAGCAGGTCGTCGCCCGGGTTGTCACGCCGCTCGCGGATGATCGGGATCATGTACTCGGCGAACTCCACCCGGGTGCGTTCACCCGCCGCGGTCACCTCCGGGTCCCCGGAGAGGTTGCCGAGGAAGGCGATGACGGCCGTGTACCAGCCGTGGAACCGGGCGTGGTCGGCCTTGTTCAGGCCGAGCATGTCCGCGATGACGTTGACCGGGAAGCGGGTCGCGTAGTCCTTGACGATGTCGGCGGAACCGGAGTGCCGGAAGGCGTCGATCAGTTCACGCGAGTTGCGCTCGATGACCGGGAGGAACTTCTCCCTCAGGTCGCTGCCCCGGAAGGCGGGCGCCACCAAGGCCCGCCGAACCGCGTGCTCGCGCCCGCTGAGCTGGAGGATCGTCTTGCCGTGGACCGGCTCCAGCTGCCAGTTGTAGTTGTCGGTGGTGAACTCCGACTCCTTGTCCTTGAAGACGCGCTCGACGTCGGTGTAGCGGGAAATGATGTAACTCCGGGTGGCCTCGTGCCAGATCAGGGGTTCTTTTTCCCGCATCACCGCGTAGGCGGGGTAAGGGTTCGCGGCGAACTCGGGCGAGAGGATGTCGGGCACCTGCTGGGCAGTGGACACGGAACTCCTTGCGATGGACGGAGTGTCAGCGACCACAGGTTATGGATCTTCCGGTGGCTCAAACAGTCCGTTCCTGGCCGAAGTTGCGTGGGCGGAGGCGGGGCATCCGGCCGGAGCGACGCCGAGTGCGGGTCGGCGCCGCCTGCCCCGGGGTGGTGGCCACCGCCTGCTGCACAACGTCTTCGCCGCCGGCCTCGCCGCGTTCGGCGGCCCGAGCCCCCCGGCCGGCCACGCGCTGTACCGGGTGACGGGTGCGCCGACCGCGTCTACGGGTGCCCGTCCGTGATCGCGATGACCTCGTCGAGGCGGTCCAGGGCGGCCTGCAGGTCGTCGACCTTGGCCTGGATGCGATCGCGCTCGGCACGCAGCATGGCGCGCTGCTCGGCGTCGGTGTGCCCGGAGTCCCAGCACGGAAGGAGTTCCGCGATCCTGCGGCTGGTCAGGCCGGCGGCGAACATCTGCTGGAAGAAGGTGACCAGCTGGACGGCGTGCTGCCGGTAGAGGCGCTGCCCGGACGGGCTGCGCTCCGCGGTGAGCAGCCCCTGCTGCTCGTAGTAGCGCACGGCGCGCACCGAGACGCCGGCGCCCCGTGCCACCTCGCCGATGCGGATCAGCCGCTCGGTCGCGGCCTCTGTGACGGTCATGGTGACTCCTCTCACCCCGGCCCTGAGAATCAGCGCTTGCCTCTGACGTCAGCGTCAGGTTTTAGCGTACCGGGCATGGACATCAACAACTCAGTCGCCCTTGTCACCGGAGCCAACCGCGGCCTCGGCCGCGCCTTCGCACAGCGCCTGCTCGAACGCGGCGCCCGCAAGGTCTACGCGACGGCCCGCCGGCCGGAGACCGTGGACCTGCCCGGGGTGGAGGTGCTGCCCCTCGACATCTCCGATCCCGCATCCGTGAGGGCCGCGGCCGAGGCCGCCCCGGACGTCTCGCTGCTCATCAACAACGCGGGGATCCAGACGGGGACCGATCTGGTGACCGGTGCGCTGGAGGCGGTACGGCAGGAGCTGGAGACCAACCTGTTCGGCCATCTGGAGATGATCCGGGGGTTCGCGCCGGCACTCGCCAGGAACGGCGGGGGCGCGATCGTCAACGTCCTTTCCGCCATGTCTTGGTTCGGAGGCAAGGGCGCCAACGCCTACCACCTGAGCAAGGCCGCCGCCTGGGCCATGACCAACGGCGTCCGTCTGGAGCTCGCCGAGCACGGCACGCTCGTGACAGCGGTGCACCTCGGTCTGGCCGACACCGACATGGCCGCGGGCTGGCCCGTGGCCAAGATCGCGCCGTCGGACCTGGCCGACGCGGCGCTCGACGGTGTCGCGGCGGGCGCAGCGGAGGTCCTCGCCGACCAGTGGAGCCGGGACGTCAAGGCCCGGCTGCCGCTGGCTCCGGAGCAGTTCAACGCCGAGATGAACCGCGCCCTGGCGGCGCTGACGGCGGCCTGAGGGGCGGCCTTCGGGCCGCGCCGACTCCGGCCGGTCGCCTCCGGGGTCGGCCGAGCCCGGAAGGTCTCCGCGAGGCGCGGAAGCCGGAGTGATCCCGGCCGGTCGTTCACCCGGCCCGGCAGGGGAAGGCTGTGCGGGCGCGCGATGCCGAGCACCGCGCGCCCGCACACCGTCACCCGCCGCGATCGCCGACGCCGCCGCTGGCGTATCGCCGTCAGGCGGTGGCGGAGAGTCCCCGGCCGAGGACGCAGAACTCGTTGCCCTCCGGATCGGCCAGGACGACCCACGAGACGTCGCCCTGGCCCACGTCGACCCGTGTGGCGCCGAGTCCTTCGAGCCGGGCGACCTCCCTCGCCTGATCCTCCACGGGGTCGGACATCACGTCGAGGTGGAAGCGGTTCCACACGACCTCGTCCTCCGGCGTGCGGCGGAACTCCAGGTACGGTCCGACGCCCTTGACGGAACGGAGCAGGGCGCGGTCGTCGGTCAGCTCGTGCACCGTCCAGTCGATCGCCTCGCCCCAGAACCCGACCATGGCCCGTGGGTCGCCGCACTCGACGACCACGGCGGCGATCGGCCCGGTGTCCCGGTAGAGCTCCCGGGGCTCGAGCACGCTGAACCTGTTGCCTTCCGGGTCGGCCAACGTCGTCCACGGCACGTCGCCCCGGCCCAGGTCGACCGGTGTCGCCCCGAGTCCCTGCAGACGTGCGACCAGTTGGGCCTGGTGGTCCTCGGACGTGGAGGCGAGCTCGATGTGCACGCGGTACCGCACGCTCTCCGGGTCAGGCACCCGGACGAGGTCGACGCAGACGGCGGAGGGATCCGGCCAGTCGAACCCCACGGGTTCCAGGTTGGTGACCCCGGGCCCTTCGCTGGACATCCCCCAGCCGAGCGCCTCCGCCCAGAACCGTCCGAGCGCCGATTCGTCCCGGGCTTTGATGTTCACCTGAACAAGTTGCAACGACATGCCCCACACCTTAGATCTCGCACCGCTGCGGCCGGGCCGGGGCTCACCACGGTGCACGACGACTGTCAACTCGACGCTTCGCAATGGCAGTCAGGGAGGCCAGGGCGTGCGTCAGTGCTCGCAGAGGGAGAACTCGCGTTCGTAGAGCTGTTCGTTGTGTTCGTCGAGGAAGAACTTGCGCTCCTGCATGAGTTGTTCCCGGTACTTCCTGGCCTGTTCGAGCGTCATGGTCGATGTCTCCGACCATGGTTGCTGCGGCGGCACATCGGAGGTCGAGACGATCTTCTGCGACGGGTCGACGAGGAAGAACGCCAGGATCTTGCGATGCCCCGGGCGCGTGGGGTCCGCGAGGCGGAACGCGTCGACGCGGTGTTGCAGGATGTTCGGGAACGCCAGGCAGCGGCCCTCCGGGGTCGATGCCGATCCCAGTACCTGGTTCAGGGCGTCCTCGTCCTCCAGGCCGTAGACCTCGCGCAGGCCGTTGTCGTCGTTCTGTTCGTAGTCCGGGTCGTCGAGTGCCGTCCGGAAACCCAGCCGGCTCTCGGTGATGTTCTGGCTGTCCCAGTAGTAGAGGCCGGTCGAGACGATCCGCTCGTTCAGCATGCCTTCGACGTGCCAGGAGCCGCCGGGGTACTCGAGCTTGTCCGGGGTGAGCTGAATCGTGGCGAGCTTGACGATGACCTGGAGAGCGCGGCCGCGCAGCTCGACACGGGCGGATTCCTCCGGCACCTCGGGCGGTATAAAGGCCGGGGCGTCCGGGACGACCGGTCGCCGGTTCTCCCACCAGTCGTCCTGAGCCAGCTCCCAGGCGCGGACGGCTTCCGCGTACGCCGCGTCGTCGCTGAAGGAGGCCTTGTCCGGATACTCCGGCTCCGAGTCGTACCAACCGTAGGGATCGGCCTCGATCCGCAGCGGTCGCGGATGGCGCAGATCCGTCAGGACGTTCTCCCACAGCGGGAGCATGCGCGCGAACAACTCGGGGAGGACGGCCTCCAGTTCGCGGTGCTCCTCGGGGTGGACGTTGTTGATGTACGAGCGGAAGGAGACCTCGCCGTCCTCACTCACGTCGACGTCCGTCGGCAGCCACTGGAACCGCTCCGAGAACTCGTGCTTCGAGTAGTGGTTCGTCGGGTTCTGCCATGCCCGCCCGGGCGCGCCACTGACCTCTCTGACCAGGCAGAACAGCGAGGGGTGGACCAGATCCAGGACCTGGCCGTCCGATCCGGGATGCCAGTCCTGTTCCTCCTCGGGGACCTGTTCCAGCACACGCACCGCCTCACGCAGCCGGGACCTGAGCTCGTCGTCGACCAGTGTGTCCGACTGCCACACCCCGTCGACGGCGGACACCTCGATGCCGGTCCGCCCGTCCCGCAGCGCGGCGTAGTGGACGAGTTCGGCGAGCACGTAGCGGACCTGCGCTTCGGTGAGGCCCTGGGCGACCGCCTCCCGCGTCCACCGCGCGACGATCTCGGGATCCTTCATCTTCTCGAACCACGCCGGCTTCGCCCGAAGGTGCGCGCTGCACCGCATGATCTGAAGTTCCCGAACGGTGCGGGGCGTCGCGACCGACAGGGAGCCGGACGCGTGAAAGGGCAAAGGGAAGGCAGACAGGCCGGTCAACTCTTCTGATCCTCACGGTCGGTGTGCGGTGGCCGGAAGGATACTTCAGCGGACTGACACGTCTGCCTGGTCCTTTCCTCGTCCGGCCCGGTGTCCGGGCGGGAGGCGATCGGGCCGCCGTGTCAGTCGGTGGCGACCCGGTCGGGGTCGTCGCCCGGGGTGCCGACGCGCAGCCACCGGTACCCGTAGGGCGGCAGCTCGACGGTGAGCCGGCCGTCGTCGGGCACGGTGGATCCCGCGTGCCCCTCGTCGAGCAGGTCCGTCAGCCGCCCCCCGGCCCCGGCCTCGGGCAGCCGTAGCCGTGCGGTGACCGGCCGGCCGGCGAAGTTGTGCAGGGCCAGGACACTCCCGTCGGTGGTGTGACTGACGTGGGCGAGGACGGAGTCCGCCCCGCTCTCGACCACGCGGTACTCGCCCCAGGCCAGTTCGGGGGCCTCGCGGTAGCGCTCGACGAACAGGCGCATGCGGCTCAGCAGGGAACCGGGGTCGCGGCTCTGCTCGTACACGTTGACCTGTTGCGGGGCGAACGCGCCGTCCGCCAGCGGGTTGGGGAAGGTGCCGGGCGCGCCGGTGGAGAATCCGGCACCGGGTTCCGGGGTCCACTGCATGGGCGTGCGGACGGCCTGCCGGCCCTCGGCGGCGAGGTTGTCGCCCATGCCGATCTCCTCGCCGTAGAAGAGCACGGGGGTGCCCGGGAGGGTGAACAGCAGGCTGTAGGCGAGTTCGACACGGCGGCGGTCGCCGTCGACCATGGGGGGCAGCCTGCGGCGCAGACCCCGGTCGTAGAGTTGCATGTCCTTGTCGGGGCCGAAGGCGGCGAAGACCTCGGCGCGTTCGTCGTCGCTCAGCTTGTCGAGGGTCAGCTCGTCGTGGTTGCGCACGAACGTCGCCCAGTGGGCGTCGCGCGGCGCCGCGGGGCGTTCCCGCAGGGCGGCGGCGAGCGGGCCGGCGTCCTCGCGCGCCATCGACAGGTACATCTGCTGCATCCCGACGAAGTCGAAACACATGGTCAGCTCGTCCCCGCGGTCGGAGTCGGGATCCCCGAAGAACCGGCACAGGCCGTCGTACGGCAGGTTGACCTCGCCGAGCAGTACGGACTCGCCGTTGCGGCGGCCGAGGAAGGCGCGCAGGTCGGCGAGGTACTCGTGCGGGTCGGGCAGCGCGCCGGCGTCGTCCTGCCCGTCCGTCTCCAGCAGGAAGGGCACGGCGTCCACCCGGAACCCGGACAGTCCGAGCTGTGTCCAGAAGCCCATGACCCGGGCTATCTCGTCACGCACCTCGGGGTTGGCGACGTTGAGGTCGGGCTGCTGCTTGTAGAAGCGGTGCAGGTAGTACTGGCCGCTGCCCTCGTCGTACTCCCAGAGGCTGTCCTCCGCGTCGGGGAAGACCACGCCCTCGGGCCCGTCCTCGGGGGGCTCGTCCTTCCAGACGTACCAGTCGCGGTGGGCGGAGTCGCGCCCGGACCGGGCGTCCTGGAACCAGGGATGGTCCTCGGAGGTGTGGTTGACGACGAGGTCGGCGATCACACGGATGCCGCGGTCCCGGGCCGTGCGGACGAACTCGGTGAAGTCGCCCAGCGTGCCCAGGCGGGGGTCGACACCGTAGAAGTCCGTGATGTCGTAGCCGTCGTCGCGTTCCCGCGTCGGGTAGAAGGGCATCAGCCACACGCAGGTCACGCCGAGTCGCACCAGGTGGTCGATGCGCTGCGTGAGGCCCGCGAAGTCGCCGATCCCGTCGCCGTTGCCGTCCTGGTACGTCTCGACGTCCAGGCAGTAGACCACCGCGTTCTTCCACCACAGGTCGGACGTGCGGGTCAGACGCATCGGTACTCCTCGGCCGTGGCGGGCAGCGGGCGGGTGACGTCGAGCTGCGGCAGTACCTCGGTGCCGAACGCGTCGATGAAGGCGCCCTGTTCACGGCCGACGTGGTGCAGCATCACCGCGTCGAAGCCGAGTTCGGCGTACTCGTGGAGCCAGGCGGTGTGCCGGCCGAGGTCGGACGAGACGTTCACGGTGCCCGCCACCTGCTCGGGCGTCACGTGCTCACTGACGATGTCGAACAGTTCGGCGGAGTCCAGGTCCCAACTGGCGGGCGGGGCGTGCACGTTGGTGCGCCACTGGTCGTGCGCCACGGCGAGGGCCTTTGCGTCGTCGGGCGCCCAGCTCAGGTGCACCTGAAGGTGCAGCGGACCGCGCCCGCCCGCGTCGCGGTAGGCGTCGACGATCTCGCGCAGCCGTTCCCGGGGGGCGTTGACCGTGATGAGGCCGTCCGCCCACTGCGCGCACCAGGCCGCGGTGGCCGTGCTGCACGCGGCGCCGATCAACGGCGGTACGGCGAGCGGCAGCGTCCACAGCCTGGCCCGGTCGACGGTGACGAGTCCGTCGTGGCTGACCTCCTCCCCGCGCAGCAGGGCGCGGATGACGTCGACGCACTCGCGCAGCCGTGCGTTGCGGACGTCCTTGCGGGGCCAGCGGGCCCCGGTGATGTGTTCGTTGGACGCCTCACCGCTGCCGAGCGCCACCCAGAACCGGCCCGGGTACATGGAGGCGAGGGTGGCGACCGCCTGGGCGACGATCGCCGGGTGGTAGCGCTGGCCGGGGGCGTTCACCACACCGAACGGCAGCCGTTCGGTGGCCTGGAGGGCCGCGCCCAGCCACGACCAGGCGAATCCTGACTCCCCTTGGCGGACGCTCCACGGCGAGAAGTGGTCCGAGCACATGGCGGCGGTGAATCCCGCGCGTTCGGCGTGTGTCACCGCGGTGAGCAGGTCTGCGGGTGGGATCTGTTCGTGCGAGGCGTGTAGCCCGTAAACAGTCATTCCGACCGGTTACCCCCGGGATGCCCATGCACGGAGGGCGGGCCGGAAGAAGTTCGCGGGACACCGCCCAGCCGTCACAGCGAAGGGCTGGGCGGTGTCCCGCCGGTCTCATGCAGCGACCGCTGTCACCTCGGTCGGCCGGTCATGCCTCAGCCGCCGTTTCGCGTCTCAGCGACTGCTCTTGTCCCAGCCGCCGTTTCGCGTCTCAGCGACTGCTCTTGTCCCAGCCGCCGTTTCGCGTCTCAGCGGCTGTTCTTTGTCTCAGCCGCCGTTCGCGTCTCAGCGGCCGTCGGTGTCTCAGCCGCCGCTCTTGCGCCGGAACGACCGCTGGCTCGCGGCCGGGCCGTGCGTGCCGCGGACCTTGGACACGTGGGTGTTGGCGGCCAGTTCGGCAGCCTCGGCCTGCATACCGCGCTTGCGGTCCAGAGCCTCCCGGAACTTGCGCTTGAGGTCGTACTGACCGTCGGCGTCGGGCGTGAGAGCAGTGCTCTCGGTGTCGGCCGGTTCGGAGCCGGCCGGCTCCGAACCTTCTGGCGATGGAGACTCTGCGGCCATGGTGACCTCCTGGGCTCGGACGGTGGAGAACACAGCTTGTCATGCGGCGCACCGTGCGTGACGCCGACGGCGGGCATCACCGGTCACTTTCGCTCCCGGCATCACGGGCGATGCCGCTTGCTCGGCTGCCCCGCCCTCACATGTCGCCGTCGCTGCGGGGACGCAGCTCGTGCGTGCATGATCCACTCGACGCTCCAGCCGCCGGCCGGTCACGTGGCGGCGAGTGGCGGGTGGGCCCGGCCGCCCTGCCACGCCCCCGGCGCCGGCAGTCTGGAACCGCTCGCCGAACGGACGGCCCGCACCCACGGCCGGAGGTTCAGGAGGGCGGGGCGGGCACGGGGTTCTGCGCCAGCGCCCGCGCCGCGTGGACGAGGTTGGAGGCCATGGCCCGGCCGGTCGACGCCGACCAGTCGTGGCCGCGGTCGTCGTCGAGGTAGTCCGGCCCGGGGCCGGGGCCGAGGTGCCAGTACGTCCATGCCTGGCCCGGGATCGTGAAGCCGATGTCCACGAGCGCGCCGCTGATCTCGCTGATGACGTGGTGCGCGCCGTCCTCGTTGCCGGTGACCACCACGCCGGCGACGCGGTTGTAGGCGACCGGGCGCTGCTCGTCGTCCGTTTCGCTGAGCATGGCGTCCATCCGCTCCAGCACGCGCTGGGCCACCGAGGAGGGGCGGCCGAGCCAGGTCGGGGACGCGATCACCAGGATCTGCGCCGCGAGCAGCCGTTCGCGCACCCCCGGCCAGTCGTCGCCCTCGCCCATGTCGCTCTGCACACCGGGCTTGAGGTTCAGGTCGACGGCGCGGACGACGTCCACCTGCACGCCGTGCCCTTGCAGCGCCGTGATGACGGTGTCGGCCAGGGCTTCGGTGTTGGACGTCTCCGGGGACGGTTTGAGAGTGCAGTTGATGACCAGAGCTCGCATGCAGGGCCCCTTCCCCGGCGAGGGCAGGGTAAGGGTCGGTGGTGACGGCGATTCACTCGCGCGCATCGCCTCGTCACACGAGTACCGGGCGGCGACGCGCCGGGGTGCGTAACATGCTCCTCATGCAATCAAGGCTTACACCCTCCGCCGGCGAAATCGTCGTCCGAAGGGCCGTCGCCCGGGACGCCAAGCGGCTCACGCAACTCGTGCGCGGCTCGCGCGCCTACGAGGGCCGGTACGCGGCGATGGTCGCGGACTACCGCGTGGGACCCGACTACATCGAGGCCCATCGTGTCTTCGCGGCCGTCGACAGCGGTGACGCCGCGGGCCGGGTGCTCGGCTTCTACGCGCTGGTGCTCGTGCCGCCGGAGCTGGACCTGCTCTTCGTCGACAACGCGATGCAGGGGCGCGGCATCGGGCGCCTGCTCGTCGAGCACATGAAGTCCGAGGCGCGCGCGCAGGGGCTGGACAGCGTCCGGGTGGTGTCGCACCCTCCGGCCGAGGGTTTCTACCGCGGCGTGGGCGCGCTGCCCACCGGGACGGTCCCCGCGAACCCGCCGGCGGTGGCGTGGGACCGGCCCCAGTTGGAGATCCCGATCCCGTAGCGGTCCACGCGCCGCGCCCGGGCGGTGGGCCCGGCACGTCAGCGGCAGCGGGATGCGCCGGCAGGCGACCATGAGGGCCCACTCCCCGGCGTGCGCCAGACGCAGGGGCAGGTCACCCAGCAGTGCTTCACGGGCGGCCCACTCGGCAGCGGCCAGACTCTCCGACGAGCCGTCCACTCCGACGGTGACGGTGCGGGACATGGGGAACCTCCTTGACGGGACACGTCAAGTTTTCGTTCCCCCGGGCCGTGGGAGCAGGGGCCACTGGTCCCAGCCCGCACGACAACGGTCCCGGCACCGCCCCGCACCGGCCGGCACCGCACCGGCCGGCTCCGCATCGTCCGCGAAACGCCTAGTGGTTCCCCACCGGGACCCGCCACACCAGTGTCGTGCCTCCGCCCTCCGGGCAGGTCCACTCCAGCTCGCCACCCAACTGCCGGGCGCGTTCCGCCATGTTGCCCAGACCGCTGCGGCGCCCTTCGGCCGGGATGCCCACGCCGTTGTCGGAGACCTCCAGCCGCACCTCGCGGCCGTTGGTCGCCAGGACGACCTCGGCGCGGCCGGCACGAGCGTGCCGGGCGACGTTGGTCAGGGCTTCGGAGAGGACCGCCATGAGGTGGTCGGCCGTGTCCTTCGGCACCTGGGTGTCCAGCAGGCCTTCCATGCGCAGGCCGGGCGCGAAGCCCAGCACGGGCGCGGCCTCGCCGACGGCGCGCACGGCCCGGGCCCGCAGCCCGGTACCGGTGGCGCTCTCCCGCGATCGCAGGCCGAAGATCGTCGACCTGATGATCTTGATGGTCTCGTCCAGGTCGTCCACCGCCCGCACCACCCGCTCGGAGGCCTCGGGGTGTTCGATGAAACGGCCCGCGCTCTGCAGGGTCATGCCGGTCGCGAAGAGCCGCTGGATCGCCAGGTCGTGCAGGTCGCGGGCGATGCGGTCGCGGTCCTCCAGGAGGGCGATCTGCTCGGCCGCTTGGCGGCGCTCGGCGAGTTCCATGGCGACCGCGGCCTGGGCGGCGAAGGCCTTGAGGGGTTCCGTCTCGCGTTCGAAGAACACGGTCTGGCCGGCCTGCCGCACCAGCAGTACGACACCGCGCACGCCGTCGCCGCTGCCGATGGGAGCGGCCACGGCGGGGCCGAGGCCCGTGAAGCGCGGTGGCCCCGAGGACACGCGCTCGTCCTGCGAGACGTCGGGGCTGGTGACCGTGGCGGCTTCCGAGAAGGCCTGCCCGACGAGGGTCTTCTCGACCGGCAGCACCAAGCCGCGGTGGGCCTCGGCTTCCTCGCCGAGGGCCAGTTCCACCGTGAGGGAGGCGGTGCCCTCCATGGGCACGGCCACCACCGCGAGGGCGGCGCCGGTGATCTCCATGGCGCGCTCGGCGATCAGCCGGAGGACACCGTCGCGCTCGCTGCCGGACATGATCGCGTGGGTGATCTCCGCGCTCGCCTGCAGCCAGCGCTCGCGCCGCCGGGACTCCTCGTACAGCCGGGCGTTGTCGATCGCGACGCCCGCCGCGACGGCGAGGGTGGAGAGCACCGACTCGTCGTCCTCGTCGAACTTCGCCCCGCCCCGCTTCTCGGTCAGGTACAGATTGCCGAAGATCTGATCGCGCACGCGGATGGGAACACCGAGGAAGGTGTTCATCGGCGGGTGGTTGGGCGGGAAGCCGTACGAGGCCGTGTGCTCGGAGAGCTTCACCAGCCGCAGGGGCTCGGGGTGCCGGATCAGCTCGCCCAGGATGCCGTGGCCTTCGGGATAGTTGCCGATCCGCTTGATCTGCTCCTCGGTGAGACCGACGGTCAGGAAGTCCGACAGCCGCTTGCCGTCCGGCCCGATGACGCCGAGCGCGGCATACTGTGCGTCGACCAGGACGGCCGCGGCCTGCACGATGCTGTACAGCGCCTGTTCGAGGTCGAGCTCACGGCCGACCGACAGCACCGCCTCCAGCAGGCTGTGCACACGGTCGCGCGTGCCGCGGGCCGCGTCGAGACGTGCCTGCAGCTCCTCCAGCAATTCGTCGAGGCGCAGCTGCGGAAGCCGCACCCGAGCCTCCCGCCCCTCCACGGAGCTCTCCACGCCGTTCCTCCTGGTCCGTCCTGCCGTGCCGCGGGCCGACCGTCCCGCTCATGCCACCGTATCGGGGCACGCGGGGGACGGTACGGGATCACGGCAGGTGACGGTGAAGGGACCGCCTCGCCGCAGCCCCGCGCGCGGGCAGGCGGCGACGGGGCGGCGCGCCGCGGACCGGAGGAGGCAGGTGGTGAGGCCGCAGGGGCGCGGGGTCAGCCGTCCCAGGCCCAGTCGGCGATCTCGGGCAGGTCGGTGCCGTGGGCGCGGATCCAGTCGTGGTGACGCAGGCGGGCGTCCTCCATCCGCTGGCGTACGG
>NZ_JBNCNM010000012.1:0-270006 GCF_049846985.1 Streptomyces sp. DT190 | reverse complement strand
CCGCCGTCGGGCCCCCCCCCCCCCCCCCCCCCCCCCCCGCCCCCCCCCCCCCCGCCCCCCCCCCGCCCCACCCCCACCGTCAGGCGAAGACGCGCACCCCGCCCAGTCCGCCGCAGGCACCCGCACTCGCACCCGCACCCACGACAACCGGAGAGGCTGACACAGACCGTGCACGACGAACTCATCGCACAGGCCCAGGCGTGGCTCACCGAGGACCCCGACCCGGACACCCGCACCGAGCTCGCGCGCCTCATCGACGCCGGGGACCACGCCGAACTCGCCGCCCGCTTCGCCGGCACCCTGCAGTTCGGCACGGCCGGCCTCCGCGGCGAACTCGGCGCCGGCCCCCTGCGCATGAACCGCACGGTCGTCATCCGCGCCGCCGCGGGCCTCGCCGCGTACCTCAAGAAGCAGGGCCACGACAACGGCCTCGTCGTCATCGGCTACGACGCCCGGTACAAGTCGCACGACTTCGCCCTCGACACCGCCGCCGTCATGACCGGCGCCGGCCTGCGCGCGGCGGTCCTCCCCCGCCCCCTGCCCACGCCCGTCCTCGCGTTCGCGATAAGGCACCTGGGCGCGGTCGCGGGCGTGGAGGTCACGGCCAGCCACAACCCGCCCCGCGACAACGGCTACAAGGTGTACCTCGGCGACGGCTCCCAGATCGTCCCCCCGGCGGACATCGACATCGCCGCCGAGATCGCCGCCGTCCCGTCCCTGACCACGGTCCGCCGCCCGACCGAAGGCTGGACCACCCTCGACGACAGCGTCCTCGACGCCTACCTCGCGCGCACGGACGCCGTCCTCGCCGAGGGCTCGCCCCGCACCGCCCGCACGGTGTACACGGCGATGCACGGCGTCGGCAAGGACGTCCTCCTGGCCGCCTTCGCCCGCGCCGGCTTCCCGGAGCCGGTCCTGGTCACGGAGCAGGCCGACCCAGACCCGGACTTCCCGACCGTCGCGTTCCCCAACCCGGAGGAGCCCGGCGCGATGGACCTGGCGTTCGCCACGGCCCGCGAGAGCGCCCCGGACCTGATCATCGCCAACGACCCGGACGCGGACCGCTGTGCCGTCGCCGTCCAGGACGGCTCCGACTGGCGCATGCTCCGCGGCGACGAGGTCGGCGCGCTCCTCGCCGCCCACCTGGTCCGCCGCGGCGCGACCGGCACCTTCGCGGAGTCGATCGTCTCGTCCTCCCTCCTCGGCCGTATCGCCGAGAAGGCGGGCCTGCGCCACGTCGAGACCCTGACCGGCTTCAAGTGGATCGCCCGCGCGGAGGGCCTGCGCTACGGCTACGAGGAGGCCCTCGGCTACTGCGTGGACCCCGACGGCGTCCGCGACAAGGACGGCATCACGGCGGCGCTCCTGGTCACGGAACTGGCCTCGCAGCTGAAGGAGGAGGGCCGCACCCTCCTCGACCTCCTGGACGACCTGGCGGTGGAGCACGGCCTGCACGCGACGGACCAGCTGTCGGTCCGCGTGGAGGACCTCTCCCTCATCACGGCGGCGATGACCCGCCTGCGCGAGCAGCCCCCGGCCGAGCTGGCCGGTCTGCCCGTCACCCGCACCGACGACCTCACGCAGGGCACGGACACCCTCCCGCCCACGGACGGCCTGCGCTACACGCTGGAAGGCGCCCGGGTGATCGTCCGCCCGAGCGGCACCGAGCCGAAGCTGAAGTGCTACCTGGAGGTCGTCGTCCCGGTCACCTCGCACGCCGGCCTCCCCGCGGCCCGCGCGCAGGCGACGGAGGTCCTGGAGGCGATCAAGCGCGACCTCGCGGCGGCTGCGGGCATCTGACCCCGAGACACCGGGGCCGCAGGGCCCCCCGCGGACGCGGGGGGCCCACCTCACGCTGAGCCCGGCCCGGCGCACCACTCGGCCCCAGGGCCGCACGGGGCGCCACAGGGCAACGCACTGGACCGCAGCCGCACAACGCCGCACGGGACCACCGCCGCACGAGGCCGCACGGGGCCGCAGCCGCACAACGCCGCACCCGACCGCCCCCACCCGGTCGACCCCGCAGCCGGCCCCCGGTCCCCAGTCCGCGGCCCCCGGCCCCCGGGTCAGCCCACCAGCAGCAGGACCAGCACCAGCACCGCACCCGCGGCCGCCGGCCCCATCACCTCGTAGGCCCAGCGCACGGTGACCTCCCCCTGCGCGGACTCCGCCCCGTGCCGCGCCTCGTGCAGCGCGCGCAGGTCGTCGACGATCCGGTCGGTCTCGGCCCGGACCGGACCGTCGGAGACGGGCCCGTGGTCGAGACCGCCCCCGAGCCCCGTCCGCATGCCGAGCGCACCGCCCCGGCCCTCGTCCCGGCTGTCGCCCCGGCCCATCGCCCGCCGCGCCTGCGCCGTCGCCCGCATCTCGCGCCGCGCGGCCTTCTTGCGGGCGCGCAGCGACACGGGTACGGCCCACAGCTGGTACTTCGCACCGGACTCGGTGAGGACCTCGTTCGAATAGGCGGACCGCAGGGACGCGACCTTCCCCCACGGCACCACGATCACGCGGAACGGGTTGCGGATGCGCAGCCGGTCGCCGCCGGCGTACACGGCGGGCCGCAGCGTGAAGGCGACCACCAGCGGCACCACCAGGAGCATCAGGGCCAGGGCCAGCCACGGCGTGCGCCCCTCGCCCGAGAGGACGGCGTCGATCCCGAGCCATCCGACGACGGCGAGCAGCAGCACACCACCGGCGATGGCCGGAATCGACCGGTACACCCGGTCCTTGGACTCGGGCTCCGAAGGCTGCGGCGCTGGCGACTGGGACTCGGGGCTCGTCATGTCTCGATTCTGCCGGACCGCTTCCGGGCTCCGTCATCGGCCCGAGGAGAGTCGGAGGGCTGTACAGCCGCTACGCGCGTAGATATGCTCGTCTGGTGACCATGCCCAGTTCTGCACTCACCGCAGCTCACCCCCTCAAGGACGTCGCCTCGTCCGACAGCGCGCTGCGCCGCTTCCTCCACGGGCTCCCGGGCGTCGACGCGGTCGGGCTCGAGGGGCGTGCGGCCTCCCTCGGCACGCGTTCGATCAAGACGACCGCGAAGGCGTACGCCATCGACCTCGCCATCTCGATGGTCGACCTGACGACGCTGGAAGGCGCGGACACCCCGGGCAAGGTCCGGGCGCTCGGCGCGAAGGCGGTCAGGCCCGACCCGACGGACCGTACGACGCCCGCCACGGCCGCGGTCTGCGTCTACCCCGACATGGTGGGCGTGGCCAAGGAGGCCGTCGCCGGCTCCGGCGTGAAGGTCGCCTCGGTGGCCACGGCGTTCCCGGCCGGCCGGGCCTCGCTCGACGTCAAGCTGACCGACGTGCGCGAGGCCGTCGCCGCGGGCGCCGACGAGATCGACATGGTCATCGACCGCGGGGCGTTCCTCGCGGGGCGATACTTGAAGGTGTACGACGAGATCACCGCCGTGAAGGAGGCCTGCGGCACCTCGGCGCGCCTGAAGGTCATCTTCGAGACGGGCGAGCTCTCGACGTACGACAACATCCGCCGCGCGAGCTGGCTCGGGATGCTGGCGGGGGCGGACTTCATCAAGACCTCCACCGGAAAGGTCGCGGTCAACGCGACCCCGGCGAACACGCTGCTGATGCTGGAGGCGGTGCGCGACTTCCGCGCCCAGACCGGCATCCAGGTCGGCGTGAAGCCGGCCGGCGGCATCCGTACGTCGAAGGACGCCATCAAGTTCCTCGTGCTGGTCAACGAGACGGCGGGCGCGGACTGGCTGGACAACCACTGGTTCCGCTTCGGCGCCTCCTCGCTGCTCAACGACCTGCTGATGCAGCGCCAGAAGCTGGCCACCGGCCGCTACTCCGGTCCCGACTACGTGACGGTGGACTGAGCCCCATGACCATGGACAACGTGTCATCCGTATTCGCCTACGCCCCGGCCCCCGAGTCGCGCGCGATCGTCGACATCGCGCCCTCCTACGGCCTGTTCATCGACGGCGAGTTCGTCGAGGCGGCCGACGGCAAGGTCTTCAAGACCGTCTCGCCGTCCTCAGAGGAGGTCCTCTCCGAGATCGCGCAGGCCGGTTCCGAGGACGTCGACCGCGCGGTGAAGGCCGCCCGCCGGGCGTTCGAGAAGTGGTCGGCGCTGCCCGGCTCGGAGCGCGCCAAGTACCTGTTCCGCATCGCGCGGATCATCCAGGAGCGCAGCCGTGAGCTGGCCGTCCTGGAGACCCTCGACAACGGCAAGCCGATCAAGGAGACCCGCGACGCGGACCTCCCCCTGGTCGCGGCGCACTTCTTCTACTACGCGGGCTGGGCCGACAAGCTCGACCACGCCGGCTTCGGCGCGAACCCCCGGCCGCTGGGTGTCGCGGGCCAGGTCATCCCCTGGAACTTCCCGCTGCTGATGCTGGCGTGGAAGATCGCCCCGGCCCTGGCGACGGGCAACACGGTCGTGCTGAAGCCCGCCGAGACGACCCCCCTGTCCGCCCTGTTCTTCGCGGACATCTGCCGCCAGGCGGGCCTGCCCAAGGGCGTCGTCAACATCCTGCCGGGCTTCGGGGACGCGGGCGCGGCGCTGGTCGCCCACCCGGACGTGGACAAGGTCGCCTTCACCGGCTCCACGGCCGTCGGCAAGGAGATCGCCCGCACGGTCGCCGGCACCCGCAAGAAGGTCACGCTGGAGCTCGGCGGCAAGGGCGCCAACATCGTCTTCGACGACGCCCCGATCGACCAGGCCGTCGAGGGCATCGTCAACGGCATCTTCTTCAACCAGGGCCAGGTCTGCTGCGCCGGCAGCCGCCTGCTGGTGCAGGAGTCGATCCAGGAGGAGCTCCTGGAGTCGCTGAAGCGCCGTCTGTCCACGCTCCGCCTCGGCGACCCGCTGGACAAGAACACCGACATCGGCGCGATCAACTCCGAGGAGCAGCTGACCCGCATCACCTCGCTCGTCGAGCGGGGCGAGGCGGAGGGCGCCGAGCGCTGGTCGCCCGCCTGCGAACTGCCCGAGAGCGGCTACTGGTTCGCCCCGACGCTGTTCACGAACGTCACGCAGGCGCACACCGTCGCCCGGGACGAGATCTTCGGCCCGGTGCTGTCGGTGCTGACGTTCCGCACGCCGGACGAGGCGGTCGCCAAGGCCAACAACACGCCGTACGGGCTGTCCGCCGGCATCTGGACGGAGAAGGGCTCGCGCATCCTGGCGGTCGCGAACAAGCTCCGCGCGGGTGTCGTCTGGTCCAACACGTTCAACAAGTTCGACCCGACGTCGCCGTTCGGCGGTTACAAGGAGTCGGGCTTCGGCCGCGAGGGCGGCCGCCACGGCCTGGAGGCGTACCTCGCCCCGTCGAGCCCGGAGGGCGAGCGTTAAATGAATGCAGTTGACCGTCTCAGTGTGTTCAAGACCTACAAGCTGTACGTCGGCGGGAAGTTCCCGCGTTCCGAGAGCGGCCGGGTGTACGAGGTGACCGACGCAAAGGGCAAGTGGCTGGCCAACGCGCCCCTGTCCTCCCGCAAGGACGCCCGGGACGCGGTCGTCGCGGCCCGCAAGGCGTTCGGCGGCTGGTCCGGGGCGACGGCCTACAACCGGGGCCAGGTGCTCTACCGCGTCGCCGAGATGCTGGAGGGCCGCCGGGACCAGTTCGTGCGCGAGGTGGCCGACGCGGAGGGCCTGTCGAAGTCCAAGGCGGCCGTCGTCGTGGACGCGACGATCGACCGCTGGGTCTGGTACGCGGGCTGGACCGACAAGATCGCCCAGGTGGTCGGCGGGGGCAACCCGGTGGCGGGCCCGTTCTTCAACCTGTCCTCCCCCGAGCCGACGGGCGTGGTCGCCGTCCTGGCACCGCAGGATTCGTCCTTCCTGGGCCTGGTGTCGGTGCTCGCCCCGGTGATCGCCACCGGCAACACGGCGGTCGTGGTGGCCAGCGAGAAGGCCCCGCTGCCCGCCCTGTCGCTGGCCGAGGTGCTGGCCACCTCGGACGTCCCCGGCGGCGTGGTCAACGTCCTGTCGGGCCGCACGGCGGAGATCGCCACCCCGCTCGCCGCCCACCAGGACGTCAACGCGATCGACCTCGCGGGCGCCGACGAGGTCCTCGCCAAGGAGCTGGAGATCGCCGCGGCCGACAACCTCAAGCGCGTTCTCCGTCCACAGCCTGTGGATTACGCGCGGACGCCGGGCACCGACCGCATGACGGCGTTTTTGGAGACCAAGACGGTCTGGCACCCCACGGGGTCGCTGGGCGCGTCGGGTTCCTCCTACTAGGCGCCCCCCACAGCTGAAGCCCCGGCCCTCCTCCGTCCGGGAGGGCCGGGGCTTCGCCGCGTGCGCGCCTACTGCTGCGAGAGCAGCCCGGCCGCCTGTCCCACCACCGGGATGCTCGCGATGGACTGGGCCTGCGCCACCGGCCCCGTCAGCGCCTGGGACGTCATCGGCTTGAAGTCGGCGAGCTGGGTGCCCACGCCGTTGTCGAGCGGATCGACCCCGGTGCCGGCGAGCGGGTTGGGCTTGAGGCCGGCGACCGGGCCGGTGACGTAGCCGAGCGTGCCGGTGGTGGCCTGGAGGCCGGACTGCGGGTCGATCCTGCCGAGGTCGGTGGGGCGGGTGTTGACCACACCGAGGAGGGACGTGGTGTCCGCCGCGGCCGTCGTCGTGCCCGCGCCCAGCGCCGCCCCCGCGGTGGCGAGGAGGGCCAGAGCGCGCCGGGCGGTCGGCTTCTTGGGGGAGTCGTGTCGGGCCATCGCTGCCACCTTCTGATGCACTCGGTAACCGAATCAACGCGAAGGGTAGTTGAGGTGTGACGCGCGCATCAAAGCCGACCCGCGGGGTCGTACGGCGCCCGATGGATGCCTCACACTGGTGTCCCGTGAGTTCCCCTCTGCCCATACCCGCGCGAGTCGTGCTGCTCTGCGGCCCCTCCGGCTCCGGCAAGTCCCTCCTCGCGGCCCGCTCCGGCCTTCCGGTGCTGCGCCTCGACGACTTCTACAAGGAGGGCGACGACCCGACTCTGCCCCTGGTGGCGGGGAGCTCCGACATCGACTGGGACCACCCGGACTCCTGGGACGCGGACGCCGCCGTCGCCGCGATCACCGAGCTGTGCGGCACGGGCCGTACCGAGGTGCCCGTCTACGACCTCGGGCTCAGCGCCCGTACCGGCGCGGAGACGGTCGACATCGGACGCACCCCGCTGTTCATCGCGGAGGGCATCTTCGCCGCGGAGATCGTCACGCGCTGCCGCGAGCTCGGCGTCCTCGCCGACGCGCTGTGCCTGAGCCGCGGTTCGGTGAAGACCTTCCGGCGCCGCTTCCTGCGGGATCTGAGGGAGGGGCGCAAGTCGGTGACGTTCCTGCTGCGCCGCGGCTGGCGCCTGATGCGGCAGGAGCGCTCGATCGTCGCGCGCCAGACCGCGCTGGGCGCGTACGCCTGCGACCGCGACGAGGCGATGGGCCGGCTGGCGGCCGCGGCGGCGGGCCGCTGCGAGGGCATGCGCACGGCGGCCTGACGGCCCCGGGACGTGAAAAAGCGGGACTGGACGGACCCCCCGGCCCTCCAGTCCCGCTCCCCGTTTCCCCCGTCCCCCCTGTCCCCACTCTCCTGGGAAGACGCCCCCCAGCGTCTCCACAGATCCCCCGTGGGCCCCCTCCTGTGGTGCTCCCCCCCGTACCTTCAGGCCACGAGCTCGCCGAAGGCGTCCTCCTCGTCACGGCCGAAGCTGAGGACCTCGTCCTCGCGCAGCCGGCGGAGCGACCGCCAGATGCTGGACTTCACCGTGCCGACACTGATGTCGAGGATGTCCGCGATCTCCGGGTCCGTGCGGCCCTCGTAGTAGCGCAGGACCAGCATGGTGCGCTGGAGCTCGGGCAGCCGGGCCAGCGCCTGCCACAGGACCGCGCGCAGCTCGGTGCCGCGCATCGCGTCCGTGTCGCCGGGCGTCTCCGGCAGTTCCTCGGTCGGGTACTCGTTGAGCTTGCGGCGCCGCCAGGCGCTGATGTGCAGGTTGGTCATGGTGCGGCGGAGGTACCCGCCGACCGCGGCCTTGTCGCTGATCCGGTCCCACGCCCGGTAGGTCGAGAACAGGGCGCTCTGCAGCAGGTCCTCGGCCTCGAAGCGGTCGCCGGTCAGGTGGTAGGCGGTGGCGTACAGGGAGGCGCGGCGCTCCTGGACGTAGGCGGTGAACTCCGCCTCCGTCAGTGAACGGCGCTCCCCCGAGTCCTCCCCGTACGCGGCTCCCCCGTGAACCGCCCCCGTCCCCTTGCTCTCCCCCGTGCGTGCGTCAACCACCGTCATGAACCCGGTGTGCTGACGCCCGGTGCCGCGAGCGCACCCCCGCCCGCTCACGGCACCGGACTTCTCCGGACCCCGGTGCACGTCGTGCAGACGCGTGATCACTGCGCTGGTGCTGGTGCCGTGCAGCGTGTTCATCTCGCGCCCCCCGTCGTGGACTTCCGGTGTGCGGCCCGCCGGTCGGGCGGGCTTCCTTGCCTGTGCCGAAAAGCTTGCCGCGGCACTTTCATCGCCGTGTCCGCCGACTGTCACAGACCTGTCACAGGGGCCGGCCACAGGACGCACACACCTCGTCCACAGGGTTCACGGGTACCGGCGGGATCCTCTCGGGCCCACCGGTCGAACCCCGAGCCCTCCATGGGCCAGAATGAGCCCGTGCCTTCCCTGTTGCTGATCGAGGACGACGACGCCATCCGGACGGCCCTGGAGCTCTCACTGACGCGCCAGGGACACCGCGTGGCGACCGCTGCCAGCGGTGAGGACGGTCTGAAGCTGCTGCGCGAGCAGCGGCCGGATCTGATCGTGCTGGACGTGATGCTGCCCGGCATCGACGGGTTCGAGGTGTGCCGGCGCATCCGGCGCACGGACCAACTGCCGATCATCCTGCTGACCGCGCGCAGCGACGACATCGACGTGGTGGTCGGGCTGGAGTCCGGCGCCGACGACTACGTCGTGAAACCGGTGCAGGGGCGGGTGCTGGACGCCCGGATCCGGGCCGTGCTGCGGCGCGGCGAGCGGGAGTCCAACGACGCGGCGACCTTCGGCAGCCTCGTCATCGACCGCTCGGCGATGACCGTGACCAAGAACGGCGAGGACCTCCAGCTCACGCCGACCGAGCTGCGGCTGCTGCTGGAGCTGAGCCGGCGGCCGGGGCAGGCGCTGTCCCGGCAGCAGCTGCTGCGGCTGGTCTGGGAGCACGACTACCTGGGCGACTCGCGGCTGGTGGACGCCTGCGTCCAGCGGCTGCGCGCCAAGGTCGAGGACGTGCCGTCGTCCCCGACGCTGATCCGTACCGTGCGGGGTGTCGGCTACCGGCTGGATCCGCCTCAGTGACCCAGCAGGACCCGGGGGGTACCCGCGGCTGGACCGCGGCACGCAAGGGAGTTCTGTCGCGGCTGCGCTTCACGAGCCTGCGGCTGAGGCTGGTCCTCGTCTTCGGCCTGGTGGCCCTGACGGCGGCCGTGTCCGCGTCCGGCATCGCGTACTGGCTCAACCGCGAGGCCGTGCTCACCCGCACCCAGGACGCCGTGCTGCGGGACTTCGAGCAGGAGATGCAGAACCGGGCGAGCGCGCTGCCCGAGCGGCCGACGCAGGACGAACTGCAGCACACGGCGGGCCAGATGGCCGGCAGCGACCAGCGCTTCAGCGTGCTGCTGGTGGCCCGCAACGCCGACGGCAGGACCGTCTACGGCAGCTCCGGCGGGCTGAACGGCTTCTCGCTGCAAGACGTGCCGGTGTCGCTGCGCACCGCGGTGAACAAGACGCAGAAGGTCGACGGGACCAACAAGCACCCGCACCACCTGTACTGGCAGCGGATAGTCGACCACGACACCCCCTACCTCGTGGCGGGCACGCGGGTGATCGGCGGCGGCCCGACCGGGTACATGCTCAAGTCCCTGGAGCCGGAGGCCAAGGACCTCAACTCGCTGGCCTGGTCGCTGGGGATCGCCACGGGCCTGGCGCTGATCGGCTCGGCGCTGCTCGCGCAGGCCGCGGCGACGACCGTGCTGAAGCCGGTGCAGCGGCTCGGGGCGGCCGCCCGGCGGCTCGGCGAGGGCAAGCTCGACACCCGGCTGCGGGTGTCCGGCACGGACGAACTGGCCGATCTGTCGCGGACCTTCAACAACGCGGCCGAGGCGCTGGAGAAACGGGTCGCCGACATGGCCGCGCGGGACGAGGCCTCCCGGCGGTTCGTGGCGGACATGAGCCATGAGCTGCGGACGCCGCTGACCGCCATCACCGCCGTCACGGAGGTGCTGGAGGAGGAGCTGGAGGCGGAGACCGGCAGCATGGACCCGATGATCGAGCCGGCCGTACGGCTCGTCGTCAGCGAGACCCGCCGCCTGAACGACCTGGTCGAGAACCTCATGGAGGTCACCCGCTTCGACGCGGGCACCGCCCGGCTCGTGCTGGACGACGTCGACATCGCCGACCAGATCACCGCCTGCATCGACGCCCGCGCCTGGCTGGACGCGGTCGAGCTGGACGCCGAGCGCGGCATCCACGCCCGGCTGGACCCGCGCCGCCTGGACGTCATACTGGCCAACCTCATCGGCAACGCGCTCAAACACGGCGGCTCCCCGGTGCGGGTGTCCGTCCGCGAGGAGGACGACTCGCTCGTCATCGCGGTGCGGGACCACGGGCCCGGCATCCCCGAGGACGTCCTGCCGCACGTCTTCGACCGCTTCTACAAGGCCAGCGCCTCCCGGCCGCGCTCCGAGGGCAGCGGCCTGGGCCTGTCCATCGCCCTGGAGAACGCCCACATCCACGGCGGCGAGATCACCGCGGCCAACTCGCCCGACTCCGGCGCGGTGTTCACCCTGCGGCTGCCGCGCGACTCCTCCGAGCCCGGGGAGCGGCCCGCCGGGGACGGCGACGCGCCGGGGGACGAGGCGGGCCACGACACGGGTGAGGACGCGAAGGGGGACGCCCGATGACCGTACGACGTCCACGGGCCGCTGCGGCGGCACGCGGTGCGGGCCCGGTGGCGCCCGGGCGGGCCCGCCCGGCCCCGGTGGCGATCACGGCCCGGGACGGGCGGTGGCGGCGCCCGGCGCGCGTGTCCCGGCTGGCCGGCCTCCCGGTGCTCGCCGTGCTGCTCGCCGGGTGCGGGATCCGGGCCACCGAGGTGCCGACGAACTTCGGGCCCGCGCCCTCGCGGGTGCAGTGCTCGCTGACCGAGCCGGACGTGTCGACGCAAGCCGCGCGGGGGCTGCCGGTGCAGGTGTTCCTGCTGTGCGGCTCCCAGCTCGTCACCGTCGACCGGACCGTACGGGTCGCGGACGGCGCGGCCGACTCCGAGCGGCGTGTGCTCGTCGCGCAGGGGCTGCTGGACCAGCTCGCGCAGCCGCCGTCGCCGGCCGAGAAGGAGGCCGGGTACAGCACGGACGTCCGCGGCGGCATCACCGTGGGCGGGCCCCGGCCCGGCGACCCGGACGACACGCTGCGGCTCGGCACGGCGCCGGAGAGCCTCACCTCGTACGCCCTCGCGCAGATCGTGTGCACCTTCTCCGACTCGGCGGCCGCCGAGGGCGACGGCTCCGTGGTCCTGGCGGGCCCCGGCGCCGAGCCGCCGCGCCGCTACGAGTGCACCGACGAGGTGCGGGCCCGCCCGGGCAGCACGGCACCGCCCGCCAAGGAGGTCGCCGCGGAGTGACGCGGGCCGGTTGTGGCGCATGCCTCACCGGCGTACCGGGGCCCCTCCCGGAACCGATCCTGCCGGGGGCGGCGTCTAGGGGGGCGTGCAGCGTCAAGGCTCCATCGGCGGCAGCGCCGCGTTCCGCGTCCGGGTGACAGGAGGTGTCCTCCTCGTCGCGCATCTCGTGTTCGTCGCCTGGTTGACGCTGCGACCGCTGGACGTGCCCTGGGTGATGCCCGCCAATCTGCGGCCCTTCGCCGGGGTCCGGGCCGACCTCGCCCTGGGCTGGCCCGGGGCGGTCCGCCCGATCGGCGAGAAGCTGGCCCTGCTCGCCCCGCTGGGGGTGCTGCTGCCGATGGCGAGCGGCCGGCTGGTCGTCTCGCCCCTGGTGTCGCTGCTGCGCACCGCCGCGGCCGGCGCCCTGCTGTCGCTGAGCATCGAGCTGCTGCAGACCGGGGTTCCCGGCCAGGTCGTCGATGTCGACTCGCTGTTCCTGAACACCGCGGGCGTCGCCCTCGCGCATCTCGCGCTGGTGCCCGCCGGGCGCTCCTGGCTGCGCCGCCGCGCCACCGTGTGGCCGCCGCGCGCACCCCTGGCCGCCGAGGAGCCGGCTCAGGGTCGGACCCCGACGATTCCCAGGGTCGGGATCGCCCCGTGGAGCGACGCTTTGCCCCCTTCGTCTCCGTAGCGTGGAGTGCAGATGGGGTACTCGCACCGGAGGCCTCACGCACCGACGTTGAAGGAGTCGCGCATGTCCCGCCTCGCCCGCCCCACCCACGGCCGCATGATCGGCGGAGTGTGCGCCGCACTGGCACGGCGCTTCGGCACCTCCGCCACGACGATGCGGGTGATCTTCCTGGTCTCCTGCCTGCTGCCGGGCCCTCAGTTCCTGCTCTACATCGCCCTGTGGATCCTGCTGCCGTCGGAGAGCGGGACGCAGAGCAAGGCGCAGACGGCCTGGTGACGCGCCGGCGCCGAAGCGCCGATGGGGCGCACCCCGTGTCCAGGGGTGCGCCCCATCGGCGTGGGTGTCCGCCTCGGCGTGCGGTCAGCCGACCGGAATGCCGTTCACCGGCAGGCCGTGCGTGGGCAGGCCCTGCACCGGGAGACCGCCCAGCAGCTTGGCGGCGGGGCCGGTCGGGCCCTCGGCCAGCAGCTGCTCGGCGACCGGCTGGGCGGCGGCGAGACCGGCACCGGCCGCCGTCTGGCCCTGCCCCAGCGCCTCGCCCGAGCCCGGCAGCGTCTGGGAGAGCTGCTCCGCCGGGAGCGCCGTCGTGACGGTCTCGAGCGTCTGGGCGGTGTCCGGGAGGGCCGGGGCGGCGTTGGCGGCGCCCGCACCGGCGGCGGCGAAAGCGGCACCGAGAGCGGCGACACCGAGGGACTTGGCAGCAGACTGCTTCATGAAAGGCGTCCTCGTAATGGATGACGGGGTGTGAGGGGTCCAGCGACCGTAGACACCCGGCGCCGCCCGCCGCAAACATCGAAATGCGGACGGATTGTGAACACCGCCCGCATTCGCCGTGTGCCGATTTCCGCCCGGTCAGCCCTCGGAGGGTGAAGAACCGCTGGTGGAAGCAGTTTGACGGAACAGCCATTCGGATTTCAGCTCGGCATATCCGGGCTTGATCACGTCATTGATCATGGCCAGTCGTTCATCGAAAGGAATGAACGCTGATTTCATCGCATTGACGGAGAACCACTGCATGTCGTCGAGCGTGTAGCCGAATGCCTCGACAAGGTGCTCGAATTCCCGGCTCATGCTGGTGTGGGACATCAGGCGGTTGTCCGTGTTGACGGTGGCCCGGAAGTGCAGCCGGCGCAGCAGCCCGATGGGGTGCTCGGCGTACGAGGACGCGGCCCCGGTCTGGAGGTTGGAGCTCGGGCACAGCTCCAGCGGGATGCGCTTGTCCCGGACGTAGGAGGCGAGCCGCCCGAGTTCGACGCGGCCGTCCTCGTGGATCGTGATGTCGTCGATGATGCGCACCCCGTGCCCGAGCCGGTCGGCGCCGCACCACTGCAGGGCCTGCCAGATGGAGGGCAGCCCGAAGGCCTCGCCGGCGTGGATGGTGAAGTGGTTGTTCTCGCGCTTGAGGTACTCGAAGGCGTCGAGGTGCCGGGTGGGCGGGTAGCCGGCCTCGGCACCCGCGATGTCGAACCCCACCACGCCCAGGTCGCGGTAGCGGTTGGCGAGTTCGGCGATCTCCAGGGCCCGGGCGGCGTGCCGCATGGCGGTGAGCAGGGCGCCGACGCGGATGCGCAGTCCGTTCTCCCGGGCGCGCCGCTCGCCTTCCCGGAAGCCCTCGTTGACGGCCTCGACGACCTCTTCGAGGCTCAGGCCGCCCGCCAGGTGCTGCTCGGGCGCGTAGCGGACCTCGGCGTAGACGACGCCGTCGGCGGCGAGGTCCTCGGCGCACTCGGCGGCGACCCGGACCAGGGCGTCGCGGGTCTGCATGACGGCGACGGTGTGCGAGAACGTCTCCAGGTACCGCTCCAGGGAACCGGAGTCGGCGGCCTCGCGGAACCAGTCGCCGAGCTTTTCCGGGTCGGTCTCGGGGAGCTCGGTGTAGCCGCTGTCGCGGGCGAGTCCGACGATCGTGGCGGGACGCAGGCCGCCGTCGAGATGGTCGTGCAGCAGAACCTTGGGCGCCCGGCGGATCTGGTCCGTGGTCGGGGTGTTCGCGATGGTCTGGCTCGTCATTTCCGCACTGTAACTCCTACGCGCGTAGACGGCGCGTCCCCGGCTGCTTTACGTTTCCGTCGATACGTAACGGTGACCCCCGGGACGGGTGGAGTACACCCGCCCTTCTGACACTGTTCTGTCATGGCACACCAAGCGACGCCGGCTCGCATGGCCCGGCTGGGAAGGACACTCGGACCGGAGCCGACGGCGGTGAGCGGCGTGGTGCTGCTGCTCCCCGGTGGCGAGGAGGTCTCCGGCCGCAGGCCCGCGCCCCTGCTGGCGACGGCCTCGGTCCGTGCCCTGGGGCGGCGGCTGGCCCGCGCGGGCCGGGAGGAGGGGCTCGCCGTCCACGTGGTGCACTACCGCTGCCGCGGCTGGAACGGCAGCGAGGCCAATCTCGCGCGCGACGCGGCGTGGGCGGCGGACGAGGCCGTACGGCGGTACGGGGACGTGCCGGTCTGCCTCGCCGGGATCGGGATGGGCGGGCGGGCGGCGCTGCGCGCGGCGGGGCACGAGGCCGTCAACTCCGCTGTGGCGCTCGCTCCTTGGCTGCCGGAGGAGGACGTGGCCGCGCCACCCGAACCGGTGAAGCAGCTGGTGGGCCGGCAGGTGCTGATCGTGCACGGCACCAACGACGGGCGGACGGACCCGGAGTTGTCCTTCCGGCTGGCGGCGCGGGCGAAGAAGGCGAACCGGGACGTGTGCCGGTTCGAAGTGCACGCGGACGGGCACGGGTTGCACCAGTACCGGGACGAAGTACTGGCGCTGGCCGAGGACTTCGTGATGGGGGCGGTGTTCGGACGGGCCGTGTCGCGGCCCGTGCGGGACGCGCTGGCCGCGCCGCCGCCGCTGGGGCTGCGGATGCCGCTCGCTGCGGGATTCAGTCCTGCGCGGCGGTAGCGCCGTCCGGGTTGCCGTGCTCTTCGGCCCGCGGGTCGTGTGCGGTCGCCCGCGCAGTTCCCCGCGCCCCCGGGATCAGGGCAACAGGCTGCCCCTTCTCGAGAGAAGGAACTTCTTGAAGGCGGCCACCGGCGGCGTGTCCGGATGGCCCTCCAGCCAGGCCACGCCGATTTCCCGGACCGCCCTGGGTGCGGTCACCGTCAGTTCGACCACGCCGGGGCGCGGGACCGCCGGCGGTGGCAGGAGCGCGACTCCGAGCCCCGCCGCCACCAGGCCCCGCAGGGTCTCGGCCTCCTCCCCCTCGAAGGCGATGCGGGGTTTGAAGCCGGCCTCCGCGCACAGGTCGTCGGTGATGCGGCGCAGGCCGTAGCCGGGTTCCAGGGTGACGAAGGTTTCGTCGGCCGCCTCGGCCAGGCGGACGCGGCGGCGGCCGGCCAGGGCGTGGTCGGCGGGGACCACCAGGCGGAGCTTCTGCTCGTCCAGGCGGCGGGCGACCAGGTCGGGGGCGTCGGGGACCGGGGACGTCAGGCACAGGTCCAGGTCGCCCGCGCGCAGGCGCTCCAGCATGGCCTCGCCGTAGTTCTGCACGAGGCTGAAGCGGACGCGGGGGTGGTCGGCGCGGAAGGCCTGGAGGAGGCCGGGCACGGTCTCGGCGCCCATGGTGTGCAGGAAACCGAAGGCGACCTTGCCGGTGGCGGGGTCGGCGTCGGCCCGCACCTCCTCGACGGCGCGCCCGATCTCCCCCAGGGCGCGCTCGACGGAGGTGAGGAAGGTGCGGCCGGCCGGGGTGAGGGAGACCGTGCGGCCGTGGCGGGCGAACAGGTCCACCCCCAGGTCCTGCTCCAGCCGGGCCATGGACCGGGAGAGCGTCGACTGCGGGACGTCCATCTCCCGGGCCGCGCGGGTGACGTGCTCGGTGCGGGCCACGCCGGCGAAGTACGCCAGGCGCGGGGCCAGCGACATCACCATGTCTTCTGTGTCACTGAACGGTGACAGCCACTCCGCTGAACTGTGTTGATGCACCATGGGAACGATTATGACCGTTCCATGCATTGGACGGATCAGTGGCGGCGTCCGTAGGTTCGAGGCATGTCTCCCGCCAGTACCGGGGCGTCCACCGTCGTGGGCGCCGCTGCCTCCGTCCCTGCTTCCGACCCCCGCATGTCCCCGGGCGGGCCCGGCTACCGCCGGATGAGCTTCGCCCTCTTCCTCGCCGGTGTCGCGACCTTCGCGCTGCTGTACTCCACCCAGGCGCTGCTCCCGCTGATCTCCGGCGAGTTCGGGGTGACCGCGAGCGACGCGAGCTGGACCGTGGCCGCCGCGACGGGCGGACTGGCGCTGTTCGTGCTGCCGATGAGCGCGCTGTCGGAGCGCTTCGGACGGCGGACCGTCATGACGGCCTCGCTGGCCGTGGCGGTGACCGTCGGGCTGCTGGTGCCCTTCGCCCCCTCGCTGGGCGTCCTGGTCGTGCTGCGGGCGCTGCAGGGCGCCGCGCTCGCCGGGCTGCCGGCGTCGGCGACCGCCTACCTCGCGGAGGAGGTCAGCCCCAAGGCGCTGGTCACCGCGATCGGGCTGTTCGTCGCGGGCAACAGCGTCGGCGGGATGAGCGGCCGGGTGATCACCGGCTGGGTCGCGCAGGAGTGGGGCTGGCGGGTGGCCGTCGGCGTCGTCGGCGCGCTCGCCGTGGCCTGCGCGGTGGCCTTCCGGGCGCTGCTGCCCGCGCCGCGGCACTTCACGGCCGGCTCGCTGCGGCCCCGCGTGCTGGCGCGCACCGTCCGCGACCACCTGTCCGACCCGCTGCTGTGCCGGCTGTACGCGATCGGCGCGCTGTTCATGACGGTGTTCGGCGGTGTGTACACGGTCATCGGCTACCGGCTGACTGAGGCACCGTTCGGGCTGCCGCAGGGCATCGTCGGCTCGATCTTCCTGGTGTACCTGGTCGGCACGGTGTCCGCGTCGACCGCCGGCCGCCTGGTGGGCCGGCTGGGCCGCCGGGGCGCGCTGTACGCGGCCGGCGGGACGACGACGGCGGGTCTGCTGGTGTCCCTGGCGGGCTCCCTGCCGCTGGTCCTGCTGGGCCTGGTCCTCATCACGGCGGGCTTCTTCGCGGGCCACGCGGTGGCCTCCTCGGCGGTCAGCAAGACCGCCGCGCACGGCCGCGCCCAGGCCTCCGCGCTGTACCAGTCCGCGTACTACATCGGCTCCAGCGCGGGCAGCACGGCCGGCGCCCTCGCCTTCCACGCGGGCGGCTGGGCCGGGACCGTCGGGGTCGGGCTGCTGGCGGTGCTGGGCGTCGTGACGATCACGGTGTTCGGGACGCGGGCGGCACGGCTGCGGCAGCGGGTCGCCACCGCCGCCTGAGGCTCCGGGCCGCTCCCGGTGCGCCTGCTGCGAAGGGGGTGCGGCGGGACCCCCGAGGAGTGATCACCCCTTCCCACCTGCGCCTTTGCCCGCTCAGGGGGCCGTTGTCAGTGGGCTGCGGTAGCTTCCGAAGTGCTGGGGCGCGATGGCGCGCGAACAGAAGGTCCACAGGGGTGGGTGGAGATGGCGAACGGCACGGCGACACCGACGGATCTGGACACCAGGCTGGAGGCACACCGCACGGAGCTGACGGGCTACTGCTACCGGATGCTCGGCTCCTCCTTCGAGGCGGAGGACGCGGTGCAGGACACCATGGTCCGCGCCTGGCGCAGCTACGACAAGTTCGAGGGGCGCTCCAGCCTCCGCTCCTGGCTCTACCGCATCGCGACGAACGTGTGCCTGGACATGCTGACCGCGGGCAACAAGCGCGCCCGGCCCATGGATCTCACGGACTCCACCCCGCTGGCCCAGGCGGCCCTCTCCCCCCGACCGGACAACACCTGGCTGGAGCCCATGCCGGACGCCCGCGTGCTGCCCACCACCCACGACCCGGCGGAGGCGGCGGTCGCCAAGGAGTCCGTGCGGCTCGCGTTCATGGCGGCCCTGCAGCAACTGCCGGCCAAGCAGCGGGCCGTGCTCATCCTGCGCGAGGTGCTGGCCTGGAAGGCGAGCGAGGTCGCCGAGCTGCTGGGCACGTCCGTGGCATCGGTCAACAGCGCCCTCCAGCGGGCCCGCGCCACCCTCGCCGAGCGGCAGGAGCCGGGCGCGGAGGCGGCCGTGTCGGACCCGCTCGACGAGGACCAGCAGAAGCTGCTGGACCGCTATGTCGCGGCCTTCGAGGGCTACGACATGACGGCGCTCACGGCGCTGCTGCACGAGGACGCCGTGATGACGATGCCGCCGTTCGACCTGTGGCTGACCGGCGTGCGGGACATCACGGGCTTCATGACGACGCTCGGCGCGCCCTGCGCGGGCTCCCGGCTGGTGCCGGTCCAGGTCAACGGCCTGCCGGGGTTCGCCCAGTACAAGCCGGACCCGGAGAAGGGCGGCTTCACGCCGTGGGCGGTCCAGGTGCTGGAGATCTCAGACGGCCGGATCACCGGGTTCCACTGCTTCCTCGACACCCAGCGCTGGTTCCCGCTCTTCGACCTCCCCCTCCATCTCGAAGCGGAGACCGACCAGGTCGAGCAGGGCGCATAGGGCCGGGTCGGGGTCGCGCAGCCGGATCCGGCCCCCGGCCCGGCGGGCGGCCAGCTGCAGCCGCGCCAGCAGTTCCACGGCGGCCAGGCCCGGCGGGCCCAGCCCTGCGACGTCACAGACCACGACCCGGGCACCGCCGGCCTGCAGCAGTGCCCGTACGTCGTCGCTCAGCCCGTTCACCTCGTCCCGGGTGACGGCTCCGGGCAGTACGAGCACGGGCGGTGTCATGGCGTCCACGAGCGGTAGACCGGGCGGGCGGCGGTAACTCATCGGGCGGTCCGGTCCGTCGGCGCCGCGAGGATCACATTGACCCGGGTGCGGCTCGACCCGGAGGGTTTGCTGTATGCCCCATGCATCTTCCCCTCCCGTGCCGTGTGACTCCTCCTCCGCCGGTCGGGGGGTGCCGTGCAAGGGGTGCTGAGCGGTTTCGCGGTGATCGCCGTCGTCATCGGGGTCGGCTATCTGATCGGCCGCCGGGGGTACCTGGGCGACGGCGGGCGCGAGGTGCTCACGAGGCTCGCCTTCCACGTGGCCTCCCCCGCCCTGCTGTTCACGACGCTCGCCCGGGCCGACCTGTCGGTGATCTTCTCCGACCGGCTGCTGGTCACGGCGCTGAGCACGGCAGCGGCGGCGGGCGTCTTCGTGGCGGTGGGCGCCGCTCGCGGCTGGGGGGTGGGCCGCACCACGATCGGCGCCCTGTGCTCCAGCTACGTCAACTCCGGGAACCTGGGCATCCCGATCGCCGTGTACGTGCTGGGCGACGCGTCGCTGGTCGCGCCGGTGCTGCTGTTCCAGCTGGTCGGTGTCACACCGGTGGCACTCACGATCCTGGACCTCGCGGGCGGCGGCGAGAAGCGGCCCCTGTGGCAGCGCCTGCTCACCCCGCTGCGCAACCCGATAGCGCTGGGCTCACTGGCCGGGGTGGCGGCGTCGGCGTCGGGCGTGACGGTGCCGGGGCCGCTGATGGACCCCCTCGTCCTGATCGGCAACATGTCGGTCCCGGCGGTCCTGCTGGCCTTCGGCATCTCCCTGCGCGGCAGCACCCTGCCGCTGCGCGGCGCGGAGCGGGGCCCGGTGCTCCTCGCCGTGGCCCTCAAGTCGGTCGCCCAGCCGCTGGCCGCCTGGGCCCTGGCGGCGGGCGTGTTCGGTCTGCACGGGGCTCCCCTGCTCGACGTGGTGGTCACGTCCGCCCTGCCGGCGGCGCAGAACCTGTTCACGTACGCGAGCAGCTACCGGGTGGGCGAGGTGCTGGCCCGCGAGGCGATCCTGCTGTCGACGGTGCTGGCAGTGCCGGTACTGGTGGTGGTGGCGGCTCTGCTGGGGTGACGCGGTGGGCGGGGCGTGGGGCCTGGGGAGGCGTGCTCGGGGCGGGCGGGCTGGGTCCGGGGCCCTCGCCGCGGTCGGGGGCGTGCGGGGGGGTGGAACGCCGGTGGCGCGCCGGTGGAGCGCGCGCCCCCTCAGACCGTGGCGGTCGTGGCGGTCGTGGCCTGGTCGTCGTCGTCCGGGTCCGCGTCCGGCTCGGCGGTGCCGTCCGCTGCCACCGGGGGCTTCGCATAGAGGACGCCGCGGGCCTGTTCGGCCGCGCGGGTGATGCTCTCGCTGACGAAGTCGACGAAGCGGGCGATGCCCTCCAGGCGGACGGCGGCCGGGGTGCCGGGGCCGAGGATGCCGACCCCCTGCCGCGCCGCCGCTGCGATCTCGGCACTGCCCTCCGCGGCGGCGATCATCGACTGGAACCAGACGTCGTCGTCGACGATGTAGTGCTCACGGCGGCGCTCGTCGCGCTCGCGGCGGATGAGGCCCTGGCTTTCGAGGAACGCCACCGCCTTGGAGACGGACGCCGGGCTGACCTGGAGCCGGCGGACGAGTTCGGCGGCGGTGAGACTGCCCTCGTCGGTGGTGTACAGGCAGGTCAGCACCCGGGACATCATCTTGGGCAGGCCCTGCCGCATGAAGAGGGTGGTGAACACCTCCTCGTACGCGCGCACCGCCTCGGGGTCGCGGCCGTGGGGCATCGGGGGCGCGCCTGCTCCCCCGCCGGGCGCCGCCTTCCTGCGGCGGTGGGCGCGCTGCTCGGTGGCGCGGTGGGCGAGGTCCGCGCGGTAGGCGGTGGGGCCGCCGTTGCGCATCACCTCGCGCGTGATGGTCGAGGTCGGGCGGTCGAGGCGTCGGGCGATCTCGGCGTAGGCGAGTCCGTCGGCCAGTCCCAGCGCGATCTGCTGGCGTTCCTGCTGGGTGAGTCTGCCTCCCGGCATCGCGATCTCCTCCGTGGCGCGTGGAGGCCCCACAGTAGCGTTCACCTGGTTCGATTGCAACGCGTCACGTACTCCGCTGTTGCATTACCTCATAACCCGTTGCAACGAAATAACCAGCTCTACCTGCATCGATGCGTTTCATGTGCAACAAGCTTGTTGCCACGCCCATGAACGCAACGTAGCGTTTGCGGTGTCAGAAACGCGGATCGAAGGAGTGCACGATGCAGAAGTTCCACACCACCGGCCCGGTCTCCGCCGTCCTCGACATCCCCGCCGGGAACCTCCGCCTCATCGCCGCCGACCACGCCGACACCACGGTCGAGGTCCTGCCCGCCGACGCCTCCGAGAACCGCGACGTGCGGGCCGCGGAGCGGATCGAGGTCACCTGCGCCGACGGTGTCCTGCGGATCACCGCCCCCGAGGCCAAGAAGCGGATCCTCGGGCACTCCGGTGCCGTCGAGGTCACCGTCCAGCTGCCCGCCGGCTCCCCCGTGGAGGCGAAGGTCGCCGCCGGCGACCTCCGTGGTGTCGGGCGGCTCGGGGACGTCGTCTTCGAGGGCGCGCAGGCCACGGTCAAGCTCGACGAGGTCGCGGACGCCCGGCTGGTCGTCGCGGCCGGCGACGTCACGGTCGGCCGTCTGAACGGCGCCGCGGAGATCAGCACCCAGAAGGGCGACATCACCGTCGACGAGGCCCTGCGCGGCACGCTCAGGCTGCGCACCGAGCACGGCGGGATCACGGTCGGCGCCGCCCGTGGCGTCTCCGCCTCCCTGGACGCCGGCACCGCCCACGGCCGGGTCAACAACACCCTGCGCAACAGCGACGGCGCCTCCGCCGCCCTGACCATCCACGCGACCACCGCCTACGGCGACATCACCGCCCGCAGCCTGTGACCGGCCGCGGCCTGTGAAGGAGCACCTCCCAGGACCGGCCCGGCCGGAGCGGCGACCGGCCCACGCCCGTCCCACGGCGACAAAACCGTCCTGGACGGCGCCGCCCCGGTCGTCCCGGAGGGCACGCCCTTCCCCCTCCCCGGTCCCCGCGGTCGTCCCGCGCGGCGCCGGCGACGGCGGCCGGGACGAGCCGCGGGCCCTCCCGGACCGGCGGGCCCTCCCGGACCGGCGGGACCGGCAGGACCGGCGGGACCGGCAGGACCGGCGGGACCGGCAGGACTGGCGGGCCGCCCGCGGCGCGGAGGCGGCCGGGCCGGCCGTGCGCACCCCCGGCCCGGACGGGCCTCGGCTGCCTCCGGCGGAAGGCCGGGCGCGAATCCGACCCGCGGTGACCGCCGTGGCGCCGCCGCGGCCGCACGCGGCGGGCCCGCACGCACGAGGGCGGCGCACCCCGGACGACTGCCGGGGTGCGCCGCCCTCGTGCGTGGGCCCGAGCGGAGCGCGGGTCAGGCGATGCGCTCCAGCACCACCGGCGACGGCGTGAAGTCCGTGCCCGCGGCCGCGATGTCCCAGGAGCCCTCGACCGCCTGGAGGGCGTACGCGAAGCGGTCCGGGGTGTCGGTGTGCAGGGTGAGCAGCGGCTGGCCCTCCGTCACCGTGTCGCCCGGCTTGGCGTGCATCTCGACGCCCGCGCCCGCCTGCACCGGGTCCTCCTTGCGGGCGCGGCCCGCGCCCAGGCGCCAGGCGGCCACGCCGATGTCGTAGGCGTCGAGGCGGGTGAGGACACCGGAGGCCGGGGCCTTGATCACGTGCTGCTCGCGGGCCACCGGCAGCTCCGCGTCCGGGTCGCCGCCCTGCGCCGCGATCATCCGCCGCCAGACGTCCATGGCCGAGCCGTCGGCCAGGGCCTTCGCCGGGTCGGCGTCCTTCACCCCGGCCGCGTCGAGCATCTCGCGGGCCAGGGCGATCGTCAGCTCGACCACGTCCGCGGGACCGCCGCCCGCCAGGACCTCGACGGACTCGCGGACCTCCAGGGCGTTTCCGGCGGTCAGACCCAGCGGGGTCGACATGTCGGTGAGGAGCGCGACCGTCCGCACGCCGTGGTCGGTGCCCAGGCCGACCATGGTGGAGGCCAGTTCGCGGGCGTCCTCGATGGTCTTCATGAAGGCGCCCGTGCCGACCTTGACGTCCAGGACCAGCGAGCCGGTGCCCTCGGCGATCTTCTTCGACATGATCGAGGAGGCGATCAGCGGGATCGCCTCGACCGTGCCGGTGACGTCGCGCAGCGCGTACAGCTTCTTGTCGGCGGGGGCCAGGCCGTCGCCCGCCGCGCAGATCACCGCGCCCGTGGTGTCCAGGACGTGCAGCATCTCCTCGTTGGAGAGCAGCGCCCGCCAGCCGGGGATCGACTCCAGCTTGTCGAGGGTGCCGCCGGTGTGGCCGAGGCCGCGGCCGGACAGCTGCGGGACGGCCGCGCCGCAGGCGGCGACCAGCGGGGCCAGCGGGAGGGTGATCTTGTCGCCGACGCCGCCCGTGGAGTGCTTGTCGGAGGTCGGGCGGGACAGGGAGGAGAAGTCCATGCGCTCGCCGGAGGCGATCATCGCGGCGGTCCAGCGGGCGATCTCGCGGCGGTTCATGCCGTTGAGCAGGATCGCCATGGCGAGCGCGGACATCTGCTCGTCGGCGACCTCCCCGCGGGTGTACGCGTCGATGACCCAGTCGATCTGCTCGTCGCTGAGTTCGCCGCGGTCCCGCTTGGCGCGGATGACGGAGATGGCGTCCATGGCCATGGCTTGGCTTCCTTCCGAGGGTTCCACAAGCCGTACGGCCCCCCTGATCGACTCAGGAGGGCCGCACGGGAGTTACTTGCTGAGGTGGCCGGGCCCGAAGGCCTGCGGCAGCATCTCCGACAGCGGCAGGATCCCCGCCGGGGTCTCCAGCAGGAGGTCCGGGCCGCCGAACTCGTACAGCAGCTGACGGCAGCGGCCGCACGGGACGAGCGGCGCGCCGTCGCGGTCGACGCAGGCGAAGTGCGTCAGCCGGCCGCCGCCGGTGTTGTGCAGCTCGGAGACCAGGCCGCACTCGGCGCACAGGCCGATCCCGTACGAGGCGTTCTCGACGTTGCAGCCGGAGATGATCCGGCCGTCGTCGACCAGGGCCGCCACGCCGACCGGGTAGCCGGAGTACGGGGCGTACGCCCGGGACATGGCCTCCCGGGCCACCTCCCGCAGCCGCTCCCAGTCCACGGCCGGGCGGGCGTCGGTCACTTGCCCTGTCCCTTCCGGTACGGCAGCCCGTCCGCCTTCGGCATGCGCAGCCGCTGCGCGGACAGCGCGAGGACGATCAGGGTGATGACGTACGGCGTGGCGGAGACGACCTGGTTGGGGACCTCGTCGGTGGAGGCGTACCAGGCGAACACCAGGGCGGCGACGACCGCGGTGATCACGGCGGGGACGTACTTCTTGCGGACGACCAGCCAGATCGCGCCGATGATCAGCAGCAGCGCGCCGAGCAGCAGCAGGGCGTGCACGTTGGCGGAGCCGCCGCGCAGGTTGAGGCTGTCGGTGTAGCCGAACAGGCCCGCGCCGAGGGCGAGGCCGCCCGGCATCCAGTTGCCGAAGATCATCGCCGCGAGGCCGATGAAGCCGCGGCCGCTGACCTGGCCCTCCAGGTAGAAGGGGTTGGCCACGATGGACAGGAAGACACCGCCGAGGCCGGCCAGACCGCCGGAGACGACGACGGCGATGTACTTGTACTTGTAGACGTTGACGCCGAGGGACTCGGCGGCGACCGGGTTCTCACCGCAGGAGCGCAGCCGCAGGCCGAACGCCGTGCGCCACAGGATCCACCAGGTGGCGGGGATCAGCGCGATGGCGATCAGGGTCAGCCACGACACGTTGGTGACCAGGCCGCCGAGCAGGCCGGCGATGTCGGAGACGAAGAACCAGCCCTGGTTGTTCAGGTCCCGCAGGGCGTCGGACAGCCCCGGCACCGTGAAGTGGCCGAGGGAGTCCACCGCCGGGGACTGCTTGGCGGAGCCGCCGGTGTGGCCCTCGAAGGCGAGGGGCGCGAGGTAGCGGGTGGCGCCGAGGGCGAGGATGTTGATCGCCACGCCGGAGACGATGTGGTTGACGTTGAAGGTGACGGTGACGAAGGCGTGCAGCAGACCGCCGATCGCACCGCCGAGGATGCCGACCAGGACACCGGTCCACGGGCCCCACTGGAAGCCGGCCCAGGCGCCGAACCAGGTGCCGAGGATCATCATGCCCTCGAGGCCGATGTTGACCACGCCCGCGCGCTCGGCCCACAGACCGCCCAGACCGGCGAGGCCGATCGGCACGGCGAGCTGGAGCGCGGTGGACATCTGGCTGACGTTGGTGATGCCGTCGGCGCCGGTGATGAGGCGGACGATCGAGGTGAGCGCCAGTCCGCCGGCGATGATCAGCAGCAGGACGGGCCACGACAGGCGGCGGCCCGTCGGCGCCGCGGGCTGCAGCGTGGGCTGGTTGACGTCGATCGCCGAGGTAGGAGCGGTCATCGGCCAGCCACCTCCTTCGTGGTGTTGTGGGCGCCGAGGACGTGACCGGCGGCCAGTTCCGCGCCGACGCGGCGCTGCTGGCGGCGCAGGCCCCATTCCCGGACGGCCTCGTAGGAGACGACGACCGAGAGCACGATCAGGCCCTGCATGATGACCGCGATCTCCTTGTCGTAGCCGTGGAAGTCCAGTTCGGGCGAGGCCTTGTCGAGCCAGGCCCACAGCAGGGCCGCGAAGGCGATGCCGACGGGGCTGTTGCGGCCGAGCAGGGCGATGCCGATGCCGAGGAAGCCGATGCCGGTGGGGAAGTTCAGGCTGTAGGTGTGGGTGTCGCCGAGCAGGATCGGCAGGCCGGCCAGGCCCGCGATGCCGCCGGAGATCAGCATGGCGCTGAGCACCATGCGCTTGGGGTCGACACCGCTGGCCGCGGCGGCGGTCTGCGAGGCACCGGAGGCGCGCAGGTCGAAGCCGAACCGGGTGCGGTTGAGGACGACCCAGTAGCCGATGCCCAGCAGCACGGCGAGCAGCACCAGGCCGTAGATCTCGCCCGCGGCGCCCATCGGGATGCCGGGGATCCAGCCGGACTCGTACATCTCGCCGGTGGTGTTGTTGTTGCCGACCTTCACACCGAAGACGTCCGGCAGCCACAGGTAGGCGATCACGGAGGTGGCGATCGCGTTGAGCATGATCGTGGCGACGACCTCGCTGACGCCGCGGGTGACCTTGAGGACACCGGCGATGCCGGCCCAGAAGGCGCCCGTGAGGACGGCCGTCAGGAGCAGCAGCGGGATCTGCAGGGCGGCCGGCAGGTTCATGTGGGCGCCGACGATGGCGGCCATCATGGCGCCGAGCTGGTACTGGCCGTCGACGCCGATGTTGAACAGGTTCATCCGGAAGCCGATGGCCACCGCCAGGGCCGCGATGTAGTACATCGAGGCCTGGTTGATGACCAGCACCTGGATGTCCGAGAAGCCGATCTGCTCGAACATCAGGGCGAACGGCTCGACCGGGTTCTTGCCCGACGCGATCAGCACGATCGCGCTCAGGACGAAGGCCACGGCGAGCGCGATGACCGGACCGGCCACCGCGAGGAGCACGCGCTCCTTGTCGAACTTCTTCATCAGCGGGCCTCGTCTTCCGGAGACTCGGACGGCTCGGGGGCGGGCGCCGGGGTCTCGGGGGTCTCTTCGGCGGTCTCGTCGTGTTCGAGGTGCCCGGTGGCGGCACCGGTCATGGCCGAGCCGAGCTCCTCGGGGGTGATGGTGGCCGGGTCGGCGTCCGCGACCAGCTTGCCGTTGTAGATCACGCGCAGCGTGTCGGACAGGCCGATCAGCTCGTCCAGGTCGGCGGAGATCAGCAGCACCGCAAGGCCCTCACGGCGCGCCTCGCGGATGTGGTCCCAGATGGCGGCCTGGGCGCCGACGTCCACGCCCCGGGTGGGGTGGGCGGCGATGAGGAAGCGCGGCTTGTGGCTCATCTCGCGGCCGACGATCAGCTTCTGCTGGTTGCCGCCGGACAGGGAGGCCGCGGTGACGTCGATGCCGGGGGTGCGGACGTCGTACTCCGTCACGATCCGCCGGGTGTCCTCCTGGGCCGCCTTCGGGTCCAGCCAGACGCCCTTGGCGAGCGGCTTCTCGGTGACGTGGCCGAGGATGCGGTTCTCCCAGAGGGGGGCCTCCAGGAGCAGGCCGTGGCGGTGGCGGTCCTCGGGGATGTAGCCGATGCCCTGCTCGCGGCGCCTGCGGGTCGGCCAGGAGGTGATCTCCTCGTCGCCGAGCCGGATGGTGCCGGAGTCGGCGGCCCGCAGGCCGATCAGCGCGTCGACGAGCTCGGTCTGGCCGTTGCCCTCGACACCGGCGATGCCGAGGACCTCGCCCGCGTGGATGGTGAAGGTGATGTCGTCGAGGAGGGCCTTGCCGCCGGGGGCCGTCAGGCGCAGCTTCTCGACGCTGATGACCGGGCGGTCGGTGACCGTGGACTCGGCCGTCTCGGGCGTCGGCAGCTCGCTGCCGACCATCATCTCGGCCAGCTGGCGCGGGGTGGTCTCGCTGGGGACGGCCGTGCCGACGGTGGTGCCGCGGCGGATGACCGTGATGTCGTCGGCGACGGAGAGCACCTCGCCGAGCTTGTGCGAGATGAAGATGACCGACAGGCCCTCGGCGCGCAGTTCCCGCAGGTTGGCGAAGAGCGCGTCGACCTCCTGCGGCACGAGCACCGCGGTCGGCTCGTCGAGGATGAGGGTGGTGGCGCCGCGGTAGAGGACCTTGAGGATCTCCACGCGCTGGCGGGCGGCGACGCCGAGCTCCTCGACCAGGAGGTCGGGCCGGACGTCGAGGCCGTAGCGCTCGGAGAGTTCCTTGATCTTGCGGCGGGCCTTGGCGCCGATGCCGTAGAGCTTCTCGCTGCCGAGGACCACGTTCTCCAGGACCGTGAGGTTGTCGGCGAGCATGAAGTGCTGGTGGACCATGCCGATGCCGCGCGCGATGGCGTCGGCCGGTGACGAGAAGGCGACCTGCTCGCCGTCGACGGTGATGGTGCCCTCGTCCGGCTTCTGCATGCCGTAGAGGATCTTCATCAGGGTCGACTTGCCGGCGCCGTTCTCACCGACGAGGGCATGCACGGTGCCCTTGCGGACGCTGAGGTGGATGTCGTGGTTGGCCACGACACCGGGGAAACGCTTGGTGATCCCGGCGAGCTCGACAGCGGTCACCGAATCGTTGACCGCCGCTCCGGCCGGAGGGCTGCTGGACGCGTTGATGGCGCACTCTCCTGGGGACGGGGGCCGTCTACGCGCGTAGCGCCCCTACGGCATACAAAGGGGCCGACGCCCCGCGGCGGCGGGGCACGAGGAGCAGCTCCCCGTACCCCGCCGGCGGACGTAACCCCGGGGGTTACCGCCTGCTACGAGGCAGTCGCTCGTCAGCTGCTCTTGACCTTGATCTCGCCGCTGATGATCTTCTCCTTGGCCGTCTTGATGGCTTCCTGGAGCTCGGCGTCGTCCGCGAACTTCGGGTTCGAGTTCGACAGGCTCACCTCGCCCGTCTTCAGATCGCCACGAACGATACCGGTCTCGGGCTTGCCGTCCTCGACCGACTTCGCCAGGTTGTACACCGCCTTGGCGACGTCCTTCATCGCCGAGGTCAGGATCGAGTCCTTGTACTTGGCGAGCGCTTCCTGCTGGTACTGGTCGGAGTCGACGCCGATGGCCCACACCTTGTTGGCAGCCGCGGCCTCGATGACGCCCTGACCGGACAGACCGGCGGCCGCGTAGACCACGTCGGCCTTCTTCTCGATCTGCCCCTCGGCGGCCGTCTTGCCCTTGTCGGGGCTGGAGAAGCCGCCCTCCTCCGCCGTCTGGGTGAGGTACTGGGAGAGGACCTTGACCTTCGGGTTCGTGTCCTTGACGCCCTGCTCGAAGCCCGCCTGGAACTTGTGGATGAGCGGGATGTCCACGCCGCCGACGAAGCCGACGACGTTCGACTTGGTGCTCTTGGCGGCGGCGACACCAGCCAGGTAGGAGGCCTGCTCCTCGCTGAAGACCAGGTCGGCGACGTTCTTGGAGTTGATGGTGGCGTCGTCGACGATGCCGAAGGTGGTGTCCGGGAACTTCTCGGAGGCACCCTTGATGGCCGCGGCGTACGCGTAGCCGACGCCGATGACCGGGTTGTAGCCCTGCTTGGCCAGCGAGGCCAGGCGCTGCTCCTTGTCGGCGTCCGTCTCGCCCTCGGTGGGCTCCACGTCGGCCGTCGCGTACCCGAACTCCTTCTTCGCCTGCTCCAGGCCCGCGTACGCGGCGTCGTTGAAGGACTGGTCGCCCTTGCCGCCGACGTCGTACGCGATGGCGAGGCCCTTGTCGCCCTTCGAGTCCGACGACCCGGAGGTCGAGGTGCCGCCGCAGGCGGAGAGCGCGAGGGCCAGGGAGGCGGTCGCTGCGCCTGCGACCGTGATCCGGGAAATCCGGCGCATGTGTGGGTGCTCCTGTCGTACAACCGAGGTCGCACAGCGCCGGGACGGTTCAGCTTCAGCGCTGGCTTCGCCGCAGATTAACGCGCGTAGACCTGCCTGAAAACCCCTTCTGTCCACCTTGTTATAGGCCCGTGGCCAAAGCCATCACCGGGCCTGGGCCCGGGTGTTGCCGACCGCAAACGAGGGGTGGCGCTGGGTGATCCGCCGCCGGGAAAACGCCGAGCGGGCGGACACCCTGAGGTGCCCGCCCGCCCTGGTGCCCTGCGAGGGCGGTCCTACTCGGTCTTCACCTTGATCGAGCCGTCGTCGATGCCCTGCTTCGCCTTGTCCACGGCCTCCTTGAGGCCGGCGACCTTGGCGAACTCCGGGTTCGACTCGGACAGTCCGACGCCGTCGACCTTCAGGTCGAAGGTCTGCGTGCCGGTCAGCGGCTTGTCGTCCTGGACCGACTTGGCCAGCGCGTAGACCGCGCCGCCGACGTCCTTGAGCGCGGAGGTGAGGATGTAGTTCTTGTACGGCGCGAGAGCGGCCTGCTTGTACTGGTCGGAGTCGACGCCGATCGCCCAGACCTTCGCCTTGGCGGCGGCCTCGATCACGCCCTGACCGGACAGACCGGCGGCCGCGTAGAGCACGTCCGCCTTCTTCTCGATCTGGCCCTCGGCGGCGGCCTTGCCCTTGTCGGGGCTGGAGAAGCCGCCCTCCTCGGCCGTCTGGGTCAGGTACTGCGACAGCACCTTCACCCCGGGCTTCGTGTCCTCGACGCCCTGCTTGTAACCGGCCTCGAACTTGTGGATCAGCGGGATGTCCACGCCGCCGACGAAACCGACGACGTCGCTCTTGGTGGCCTTGGCGGCGGCGACGCCGGCGAGGTACGAGGCCTGCTCCTCGGCGAAGACGAGGGAGGCGACGTTCTTGCCCTCGACGACCGAGTCCACGATGCCGAAGGTGGTCTTCGGGTACTTGGAGGCCACCGCCTTCATGGCCGGTCCGTAGGCGAAGCCGACGCCGATGACCGGGTTGTAGCCCTGCTTGGCCAGCGAGGCCAGGCGCTGCTCCTTGTCGGCGTCCGTCTCGCCCTCGGTGGGCTCGATGTCGGCCGTCTTGTAGCCGAACTCGTCCTTGGCCTTGGTCAGGCCGGCGTAGGCGGCGTCGTTGAAGGACTGGTCACCCTTGCCGCCGACGTCGTAGGCGATGGCGACGCCGCGGTCGCTGCTGTCGCTGTCGCCGCTGTCACTGCTGGTGCCGCCACAAGCCGTGGCGACGAGCCCCAGCGACGCGACCCCCACCGCGACGCGGGTCAGTTTCGAAATCCGACGCATCTGAAGTTCCCCATTCTCCGAAGCTCCGCAGCGGGTGCTCAGTTCGGCGCACATTAACGCGCGTAGACACTCCTGGGAACGGGTCGCCGCGGGGCCGTTATCCATTCGTGCCGATGGCCGGTTACGCCCTTGTGAACCACGGGATCGAACGGGGTCGAAAGGTGTACTCGGGGACACGGCGCGTGCCTGCTCGTCACGCGCACCAGGCTGCCCCCGGGCTGCGCCGCTCGCAACCGGGAGCCGCCGTGGGGGGCGCGGGCGTCATCCCGGCGCGGCGCCGTCGTGGCTCGTCGCGCGGTTCCCCGCGCCCCTGACGGGTCTACCGCAGGCCGTTGACCAGGGCTGCCGCTGTGAAGAGTTCGACGCCCACGGTGATGGCCGATTCGTCGACGTCGAAGTCGCCCTGGTGGAGGTCGCGGATCTGGCGCTCGCCCGGGGTGCGCACGCCCAGTCGGGCCATCGCGCCGGGCACGTGCTCCAGGTACCAGGAGAAGTCCTCGCCGCCGAGGCTCTGCTCGGTGCCCACGACGGAGTCGACCCCGCGGCGGGCGATCATCGCGTCGCGCAGCAGCTCCGTCACGCCGGGCTCGTTGACGACGGGCGGGACGCCGCGCACGTAGTTGATCTCCGACTTGGCGCGGTGCAGGTTGGCGATCTCGTCGATCGCCGCGACCACCACGTCGGGGGCCTGCCGCCACGCCTCGATGTCGAGGCAGCGCACGGTGCCGGAGAGCTCGGCGTGCTGCGGGATGACGTTCGGCGCGTGCCCCGACTCGATGCGGCCCCAGGTGATGGCGAGCCCGCTGCGGCTGTCGAAGCGCCGGCCGACCAGGGCGGGCACGTCGGTGACCACGCGGGCCGCCGCGGTGACCAGGTCGGTGGTGAGGTGCGGGCGCGCGGTGTGGCCGCCCGGGCCGTCGAGGCCGATCTCGAGCCGGTCGCAGGCGGAGGTGATGGGGCCCTCGCGGAGCCCGATCTTCCCGGCGTCCACCCGCGGGTCGCAGTGCACGGCGATGATCGCGCCGACGCCGTCCAGCGCCCCGCCCTTGATCGCGTCGGCGGCACCGCCGGGCAGCACCTCCTCGGCCGGCTGGAAGACCAGCCGGACGGGACGGGGCAGCTGGCCCCGCTTGTGCAGGTCGGCGAGGACGAGGCCGGCGCCGAGGGCGACGGTCGTGTGCACGTCGTGGCCGCAGGCGTGCGCGCGGTCGGGCACGGTCGAGCGGTAGGCGCAGTCGGTCTTGGTGTCCGGGATGGGCAGGCCGTCGATGTCGGCCCGCAGGGCGAGCATGCTGGGGCCCCCGTCCCACTGGTCGCCCGCTACACCGATGTCACAGACGAGTCCGGTCCCGACCGGCAGGACGCGCGGCCTGAGGCCGGCCCCCTCCAGCCGTTCCTTGATCGCCGCGGTGGTGCGGAACTCCTGGTTGCCGAGCTCCGGGTGCATGTGCAGATCGCGCCGGAACGCGATGAGCTCGGCGCGCAGGGCGTCGGGAAGCGCGCCGGGAAGCACGGCTCCCGCGGGAAGGTCGACCTCGGACTCCAGTGACATCAGTGGCTTCACCCTCTGAAGGGTAGGGCGCCGGGGTGGTCGCCCGACCCAGGATCAACAAAACTTCAACCCGTTAGGGGAAGAAAATATGACTGACGGACGCATGGCTATCGACTGAGATGGGTAAACTCGCCTGCCTTTCGGGCCGAACCGGCCCTCGCGGCCACAGGGCGTGACTTCGGTCACACCCGGCTCGGCGTTTCGGTATCCCTCCATCCTCCTTCACGGATACCACGCCTTGCGCGCCGAACACGGGCGCGTTCACCTGCCGGACGCGTACGCCGATAGGGTGCGCCCCGTGCGCGCCGACAGCCCCGAGTTCCTCGACCCGACGCGGTCCTCGTACGACGCCGTCGCCGATGCCTACGCCGACGAGCACCCGGACAGCCTGGCCGGCCGGCCGCTGGAGAGCGCGCTGCTCACGGCGTTCGCCGCGCTGGCCGGTGCGCGCGGGGGTGCCCCGGGGCCTCCGGTCGCCGACCTCGGCAGCGGCCCCGGGTACGTGACGGCCCGGCTGCGCGACCTCGGGCTGCCGGTGTTCGGGGTGGACCTCTCGCCCCGCATGGTGGAGCTGGCCCGCCGGGCCCACCCGGACCTGCGGTTCCACGTCGGTTCGATGACCGCGCTCGACCTGCCGGACGCCTCGCTCGGGGGCGTCGTCGCGCTCTACTCGATCATCCATGTGCCGGACGAGCACCTGCCGTCGGTCCTCGCCGAGTTCCACCGCGTCCTGGTTCCGGGCGCGCCCGTCCTGCTCGCCTTCCAGTCCGGCGCGGTGGACGGGCACCTGCGCCTGTCGGAGCGCTTCGGCCGGGAGATCTCCCTCGACTGCTACTGGCGCACCCCGGAGTCGGTGACCGACCGCCTCCGGGAGGCGGGCCTGGAGCTCCACGCCCGGGTGCTGCGGGAGCCGGAGCCGGGGGAGAAACTGCCCCGGGCGTTCGTCCTGGCCCGCAGGCCGGGCGGATCCGCCGGGCCCGGGTGAACCGCGGCGGCCACCCCGGCCTCAGCCCGCCGCCACCGCGCCCGGCGTGCCGGTGAGGCCCGCCGGGCCCGGGATCGTCGTGAAGGTGGCCGTCTCGGGCGGAGCGGCGGTGTCCTGGGGGGCCATGGGCTCCGTGGGTGCCGTGGGGGCCGCCGTGGTCAGGCCGTGGGCCTCGCGGGCCGTGCCCGTGACGCCCGAGAGGAAGCCCTGGGCCCGCGGGGAGGCGTGCTCGGTGAGCCAGGCCGGGTCGATGTCGCAGACCGCGACGCGGACCTCCGTGCCGGACAGGGCGAGCGGGAGGGTGTGCACGACCGTGGACGGGAAGCTGAGGATGGTGCGGCCGATGGGGCCGCGGCGGGCGATCAGCTCCAGCGGGAGCTCGGGGCGGACGATCTCCAGGCCCGTCTGAACCGCCAGGCGGTGCAGTTTCTCGGTGCTCTCGCGGCGGTGGGCGAAGTAGCGCGTGGCCCCGTGGGCCGCGGCCAGGGCGCGTACGGCCTCCAGGTAGCGGCCGTCGTCCACCACACCGGTCTCCACCAGGGACGTGCCCACCATGTCCGCTCCCTTGGTCAGGCGCGGCGGGCCGAAGCGGGCCCGGGTCCAGGCGAAGGCGTTGGCGTGGACCGTCACGCCCGCCGGGGTCTGCTCCATCGGCATCGAGGAGAAGATCTCGATGCGGCGGCTGTCGCCGGGCGTCAGCCGCCGCCGCGCCGAGGCCGACACCGGCGCGAAGATCACGTCCCGCGGGCCGGGGCGGCCGCCCTTGCGGTGCCAGCGCACCAGGCGTTCGCCCCGGGCCAGCTGCCCGACGAACTCCATCGTCGCCGTGCCGTCGTCGACGACGACCAGGTCACGGGCGCGGGTGATCGTCAGCAGCAGCTGGACGTAGCGGGAGAAGGGGTCCCCCAGAACGACGCGGCGCGCCCTGCGGAGCAGGCCCGCGAGGCCGCCGATGGTCTGGAAGGGCGCCAGGGGGCCGCCGCGCGCCTCCTCCCAGCGGACCTCGTGCCCCTCGTCGCGGGCCAGGTCGGACATCCGCCGCAGCTGGCCGCGCGTCATCGGGTCGACGGGCGACAGCACCACGAGGGTGAGCCCCACGCCGGGGGCGTGCGCGTGCGCCCACTCCAGCACGTTCAGCAGCTGTACCGGGCTCTCGACGAAGGCGAGAGTGTGGGGGCCGGCGTTCCCGGCGCGGGGGCTCATCGACGTACGACCGTCCCGTCGTAAGGGGTGGGGTGGGGGTGGTGCGTTCAGACGCCGACCGGCTCGCCCGCGGCCGTGGCGATCTCCGCCTCGGCGACCACGCCGGCGACGCGGCGCAGCTTCTTCATCGGGCCCAGCTCGGACTCGTAGACCTTCTTGACGCCGTCGCCGAGGGAGGCCTCGATGGTGCGGATGTCGCGCACCAGGCGGGTCAGGCCCTGCGGCTCGACGGAGGCGGCCTGGTCCGAGCCCCACATGGCGCGGTCGAGGGTGATGTGGCGCTCCACGAAGGTGGCGCCCAAGGCGACCGCGGCGAGGGTGGTCTGCAGGCCGGTCTCGTGGCCGGAGTAGCCGATCGGGACGTTCGGGTACTCCTGCTGCAGAGTGTTGATCACGCGCAGGTTGAGCTCCTCGGCCTTGGCCGGGTAGGTCGACGTGGCGTGGCACATCAGGATGTTGTCCGAGCCGAGGACCTCGACGGCGTGGCGGATCTGCTTCGGCGTCGACATGCCGGTGGAGAGGATCACCGCGCGGCCGGTGGCGCGCAGGGCGCGCAGCAGCTCGTCGTCGGTGAGGGAGGCGGAGGCCACCTTGTGGGCGGGGACGTCGAACTTCTCCAGGAAGGCGACGGCCTCGGTGTCCCACGGGGAGGCGAACCAGTCGATGTTCTTCGACTTGCAGTAGTCGTCGATGGCGCGGTACTCGTCCTCGCCGAACTCCACGCGGTGGCGGTAGTCGATGTAGGTCATCCGGCCCCAGGGCGTGTCCCGCTCGATGTCCCACTGGTCGCGCGGGGTGCAGATCTCGGGGGTGCGCTTCTGGAACTTGACGGCGTCGCAGCCGGCCTCGGCGGCGGCGTCGATGAGCTTGAAGGCGTTCTCCAGCTCGCCGTTGTGGTTGATGCCGATCTCACCGCAGACGTAGACCGGACGGCCCGGGCCGACCTCGCGCGAACCGAACTGGCGGATACGGGAGTTGGTGCTCATGGCAGGAGATGTCCTTACTTGGTGAGGGAATCGAGAGAGGGGCCGAGGATCCAGCTGGCGATCTCTCGGATCGCGCCGTCGCCACCGGGGACGGTGGTGACCGCGCGTGCGGCGCCGCGCACGACGTCGTGGGCGCTCGCGACCGCCACGGGCCAGCCCACGAGGGCGAAGCACGGGAGGTCATTGACGTCGTTGCCGACGTAGAGCACGCGCTCCGGCGCGATGCCCTGCTCCTCGCACCACTGCTTCAGCGCGAGGTCCTTGCGGTCGATGCCGTGCAGCACCGGGAGCTTGAGCTTCCGGGCCCGGGCGGCGACCACAGGGTTCTGTTCCGTGGACAGGATCAGCATCTTCAGGCCGCTCCTGCGGAGGGCCGCGATGCCGAGTCCGTCCCCGCGGTGCACGGAGACGAACTCCCGTCCGTCGGAGTCGACGAGCACCCGGTCGTCGGTCTGGGTGCCGTCGAAGTCGAGGACGACCGCGTCGATGTCGTCGGCGGTCGGGAGCGCGCCGGGCCGGTCCGCGTCGAAGAGCGGGGCGAGGGCCCGGGCGCGGGCGAGGTCGTGCGGGTCGTCGATCTCCAGCACGCGCGCCGGGTCCGTGCGGACCAGTTCGGTGCGGCCGAAGAAGCGGTGCTGGTGCTTGCGGAAGCCGGTCGCCTCCATGGCGTAGGCGGCGCCGGTCTCCAGCAGGTCCTGCGGGCGGTCCTGGCGGCGGGGCCGGAAGGACTTGTCGTGGTTGACGCCGTAGCCGCCGGCCTCGGCGCCGCCCTCCGCGGCGAGGTCCTCGGCGGCGTCGGCGTCGCGCCAGATGAACCCGTGGAAGGGCGCCACGGTCACCGCGGTGTCGGCGCCGTTCTCGGCGATCGCGCCGGCGACGCCGTCGATGTCCTCGCGCAGGAGGAACGGGCTGGTGCACTGCACGAGCAGCACCACGTCCACCGGCGCCCCGTGCAGGGCCTCGTGGGCGTCCATGGCGTGCAGGACGGCGGCCTCGGAGGTGGCGGTGTCCCCGGCGATGGCGGCCGGGCGCAGCACGACCTCGGCGCCGGCCTGGCGGGCCGCGGCGGCGATGGCCTGGTCGTCGGTGGAGACCACGACGTCGGTCACGAGCCGCGCGGCGCGGCACTCGCGCACCGCCCGCGCCACCAGCGGCACGCCGCCGACGGGCAGCAGGTTCTTCGCGGGTACGCCCTTGGAGCCGCCGCGTGCGGGGATCACCGCGAGCACGCGGCGCACGGAGGTGCCTTGGCCGGCTTCCGGTCGGGACATGGGGTCTACTCCTTGGGCAGGGGTCTCGGGGCGGCTCACAGCTCCCCCATCCGCCGGATGACGGGCGCCACGCGCTGCACGCCGTGCCGGTAGGCGCCGCGCGCCGCCCGGCGCACGATCTGCCGCACCGGCCCGGGCTCCCTGTCGGCGGCGGGTGCTCCGGGCAGCGGCGTGCCGTCCGGGCCGAGGTGGTGGCGGGCGAGGATCCCGGGCAGATAGCCGGGCGCGGTGACGGGGGTGTAGTACGGGGTCAGCGGGGGCAGGCCGCCGGGCCGGCCGAGCAGCTCGGCGATGCGCTCGCGTGCCGCGTCGAAGGCGGAGTCGTACGAACCGTCCGCCGCGACGCCCTGCCGGGAGACCCACTCCTCGTCGGGCGCGGGGCGGTGCCCGGCGTCCAGCTGGTCCCAGGAGGCGAGGCAGCCGGAGCCGACGAAGTGGTGGTTGCCCAGCGACTCGCGCACGCCCAGGTCGGTCAGGACGACCGTCGGGATACGGCGGTGCAGCGACTCCAGGGCGGCCGTGGAGCTGACCGTCACCAGCAGGTCGGTCCGGTCCAGGACCTCGCCCATGTTGCCGTAGACCAGGCGGAAGTTGGTCGGCGGATCGAGGCGCTGCACCAGCTTCTGGTAGGGCAGTTCCTCGATGTGGGTGGTGTGTTCGCCCGGCTTGGAGCGCAGCTTCAGCAGCACCTCGCGCTCGGGGTGCCTGCGGGCGTGCTGCACCAGCCGGTCCAGCAGGTACGTCCGGTCCCTGCGGCTCTCGGGGACCGAGGGCTGGGCGGCGAAGACGACCGTGTAGGGCCTGCGCCCTCGCTGCGCAGAGGGGTCGTGTTCACCTTCGTACGGCGCACCGCCGAGGAACGGCAGGGCCACCTCCGTCACCGACGAGGCGTCCGCGCCCACGCCCTCGTACACGGCCCGGAAACGGTCCGCGTCCTGGCGGGAGTTGGCGAGGACCAGGTCGGCGCCGTGCCGCAGCAGCAGGCCGTCGGCGAGCTTCTCGTAGACGACGCCGACGTAGCCGGTGACGACGACGGGCCGCGAGGTGCGGCCCTCCCAGACCTTGTTGAGGCCGTGCAGCATCGCCTGCACACCGCCGCCCACCAGGGACAGGACCAGGACGTCGTAGGACTCCTCGGCCATGGCGCGCAGGAACTCGACGGCGGTGACCTCCCGCAGGGTGTCGGCGCGCACGCCCACTTCCCTGAGCTGGCGCGGGGTGGGCGTGGCCCGGCCGCGCAGCAGGAATCCGTCGAGGACGGGGCCGACTTGCGCGTCCTCGCGCGCTCCGGTTTCCATGGACGGTCCCGGGGCGATGCGGTGCGCGGTCAGCGCACCCCATTTCCATCGGGTGTCGGAGTCCGCGAGGACCGCGATGCGCGGGCGCTTCGGTGTACTTGCTGGCACGTCGATGACGCTAGGAAGCGAATCCTAGGTATGGCGGAACCACGACTCAACGAAAAGTTAACAACACCCCACCGAGAGCCGAACTGGCCCGCTGGAAAGCGGGAAGTACACGGGGTGCACCGTTCTGACACATGGAGTTCACCCGGTGTACGTTCACCGGAAAGTTCCGCTGCCGACCGGGCTCCTAACGTTTTGCGGGTGCCTAAGCTTTCCGTGATCGTGCCGTTCTACAACGTGCAGCAATATGCCCCGGACACCCTCAGAAGCCTTCGGCTGAACGCCGACCGCGATTTCGAGTTCATCCTGGTCGACGACCATTCGAAGGATGGCACCCCGGCCATTCTCGAACGGGCCGCCGAGGAGCTCTCGGACGTCGCGCAGGTGCGTTACATCCGACACGAGAGGAACGGCGGCCTCGCCACCGCCCGCAACACCGGCCTGGACGCGGCGCAGGGCGAGTACCTGACGTTCCTGGACGGTGACGACTGGCTCGCCCCCGGTTACCTCACCGAACTGGTGTCCGCCATCGAGGGGTTGGGGTGCGACTTCGTGCGCACCGACCATGTGCAGGCCACGGCCCGCGCCCGCTCGGTGCACCGGGTCCCGGTCGGCCGCCGCTGGGAGGCGTTCGACCCGCGCGAGGCCATCCTCCCGGCCCACCGCTCCACGTCGGTGGACTACGCCTACGCCTGGGCCGGCGCCTACCACCGCCGCCTGGTCGACAAGGGCGTGCTCCACTTCACCGACGGGCTGCGCACGGCCGAGGACCGGCCGTGGATCTGGAAGCTGCACCGGGAGGCGGAGTCGTTCGCCGTGGTGAGCCTGCTGGGCGTGTTCTACCGGCGCGGGGTGGCCTCGTCGCTGACGCAGATCGGCGATGTGCGCCAGCTCGACTTCATCCGGGCCTTCGACCAGGTGATCGAGGAGACCGCCGCGGACCGCGAGGCGGACCGGCTGCTGCCCAAGGCGGTGCGGACCTACTGCGCGATCATCGCCCACCACCTCTCCAACGAAGACAGGTTCGAACCGGCCGTGGCGAGGCAGCTGCGGTCGATGAGCGCGGCGGCCATCAAGCGGATGCCGCAGGACGCGCTCGCCGACGCCCTGGAGGCCATGGACATGGACCGCGCGTCCAAGCTGCGGCGGCTGCGCCGCCGGGTGACCACGACGGGAGCGGCCGCCTGATGCCCGGGACCACTCAGATCTTCTGCGCCTCGACGCTGTACGGCGTCGCCACCCTGGCCGCCGCGATCGACTCGGACCTCTTCGAGGAGCCGGACCGCCGGGTGCTGCTGGTGTTCAACAACGCCGCGACCCCGGAGACCACGCCGGCCCTGGACGAGATGCCGGGCTTCGCGCCGCTGCGCGAGCACTTCGACGAGGTGCTGTCCTGGAACGAGGCCATCCGCCCCTTCCACCCCGGCGCCTGGACTCCGCGCGCCGACGACGTGCCGCTCTTCGAGCGCTACCTGCGGATGCTGTGGAACCTCGGCGACGACCGCGTCAGCCTGGTCATGGAGTCCATCCAGGTGGCGCCCGCGCTGACGGTGGCCCAGCTGTTCACCGACGCCCCCGTCGACGTCTACGCCGACGGCCTGATGAGCTACGGCCCCACGCGCAACAAGCTCGACCCGCTGGTCGGCACCCGCGTGCGGCGGCTGCTCCACCTGGACCTGGTGCCGGGGCTCACGCCGATGCTGCTGACCGAGTTCGGGGTGCCGGCGCACCTGGTTTCGACGCCCGCGTTCCTGAAGGTGCTGGGCGAGGTCACCGAGACCGTGTCCGACCTGCCCGAGCTGCCCGGCGACTCGGCGCTGCTGCTCGGCCAGTACCTGTCGGCGCTGAACATCCTCTCCCCCGAGGAGGAGGAGGACCTGCACGTGCGGATGATGCGGGGCGCCGTCGCCCGCGGCCACCGCACGGTCGTCTTCAAGCCCCACCCGACCGCCCCGGCCCGCTACAGCCGCGCCCTGGAGACCGAGGCGGAGAAGCTCGGCGTCGACCTCACCGTGCTGGACACGCCCGTCCTCGCCGAGGTCCTCTTCGACCGCGCCCGGCCCGCCCTGGTCGTCGGCTGCTTCTCCACCGCCCTGTTCACGGCGTCGGCCTTCTACGACCTGCCGGTCGCCCGCATCGGCACCGAACTGCTGCTGGAGCGGCTGACGCCCTACCAGAACAGCAACCGCGTGCCCACCACCCTGGCGGACGCCCTGCTGCCCGGTCTGGAGAGCGGCACGGAGGGTGACGTGCTGCCGGCCGAGCGCCTGCCCGGGCTCCTCACCGCCGTCGGGTTCACCATGCAGCCGCAGATCTATCCAGAGCTGCGGGACCAGGCAGAGCAGTTCCTCGCCCGGCACCTCGGTCCGCGCACCCGGCGTTACTTCAAGAAGCGCCGCCTCACCGCGCTCGGACTGCCCGGCGGAATTCCGCAGCGGCTGGCGTTCCTGCCCCGCAATTCCACGGCGCGCCGGGTGGTCCGGCGGGCACGGGCGCTGCGCAACAAGGCGGTGCGCCGCTGAAGAAGGTGTGTCCGGCGGCCGGATTGGGCGACATCCAGGTGAACCCCTGGAAACCGGCGGGCGAAGCCTGTCGCCATCGAACGTAATTCCGTCAACTCTCGTCCTAGGGTGACAGGCGCCCTGCCCGCCCACAGGCGGCTCAGGTAAAGGACATACGAGCCACACAGAGGTTTTGAGCGTGACCGAGACGGTCGTCAGCACCCGTAAGCCCCGGCCCGGTCCCGCCGTGCCGGCCGAACCCCCGGGCGCAACGACCGTCCCACGGCGCCGGGAGAAGTCCGCGGGGCGGCTGCGCGCCCTCGACGGCCTGCGGCTGGTGGCCGCGCTGATGGTCGCGGCCTACCACTACGGCGGGCGCGACGGCGAGGTCACCGAGGCCTGGGGTTCCTCGCCGAAGTTCCAGTTCCCCACGCTGCACGAGTTCCTCGCCTACGGCTGCCTCGGCGTCCAGGTCTTCTTCGTGATCAGCGGGTTCGTGATCTGCATGAGCGGCTGGGGCCGGCCGCTGAAGTCGTTCTTCGCCTCCCGCGCCTCCCGGCTGCTGCCCGCCTACTGGGTGGCGGTCCTGCTCGTCACGGCCGTCTTCGCGCTGCCCGTGGTCGCCTACCAGGCGGTCTCGCCCAGCGACGCGCTGGTGAACCTCACCATGCTGCAGATGCCGCTCGGCGTGGACCGGGTGCTCGGGGTGTGCTGGACGCTGTGGGCGGAGGTGCGCTTCTACGCCCTGTTCGCGCTGTGCGTCGTGCTGCCCGGGGCCACCCGGCGCCGGGTCGTCATGTTCTGCGCGGGCTGGACGCTGGCCGCCGTGATCGCCGACAACGCGCACATGCCGCTGCTCGACATCGTCCTGATGCCGGAGTACGCCCCGTTCTTCATCGGCGGTGTCGGCCTCTACCTCGTCCACCTCGACCGGCGGGACGTCTACGGCTGGGGCATCGTCGTCGTGAGCTGGCTGATCGGGCAGCACTACGCGGTGCAGGACCTGTGGCACGCGCCCGAGGCGGGCGGCTTCTCGTACCGCTCCTCGGTCGGCATCATGCTCGTCGTCACCTTCGGGTTCGTGGCGGTCACGGCGATCGCGCTGGGCTGGCTGCGCTGGGCGAACTGGCGCTGGCTGACGGTGGCGGGGGCGCTGACGTACCCGTTCTACCTGGTCCACGAGCACCTCGGCTGGGTGGTGATCCACGCCCTGCACCGCGGCCTGGGACTCCCCTCGGCGGTGACTTTCTGTCTGACGGTGGCGTCAATGCTGCTGCTGGCGCGGTTGCTGAACAAGTATGTGGAGAAGCCGATGACACCACGGCTGCGGGAGCTGCTGGCCAAGGCCCGCTGAGCTGTTCACGGGCCGTTCAACCCTTCGTCGGTTCGGGCAACGCTCACAGAGAAGGCTCGTCTCATGACCCACGCACAAGTGACCGACAAGCACCCCGGCGAACTCTCCGACGTCCCGGGCTGGTTCCCGCCCCTGGACCAGATGCTCTTCACCTGGTTCCTGGAGCGGCAGCAGAACCAGGGCACCCGCGGCGACCTGCTGGAGCTCGGCGTCTACATGGGCAAGAGCGCGATCCTGCTCGGTCACCACCTGCAGCCCGGCGAGACGTTCACGGTCTGCGACCTGTTCGAGGGCGACGCGCCGGACGGGGCCAACCAGGCGGAGGCCGCCAAGTCGTACTCCGCGCTGACCCGGCAGGCCTTCGAGCGGAACTACCTCTCCTTCCACGACACCCTGCCGACGGTGATCGCCGCCCCCAGCTCGGTGGTGTCCGAGCACGTGGCCCCGGGCACCTGCCGCTTCGTCCACATCGACGCCTCGCACCTGTACGAGCACGTGTACGGCGACATCGGCGCCGCCCACGACATCCTGCAGCCCGGGGGCGTGGTGGTGCTCGACGACTTCCGCTCCGAGCACACGCCGGGCGTCTCGGTCGCCGCCTGGGAGGCCGTCCTCAACCGGGGTCTGCGGCCGGTCTGCCTCAGCACGCAGAAGCTCTACGGCACCTGGGGCGACCCCGAGCCGCTCCAGGAGGAATTGCTGGAGATGCTGCGGCAGCGCACGGACGTCGGTCTGAGCGTGCAGGAGGCGGCCGGGCACCGGCTGATCCGGACCCGCTCCCGGGGCATGAAGCCGCCGCCCTTCCCGACCTCCCGGCACTACGTGGCGCCCGTGCCGGCCCCGGCTCCCCCCGCCGAGGTCACCGAGGCCCGGGCCGCGCGCCCGGCCCGGCCCGCCCCGTCCAGGGCCCGCCGGCTCGCCAGGGACCTGCTGCCGCCCGTCATCACCCGGGCCCTGCGGCGGGCGCGCGCGAGCCGGGCCTGAGGCGCCGGGGTGTCATGAGACGCCGTAGCGCGCCCCGATCCCCTCGATCACGAGGGTCAGCCCCTCCTCGAAGTGCCGGTCGTAGCCCTCGAAGATCTCCGCGCCCGCCTGGGCCGACAGGAGGAAGTCGGCCATCAGGCGGGCGCGTTCGTCCATGTCGTAGCCCTCGACATCTCCGTCGCCATCTCGTCGAGCAGCGCCTGCTTGTCCTCGAAGTGCCAGGAGAGGGCGGGCGCCTGCACGTCCAGCTCCCGCGCGATGGCGCGCAGGGTCAGGCCGTCCAGGCCCACCTCGTTCAGCAGCCGCAGCGCGGCGTCCGCGACCCGTCGGCGGTCACGAGCTCGCCAGCGACAGCTTCACCGCGAACCCCAGGAACAGCGCGCCCGCCGCCGAGGTGGCACCCGCGGACAGGCGCCTGCGCCGGCGGAAGGCCGCGGCCAGCCGGGTCCCGCCGAAGATCAGGGCGCTGAGGTAGAGCACGCTGGCGAGCTGGGCGAGGACGCCGAGGACGACGAAGGACAGGGCCGGGTAGGCGTACGCCGGGTCCACGAACTGCACGAAGAAGGCGACGAAGAACAGGATCGCCTTGGGGTTGAACAGGCTGACGACGAAGGCGCGCCGGAAGGGCCGCTCCCCGGCGGGCTCGGCGGACTCGTCACGGGCCGTCCGCTCCCCGCGCGTGCGCCACATGCCCCAGGCGGCCCGCAGCATGCCGATCGCCAGCCACGTCAGATAGCCGGCCCCGGCGTACTTCACGATGCCGAACAGCACGGCGTTGGCCTGCAGCAGCGAGGCGACCCCGGCCGCCGACAGCGTCATGAGCACCGTGTCCCCGCACCAGACGCCCGCGGCGGCGGTGTACCCGGCGCGCACACCACGGCGGGCGGCCACGGACAGCACGTACAGCGAGTTGGGACCGGGCAGCAGGATGATCAGGACGAGGCCCGCCAGGTAGGTGGGCAGATCGATGACACCGAACATGACAGGGAGTGTCGCACGAGGGCCCGGCGTCCCGACCCGGTGCTCCCCGCCCTTTTCCGGCCGGTCAGAAGGCGTCCGACGGCACGTAGGTGCCCCAGACCTCGCGCAGGGCGTTGCAGACCTCGCCGACGGTGGCGTGGGCGCGCAGGGCGTCCTTCATGGGAGGGAGGACGTTGTCGTCGCCTTCGGCGGCCTTCTTCAGGGCGCTCAGGGCGGTGTCGAGAGCCGGCTGGTCACGGCGGGCGCGCAGGGCGGCCAGGCGTTCGGCCTGGGCCGCCTCGATGGCCGGATCGACGCGCAGCGGCTCGTAGGGCTCCTCGGCGTCGAGCCGGAACCGGTTGACGCCGACCACGACCCGCTCCCCGGAGTCGGTCTCCTGCGCGATGCGGTAGGCGTTGCGCTCGATCTCGCCCTTCTGGAAACCCTGCTCGATGGCCGCCACCGCACCACCGAGGTCCTCGACCCTGCCCATCAGGTCCACGGCCGCGGCCTCGACGTCGTCCGTCAGCTTCTCCACGGCATAGGACCCGGCGAAGGGGTCGACCGTGGCGGTGACGTCGGTCTCGAAGGCCAGGACCTGCTGGGTGCGCAGCGCCAGCCGCGCGGAGGTGTCGGTGGGCAGCGCGATCGCCTCGTCGAAGGAGTTGGTGTGCAGCGACTGCGTGCCGCCCAGCACCGCGGCGAGCCCCTGCACCGCCACCCGCACCAGATTCACCTCCGGCTGCTGCGCCGTCAGCTGCACCCCCGCCGTCTGCGTGTGGAACCGCAGCATCAACGACTTCGGATTCCGCGCGCCGAACTCCTCACGCATCACCCGCGCCCAGATCCGCCGCGCGGCACGGAACTTGGCCACCTCCTCCAGCAGCGTGGTACGCGCGACGAAGAAGAACGACAGCCGCGGCGCGAAGTCGTCCACGTCCATCCCCGCAGCGACCGCGCTGCGCACGTACTCGATACCGTCGGCCAGCGTGAAAGCGATCTCCTGCACCGGCGAGGCACCCGCCTCGGCCATGTGATAGCCGGAGATCGAGATCGTGTTCCAGCGCGGCAGCTCCGCCCGGCAGTACCGGAAGATGTCCGCGGTCAGCCGCAGCGACGGCCTGGGCGGGAAGATGTAGGTGCCGCGGGCGATGTACTCCTTCAGCACGTCGTTCTGCACCGTGCCCGTCAACCGCTCCCCGCTCACCCCCTGCTCCTCCGCCACCAGCTGGTACAGAAGCAGCAGCACCGCCGCCGGGGCGTTGATCGTCATCGACGTGGACACCTGATCCAGCGGGATCCCGCCGAACAGCACCCGCATGTCCTCGACCGAGTCGATCGCCACCCCCACCTTGCCCACCTCGCCGTGCGCGAGCGGGGCATCGGAGTCATGACCCATCTGCGTCGGCAGGTCGAACGCCACCGACAGACCCGTCGTACCGTGCGCGATCAACCGCCGGTAACGGGCGTTGGACTCACCCGCCGTCCCGAAACCCGCGTACTGGCGCATCGTCCACGGCCGGCCCGTGTACATGGACGGGTACACACCCCGCGTGTACGGATACGCCCCCGGCTCCCCCAGCTTCTGAACCGGATCCCAGCCATCCAGAGCCCGCGGCCCGTAGACCGGCTCGATCGGCAGTCCCGACTCCGACTCACGCGCCATGGTGCGATGCCTCCCGGAAGCAGTGACCTCGCTCACCACCATGCCCTCTGGTTCGCGGCGGGTCACGTCCGGGGAACATCTCAGGTGACATCCGGGCGGGCCGGTGAGACGACGGGGGGCCGTGTGCGTACTACGGGCATGGGGAGAGCGACAGCGGCAGCGGTCGCCGTGCTGGCGGCGCTGACCGGCTGCACCGTGCAGAGCCCCGACGGCGACGGGAAGGGCCGTTCGCCGGTGCACATCGAGCTGCCCGGCGGCACACCGTCCCCCTCGCGCAGTCCCGCCGGGGGCACCGGGGGCGGCACCGCTCCGGACCCGCCCTCCGCCGGCACGCCCCGCACCGCGCCGCGCGTGCTGTGGTCGCGCGGCGCGACCGGCCGGGACGTCCGCGAGCTCCAGGCCCGGCTGCGGCAGGTCGCCTGGCTGCTGGAAGGGCCGACGGGGACCTACGACGGCGCGACGGAGCGGGCGGTCAGCGGCTTCCAGGGCAAGCGCGGCCTGCCGCGCACCGGGCGGACCGACACGGTCACCTGGGAGCGGCTGCTGCGGATGACCCGCGAGCCCGGCCGCTGGGACCTGTACCTGATGGGCGGCCAGCCGGCCGATCCGCCGGACCCGCGCTGCCGCAGCGGCCGGGTGCTGTGCATCGACAAGACGAGCAGGACGCTGCGCTGGATGATCGACGGACGGACCCTGTCGACGATGGCGGTCCGCTTCGGCTCGGAGTACACACCCACGCGGGAGGGCGTCTTCTCCGTCTACTGGAAGTCCCGCGACCACGTGTCGACGCTCTACGACTCCCCCATGCCCTACGCCATGTTCTTCAGCGGCGGCCAGGCCGTGCACTTCTCGCCGGACTTCGCCGCCCGGGGGTACGCGGGCGCCTCGCACGGCTGCGTCAACGTCCGGGACGAGGCGGCGATCGCGGGCCTGTACGCGCAGGTTCGCAACGGCGACAAGGTCGTCGTGTCCTGGTGAGGATCCGCGAGGGGAGAGGTGGGGCGCGGGCGGGACCGGGGGAACGTGTCCCGCCCGCGCTCAGGTGCACGAGCCGTGGGTACGGGGGGAACCCCGGCTCCGTGCGACGGCCGATGACCAGTCGGCTCACTCATTACTGCGCCTGGGCGGCCGAAAACGTCACACCCTTGGCCGGGAGATTTTCGAGGAGTACGAAACCGCAGGTCGCAGGGGGGTGAGGGAGCGCAGGGGACGGTCGGGGTCCGCGACGGCCCGGGCGTCACCCTTCTCCGCGGCCTGCTGAGCGGACGACCGGGCGGCGTGCTGTCCGGACTTGCCTGCGGAGTCGCTTCCGGGGTTGCTTCCGGACTTGTCTCCGGCGTTGCTTCCGGTCTTGTTCGGCTTCTCCTTGCCGCCCTGCCCGCCCTGCCCGCCCTGCCCGCCCTGCTCTTCCTGCTTGTTCTGGTTGCTCTGCTCGTCCTGCTTGCCGTACGTGCGGTCGTGCCCCTGGCCCCGGCCGCCGTCCCGGTTCCGCTGGTTGCCGTGGCCCTGCCCCAGCCCTTGCCCCTGCCCTTGCCCCTTGTCGTCGTCGGAGCGGGGATCGGCCTGGGCCAGGACGCCCTTGCAGTACTTCCACACGCGCGTGTCGCCCGCCGCGTCCCGCAGGGCGCGCTTGCGGTCGTCGTCCAGCCGCTTGCCCGCGCGCAGGTCGCGGCAGGCCTCGGTGATCTCCTCCTGGCTGCCGGAACGGCCCTCCCCGGAGCCGGGTTTCCCGCCCGCGTCCTCGCGGTCGCCGGTCCCGCCGGAGTCTCCGGTGCCGCCCGTCGCGGCACTGTTCGGGGCGTCGTCGCCGGAGGCCGCTCCGCCGCCCTGCCCGGGGCCGGCCGGCGAGGGCGGGACCAGAGGGCGCTCGGACGGAGTGACGGCGGCGGAGACGGAGGAGCCGGGGGCGGGCTCGTCGTCGAACGGCGTCCCGACTCCGGTTGCGGCGACCAGGGCGACTCCGCCCGCCGTGCCGATGACCACCGAGGCGGCCAGCGCGAGACCGGCGCGACGGCCCCGACGGGACCGCCGGACCCGGCCCGGGCGGCCGGCGGCCGCGGTTCCGATCCGGACCAGCCCGGCGTCGGCGGCCTCCGGGGCGGCCCGTCCGCCGGTGCCGGCGGACTCGGCGGCGGCGTCGGCGCGTGCCTCGCGGGCCTTGCGGAAAGCGGCTACCGCCGCGGCCTCACCGGGGAGTTCCTCGCTGGTCGGCGGGGGTGGCGCGGAGAGCGCGCCGAGCGTCCTGGCGAGCCGTTCGGCCTCGCCGCGATGGGCGTCGTCGACAGCTTCCGGTGGCTCTCCGCTCAGCAGACGCTCCGCCGTTTCGCGGTCCAGCCACCTGTACTGCTCGTCGGCCATCACACATCCTTCTGCGTCCGCGCAACGCTGTGCGTCACAGCTGCGGACGTCACCGCACCGCCACGCGGTTCTCGCTGGGGCGGCAGGGCGTCGAGCACCCCGGCCGATTCCGGATCGGCCTGAGGATTGTCGCCCAGCAGCTCGGCGAGCCGCTTCAGCCCCCGGTGCGCCGCCGTGCGGACCGCGCCCGGGCGCTTGCCGAGCGTCTCCGCGGCGGTCTTCGCGTCGAGCCCGACGACCACGCGCAGCACGACGGCCTCCGCCTGGTCCTGCGGCAGCCGGGAGATCAGGGAGAACGTGCCGTCGGTGGCGAGCGCCTCGATGGCCTCGCCGGCGGTGTCGGACTCGGCGGCACGGCCGGTCAGTTCCGTCTCGTCACCGCCGATGGCGGGCCGCCGCCCGCGCATGCGTATGTGGTCCAGCGCGCGGTTGCGGGCGATCCGGGCGGCCCAGCCGCGGAACCGGTCCGCGTCGCCGGTGAACCGCTCCAGGTCCCGGGCTATCTGCAGCCACGCCTCGGACGTCACGTCCTCGGCGTCGGGGTCGCCGACGAGTGTCCGTACGTATCCGAGCAACCGCGGGTGCACGGCGCGGTACACAGTACGGAACGCGGTCTCATCCCCGTCCTGTGCCGCACGCACCGCGGCGGTCAGCTCCGCGTCGTCCCCCAGCACCGCGTGCCCTTCTGCGCCTGAGCCGGCGCCGCTCTCGCGGCCCGGGTTCTCGCCGTCGTCGTTCCTCGTTGATCATTGCGGTTCACAAGCCCGCAGGTGGTTGCGGTGGTCTCGCTGCCCTGGATGTGGCGCGAAAGGCACGTTACGACCTGAAACCACTCCCCGTCCATGTCCCCCCGAGATGCAACTAAGCCGTGACACGGAGGGGTGTGACAGAAAACGCACACCGGACGCTGTAGGAAGTACGGGCCGCCGCGCGGCCCGTGCCGCGCGACGGCCGGGGCCTCTCCTGTGGGGGGTGGCGGCCCCGGCCGTTGCCATGGCGGGGGCGCGACGGCGGCCCGACCGCACGCGGCAGGCCCCTTCGGCGCAGCGGGACACCACCCCGGCGAAGCGGACCGGCGCATCGGCGCATCGGACCGGCGCATCGGCGAAACGGACGAGTGCGCCTGCGGAAGGTGTGAGCGCGCCTGCGAGAGGGGTGAGCGCACCGGCGAACCGCACGGGCGCCCGGCGCTGTGACGGTCCCGGGGTACAGAGCGCCGCGGATGCCGCCCGCCCCCGAACTCCCTTACGAGCGAGGGCCGTCAGGCCGGCCGGGCCGGCCCTGGGTTCCGGAGGAACCGCTGTCGGCGGCGCCCTCCTCACCGTTGCGGACCGCGCCCGAGCCGCTCTCGCCCGCGCCCGTTCCGCCCGCGCCCGCGCCCGCGCCCGTTCCACTCCCGCCCGTGCCCGTTCCGCTCTCCCCTGCGCCCGAGCCACCCTCCTGGGAGCCCGTGCCGCGGCCCTCGGCGCCCGGGCCGTTGCCCGTGTTCCCGGGCGCACCGGCGTTTCCGGAGCCGGGAGTCCCCTGGCCCTTGCCGGGCCCGGCCGTACCGCCGGAGCTCTCCTCGGCCCGGGTCAGTTGCTCGGCGCAGTACGCCGTGACCTTCGTCTCACCGCCCGCGGCCTCGACGAGGCGCTGCCAGGCCGTCGCGTCCAGGGCCCTGCCCCGGCCGCCGGCCTGTTCGTAGGCGCGGCAGTGCACCTCGGTGTCGCGGGCGGTGCCGGGGTGGCCCGGCTCCGCGGAGGAGCCGGCCGTGCCGTCGGCGGGGCCGTCGGCGGAGGGGCCGGTGGCGGGGGCGGAGGCCGGCGGGCGGCCCCGTTCGCCGGAGTCGTCCGGGGAGGACACCGAGCCGATCGCGGCCACGGCGACCCCGCCGAGCGTGAGACTGGCGAGCAGGACGGAGAGCGTGGCCTTCAGCGAACGTCCCGGAAGCCGCCACTCCCGGGACCGCCAGTCGTCCCGGCGGCGGGTGCGGGCCCGGTACGCCCCGGCGTCCCGGGCGGCCCGGAACGCGGCGACGGCCCGCTGCTCGGCCTCGGCGTCGATGCCGTCGCGGAGCAGGACGGCCGCGAGCAGCACCTCCAGCTCGGCCTCCCGCAGGACCGGGGAGGAGCCGGCGCGGTCCGGCCCGCCGGCTCCGGCCGCGCGGTGGTGGCCGGCCGGACCCGCGTCGCCGGCCGGGGCGGCCGGGCGGGTGTGCGCGGCGTCCGCGGGGTGCACCTGCCGACGGCCGGGATGCCCGCCGTCGCTTCGATGTTCACCCATGCCCGGTTCCGTCCCTGCTCGATCCACGCGTACCGCACGGCCCGCCGTGTGCCCACGACCCGGCCGACCGGCCCGGAGTTCCGGGCCCCATCCATACGTCTCGTCCGTCCGCCCTGTTCACGGCAGCGGATCCGGCGGCTCCGCCCGGCCCGCCGACGCCGTGCACGACGACGTTCATGTCGACTCCCCCAGCGTCCGGCGCGCCTCATCCGTCACACCCTCGCCGCCCAGCTGGGCGGCGAGACGTTTCAGCCCCCGGTACGCGGCGGTGCGCACCGCCCCCGGCCGCTTGCCCAGCACGCGCGCGGCGGCCGGGCCGTCGAGGCCCACCACGACCCGCAGCAGCACCGCCTCGGCCTGGTCCTGCGGCAGAGCGCCGACCAGCCGCAGGGCGTGCGCGGTGGACAGCGACTCCAGCGCCTGGTCGTGGGTGCTGTGCGGCCCGGGCAGGTCCAGGACGTCCTGTTCCAGCGCGGAGGACCGCGGCCGTACCCGCTGGCGGCGCAGGTGGTCCAGCGCCCGGTGCCGGGCGATGGTCGCCGTCCAGCCCCGGAAGCCGGCGCCGTCGCCCTTGAAGCGCCCGAGGTCCCGGGCGATCTCCAGCCAGGCGTCGGAGGCCACGTCCTCCGCGTCCTCTCCGACCAGACCGCGCAGATAGCCGAGCAGGCCCGGCTGCACGATCCGGTAGGCGACCGCGAACGCCGCCTCGTCACCGTCCTGGGCCCGCGCGACGGCCGCGCCCAGTTCCCCGTCGTGCGCCTGCCCGCGCCGGGGTTCCCCTCCCTGGCCCAAGAACCGTCCTCGTCCGTACCGAGCGCGGCGCGTCCTGCCACGTCCTCCACGTCGATCAGCGCCGGGCCGCGGAGAAGTGTCACAGCGGACCGGCCGTACCCCGCCACCGGCACACCCGGGCGAGGACCTGACCCGGGACGGTGCGGGCCGCGCCGACGCGGGCAACGCGATCCTCGTCAGGGGCACGGCGTCCGGACTGACCGGCTCCGGCTCGATCGGCGTCTCGCAGGACACCTCCGGCGTCCCGGGGTCCGCGGAGAGCGGCGACCGCCTCGGTTCGTCCGTGACGCCGGCCGGCCTGTACGGCTGCGGCCGGGCCGATCTCCTTCGGCGCCGACGGCGAGGACGGCGGCGACGGCGTGCTGCCGCACCTGCCGAGCGACGGCGGCGGTCTCGGCCACGCCGAGACTCCGTCGTCCTCGGCAGGACCGCGCTGGGCACGCCGACGGGCACGCGGCCGGGCAGCACCTGACGCCGTGACACCCCGCACAGCCGGTCGAGGGCAGGGGCTGCCCCGTGCGCCGCGCGCACGGGGCCCCGGCCGTCCTCCGTTCGCCGGATTTCTCCCGGCGGGCGAACGGAGTTCCCTGCAGGGGGGAATGACGCACAGGACAGCACGCCGCCCCGCAAGTGGACCTGAGACGAGCCCCCATGACACGCCTTCTGCTGCGCACCGCCGTCGCCACGGCCCTGGCCCTCGGCGCCCTCGGCCCGGCCGGCCCCGCCCTCGCCGCCCCCTCCTCCGACGGCGTGCACACCCTGCGGGTGCCGGACGGCGATCCGCACGAGCGGTCCCTCGCCCCGCGCACCACCGAGCCGTTCAGCCTGCTCGGCGTCACCTGGGACGATCCGCGCGCGCCCCTGGACGGCACCGCGTACGTGCGCACCCGCTCGCGCGAGAGCGGCGCGTGGAGCGCGTGGCGCCCCCTGGAGACCGATGTGCGGGCGCCCGAGACGGGCCCCGACCGCGCCCGGGCCGGAGTGCGCGGCGGCACCCAGCCGCTGTGGACCGGGCCGTCGGACGGCGTCCAGGTGCGGCTCTCGGGCGAACGGCTGCCCGAGGGCCTGCGCGTCGAACTGGTCGACCCCGACGCCGGACCGGAGGACGCCGTGCACGTGGTGGAACCGGGCGCGGCGGGACCGGGTGTCGTGCCCCCGGCCGCCGGACCGCTCGCCCCCGACCGCCCCGCTGTCACGGCGCGTTCGGCCTGGGGCGCCGACGAGTCCCTGGTGAAGGACCCGCCCACCTACACCGGCGACACCAAGGCGATGTTCGTCCACCACACGGCGGGCACCAACGACTACGACTGCTCCGAGTCGGCGTCGATCGTGCGCGGCGTGTTCCTGTACCACGTGAAGAGCAACGGCTGGAACGACATCGGCTACCACTTCCTGGTCGACAAGTGCGGCACCGTCTTCGAGGGCCGCGCGGGCGGCATCGACAAACCCGTGCTCGGCGCGCACGCCTACGGCTTCAACACCGACACCAGCAGCGTCTCGGTGCTCGGCGACTACTCCGCGACGACGGCGAACGCCACCATCCGGCAGTCCGTCGCCAAGGTCGCGGCGTGGAAGCTCGGCCTGTACGGCATCGACCCCACCGGCACGGTGGTGCTGACCGCCGGGGCGGACAACGGCAAGTACAAGCTGGGCGAGAAGGTCACGATGCACCGCATCTCCGGCCACCGCGACGGCTACCCGACCGAGTGCCCCGGCCAGAACCTCTACAACGACCTGCCCGAGATCCGCACCCTCGCCGGCAACGCCGGCAAGCCCGCCGAGCCCGCCCCCCAGGAGCCGGGGCCCTTCACGCCGGACGTGTCCGGGCGCTGAGGCTACGGCCGGGGCGTGCCGCTCGACGCGTCCCGGCACAGCAGCCGCAGCGAGCCGTGCCCGGCGTAGGCGCGGCGCGCCTCCTCGATCGGGTCCCACAGACGCCCGTCGGGCGTGCGGACCCAGTGGTCGCCGCCGCTCGCCCACCACTCGGCACCGGTCTGACGCGCCATCACCTCGCCCGCGTAGGCGCCGAAGCCGCGCAGCACCGTCTCGACGGCCGCGTAGGGCGCGCCTTCACGCCGTATCTCCTCGATCATCCGGTCGACACTCCACAGGCTCTGCGCCGAGTAGTCGAGGCGCAGCCGGGCTCCCTCGCGCATCGTCGCCACTGTGTCCGCCGCCCACCTCAGGGGCTTCGTCGCCGCCGACGGCCTGGTCTCCGCTTGAGTCGTCACATCCCCAAGAGCGCTCAACGGAAGCGTTTCGTCACCCGGATTCCGGCGGCTGCCCCGAAGCGGCGCAGGACCGCCCCACCGCGCCCAGGGGACGGTCACAGGACTCTCGCACGGTTCGGGGTTTGGCACCGGCCCGGTACCGCGGCGGCCCGGCCCGGTGTCGCGGCACGCCCGGCCCCGTTTCCGGGCCCCGGCACCCCGGCACCCCGGCACCCCGGCACCCCGGCACCCCGGCACCCGGGCGACCGGTTCCGTCTCAGCCTTGCTGCCGGTTCCGTTCAGCCCTGCCGCCGGCCCCGCCTCAGCCCTGCTGCCGGTTCCTCCGCGAGACCACCGCGCGCAGCACCCGCCGTCCCTCCGTCGACACCTCCAGCGCCCGGCGCAGCCCCGCCTGCCCGTGCCCGGCCAGCACCTCCAGGACGACGACCTGCCGGCGCAGCTCGGCGGCGACGAGGGGCGACATGCCCTCCGTCCGGCCCTCGCGGCGCACGGAGACCGAGGAGGCGTCGTCCTCGGAGGGGTCGAGGATGCGGTGGATCTGCAGGGAGGCGACGGAGCAGGCGTCGGCCCAGACGCGCACCTCGGCCGCGGACCGCTCGGCGGGAGCGGCCCGCAGCATCCGGTGGGCGAGCACGACCGCCTCGTCCCCGTCGCCGGCGGCGTCCAGCTTGGCCCGCACCTGCTCCAGCCGCTCACCCCACTCGGCGGCGCCCGCGCCGTCGGTGAGGCTCGCCCACAGCGGCCGCAGGGTCTCGTCGTCACCGCCCAGCAGGGGCACGCACCGATCCAAACAAGCCAACCCGCTCGCGGCCAGCCCGCGCTCGTCGGCCTGTGCGATCAACTCCACCAGGCTCATCCACGCCTCCCTCCGCGGGCCGTCTTTCGGGGCCCTGCCAGGCCGCTTCCAGCCCTCACCCCTCACGGAACCCGCACTTCCCCTTACTGCGTGCGACGGCCCCGGAGTGTCACAGGGGCACCACACCCAGCCTGTCGAGGAAGCGGAACAACAGGTTTTCGGCCAGGGGATCGGGGTCTGACGTGAGTACGTCCAGCAATGTCCCGGCGTTCACCTCGTGCCCGGCCTCGGCGGCCCAGCGCACCGCGCGCTCGGCGGCGTCGTTCGGTTCGAGGAAGTAGTCCTCCAGGGTGAGGCCCTCCCGGCCGGCCCCCAGGTAGCCGGCCATGGCCGCCCGGGCCAGGCAGGTCGTCCACGCCCCGCTCTCCGGCGCGGCCGCCTCCAGCACCACGCACTCGCTGTTCATGACGTACCCGAACAGCGCGGGCGCGCCGGTCTCCTCCGCGAGGGCGTTCATGTTCCCCACGTCGCCGTCGCCGCCCGGGTACTCCCAGACCTGCCATCCGTCCGGTGCCGAGGTGCGCCGCGTCATCCCGTCCGCCGCGCCCGCCAGCGCCGTCAGCTCCGCGAGCGGCCGCTCCCCCCGGCCGACGACGAAGTATCCCCAGTAGCCCATGTCCCGGTTCCCCCCGGCATATTCGATTCGACTCGCGCCAGAAGACCACCACAGCCGTACGGGCGTGCGCAGCCGTATGGGTCAATCCGAGCGGAGTCAGCCGAGCCTGTCCGCCAGCGTCCGGAACTCCGCCCAGGACAGTTCGGGCCTGTCCGGGTCCCACAGTTTCTGCACGGTCGCCCGCAGGGGCATCCGGATGCCGGCCGCGACCTGGTCCTGCGTCTGGGAGTTCGCCAGGTCGCACCAGACGGCGAAGGAGCCGCCGAGGATCTGCCCGTCGTAGCGCTCCGGGACGGCCTCGGTGCCGCGCAGCACGCGCGGCGTCCACTGCTCGTAGATCCGCTGTCCCGTGGGGTAGACGAAGGTCTGCGGCTCGCCGAGCACGTAGTACAGGAACTCGTCGTTGTAGTTGATCACCTTGCGGCCGGCCTGCAGGTACTCCAGGGGCGGCCGGGCGCCGATCTCCTTGCCGGTCCAGTAGGCGACCTGGATGTCCTTGTCGGCCTGGACGGACCCGCCGCGGAAGAAGCCGTCGTTCCACGCGCGCGGGACGCGCTGGTGCTTGCGGACGGTGGCGGCCCGGTCGTTCAGCCAGCCGGTGGTGAGGTCGGCGACCGTGGCGCCGGAGCCGTACTTCTCCCGCGCGGCGGCGGCCAGCTGCGGGAAGGACGCCTCCGGGTCGGAGCGGACCAGCGCCTGGTACTCGTCGGCGCCCAGGTGCCAGGGCCTGCCGGGGAAGAGACCGGCGTACTCGTTCAGCAGGTCGTCGACGATCTCGGCGCTCTCGGCCTTGGAGATGTCGATCGCGCCCTGCACGGCCGACCCCTGCGCGGTGCGCAGCTGCAGGTCGGGGTGGGCGTCCAGGACCGCGCCGAGGTGCCCGGGCGAGTCGATCTCGGGCACGACGGTGATGTGCCGGCTCTCCGCGAGGTCGACGATCTTCCGCACCTGCGCCTTGGTCAGGTGCTGCTCGGAGACGACCTCGGGGTGCGTGTCGGACTGGATCCGGAAGCCCTGGTCGTCGGAGAAGTGGAGCCCCAGCTCGTTGAACTTCAGGTCGCCCAGCTCGCGGATCCGGTCCTCGATCCAGCCGGCCGTGAAGTTCTTGCGCGCGATGTCCAGCATGAACCCGCGCCGCTCCTTGGCCGGCTCGTCGCGCACCACGCCCTCGGGGGCGGTGCCGCCGTCGTGGGTCTCCTGCTTGAGCGTGCGGGTGCCGTAGAAGACGCCGGCCTGGGCGGGCCCGCCGATCTCCACGCGCCCGTCACGCACGGTCATCACGTACGACTCCGGGTTCGCACCCTTCTTCGCCGCCAGCGACAGCCGCAGGTCCCCGTCCCGGGAGTCGTCCTTCTCCCCTGCGTACGTCAGCCCCAGCTCGCCGGCGATCAGCCGCCCCTCGTCGGCCAGCGCCGGGTCGTTCACGACCACACGGCCGCCGTCCTCAGGCTTCCAGCCCGGGCCGCGGGCGGGGGTGTGGTCACGCACGGCGGGGATCGTGCGGGGCGTCGCGGACAGGGCGTACGAGCGGCTGGGACTGGGGCGCGGGCCGGCGCCCGGCCCGGTGGTGGTGGGGGCCGCCGCGGCACCGCCCGGGGTGGATCTCGCCTCCGCCCCGGTGGACCCGCCGTCGCCGCCCGAGGCCGCCCAGAGCCCCAGACTCACCCCGGCCGCGACCACGACCAGGGCTACCGCCATGGCCACGACCAGCACCTGCCGCTGTTTCACCTGCTTCGCCGAAGCCCGGCGCCTGTGCTGACTCACACGGCCAACCTAAGACCCGGCGCGCTCCGGCGCGCGTCCACCACGCGTTCCGAAACTCTCTCCCCCGGGTGAAATTCGGGCATCCGTCGGACACGCCGCGGTCGTACTCGATAGCGTGACGTCACAACTCTCACAACATTGCCCTGCCGACACACGTGACGCCCACGAGGATCCACGCTGCCCGCGCACCGTCTCCCAGACCTCCCCGGCCGCCTGGCCATACCGGTGGAGCACTTCAACACAGCCCCCGCGAAGGACCTGGAGCAGACCCTCCTCAGCTGCCTGCGCAGCCCCCGCTGGTCCCGCCGCGTCGTCGATCACCGTCCTTACCCGGACCTGGACTCCCTGCTGGCCGCCGCCGACGAGGCGGCCTACGACCTGACCTGGGCCGACCTCACCGAAGCCCTGGCCGCCGAGCCGCTGCCCACGCTCCCCCCGGACACCTACGCAGCGGCCCACACGGCCCTGAACGCGGCCCACGCCGCCTACGAGGCGCGTTTCGGACACGCGTTCGTCATCTGTCTGGACGGTTTGTCCCCCTCCGAAGTGCTCGACCACCTGCTGGGGGCCATCCGGTCACGATTGGCGAACGATCCGGAGGAGGAGCGGGCGGTGACAGCGGAGGAACTCCGCCGCCTGGCGAGAGAACGGCTGGTCCACGCCCTGAGGGGCGCGGGGAACTGCGCGGCGGGCCACCACAGCGCCGCACCCGGTCGATAACCGGACACCCCACCCCAGAAGCCGCGGGGCTAGGCCGTACGCATGCCAGTTTGATCACACAGCCAGACCCCCGCTCAGCCCGGCGGCAGCGCCTCGCTACGATGCTGGGGGCCGGTGGACCGTACCCGGCCGGGCCCGACCGACAAGGAAAGCCGGCGCGGCCCCAATCACCGCTCCCGGAGGAAACTTCCGTGCCGGCTGGAACGCTGTACCGCGGCCGGGAAGGAATGTGGTCCTGGGTGGCTCACCGAGTCACCGGCGTCCTCATTTTCTTCTTCCTGTTCGTCCACGTGCTGGACACCGCTCTCGTGCGGGTGTCCCCCGAGGCCTACGACAAGGTCGTGGCCACGTACAAGACGCCGATCGTCGCGCTGCTGGAGTACGGCCTCGTCGCCGCCATCCTCTTCCACGCGCTCAACGGCCTGCGTGTCATCGCCGTCGACTTCTGGATCAAGGGCGCCCGCTACCAGAAGCAGATGCTCTGGACGGTCGTCGCCCTGTGGGTCGTGCTCATGCTCGGGGCGATCTACCCCGTCCTCGGCCACGCCGCTCGTGAACTGTTCGGGAGCTGACGCCAATGTCCACGACCGATAAGACCGCCGCCGGCGTCGGCCCCGTCGAGGGTGGCGCCGTCTACACCGTCGACAACCCGGCGCCCTTCATCGAGGCCCCCCGCAAGCGGACCAAGAAGACCCCGAAGAGCACCCGGGGCAACTTCGAGCTGGCCGCCTGGCTCTTCATGCGCCTGTCCGGCATCGTGCTGGTCGTGCTGGTCCTCGGCCACCTGCTGATCCAGCTCGTGCTGGACGGCGGCGTCTCCAAGATCGGCTTCGCCTTCGTGGCCGGCCGCTGGGCGTCCCCGTTCTGGCAGGTCTGGGACCTGCTGATGCTGTGGCTGGCGATGCTGCACGGCGCCAACGGCCTGCGCACGGTCATCAACGACTACGCGGAGCGCGCGAACACCCGGCTGTGGCTCAAGGGCCTGCTCTACACGGCCACGGTGTTCACCATCCTGCTGGGCACGCTGGTGATCTTCACCTTCGACCCGAACATCCGCTAGGCACGGGGCTGCGAGAATCATGAAGATCCACAAGTACGACACCGTCATCGTCGGCGCCGGTGGCGCGGGCATGCGCGCGGCCATCGAGTCCACCAAGCGCAGCCGCACCGCCGTGCTGACCAAGCTCTACCCCACCCGCTCCCACACGGGCGCCGCGCAGGGCGGCATGGCCGCCGCGCTGGCCAACGTGGAGGAGGACAACTGGGAGTGGCACACCTTCGACACGGTCAAGGGCGGTGACTACCTGGTCGACCAGGACGCCGCCGAGATCCTGGCGAAGGAGGCCATCGACTCCGTCCTCGACCTGGAGAAGATGGGCCTGCCGTTCAACCGCACGCCGAACGGCACCATCGACCAGCGCCGCTTCGGCGGTCACAGCCGCAACCACGGCGAGGCCCCGGTCCGCCGCTCCTGCTACGCGGCCGACCGCACCGGCCACATGATCCTCCAGACGCTGTATCAGAACTGCGTCAAGGAGGGCGTGGAGTTCTACAACGAGTTCTACGTCCTGGACCAGCTGATCACCGAGGTCGACGGCGTCAAGAAGTCGGCCGGCGTGGTCGCGTACGAGCTGGCCACCGGCGAGATCCACGTCTTCCACGCCAAGTCCGTGATCTACGCCTCCGGCGGCTGCGGCAAGTTCTTCAAGGTGACGTCCAACGCGCACACGCTGACCGGTGACGGCCAGGCCGCGGTGTACCGGCGGGGCATCCCGCTGGAGGACATGGAGTTCTTCCAGTTCCACCCGACCGGCATCTGGCGGATGGGCATCCTGCTGACGGAGGGCGCCCGCGGTGAGGGCGGCATCCTGCGCAACAAGGACGGCGAGCGCTTCATGGAGAAGTACGCGCCGGTCATGAAGGACCTCGCGTCCCGCGACGTGGTGTCCCGCTCCATCTACACGGAGATCCGCGAAGGCCGCGGCTGCGGCCCCGAGGGCGACCACGTCTACCTCGACCTCACGCACCTCCCGCCGGAGCAGCTGGACGCCAAGCTCCCGGACATCACCGAGTTCGCCCGCACGTACCTCGGCATCGAGCCCTACACGGACCCGATCCCGATCCAGCCCACCGCGCACTACGCGATGGGCGGCATCCCGACCAACGTCGAGGGCGAGGTCCTGGCGGACAACACCACCGTCGTCCCGGGCCTGTACGCGGCCGGCGAGGTCGCCTGCGTGTCCGTGCACGGCGCCAACCGCCTGGGCACCAACTCGCTGCTGGACATCAACGTCTTCGGCAAGCGCGCGGGCATCGCGGCCGCGGAGTACGCGCAGAAGGCGGAGTTCGTCGAGCTGCCGGAGAACCCGGCGGAACTCGTGCTGGAGCAGGTGGAGCGGCTGCGCAACTCCACCGGCGCCGAGCGGGTGTCGGTCCTGCGCCGCGAGCTGCAGGAGACCATGGACGCCAACGTCATGGTGTTCCGCACCGAGCAGACCATCAAGACGGCGGTCGAGAAGATCGCGGAGCTGCGCGAGCGCTACAAGAACGTGGCGATCCAGGACAAGGGCAAGCGGTTCAACACGGACCTGCTGGAGGCCATCGAGCTGGGCAACCTGCTCGACCTCGCCGAGGTCATGGCGGTCTCCGCGCTGGCCCGCAAGGAGTCCCGCGGCGGTCACTACCGCGAGGACTACCCGAACCGCGACGACGTCAACTTCATGCGGCACACCATGGCGTACCGCGAGGTCGGCGCCGACGGCTCCGAAACCGTCCGTCTCGACTACAAGCCGGTCGTCCAGACCCGCTACCAGCCGATGGAGCGTAAGTACTGATGGCTACCCCCGTTCTGGACAAGGAAGACGCGGCCGGCAAGCCCGAGCCCGGTTTCGCCGACTCCCCCTACATCACGGTCACCTTCCGGATCCGCCGCTTCAACCCCGAGGTCGCGGCGGACGCCACCTGGGAGGACTTCCAGGTCGAGATCGACCCCAAGGAGCGTGTCCTCGACGCCCTCCACAAGATCAAGTGGGAGCTCGACGGTTCGCTGACGTTCCGCCGCTCCTGTGCGCACGGCATCTGCGGCTCGGACGCCATGCGGATCAACGGCAAGAACCGCCTGGCCTGCAAGACGCTGATCAAGGACATCAACCCCGAGAAGCCGATCACGGTCGAGGCCATCAAGGGCCTGACGGTCCTGAAGGACCTCGTGGTCGACATGGAGCCGTTCTTCCAGGCGTACCGGGACGTCATGCCCTTCCTCATCACGAAGGACACGAACGAGCCCACGCGTGAGCGGCTGCAGTCCGCCGAGGACCGCGAGCGCTTCGACGACACCACGAAGTGCATCCTCTGCGCGGCCTGCACCACGTCCTGCCCGGTCTTCTGGAACGACGGCCAGTACTTCGGCCCGGCCGCCATCGTCAACGCGCACCGCTTCATCTTCGACTCGCGTGACGAGGCCGGCGAGCAGCGCCTGGAGATCCTCAACGACCGCGACGGCGTGTGGCGCTGCCGCACGACCTTCAACTGCACGGACGCCTGCCCGCGCGGTATCGAGGTCACGAAGGCGATCGCCGAGGTGAAGAGGGCGCTGATCACGCGCCGCTACTGAGCCCGACCGCTTGACCGAGAAGGCCCCGTCACCGCTGGTGACGGGGCCTTCTGGCATATGCCACACCATCGGGTGAACGAGTCCGGGACCGGACGCGCGGGGGGTGTCCGGCCTACGATGATGCTCTCGACACCAGTTCCCAGGAGGCACCTGATGTCCGCAGCTTCCGTCGAGCAGCCCTTCCACGACGAAGAGCCGGTCACCCTGACGACCATCGCCGACGAGATCATGGAGCGCCATCCGGGCTACCGCGTCGAGATCATCGGAGGTCATCTCCTCGTGACCCCGTCCCCTGACGGCGCCCATGCTCGCGCGCTGACCAAGCTCATGCGTCCCTTCATGGCAGCCGACCTGGATGGAGGTGAAACCGAGGTGCTTCAGGGTGTCGGTCTCTGGCTGCCCATGGAGCCGGAGGACTACGCCATCCCCGATCTTGCGGTCCTGGACGCCGACTTCGAGGACCATCACGTCGAGAACAACGCCTACGACGCGGTCTGCTTCCGCATGGTGCTGGAGGTCACCTCCAGCAATTGGAAGAACGACCTGAAGACGAAGGTGGCCGCCTACGCCGAGGCGAAAGTCCCGGTCTACGTCATCGTGGACCGCAAGCACCAGCGCCTCCACGTCCTGACCGACCCGGTGGGAAGCGGCTACGAGAACCACCGCCCGCACGCCCCCGGCGAACTCGTCACCCTCCCCGACTCCATCGGCGCGAAGGTGACCCTCGACGTGGCCGAGATCCTCAAGGCCGGGCAGCCGAGGACGAGCGACTGAGGCTCACAGCTGGCTCAGGATCGTCGGGTCCGTGATCTTCGTGTCCTGCGCCAGCAGCATCGCCTTGCTCAGGATCACCGACAGCATGCGGTCGCCCTCGAAGGGCAGGTAGCCCGTGCCCGGTGCCGTCGGGTCGGACTTCGGGACGATGCACAGGTACTGGTCGTTCGGCGTTCTGAGGATGTTGCCCGAGCCGAGGTGGATCTTGTACGTGTGGCGGTCGCCCCTGACGTGCAGGAAGCGGCCCTCCAGGGTGCAGCGGTCGGCTATCGCCAGGCGCGGGACCAGGCGCTGGAGCAGGAGCCTGCGGGTCTCGGCGCTCTGGTTGAGCTCGCCGAAGCCGTAGGACCTCCAGTACTCGCGGAAGCGGCCGCCGGGGCCGCCGTCCTGCCAGGTGGGGTCGTTGCCGATGCTGGCCACGCCGACGAACAGGTCGACGTCACGCAGGACTTCGGAGAGGACCAGGGGCGGGATGTCCTCCAGGGGCAGGGGCGCGACGCGGTCCTGGCCGGGTTCGAGCCACATGGTGTACTCGCCGCCGTAGCAGGAGGCCCAGTTCTCCGGGGCGCCGATCGGGTAGAAGCGGACCTGGTCGGTGCGCAGCCGCAGGTAGCTGCCGGAGTCGGTGGTGTCGACGCCGTACTCCTCGCCGTCGCCCTCGATCCAGTACTCGGCGCGCAGGCCCCACTGGGGCAGGTCGCGGGTGGCCGGAGGGGCCGAGTCGTCGACGCACAGGCGGAGCTTGTTGCGCCAGCCGCGGATCGCCGCCAGGGAGTGGAACTGGTGCTGGCGCAGCACGTGGGCCGCGAAGCGGTTGGAGTAGGTGCCGGTGGCGCGCTCGGCGTCCGTGAGCAGGTACACCTCGCGGTGCGCCTGTTTGAACGGCTGCGTGATGCCGTGCCGTTCCAGCCAGTCGCGCCAGGCCACGATCTCGGCCGGTTCGTGGCCGACCGGGTGCCAGAGCTCGACCCGGGTGCCCGGCGGCAGCGGGTCGCCGGACAGGGTCCGCAGCTCGCCGTCCGCGAATCCGGCGGTCGTGCCGTCGACCGTCCACAGCAGGCGGCGGGCCAGCGTGCCGACGAGCGGGTGGTCGAGGTACCGCTCGCGCCAGACGGCGTAGGGCCAGCTGCGGCGGGCCAGGAATTGGCGGTCCAGGCGCTCGCTCTGCGCCGAGAGCATCTTGTCGATGTCCTTGACCGCCGTCTTCAGTTCCTTCAGTTCGTCGGCGTGGTCCCGCTTCACCGCGGCCGGCACGCTCTTGACGGGCTTGCCCGCCGCGTTGCGCCAGCCGAGGACGGCCCGGGTGCCCCGGATCTCCAGCAGGGCCGTCGCCTCGCCGAGGTGGTGGGTGGCCCGGCCGACCTCGGTGAGCCCGTAGGCCGGGACCGCCAGTTCCTCGATCTCCTCGCGGCTCAGGCCGAGCGCGGTGGCGCGGGCCTCCAGGGCCGTGTCGAGGAGCTTGGCGGTGGGCTTGTACGTCACCCGCGTGGCCAGCCGTGCCAGTTCGGCCAGGGCGGCCTCGGAGTCGACGCGGGCCAGCGCGATCACACCCGCGTTGGCGACCTTCGGGTTGCGGGGGCCGATGCCCGCGACCTTCTTCAGCGAGGTCTCGACCAGGGCGCCGAGGGCCCGCGCCGTGCCGGGGTCCGGGGGCAGCAGGGACAGCAGCCAGGCCAGGCCGCGCAGGGCGTTCGCGTTGTACGGGTCGAAGGCGCTGTTGACGTCCGGCTCCCATGCGCGGCGCTCCAGCGGGAGCGTGCGGGGCCGGCCGACGAGCGCGAGCCAGGTGAGGGCCGTGTCGCGGACGCGGTCGGGGCCGAGGGTGTCCAGCAGACCGCGGGCCTGCTTGTCCCACCTGGCCGTGGGCTTGGAGGCGGTCGCCGTCAGCGCGTGCCGCAGCAGGGCCTGCCAGTCGGGGGCCGTGGCGTCGCGCAGGGCCTGTTCGGCCCAGGCCTCGCCGACGTTGAGGACGGGGTCGGTGAGCTGCCCGGCCAGGCTCGTCAGGTCGTCCGGGCGGTAGGAGTCCAGGGCCGCCCGGCGGACCACGGCCACGACGGGAGCGGCCAGCGGGCGGCCCGCGGCCAGTTCGGCCCGGGCCAGGGCGTCGAAACGGGCCGCGTGCCAGAAGGTCTGCCGCCGGGCCAGGTCGTCCAGGGCCCGGCGGCGCTCGTCGGCCAGCGGGTCGTCGTCGAGGCCCTCGGAGACCAGGCCGCACAGGGCGAGATGGCGGCAGCGCTCCTCGGTGTCGGCGCCGGCCTGTCCGAAGCGGTCGGCCAGGGCGTGCAGCAGCAGACGGCGGCGCTCGGCGGGCAGTTCACGGAGCCGGTCCAGCACCTGCTCCCAACTGCCCGTCCAGACACCGCGGCTGGAGTCCAGGACGCGCAGCGCCTCGTCGGCGATCCGGTCCGTGTCGCCGTCGGCGATCCTGTCGCTGAGCCGGTCCATGTGCGACCGGGGCGTGCGCAGGGCGCTCATCAGCCACCGACCAGGGGGACGAGCTTCAGGAACGTGACCTCGGTGCCGAGCGGCAGGTCTATCTCCTCGTCCGGGTCGGTGAGCTGACGGTCCCCCACCAGCACCAGGAAGCCGTTGCCCGCGAAGGCGCGCAGGGCCAGGGCCGTCTGGGTCTCCGGGTCGATGGGGCGGGGTGTGCGCAGCGCGTAGCCGTTCAGCACGCGCTCGGTGTCCTCGGGCTGCACGAGTCCCTGGAACACCTCCGGTGTCCGCGCGTTGAACTCGGCGACCTCCTGGAAGACCCGGCGGCGGACCAACTCCCGCACGCTCAGCCTCTCCTCGGCGATCTCCAGCCCCCAGGCCGCCCGCCGCTCCCCCGTTGTCGTCTCGTCGACGAACGTCACGATTGCCATGCCGACGACAGTACGAGCCACCACTGACAATCACCCCCGCCCTCGTGTTGAACATGTTCAAAAAGAGGTCTACAGTCAGGCCTGTCAGCGTTTTGAACGCGTTCAAGAAGGGTGGGGCAATGGACCGCACGGTCGTCGCCTACGTCATCTACCTGCTCGTCAGCATCGGTCTGACCATCTGGGTGGCCCGCACGCTCAGCCGGAACGGCAGGATCTTCCTCGCCGACGTGCTGCACGGCAACGAGAAGCTCGCCGACGCCGTCAACCACCTGCTGGTGGTCGGCTTCTACCTCGTCAACCTGGGGTTCGTCGCGCTGTACCTGAGCGACGACGAGACCATCACCGACACACGCGGGATCTTCGAGGCCCTGTCGACCAAGCTCGGCGTGGTGCTGCTGGTGCTGGGCGTGATGCACCTGGCCAACGTCTACGTGCTCAACCGGATCCGCCGCCGGGGCGCGATGGAACGGGAGCAGGTCCCGCCGGTGCCGCCGCAGGGCTGGGTCGCCCCGCAGGCCCAGGCCTGACCGGGGACCACCATGAACGCCACCGCACCGGGCCCACGGCCGGGCCCCGCCCCGGACCCGCGTCCGGGCGCCGCTCCGGCCCCGAGGCCAGGCACCGCTCCGGACCCGCGGACGGACTTCGCGAGGGACCCCCGGCCCGGCGCCACACCCGCCCCCCGGCCGGGCGCCGTACCGGCCCCCCAGCCGGCCCCGGCCCCGGCGGTCCGCCGGCTCACCGTCCTGTACGACGCCGAGTGCTCCCTGTGCGCGTTCCTGCGCGACTGGCTCTCGCGGCAGCCCCAGCTGGTGCCGCTGGAGCCGGTCCCGGCCGGGTCCGCCGAGGCCCGGCGGCGCTTCCCCGGTCTCGACCACGGCGCCACGCTCGACGAGATCACCGTGGTCGGCGACGCCGGGCAGGTCTACCGGGGACCCGCCGCCTGGGTCGTCACGCTGTGGGCGCTGCGCGAGCACCGGCCGCTCGCCCACCGGCTGAGCACCCCCGCCGGGGCCCGGCTGGCCAAGGGCGCCGTGCTCGCCGCGGCCAAGTGGCGCGGAGCGCGGTGGCACCGGGGGCAGGGCGGCGCGGGGCAGTGGGGCGGCCGGGTGTACCGGCGGGCGGACGGGTGGGCGTACGACCCCGAAACCGGCTGGTCCCACACCGCCCCGTCCTGCGCCGACGGCACCTGCGCCCCCCGGTGACCGCACCGGTCCTGGCATTAGGCTCTCTACCCGTGCCCGACAAGAACGACGGCCCCGACGACGGCGCCACCCCGAGCAAGTCCGAGCAGACCCGCGCCCTGATCCTGGAGACGGCCATGCGGCTGTTCCAGGAGCGCGGCTACGACAAGACGACCATGCGGGCCATCGCCAAGGAGGCCGGGGTCTCCGTCGGGAACGCGTACTACTACTTCGAGGGCAAGGAGCACCTGATCCAGGGCTTCTACGACCGGATCGCCGCCGAGCACCAGGTGGCCGTCCGGGCGATCCTGGAGCGGGAGACGGACCTGGAGGCCCGGCTCGCGGGGGTGCTGCGGGCCTGGCTCGACATCGCGACGCCTTACCACGAGTTCGCGGTGCAGTTCTTCAAGAACGCCGCCGACCCGGACAGCCCGCTCAGCCCCTTCTCGCCCGAGTCGGAGCACGCGCGCGTGGAGGCGATCAGCGTCCACCGGCAGGTGCTGGCCGGGACGAAGACGAAGGTGCCCGAGGAACTGCGGGACATCCTGCCCGAGTTGATGTGGCTGTCCCAGATGGGCCTCGTCCTGTACTGGATCTTCGACCGCACCGAGGGCCGGGAGCGCAGCTACCGGCTCGCGGAACGGGGCGCCCGGCTCACCGCGCGCGGGGTCGCCCTGGCCCGCTTCCGGGTGCTGCGCCCGCTCGTGCGGGAGGTGCACGAGCTGTTCACGGACTTCCTGCCGGGCATGACCCGGGCGATCCCGGACCCGGCCAGGCGCGCCACGGAGTCCTGAGGGGCCGCCCCCATGCCCCCACGAGCAACCTGACGAGCCGGCGACGGAGCCGGGTTCCCCCGCCTTCCCACAGATCCGGCCGAGGTGGCGGTGCCCTGCGCGGACCGTACCCTCGCCCGTCTCTTCGGCTTAATCTGGCAGGCCGAGGCAGCGGGCGTGACGCGCTGCCCGAACCACGCGTGAGGGGGACACAGGAACGTGGTGCGAACGGGGTCGGGCGGAACCAGGCAGGATTCCCGGGCGGCGACGGAGGCTCCGTGGCGATTACGGGTTCTCGTCCGCACAGACGACGGGGGCGGGGGTGACGACGTCGCCCCCCGGCCGGTGCCGGACGGCAGACGCACACGGGTCGCCGGGGCGGCTGTGCTGCTGTCCGGCCAACTGGCCGTGACGTGTGCGCACGTCGTGGAGGCGGCGCTGCGCACATCCCGGCTGGAGGAAGCGCCCGCGCACAGCTTCCAGGTCGATTTCCCCGCCGTGCCGGGCGCCGGGCCGGTGGCGGCGCGCGTCGCCGAGGGGGGCTGGTTCCGCTCGGCGCCCGCGAGCGACCTCGCCGTGCTGCGGCTCGCCTCTCCGGTGCCGCCCGGCACGGCGGCGGCGCCACTGGACGCTGCCGTGCCCGGAGCCGACGTGCCGGTCCTGGTCTTCGGCCATCCCTCCGACGCGCCGGACGGTGTGTGGGCGCGGGCCCGGACGGTGGCCGCGGGCGGACCGCAGGCGCACTGGCTGCAGTTGGACGGCGACGACAGCCCGGGAGCACGGATCGAACCCGGCTTCAGCGGGGCCGGCGTGTGGGACCGGCGCAGCGGCACGGTGACCGGTGTCGTCTCGTCGGTGCTGAACCGTGCCGCACCCGTCCCTACGCGCGTCGCATGGATGATCCCCTTCGCCCTGCTGTCCGGGACCCCCTTCGCGCCTCCCTCCGGGGCAAGGGGGGAACCGGTCGGCGCGGCCGAGCCGGCGGACCCGTGGGACGTGGTCAACGCCCTGCTGGCCACCGGTGCCGTCACCCCCGACGGCGGCAGCGGCCTGCTCTCCCTGCTGCCCGGGCACATATCGGGCAGCGTGCCCCGGGCGGACCGCCCCCGGCTCCAGATGTTCCACCTGGTGCGCAGGTGCGGCGACTTCAGGGACGGCCCCGGCGAGCTGGTGCGGGCGGTGAGGGAGTTGGAGGGGGAGAGCATCTCCGTACGACGTTTCGTCGAAGCGGCGAGACGGCTGTGGCCGGACCGGCTGGACGAAACCGACGGAGGCCGGGGTCACCATGGCTGAGTACCCGATCTACGCTCCGCGGCCCCCCGAGGTCGTCGATCCGCTGGGTGCGGAACGGGCCGCACACCTGGTGGACGCCCTCATGAAGGTACCGGTGCTGGACGACCTCAGGTCGCGCAGACTGTGCGTGGACATCGCCCTCGACCGGCTGCGGCAGCGCCTCTCGGTGGCCGAGTTCGACGACAAGAAGCCTCATCTCGCCGAGATGGTCCGGATGTTCGGGACGGTCCCCCAGGGCTGGGAGCGGCTCGCCGACACGGTTCGCTTCCTCGCCGACTACGACCTGCCGTCGGAGCAGGCCGCCGCCCTGGTGCACGGTCCGGCGCACCCGGCCGGCGATCCGGGGCAGCGGAGCGAACTGGCCGCGCTGCTCGGCGGCCTGGACCGCCGGACCGTCCCGGAACTGGCGGCGGTCTTCTCCTTCGCGGCCGGGGACGGCTTCGCCCCGCTGCCCGAGGGCGTGCGCACGGCCTGGGAGGCCTACGAACTGCTGGAGCAGTGCAACGTACCGACCGACGGCGTGCCCCGTACCGTGCGCTTCGTCCAGGAGGTCGCCTACGCCGTCGGCCCAGGCCTCGGGGACCCGCTGCGGCGCTGGCTCAGCCGCCATGTGCGCATGATGACGGATCAGGGCGTCGACGCCATGCGGGTGCTGGGCGACACCCGGCGGACCACCGGAGCGTGGCGCCGGAAGGCCGAAGGCTGCGCCTACGTCGTGATCCGGCTGCAGCCCTGCTCGGACGCGCGCGACGAGGTCTGGCTCACCTGCTGGACCAGCACGGGCGACACCTGGGAACCGCGGCAGCGGGACGACCGGCGCCTGCCCCTCGCCGACGCCCCGGCACACGTGGCCGACCTGATCGACCGGGAGGAGGCGCGGCTGCGCAACCACCACGGCGGCATCGTCCTGGAGTTCATCCTCCCGGTGGGCATGGTCAACGAGCCGGTCGAGGACTGGCCCCGGGCCAACCCCTTCCGCGAGGTGCCCGGCGGGCCGTCCTTCACCCCGACGCTGGGTGCGGACTACAAGGTGGTGATACGAAGCCTGGAGCGCATGGAGGCACTGCAACTGCACCGTGTATGGAACGAGCGCTGGAAGGTGCTCACGAGCGGCACGCAGGGGCGCGTGCACCGGTGCAAAAGCGGCGATGGTGCCCAACAGGGTTTGCTATACGCCAAGTTGAAGCAAGACCCGGCCATAGTTCTGATGGCGCTGGGCTCCTCACCGCAGGATCCCGCGGGGCGCAGTGAGCTGCTGCTGGGTCTGCGGGCGGGTCTGCCCGTGCTGCTTTGGGCACATCAGGGGCACCTCGACGCACGCGAGCACGCAACCGCCGAGCACGTCGCCGAGACGGGCGCCTGGGACGCCCTTCTCGACCACGTCACGCGCTTGCGCTTCTCTCCCGATCCACGGGACGATGGACGGGGCTGCATCCGGTCTCGCGTCGCTGTGCTGTGGGACGATCCGAACCGCCTTCCCGAGGCCCCGGAGTCGGTGATTTGAGCTCCCGGCGGATACCCGACAAGCTACGTCGGGCCGAGGGGCCGCGGGTTTGCCGGTACCACGGCTGGAGAGGTACGAGCGTGCACTGATCGCGCAGGACTCAGGGTGAGGGGGAGGCGCTGATGGCCGAACGGGGTCCGCACGATCCGTCGGCGGCCGACGGCACAGCCGTCGATCCGGATGCGTGGCACATCTACCGCGGGACAGGTCAGCCCCGGGGCGACGCACCGCTGTCCGAGCTGCTGCCCCCGGCCCCGCCGTGGCGCGAGTTCTCCGGCGGACCGCTGATCACCGAGGAACCGCCGCGCGACGAGGCCGAGTTCACCCGGCGCCTGGGACCGGCCGACGCTCCGCTGGCCCGCGTGGCCTCTCCGCAGGAGCGAGACCTCGTCAACGCCGCCCTCTTCCTGCGCCGTCCCCTGATCGTGGCCGGCCCGCCCGGGATCGGAAAGTCGAGCCTCGCCCACAGCATCAGCAGGGAGCTGGGGTTAGGCCGGGTGCTGCGGTGGTCCATCACCAGCCGCAGCACCCTCAAAGAGGGCCTGTACGCCTACGACGCCATCGGCAGGGTCCAGGAGGCCGCCGCCCGTGGCGCGCTGCGCGGTGCCACGCCGGGCACCGCATCCTCCGCCGCGTCGGCGGACCCGGGCGAGGAAGCCAAGACCGCCGCGCCGGAGCCGGACGGCCTGCACAACCTCGGTGACTACATCCAGCTCGGTCCGCTCGGCACGGCCCTGCTCCCCCGTGCCGTTCCCCGTGTGCTGCTGGTCGACGAGATCGACAAGGCGGACATGGACCTCGCCGGCGACCTGCTCAGCGTCTTCGAGGACGGCGAGTACCGCATCCCCGAACTGGCGCGCGTGCGCTCCCGGTTGCCCGACGTCGAGGTGCACACCGACGACCCGGACGGGACGGCCGTGATCCACCACGGCCGGGTGCGCTGCTCCGCCTTCCCCGTCGTCGTGATCACCAGCAACGGCGAGCGGTCCCTGCCGCCCGCCTTCCTGCGCCGCTGCCTCTACCTGGACCTGCCCGCACCCGACTCCGACCAGCTCGCGGCGATGCTCGCCGCGCAGTTGTCCCACGGGGACGACGAGGGCCGGATGACCATGATCCGGGACTTCCTGGCCCGGTCCCGGGCCGGTGGGACCCTGGCCGCGGACCAGTTGCTCAACTCCGAGTATCTGCGCACCGCCCCGGCGGGCCCCGCGGAGCATTCCTGGAACGGGCTGCTGCACGCGCTGTGGCGCCGACTCGACGAGGGCGAATCTGGATGACCTGGTTGCCCTTCCGAGGCGGCGGGGGGCACGACGGTGACGGGCCGGGTGCCGCCCCACGGGCTGCGCTGCGCGGAACGCCGTCCGGCGCCGCACCGCTGTGGTTCGAGGTCGGGGAGGCGCTGTGGCTCGCGGCGCAGCGGTACCGGCTGGTCGGTGAGGCGGCCGTGGCCGGCCGCGAGAACGGCGCGGCCGGCCCGCACGAGCCGGCCGGCTCCGCCGCGCACGTCGTCCCGCCCGGGCGGGACGACGCGGACTCCGCCGGTTCGCCGACCGAACCCGACGGCGCGCCCGAGCCGCCACCCCGCGAGCGGCTGCCGTACGACGCAGGCCCCCACTCCTTCACACCGCCCGACGACACCCCCGGCCGACCACCCCCCGAGACCGCCGACGCGGCGCGGGCGGGCCGTATGGAATCCGTCCTCATGGAGCTCGGCCGGCAGCTGGCGCTGGACCGCTCCCGCTCCGTCGAGAAGTCGATGCTGCCGCTGAAACGGCGCGTCGACTCCCGGCACCAGTACACCCTGGACGAGGAGGCCACCGCCGAGACCGCGGCCGAGCAAGGCGTGTGGCTCCCCCGGGAGCAGGCGGCACAGGAACGCTGGCTGACGCTGACGCTCCTGGTCGACACGGGCGCCTCGATGCGGTTGTGGGCCCCCACGGCGCAGCGGCTGCGGGACACTCTGCACGGCTCCGGGGCGTTCCGGGACGTGCGCCTGGTGCAGTGGTGCCGCGCCGGGGAGGCCGGCCGCCCTCCGGTGCCCGGCAACGACGGACGCCACGTCCTGCTGGTCCTCACGGATCTGCACGCCGCGCACTGGGCCGACGGCAGCGCCCCTCACCTGCTGGCGCGCTGGGCCCGGGAACTGCCCGTCGCCGTCGTGCACACCCTGCCGGAGCACATCTGGGCCCGCACGGGCACGTACGCCCACCGCGTGGAGCTGACCAGCCCGTACCCCGCCGCCCCCAACGGGACGTGGGCCGTCGGGCACGACGAGTTGCTCCTGCCTCCCGAGGAGCCGTGGCAGCAGCCGGCCAGGGACGGCATCGCGCTGCCGGTGCTCACGCTGTCGCCGGAAGGGCTGGGCCGGTGGGCCCGTTTCACGGCCGGCGAGCTCCCCGGCGCCTACGCGGTCCGGGCGTTGCTCGCGTCCACCGCCGCTCCGGCCGCCGCCCCGCTCCGCGCGCCGGCGCCCCACCGGGACGTGCGGGCCCGGACCTTGCGCGCCCAGTTGTCGCCGACCGCGTACCGCCTCGCCCGGCTGTGCGCCGCCCTGCCGTTGCTGAACCTGTCGCTGCTGCGGCTGGTGCAGGCCCGGCTCCTGCCCGAGGCCCGTACCTGGCATGTGGCGGAGCTCCTGCTCAGCGGCATGCTGCGGCACATCCCGGCCGATCCGGAGGCGCCCGCCCAGGCCCGGGCCGACCTCGAGATCGGCGAGGGCGTACGGCGCGAGCTGCTCTCGGAGGGGACCCGCAGGGAGACCGCCCTGACCATCATGCTGGCCGCCGACCACATCGCCGCGACCGCACAAGGGCCAGTCGGGTACAGCTTTTCCCAACTCGGACGAGTGGTCCGCGATCCCGCGCGCGCGGCTCGTCTGCCCGTGGAAGTGTTGAAGCCGTGGTTTTCTTCGGTTTTGCCCGCTTTCGTGGCCATGGGAGCCCCGTACGCGACAGCCGTGACCCAGTTGAGTGAACGACTGTCGGCGGCTACGGCCGTCGAGCGGCCCCCTCCGTCCCCGCAGGAGGCCGCAACCTCGGATGAGGCACCCCCGTTAGGCGTGGGGATCGAAGATTCCGGGTTCGACGAGGAAGAGTCCGGGTTCGACGAAGAAGGGAACATGACAGTGAGCGGCTTGCAGTCCGCACAAGCCGGATCGAGGAGTGACGGGCTGCAGAAACCGCCACCCGTCTGGGGCAATGTCCCTCCGCGCAATCGTACGTTCACCGGTCGGGTCCAGCTTTTGGAGGACCTGCACCGCAGACTGCAGGAAGGCACCACGGCCGTACTGCCCGAGGCGCTCCAGGGAATGGGCGGGGTGGGCAAATCCCAACTCGCCGTGGAATACGTCTACCGCCATATGCACGAGTACCAGGTCATCTGGTGGATCCCCTCGGAGCAGCCGCAGCAGATCCGCCAGTTCCTGGTGATGCTGGCGGGACGGCTTGGGCTGAATGTGGGAAGCGGTGAGGCCAACACGGCAGTTCCCGCGGTGATAGAAGCGTTGCGCATCGGCGAACCGTACAAGAATTGGTTGCTGGTATTCGACAACGCAGAAAATCCCGAGGCCGTGCGCGATTTCTTTCCCACCAATGGCCCGGGCCGTATTCTCGTCACCTCGCGCAATGCCCAATGGGCAGCATCGGCACGTCCGCTGGAGGTCGATGTGTTCACCCGGGATGAGAGCCGGTCGCTGCTGCAGCTGCGGGCGCCGATGCTGGACGACGAAACGGCCGACCGGCTCGCGGAGACCCTGGGGGACCTTCCCCTCGGGATCGAACAGGCGGCCGTGTGGCTCGCCGAGACCGGCATGCCCGCCGAGGAGTACCTCCGCCTCTTCGAGCAGCAGGCCAACGAGCTGATGCTCAGCGACCCGCCGCCGGACTACCCGCTGTCCGTGGCGGCCGCCTGGAACGTGTCCCTGGAGCGGCTGCGCAAGAACCACCCGGCCGCGCTGCAACTGCTGCAGGTCTGTGCCTTCTTCGCCCCCGAGCCGATCTCGCGCCGTCTGTTCACGGGCGTCCGCGACGCCCCGGTGCCGCCGGAGCTCGGTGCGGCACTGAGCGATCCCATCCGGCTCAGCCGGGCCATCCGCGAGATCAACCGCTACGCGCTGGCCCGCATCAACCACAACACCAACACCATCCAGCTGCACCGTCTGGTCCAGCGGGTGCTGATCAACCAGATGCCGGACCAGCTCAAGAGCCAGATGCGGGCCGGCGCCCACTGGCTGCTGGCGCAGGGCGATCCCGGCGAGCCGACGGCGTCCCACCAGTGGCAGCAGTACGGAGAGCTGCTGCCGCACGTCCTGCACAGCAGGGCCCTGGAATCGACCGACCCGTGGGTGCGCCAGCTCGTCCTGAACGAGATCCAGTACATGTTCTCCTGGGGCGACCACGAGGGGTCCCTCGATCTGGCCGAGCAGACGTACCACACGTGGCAGAGCGAGCCGGGCGGAAGCCCCGAGCAGGGCCTGGCCGCCGCCAAGCTGTTCACCGACGCGCTGCGCATCCTGGGCCGCTACTCGGAGGCCTTCGAGCTGGACCAGCGGACCCTGGCGGCGATGACCGAGGTACTGGGCCCGGAGCACGAGTCCACGCTGGAGATCACCAGCATGCTCGCCTGGGACCACCGTCTGCGGGGAGAGTTCCAGCGTGCCCTGGAACTCGACAAGCACGCCTACGAGACCTGCGAGCGGCTCTTCGGGCCCAACGACCTCTCCACGCTGCTGTCCGCCCACCGCCACGCGCTCAACCTGCGGTTCATCGGGGAGTTCCGGCAGGCGCTGGAGATCGACCAGGTCACGCACCGGCGCAAGGTCGAGGAACTGGGCGAGAACGCCCTGTCCACGCTGAACACCATGGCCGCCGTGGCGCTCGACCTCCAGGAGGTCGGGGAGTACGTCCGCGCCCGCGACGTGGCGGAGGACGTGGCGGACCGGTCCGTGTACAACTTCGGCGAGAACCACCCGCACTCGGTCGCGGTCACCAAGATCCTCTCCGTCGCCGAGCGGCGGGCCGGGCACCACGAGGAGGCGCTGGAGCTGTCCGGCAGGGCGCTGGCCCTGTTCCGGACCCGGTACGGCGACAAGTACCCGGCGACGGTCAACGCCCTCCTGGCGCACGCCGTCGACGTCCGCCACTCGGGCGACCTGGAGCGCGCCCTGGAGCTGGGCCAGCAGGGTTACGAGGGGTACGAGGCCCTGCTGGGCGGGGACCACCCGCACACCATCGCGGCGCGGGTCAACCACGCGGTCTGCCTGCGCCTGGTGGGCCGGGTCGAGGAAGCCCGGGCCGTGGACGAGGCGGCCTACCGGCAGCTGGCCGATCTGCTGGGCGAGGACCACCCCAACACCCTGTCCTGCGTGGTCAACCTGGTCGCCGATCTGTACGAACTCGGCGACGTCCAGGCCTCGGTGGATCTCGCGACCCGCGGGCTGGAGCACAGCCGCCGCCGCATCGGCGAGAACCACCCGGTCAGCCTGGCCATGGCACTCAACCTCTCGATGGGTCTGCGGCTGCTGGGGCGCGACAGCGAGGCGGAGTCACTGCACGCCGACACCCTGGCCCGCTACCGGCAGACGCTGGGCGAGGAGCACCCGGCCTGTCACGCCGCGGCGGAAGGGAAGCTGGCCAACTGCGACGTCGACCCGCTCCCGGCGTGACCCGGCTGCCGCGTCCGGTCGCCGGGGCTCAGCCGTGGCCATCGGACGCGCACAGCCCGGGTACGCGTCCGAGCCACCGGGCCAGCCCTTCGGGGTCGGGAGCGCACCCGGTACGGGCACGGATCGTCAGGGCCACCGCGCGCACCACCTCCGGGCGACGCAGCAGCGCGCGGGCAGCCGGGTGCTGCCCGGCGGCGTCCAGCGCGAGGCCCAGGCCGACCCAGGCAGCGGGTCGGTCGGGGTCCTCGGCAAGCACCTTGCCGTAGGCGTGCCGCGCGTCGGCCGCCTCTCCGCTCAGCAGGAGCCGGTCGACGGCGAGCAGGGCGGGTTCGCGGTCGTACGGAACCGGAGGCGCGCCCGACCCGGGCGCCCCCCGCACGGCGGACGGTCCTTCCGCGAGCAGGACGCGGCGTAACTCCCCGCGCGGCTCGGACCAGCGGAACAGCGGGGCGTCGCGCATGGCCGACCGGGGGGCGGTCCCCTCCTCGGCCGGCGCGCCGTCCAGCCACCGGTCGGCCAGACGGACGCAGGCGGGCGGTTGCGGACACAGGTGGCGCATGCGCCAGGTCGCCCTGAGGTCCGCCAGCTCGGTGCGGGCCAGCGAGAGCGGCTCGTCCGGCACGTGATCGTGCCGCCAGGGCGCGGTCTGCTTCACCAGGTGCCCGACGAAGCGCCGTCCCCACTCGGTGATGCCGGGCCGGGTGGGGAGCGCCGTGAGCACCTCGGTCAGCGCGTCCCGCAGCACCGCGTACTCGAAGTGGGCGAGGCCGGCCGCGGGCCCGCTGAGCGCCGTCCGTTCGGTGCGCCAGAACTCCGCCACACCGGTGAAGGCGTACGAACCGTGCAGGATTCCCCACAGGGGCCGCGCGTCCATGCGCCACGGCGCGTAGAAGAGGGCCTCCTGCTGTCCCGGCGCGGGCGGTTCGACGAGCCGGACCTGATGGTCGAGCCCGTTGAGCGCGGAGTGCCTCGCCTCATGGACCAGTGTCACAGCGAGGTCGACGCCGTCCTGGGGGAGGCTGATGAGGGCGCTGCCCACGGCTTCGGAGTAGGAGGCGCTCGCCGTCCGGAAACGGGGCATGGCGGGCAGGGGCACCACCGCCCGCAGCATCAGGGACACCATCCGCGCCGCGTGCGGGTGCCTGAGGAAGAGGATGTCCGAGGCGACGCGCAGGAGTTGGCGCCACCGGTCCGCCTCGTCGTCGGTCAGCGGTGCGCACGCCGTCGGCGGGGAGCGGAAGTCCCGGTAGGGATCGGTGTCCTCCAGGAGCAGGTCCGGCCCCGGTGCGGAGCCTGCGCTCCCGGCCAGCCGCCTCGGCGGCAGCCACACCGCGGGCGAGGGTGCCGTGCGGGCCGGGGACCGGCCGTGACCGGCCCGTATCGACAGGCACTGCCCTCCCAGGGAGAGGGTGGCGGTCTCGCGTCCGGTGACGTGGAGCAGGGCGACGTCGTAGCCGGCCGGCTTCCCCGGGAACACGGCTTGTCCCACGGTCGGCAGTGTGACCGTGCCGGCCGTCGCGGGGACGCGGAGCACCCCGGGCAGGCCGCTGCGCAGCGCTGCCGCACCGGCCAGGGCGTGGGCGTATCCGAGCAGGTGCCACAAGGGCGGCTCGCGGCTCGCCGTCCCGCCGTCCCGCAGGTGTCGCAGGGCGCTGACCGTCCACACGCCCACCGGCGGGTGGGACAGGATCGCGAGGACCGCCTCCGGGCAGAATCGTTCCGCCTGAGCGAGTACGTCGAACGCCTCGGCCACCGGAGGCAGCGGGCTGCCGTCGGCGGCGGCCTCCGGCTCGGCGGCGGCGATGGCGCGGAACATCAGCAGCCGCCGGCTGCGTTCCACCGAGGCGATGCGCGCCACGGAGCCGGCCGTGAGCCGACCGGTCGCGACCTCGTCCAGATCGCCGACCGGGGTCCGGTGGCTGCTCAGCACGGGGCTTCAGGGGCCGGCGGCGGGCCGGGCTCCGGCGGGTGCTCCCGTGCGGCGGCGGGCTCCTCCTGGTCATGCTGCGGGGCGGCGAAGTACGGACTTCCCTGACCGTCGCCACCCCTCAGCCCGACCGCGTGATCCACGAGGTGCCTGAGCAGCGTGCTCTGCGCCTGAACGAGCTGGGGGTCACTGAGTGCCATGACCTCCCCGAGACCCCAACCGCTGAGATCGACGAGGTCGGTCTCGATCTCGGTCGCAGACAACCTCACGTCAGACTTCCCCCTGTCGGCTCCGGCCCGCGGCCCGGCCAAGCGCAGGCGCTCTTTCCATAGTGACCCGCGAAGAGCCATGTCGAAAGGGCCCCCGGCGGCCACGACGGCCGGATTCTTTCCAACCGCCCTGCTTCAGCCACGACTTGCGCTGCCACCGGGCCCTCGGCTCGCTACCGTGGGCCTACCTTTCGGACCGGCTGTTTCAGGGGGATGCGTGGGAACTCTGGTGCGTTTCGACCTGGGTGACGGCGACTGGGTCGTCGCCGAACTGGAGCGGGCCGACGGTGGGGTGGTGGACGCGGCCACACCGTCCGACCTGGTGGCCCGGGCCACCGGTTCCTTCGCCGCGGCGCTGGAGCAGGTGCGCTCGGTCGCGGCGCTCACCATCCGGCGCATGCGCGACCTGCCCCAGCGGCCCGACGAGGTCACCGTCGACTTCGGCATCCAGCTCGACGCCGAAGTGGGCGCGGTCCTGGCCCGGACCGGCGCCCGGGGTCACCTTCAGGTGCAGCTCACGTGGCGGCGCGACGAACAGACGCCGGCGGTGTCCCCGGCCCCGGGGCCCGAGGGCCGGGTGCCGCAGGCTTAGCGTGCGTCACGCCGTGCCACCCGGTCACGCCTGCTTGGACGCCAGTTCGATCACCGTGATGTCCGACGGCGCCCCCACCCGGGTCGGCGGGCCCCACGCGCCGGCGCCGCGCGAGACGTACAGCTGGGTGTCGCCGTAGCGCTCCAGGCCCGCGAGGGTGGGGTTGGCGCCGGAGGCGACGAGGTTGCCGGGCCAGAGCTGGCCGCCGTGGGTGTGGCCGGAGAGCTGGAGGTCGACGCCGTGGTCGACGGCGTCGTGGATCTGGACGGGCTGGTGGGCGAGCAGCACGCACGCGCGGGCCCGGTCCCGGTCGCCGAGCGCCCGCGCGAAGTCGGGGCCCTGGCCCTCGTCCTCGCCGGCGATGTCGTTGACCCCGGCCAGGTCGAAGTACGGCAGTTCCCGGCGGGCGTTCTCCAGGGGCGTGAGGCCGAGCCGCCGGACCTCCTCGACCCACTGTTCGGCGCCGGAGAAGTACTCGTGGTTGCCGGTGACGAAGTACGAGCCGTGACGGGCCCTCAGCTGGGCCAGCGGGGCCGCGGCGGGGCCCAGGTCCTTCACGCTGCCGTCGACCAGGTCGCCGACGACCGCGATGAGGTCGGGCTGCGTCGCGTTGATCGTGTCGACGACCTTCTGCGCGAAGCCGCGGCCCAGGACCGGGCCGAGGTGCACGTCGCTGACCACGGCGATGCGGTACCCGTGCGCGCCGCGCGGCAGCTTGGCCAGCGGCACGGTGACCCGCTTGACCTTCGGGCCGCGCAGCACGCCGTACGTGCCGTAGCCGACGGTGCCGACGGCAGCGGCGGCGGCCGTGCCGGCGACGACCCGGGAGACGAAGAGACGGCGGGAGGGGCCGGTGGGCGCGGGGGCGGCGGACGGGTCCGCGGGGGCGGGCGGGCGGCCGGCGTCGCCGGGGGCGGGGGCGGGGGCGGGGGCGAGCGGCGCGTCGGCCGCCGCGGGGGCGGACGCTCCCCCCGGCACGGCGACCTTCTCGGCCTGCGCGGCGGCCGCCGCCGGGACCGGGCCGGCCTCGTGGTTCCGCTCCCGCGCCGCGTCCCGCCGCTCCAGGTAGCGCCGCAGCAGCGGTCGTACGGCCTCGCCCACGAGTACCGCCAGCAGCAGGTACATCGACAGCGCCAGCCACAGGAAGCCCGGCCAGGCGAGGACCTGCTGGAGCCAGAAGGGGGCGCCGGTGCGCTCCGCGACCAGGGCCGTGATCGCGAGGGCCCAGCCGCCGGCGACCAGCACCGCCCCCGCGCGGCGGGCCGGGCCCGGGCCGCGGGTCGTGTCGCGGAACAGGCGGCGCCACACGTACCAGTTGGCCGTGACCATCACGGCCAGGACCAGCAGTGCGACGAGTACGAAAACGATGGCCACGGTGTCGTGTCTCCCGATTGCCGTTATGACGTCCGGCGCAGTGCGCGCAGACCACGCAACCCGATGGCCCCGACGACCGTCCCCAATACGAAGGAGACGACGGCGAGCAGCAGGTGCACCCAGAAGTACGCCGTGGGACGACCGTCGTCGAACGCGAGCCCGCTGCTGTCCTTGACAAGGTTCTTGACGAAAGTGATCCAGATGACCCAGCTCCACACCCCGAAGGCGAGCAGGAACCAGGACACGGGGCGGCTGAGCTTCATGAGACCAGTATCGCCAGAGCCTGTCCGGTTCCTTCCCCGGGGTGGAGCCGGAGGCGGGACTTCCTCCCCCACGGCATGTACGTTTCCGACCGTGCCCGCACCGAAGAAGACCGTCCGGCGCTCCCTGCTGGTCGCCTCCGCCGTCCTGTCGTCCCTCGCCCTGGCCGTGCCCGCCGTCGCGGCCCCCAAGCCCTCGGGCAGTCCGTCGGCGAGCCCCTCGGCCACTCCCCCGGCCTCGATGTCGACCGTGGGCGGCGCCCGGCTGGGGCAGCCGGGGACCCAGGTGAACCTGGCGAGCGGCGTGCCGGTGCTGCCGAAGGACGTGAGCGCCCGCTCCTGGATCGTCGCCGACGCCGAGACCGGTGACGTGCTGGCCGCGCACAACGCGCACTGGCGCCTCGCCCCGGCCAGCACGCTGAAGATGCTGTTCGCGGACACGCTGCTGCCGAAGTTCCCGGCGACCGAGAAGCACAAGGTCGTGCCCTCCGACCTGGCCGGTATCGGCCCGGGCTCCAGCATGGTCGGCATAAAGGAGGACGAGACCTACACCGTCCACGACCTGTGGCTGGGCGTCTTCCTGCGCTCCGGCAACGACGCGGTGCACGTGCTGTCCGCGATGAACAAGGGCGTCGAGAACACCGTCAGGGAGATGAACGAGCACGCCGAGGAGCTCCAGGCCCTCGACACCCACGTCGTCAGCCCCGACGGGTACGACGCGGAGGGGCAGGTCTCGTCGGCCTACGACCTGACGCTGATCGCCCGGTCCGGGATGCAGAAGAAGGACTTCCGCGAGTACGCCTCGACGGTCACCGCCAAGTTCCCGGGTGAGACGAAGAAGGACAAGAAGGGCAAGAAGGTCCGCAAGCCCTTCGAGATCCAGAACACCAACCGGCTGCTCTCCGGCGACTCGGACGTGCCCGTCTACCAGGGCATCGCCGGCGTCAAGAACGGCAACACCACCAACGCGGGCGCCACCTTCACCGGGGTCGCCGAGCGGGGCGGCAAGGTGCTGCTGGTGACGGTGATGAACCCGGAGAAGGACGAGCACAACGAGGTCTACAAGGAGACCGCCCGGCTGTTCGACTGGGGCTTCAAGGCGGCCGGGAAGGTCCAGCCGGTGGGCGAGCTGGTGCCGCCGAGGAGCGCCGCGCAGGCCGGTGCGCAGCCGGACGCGAACCCCTCCGGCGAGGCCGGGGGCTCCGGGGACGGCACGAAGGGCACGGCCGGGGCCGGTTCCGAGCCGGTGGCCAGCGCCCCCGTCGCCGAGGGCTCCAGCGGCATCGGCGTCGCGCTCGGCGTCACCGGGGGCGCGCTGCTGCTGCTCGCGGGCGGCGCGTTCCTGGTCAACCGCCGGTGGCCGCTGCCGGATCTGGTGCGCCGCCGGAGCCGCCCGTGAGCTCGGGTACCTCGTCCTGCTTGCTCTGCGTCGCCGTCCAGGAGGCGCAGAACAGCACCAGCTTCGAGGTGAAGTTGATCCACAGCAGCAGCGCGACGGGCACGCCGAAGGCGCCGTACATGCTCTTCGCCGCCACGCCCTGCAGATAGCCGCTGAGCAGCAGCTTCAGCAGTTCGAAGCCGACCGCGCCGGTCAGTGCGGCCACGACCAGGCGGTGGCGCGTCGGCTCGACGCCGGGCAGCAGCGTCAGGACGTACAGCAGGAGCAGGAAGTTCGCGAGGACGGCGATCAGGAACGCTGCGACGTGCAGCAGGACACCGCCCCAGCCGCCCTCGTCGATGCCCAGCTCCCGGATGATCCAGCCGATCATCGCGGAGGCGACGGCGGAGGCGGCGATGGTGACCAGGAGCGCGCCGCCCAGGCCCATCAGGACCCCCGCGTCCTTGCCGTAGCGCACGGCCGGGTTCTCCTCGTCGTCGGGCAGTTCCCACACCGCCCGCAGGCACTCGCGCATCGAGCCGGCCCAGCTGACGCCGGTGAAGAACAGCAGCGCGCCGGCGATGAGCCCGATGGTGCCGGCGTTCTCCACCAGCCCGGCGATGTCCAGCTGGTCGGAGATGCCGGGCACCTGCTCGGCGATCTTGTCCTGCAGCTGGTCCTGCTGGCCGGTGCTGAGCGTGGCGGCGGCGATGGTGGCCGAGACCGTGAGCAGCGGGAACAGCGCGACGAAGCTCGTGAAGGTCATCGCGGCGGCCAGCCGCGTCCACTTCACGCGGTCCAGCCGCTCGTACGACCGCCACGCGTGCGTGATCATCAGCCGCTCCGCCCACGGCCCGATCACCGGGAGTCTTTTCAGCCAGTCCATGATCCGACTCTGCCCTCCGCCCGGAACACCCATGTCCGGGTACCCCAGAACCGCAGGACTGTGGCCAGTGCCATGCCGACGACCGCGCCGGAGACGGTGTCGGCGCGCTGCGAGGTCAGTCCGAGGCCGTAGTGGCTGACGGCGAGGCAGAGCAGCTGGACGGCGGCCCCGGCCAGGTTGACCGCGAGGAACAGGGCGCAGGGGCGCAGGCCCCGGGGCCGCGCGGCCCGGTAGGTGCCCAGGGCGTTGCCGGTGTAGGCGACCGCGCAGGCGGCCAGGAAGGACAGGGCCTTGGCGGTCAGCGGGCCGAGTCCGGCGGGGCCGCGCAGGAAGGTGAACAGGGCGAGGTCGACCGCGTAGGCGACCAGACCGACACCTGCGAAGCCCAGCAGTTCCCGGCGCAGCGGGGGCGCGGGGCCCCACCAGGCGCGGGCGGTCACCAATTGGCCACCGCCAGGGCGTACATGGCCACCCAGACCACGCCGATGAGGGCGAGCGCCCGGTCGCGCAGGACGACGTCCTCGGGTTCGCCGGCGGTGCCTCGGTCGGCGAAGACGGCGTAGCGCAGGATCGCCAGGATGAAGGCCACCATGGACAGTTGCCGCCAGGGCAGCACGCTGGTGTGCGGGACGCCGCCCTCCTCCATGGCCCACAGGCAGTAGCCGAGGACGGCGACTCCGGCCGCGAGCTGCCAGACGAAACGGAGGTAGCCGGTGGTGTACTCGGTGAGCAACGCGCGGGTGGCGCCCGCCTTGCCGGCCATCTGCACGGCCTCCGAGTAGCGCTTGGCCGACACCATGAACAGCGCGCCGAACCCGGTCGTGATCAGGAACCAGCGCGACAGCGGGATGCCGAGGGCGAGCCCGCCGACCATGGCGCGCATCAGGAACCCGGTGGTGACGACGGCGAGGTCGACGACCAGGACGTGCTTGAGGCTGATGCAGTAGGCCAGTTGCATGGCGAGGTAGGCGGTCAGCAGGGCGGCGACGGCCGGGCCGCACAGCCGGGCCGCGGCGACCGGGGCGAGGACGCCGAGCAGGCCGCCGACGGCGTAGGCGACGGGGACGGGGACCTGTCCGGCGGCGACCGGGCGGTGCCGCTTGACGGGGTGGGCGCGGTCGGCGTCGGCGTCGCGGGCGTCGTTGACCAGGTAGACGGCGGCGGCGCAGGCGGTGAACAGGACGAACACCAGGGCCAGTTGCGTCAGGGCGTGCCGGGAGAAGAGCTCTCCCGCGGCGGCCGGGGCGGCGACCACGAGGACGTTCTTGACCCACTGCTTGGGGCGCGCGGTCCTGAGCAGACCGGTCAGCAGACCGCCCGTGCGGGAGGGCGCGGGCGGCTGCTCGGGGGCGCGCCGGTGCAGGACGGCCGTCTCAGTCATGGTGGCCGCCTCCCGTCATCCAGCGGGCGCCGAGCCGGGCCGTGAGGGCGCCGAGGGCCGCCCCGGCGGCGACGTCCGAGGGGTAGTGGACGCCCGCGACCAGGCGCGAGACGCACACGGCGGCGGCGAGCGGCCCGGCCGCGCGCAGGCCCAGGGCGCCGAAGGCGACGGCGGCGGCCGCGGACGAGGTGGCGTGCGAGCTGGGGAAGGAGTGCCGCCCGGCGGTGCGCACCAGGGGGTCGACGTGCGCCGGGCGCGGGCGGCGCACGACCCGTTTCACCCCCATGGAGACGAGGTGCGCCCCGGCGGTGAGGGCCGTGCCGCGCAGCCAGGCGGCGCGTCTCCCGCGGTCGACGGCGGCTCCGGCGAGGCCCGCGGCCAGCCACAGCGCAGCGTGCTCCCCCGCCCAGGACAGGGCGCGCGCGGCGTCGGCCACGCGCGGGTCGGTGCCGCACGCCCTGAGCGCCGAAACGATCCGGTGGTCCATGTCGTGCAGGTCGTCGAGGTCGTCCATGTGGACTCACTGTTCACGCCCGACTCGCCTGAACTCCGGCAATATTGAGCGACATCCCATTAATCACCCATTTCGGGGAGGGATGCCATGTTCCCGAACTCATCGCCCACACTAGGGCGATACGGTCACCGACATGTCTGCCGACACCGAATCCGTCCCCGATCACGCCCCCGACGTCATGGGCCTGGACCACACCACCGTCACCGGCTGGGGCCGCACCGCTCCGACCGCCGCCCGGCTGATCCGCCCGAGGACGTACGAGGAGGCCGCGGCGGCCGTCCGGCAGTGCGGGGAGCGCGGCGGGATCCCCCGGGGCCTGGGCCGGGCGTACGGGGACGCGGCGCAGAACGCGGGCGGGGCCGTGCTCGACATGACGGGCCTGGACCGGGTGCACGCGATCGACGCCGACGGCGGCACCGTGCTGTGCGACGCGGGCGTCTCCCTGCACCGCCTGATGGAGGTGCTGCTGCCCCTCGGCTGGTTCGTGCCGGTCACGCCCGGCACCCGGTACGTCACCGTCGGCGGGGCGATCGGCGCCGACATCCACGGCAAGAACCACCACGTCTCGGGCTCCTTCGCGCGGCACGTGCTCGCCCTCGAACTGCTCACCGCCGACGGCGAGATCCACACGGTGATCCCCGGCACGCCGCTGTTCGACGCGACCGCCGGCGGCATGGGCCTGACCGGCGTGATCCTCACCGCCACCCTCCGGCTCCAGCCGGTGGAGACCTCGCTGATGTCGGTCGACACCGAGCGCGCCGCCGACCTCGACGACCTGATGGCCCGGCTGGCGGCCACCGACCACCGCTACCGCTACTCCGTCGCCTGGATCGACCTGCTGGCCCGGGGCGCCGCCACCGGCCGCGCGGTCCTCACCCGCGGCGATCACGCGCCCCTGGACGCGCTCCCCGCCCGCCTGCGCCGCGACGCGCTGTCCTTCCGCACCTCGCGCCTGCCGTCCACCCCGGCCGTCCTCCCCGAGGGCCTGCTCACCCGGACCACCGTGGGCCTGTTCAACGAGCTCTGGTACCGCAAGGCCCCCCGGGCACGCACGGGCCAACTCCAGCGGATCTCCGCCTTCTTCCACCCCCTGGACGGCGTCCCCCACTGGAACCGCGTCTACGGCCGGGGCGGCTTCGTGCAGTACCAGTTCGTGGTCGGCTACGGCCAGGAGGACGCCCTGCGCCGTGTCGTGCGCCGGATCTCCGAGCGCCGCTGCCCGTCCTTCCTGGCCGTCCTCAAGCGGTTCGGGGAGTCCGACCCGGGCTGGCTGTCCTTCCCCGTGCCCGGCTGGACGCTGGCGCTGGACATCCCGGCGGGCCTGCCCGGCCTCGGCGCCTTCCTCGACGAGCTCGACGAGGAGGTCGCCGCCGCGGGCGGCCGCGTCTACCTCGCCAAGGACGCCCGCCTGCGCCCGGATCTGCTCCAGGCGATGTACCCGCGCCTGGACGACTTCCGCGCCCTGCGCGCCGAGCTGGACCCGCACGGGGTGTTCGTGTCCGACCTGGCCCGCCGCCTCCATCTCTGAGCGATCCCCTAGGAGCTGTCATGAAGGACGCCTTCGGCCTCCCCCAGTCCCTGCTCGTCCTCGGCGGTACGTCCGAGATCGCGCTGGCCACCGCCCGTCGGCTGATCGCCCGCCGCACCCGCACGGTCTGGCTGGCGGGCCGTCCCTCACCCGCGCTGGAGGAGGCCGCCGGGCAGCTGCGCGGCCTCGGCGCCGACGTGCACACCGTCGCCTTCGACGCGCTCGACCCCGCCTCCCACGAGGCCGTGCTCGGCAAGGTGTTCGCCGAGGGCGACATCGACCTGGTGCTGCTCGCCTTCGGGCTGCTCGGCGACCAGGCCCGTGACGAACGGGAGCCGGAGGCGGCGGTGCGGGTCGCGCAGACCAACTACACCGGCGCGGTCTCGGCGGGCCTGGTGTGCGCCCGCGCGCTCCAGTCGCAGGGGCACGGCTCGCTGGTCGTGATGTCCTCCGTCGCGGGCGAGCGGGCCCGGCGCGCCAACTTCATCTACGGCTCCAGCAAGGCCGGCCTCGACGCGTTCGCGCAGGGCCTGGGCGACGCGCTGCACGGCACGGGTGTGCACGTCATGGTCGTACGCCCCGGCTTCGTCCGGACGCGGATGACCGCGGGGCTGCCCGAGTCGCCGCTGGCGACCACGCCGGAGGCGGTCGCGACGGCGGTCGAGCTGGGGCTGCGCCGCCGCACGGAGACGGTCTGGGTACCGGGCGCGCTGCGCGTCGTGATGGCGGCGCTGCGGCACCTGCCGCGCGCGGTGTTCCGGCGCCTGCCGATCTGACCCGGGGGCCCTGGCGACGTTCCGGCGCCGGCCCGTCCGGACCGCGCGCCTCGTTGCTGCGCCGGACCGGCGGCCGTGGGGGGCCGCCCGGCATCGGCCGGCGCCGGGCGGGTCGTGCCCGCCGGCCGCGGTCCGGGCCGCGGGGAGGCGGTCAGGCCGCCGTCCCGCCCGCGGGCGGTCAGCGCGTGGGCACCGAGCCGTGGTCGACACGGCCGGTCTGCGGCGGGACCACCGGGCCGCCGAAGGGGAACTCGCGGAGCTTGCGCCAGACGCCGTCGGCGCCCTGCTCGTACAGGGCGAAGCCGGTGCAGGGCCACTCGGCCGCGTAGCCGGCGAGCTCCTCGAAGGCGCGGTCCATCGCGGCCTCGTCGATGCCGTGCGCCACCGTGACGTGCGGGTGGTACGGGAACTGCAGTTCGCGGGCGATCGGCCCGGCGGGGTCGCGGACCTGCTGCTGGAGCCGGGTGCAGGCCTCCGCGCCGGAGACGACCCGGACGAACACCACCGGCGACAGGGGCCGGAAGGTGCCGGTGCCGGACAGCCGCATCGGGAACGGCCGGCCGGCCGCGGCGACCTCGGTCAGATGCGCCTCGACCGCCGGCAGGGCGGCCTCGTCGATCTCCGTCGGCGGCAGCAGGGTGACGTGCGTGGGGATGCCGTGAGCGGCGGCGTCGCCGAAGCCCGCGCGCAGCTGCTGGAGCTCGCTGCCGTGAGGCTCCGGGACCGCGATCGAGACACCGATCGTTACGGTCCCCACGTCGTCTCCTGTCGTTTTGGTTGGCGGGCCGCTGATACGACCACCCGGTTATCGACTGTACGGCCACGACCGGGTCACGGGCAGGCGCAACGGGAGTGATGTACAGCGCTGTTCGGTGGTACGGCTGTGCGCGGGGGTGGCGTTCAGTGCTTGGCGGGCAGGAAGCCGACCTTGTCGTACGCCTGCGCGAGGGTCTCGGCGGCGACGGCGCGGGCCTTCTCGGCGCCCTTGGCCAGCACCGCGTCGAGCGACTCGGGGTCGTCCAGGTACTGCTGGGTGCGCTCCCGGAACGGCGTGACGAACTCGACCATGATCTCGGCGAGGTCCGTCTTCAGCGCGCCGTACATCTTGCCGGTGTACTTCTCCTCCAGCTCGCCGACGGTCTCGCCGGTGAGGGTCGAGTAGATCGTGAGGAGGTTGCTGACGCCCGGCTTGTTCTCGGCGTCGTAGCGGATCACCGTGTCCGTGTCCGTGACGGCGCTCTTGACCTTCTTGGCGGTGGTCTTCGGCTCGTCCAGGAGGTTGATCAGGCCCTTCGGCGTGGACGCCGACTTGCTCATCTTGATCGACGGGTCCTGGAGGTCGTAGATCTTCGCCGTCTCCTTGAGGATGTACGGCTTCGGGACGGTGAAGGTCGGGCCGAAGCGGCCGTTGAAGCGCTCGGCGAGGTCGCGGGTGAGCTCGACGTGCTGGCGCTGGTCCTCGCCGACGGGGACCTCGTTCGCCTGGTAGAGCAGGATGTCCGCGACCTGGAGGATCGGGTACGTGAACAGGCCGACGGAGGCGCGGTCGGCGCCCTGCTTGGCGGCCTTGTCCTTGAACTGGGTCATCCGGGACGCCTCGCCGAAGCCGGTGAGGCAGTTCATGACCCAGGCGAGCTGGGCGTGCTCGGGGACGTGGCTCTGCACGAAGAGCGTGCAGCGGTCCGGGTCGAGACCGGCCGCGAGGAGCTGGGCGGCGGCCAGGCGGGTGTTCGCGCGCAGCTCCTTGGGGTCCTGCGGGACCGTGATCGCGTGCAGGTCCACGACCATGTAGAACGCGTCGTGCGACTCCTGCAGGGCCACCCACTGGCGGACGGCACCGAGGTAGTTGCCGAGGTGGAACGAGCCGGCGGTGGGCTGGATACCGGAGAGCACGCGGGGTCGGTCAGAGGCCATGTCGCTCATTGTCTCAGAGGGCCGTGGGTGGTTTCGGCGGTGGGGAACCGCGGACCGCTGTGGACGGTCGCGCAGTTCCCCGCGCCCCTTGCGGGACGCTTCAGCCGAGGTCGATCTCCGGGTACAGGGGGAAGCCGGCGACCAGGTCGGTCGCCCTGTGGGAGATCTCGTCCGCCACCTTCGCGTCGAGGACGTGAGCGGCCTTCGAGGGGGCGCCCGACTTGGTCGTGCCCGGCTCGGTGGCGGTCAGGACGCGGTCGATCAGGCCGGCGACCTCGTCCATCTCGGCCGTGCCGAGGCCGCGGGTGGTCAGGGCCGGGGTGCCGATGCGGATGCCCGAGGTGTACCAGGCGCCGTTGGGGTCGGCGGGGATCGCGTTGCGGTTGGTGACGATGCCCGACTCCAGCAGGGCGGCCTCGGCCTGGCGGCCGGTGAGGCCGTAGGAGGAGGCGACGTCGATCAGGTTCAGGTGATTGTCCGTGCCGCCGGTGACCAGGGTGGCGCCGCGGCGCATCAGGCCCTCGGCCAGGGCGCGGGAGTTGTCGACGATGCGCTGGGCGTAGTCGCGGAAGGACTCCTGGCGGGCCTCGGCGAGGGCCACGGCCTTGGCGGCCATGACGTGCGGCAGCGGGCCGCCGAGGACCATCGGGCAGCCGCGGTCGACCTGGTCCTTCAGGGAGTCGTCGCACAGGACCATGCCGCCGCGGGGGCCGCGCAGCGACTTGTGGGTGGTCGTCGTCACGATCTGGGCGTGCGGGACCGGGTCGAAGTCGCCGGTGAGGACCTTGCCCGCGACCAGGCCGGCGAAGTGCGCCATGTCGACCATGAGCGTGGCGCCGACCTCGTCGGCGATCTCGCGCATGATCCGGAAGTTCACCAGGCGGGGGTAGGCCGAGTAGCCCGCGACGATGATCAGCGGCTTGAACTCGCGGGCCGTGGCGCGCAGGGCCTCGTAGTCCAGCAGGCCGGTGGACGGGTCGGTGCCGTAGGAGCGCTGGTCGAACATCTTGCCGGAGATGTTCGGGCGGAAGCCGTGGGTGAGGTGGCCGCCGGCGTCCAGGGACATGCCGAGCATGCGCTGGTTGCCGAAGGCGCGGCGCAGCTCGGCCCAGTCCTCCTCGGAGAGCTCGTTGACCTGGCGGGCGCCGGCCTTCTCCAGGGCCGGGACCTCGACGCGCTGGGCGAGGACCGACCAGAAGGCGACGAGGTTGGCGTCGATGCCGGAGTGCGGCTGGACGTAGGCGTGACGGGCGCCGAAGAGCTCCTTGGCGTGCTCGGCGGCGAGGGACTCGACGGTGTCGACGTTGCGGCAGCCGGCGTAGAAGCGGCGGCCGATGGTGCCCTCGGCGTACTTGTCGCTGAACCAGTTGCCCATCGCCAGGAGCGTGGCCGGGGAGGCGTAGTTCTCGGAGGCGATCAGCTTGAGCATCTCGCGCTGGTCGGCGACCTCCTGGCCGATGGCGTCCGCGACGCGCGGCTCCACGGCGCGGATGACGTCGAGGGCGGCGCGGTAGGCGGTGGAAGCGGGGGTGAGCTCTGCTGACATGGGGACCTCCGGACGTTGCGTTCAGCGTTCACGGTACGGCCCAGGCGCACGGCTCTTGTCGTTCGGGCCGCTCCCCGATGGTTCGTCCATCCCAGCGCGCCAGTCACGGCCCTCGGTCAGCCTACCGGGTCGCCCCGCGCGGCCGGGCGCGGGTTTCGGCCCTCAGAGGATCACGTGGGGCAGGAACCTCGCGTACTCGTCCGTGATCAGGCCCGACGACTCGCGGATGCCCAGGCCCGCCGACTCGTGCTCCACCACCCAGGCGCCCAGGACCACGCGGTTGCCGTCGAAGTCGGGCAGCGGGGCCAGCCGCTGGTAGCAGCAGGGCTCGTCGCGCGGGGTGGGGTCCGTGCCGGGCTCGTGGATCGTGACGCCCGCTCCCTCGCGGCCGAGCAGCGGCTTGGCGACCCAGCCCGTGGCGGTCAGGTCCCGGGGGCCGTCCAGGTAGGCCGGCAGGAGGTTGGGGTGGTCCGGGTAGAGCTCCCAGAGGATCGCCAGCAGGGCCTTGTTGCTGAGGAGCATCTTCCAGGCCGGTTCGATCCACAGGGTGGAGCCGGTGCCGCCGCCGTTGTCGAGGGTGTCCAGGACGTGGCCGGCGAAGCGGTCGGTGGTGAGCCACTCCCAGGGGTACAGCTTGAAGACGCTGCGGATGAAGCGCAGGCGCTGGTCGACGAAGCGGCCGGAGAGGCGGTCCCAGCCGATCTCCTCCATGGAGATCCAGTCGGTGGGCAGGCCGGCCTGCTCGGCGGTCTCCTTGAGGTAGGCGACCGTCATGAGGTCCTCGCCCAGTTCGTCCGCCGAGGAGTAGGCGAAGTAGAGGGGACTGCCGGGAGGCAGGAGGGCCGCCTGGTTCTTCCAGGCGTCGATGAGGCGCTCGTGGAGGGAGTTCCACTGGTCGGCGCCGGGGAAGCGCTCCTCCATCCAGAACCACTGGGGGGAGGCGGCCTCCACCAGGGACGTGGGGGTGTCGGCGTTGTACTCCAGGAGCCTGGCCGGGCCCGTGCCGTCGTAGTGGAGGTCGAAACGGCCGTAGAGGGAGGGGAGTTCGGCACGGCGGTGCCAGGCCTCGGCGACCGCCCGGGCCACGCGGGGGTCGGTGATGCCCAGGTCGGCGAAGCGGTCCTCGGTGACGATGTGCTCGGCCGCCGCCAGGCACATGCGGTGCAGCTCCTCGACCACCTCCTCCAGGGCCTCGATCTCGGGCAGGCCGAAGACGTAGTACGCGCTCTCGTCCCAGTAGGCGCGCAGGGAGCCGTCGGGGTAGCGGGTCAGGGGGTAGATCAGGCCCTGTTCCTCGACGGTCTGCTGCCAGCCGGGGCGGGGTGTGGTGGTGCGGCGTTCCATGTGCGCGTGTCCGGTCAGCCGCCGCCGCTGCCGCCCGAGCAGCCGAAGCCGCCCCGGTCGACGGCCTCGCTGCGGCTGAAGGTGCCGTCGTCGGCCCAGCCGCCGCTGACGTCGGCGTCGTAGTACCAGTCGGCGTTCGTGGCGGTGGTCTTGCCGGTCCTCTTGCGGTTCTTGCCGGTGGCGGAGGAGCCGGACTTGCAGTTCTTGTCGGCGACGATCTTGTAGCCGTTGATGTAGTCGTAGCTGTCCCGGTCCACGCAGCGGCGGTCCGGGTCGGAGCCGCAGGCGGACAGTGCCGCCGCGAGGACGCCCATGCCGCCGAGGACCACCGTGCTCGAACGCAGTCGCCGCCGTGTCTCCGCCATACCGCTGCTTCTCCCCCGTGCGTCTTCTGTCATGTACTGCTGGACGGTCAGCCTAGAGATCGGTGCGGGCGGGCGTGCACGGCCCCCCTTCGCACGCCCCTGACCTACTGTCGATTTGTGATCTTTGGAATGGTGTGAGCCCTTGGTGCGGCGGTCTGCTTCGGTACGGCGACGGTGCTGCAGGCGATCGCCGCGCGGGCCGCGGCCGCGTCGGGGCGGGCCGGGGGCCGGGAACGGCCTCGGGCGGACCAGGGGCGGCCGGGGTCGGGAGCGGGCCCGGTCGGTTCGGGTGCGGCCGTGCCGTTGGCGGTCCGGGCCGGGAGTCGGCTTGGGCATGTCGGGGGCGGCTCGTGCCGGGGTCCTGTGGGGAGGGCGGGCCGGGCTCCCGTACGCGCGGTCACCCGGGCAGGACCGTGCAGAGCGCGTCCAGTGCGCCCGACCAGGCGTGGTCCGGCGGGGTCCCGTAGCCGACGACCAGGGCGTCGACCGGCTCGGTGACCGCCTCGGCGTGCCGGTAGCGGGTCAGCCCGTGGACCGCCAGGCCCCGCCAGTGGGCGGCCTGGACGACCGACTGCTCGGTGCCCGGCGGCAGCCGCAGCAGGACGTGCAGACCGGCCGCGATGCCGGTGACCCTGGCCTCGGGGGCCCGGGCCGCCACGGCGGCGACCAGGGCGTCCCGGCGGCGCCGGTAGCGCAGGCGGGTCGCGCGGACGTGCCGGTCGTAGGCGCCGGAGGTGAGGAACTCCGCCAGGGTCAGCTGGTCGAGCACCCCGCAGGTGTCGACACCGCCCTTGGCGGCGGCGGCCTCCTCGGCGAGGTCCGGCGGCAGCACCATCCAGGCCAGCCGCAGCCCGGGCGCGAGGGACTTGCTCGCGGTGCCCAGGTAGACCACCCGGTCGGGGTCCAGGCCCTGCAGGGCGCCGACGGGCTGCCGGTCGTAGCGGAACTCGCCGTCGTAGTCGTCCTCCAGCACCAGCCCGCCGGTGCGGCGCGCCCAGTCGACGACGGCGGCCCGGCGGTCGCGGTGCAGGGGCACGCCCATGGGGAACTGGTGGGCCGGGGTGAGCAGGACCGCGTCCGTGCCGGTCAGGTCGCCGGGGTCGGTGCCCCGGCGGTCGAAGGGCAGCGGGACGGTGCGCAGTGCGGACCCGGTCAGGACCCTCCAGTGCACGTCCAGGCCGTACGACTCCACCGCGACCGTCCCTGCCCCGCGCGCTCGCAGGGCCGTGCCGAGCAGCTTCAGGCCGTGCGCGAAGCCGCCGCAGACCACGATCCGCTCGGGGTCGGCGCGGACGCCCCGGGCCCGGGAGAGGTACCCGGCGAGCGCGCTCCGCAGCTCGGGCCGGCCGCGCGGGTCGCCGTAGTCCAGGGCGTGGTACGGCGCGGCGTCGAGGGCGCGGCGGGCGGCCCTGAGCCACTCGGTGCGCGGGAAGGACGACAGGTCGGGGCTGCCGGGGCGCAGGTCGTAGGCCGGGCGGGTCCGCTCGCGGGGCTGGGAGGCCGTCCCGGCCGGCGGCACGACCGTCCGCTCCCCGACCCGGGTGCCGGAGCCCTGCCGGGCCGTGAGCCAGCCCTCGGCGACGAGGTCGGCGTAGGCGTCGGCGACCGTGTTGCGGGCGAGGCCCAGGTCGGCGGCGAGCGAGCGGGAGGAGGGCAGCCGGGTGCCCGGGGCGAGCCGGCCCGAGCGCACCGCCTCGCGCAGGGCGTCGGTCAGCCCTCTGCGCAGGCCCGGGCCGGCCGGCTCCAGGTGCAGGTCGACGCCCAAAGTGGCCCACTGATCCGCCATGAAAATGGACCATACCCCTGGGCTGCTTCCTCCCTAGGGTCGAGGGCATGACGACGCACCTCGACGAGACGACCACCCCGTACGCCCCCGAGCACCCCGCCCGGCTGGACTGGGCCGCGCACGCGCCCGAGGTCTACAAGGCCATGGTCCGGCTGGAGATCGCCGCCCGGCAGGGTCTCGACCACAAGCTCTACGAACTGGTGAAGATCCGCGCCTCGCAGATCAACCACTGCGCCTTCTGCCTCGACATGCACACCAAGGACGCCCTGGCGTCGGGCGAGAGCGTCGAGCGGATCGTGCAGCTCAGCGCCTGGGACGAGTCGCGGCACTTCTACACCGAGAAGGAGGTCGCGGCGCTGGAGCTCACGGAGGCCGTGACGGTCCTGACGGACGGGTTCGTGCCGGACGAGGTGTACGAGAACGCCGCCCGGCACTTCGAGGAGGCCGAGCTGGCGCAGCTGATCGCGGCGATCACGACGATCAACGCCTGGAACCGGTTCGGGGTGACCTGCCGCATGGCGCCGGGGCACTACCAGCCGGGCCAGTACAAGTGACGGCCCGGACGCGGGCGCTCGACCCGGCGGTGGGCCGGGCGCTGTCGGCTCTGAGCGCCGCGGCGAAGCACGGGCTCGGCGACCCGGCCCTGGCCGAGCTCGTCGTGATCCGCGCCTCGCAGCTCAACCGGTGCGCGTTCTGCCTCGACATGCATCTCGCGATCGCCCGGCAGTACGGCGTGAGCGAGCGGCAGCTCGACCTGCTGGCCGCGTGGGAGGAGGCCGGGGACGTCTTCGACGAGCGGGAGCGGGCCGCGCTGGCGCTCACCGAGGCGGTGACCCTGCTGACGGAGGGTTTCGTGCCGGACGAGGTGTACGGGCGGGCGGCCCGGCACTTCGACGAGGTCCGGCTGGCCCATCTGATCGGTCTGGTCGTCGCCATCAACAACTGGAACCGGATGATGGTCGCGCGCCGGATTCCGCCGGGGGGTCACACACCGTGAGCAAGGCCGACGCGTTCCGCGCGCTGCACCACCACCGGACGCCCGAGGACCCCCTCGTGCTGCCCGGCCCCTGGGACGCGGTCAGCGCCCGGGTGTTCGCCGAGGCCGGTTTCCCGGCACTGGCCACGCCCAGCGCCGGGATCGCCGCCGCCCTCGGGTACGAGGACGGGCGGGTCCCGGCCGACGAGATGTTCGCGGCGGTCGCCCGGATCGTCCGGACCGTCGACGTGCCGGTGTCGGCGGACGTCGAGGGCGGGTACGGGCTCCCGCCCGAGGAACTCGTGGAGCGGCTGCTGGAGACCGGGGCGGTGGGCTGCAACCTGGAGGACTCCGAGCACGGGGTGCTCAAGGACCCGCACCGGCACGCCGAGTGGCTGGCCGGGGTGCGGGCGGCGGCCGGTGACCGGCTGTTCCTCAACGCCCGGGTGGACACCTTCGCCTGCGGGGTCGCCGATCCCGAGCGGGCCCTGGAGCGGGCGGCGGCGTACGTCGCGGCGGGCGCCGACTGCGTCTACCCGGTCGAGGCGCCCCTGGCGGTCCTGCCGCTGCTGCGGGCCGGGATCCGGGGGCCGGTGAACGTGGGGGTCTTCACCGAGGACGGCCCCTCGCCCGCCGAACTCGGCGCGCGAGGGGCCACCCGGGTCACCTTCGGGCCGGGACTCCAGCGGCGGGCCGCCCGCGCGCTGCGGGAGATCGCCGCCGGGCTGGCGCGGTGAACGTCAGGACAGCCACTTCCGCCAGGTGGACTCGTGGCTGTCCACCCACTTCTTCGCCGCGTCCTCGGGGGACATCTTCTGCTCGGCGATCATCAGGGAGACCTCGTTCTGGTCCTCCGTCGTCCACGTGAACTTCTTCAGGAAGGCCGCCGCCTTGCCGCCCTTCTTCGCGAAGTCCGCGTTGAGGTACTTCTGCAGAGGGGTGTGCGGATAGGCACAGGCGACCTTCTCCGGGTCGGCGTCACAGCCCTCCTTGTACGGCGGCAGCTTCACCTCGGTCATGGGGACCTTCTCGAAGAGCCACTGCGGGGAGTACCAGTAGGTCAGAAAGGGCTTCTTCTCCTTGGCGAACTGCCTTATCTGCGTGATCTGCGCCGCCTCGGAGCCCGCGAACACCACCTGGTAGTCCAGCTTCAGGTTCTTCACCAGGGCCTTGTCGTTGGTGACGTAGGACGGCGAACCGTCCATCAGCTGGCCCTTGTCGCCGCTCTCCGGGGTGCGGAAGAGGTCGGCGTACTTGTTCAGGTTCTTCCAGTCCGTGATGTCGGGGTGCTTCTCGGCGAGGTACGTCGGGACGTACCAGCCGATGTGGCCGGTGACGCCGAGTTCGCCGCCGCGGGCGATCGTCTTCTTGTCGTCGACGTACCGCTTCTCCTGCTCGGGGTGGCCCCAGTCCTCCAGGAGCGCGTCGACGCGGCCCTGGCTGAGCGCGTCCCAGGCGGGCACCTCGTCGACCTGGACGGTGTCGACGCGGTAGCCCAGCTCGTGCTCCAGGAGGTACTGGGCGACGGCCACGTTGGACTGCGCGCCCACCCAGGACTGCACGGACAGGGTCACGGTCTTCGCGCCCCGCGCGTTGGCGAAGGGCGAGGCCTGCTTGGTCATGTCGGCGGCACCGCAGCCGGTGAGCAGCGCCAGGGAGCTCACCGCGGCGATCGCGGCGGTGGTACGGACGCGCATGTCAGGCTCCCTTCCGCGCGCGGCGTTCGGTGGGCTGGGTCACCCGGTCGAGCATCAGGCCCAGGCAGACGATCGCCGCGCCGGCCACCAGCCCGGTCGCCAGGTCGCCCTGGGCGAGGCCGAAGACGACGTCGTAGCCGAGGGCGCCGCCGCCGACCAGGCCGCCGATGACGACGACGGCGAGGACCAGGACGAGGCCCTGGTTGACGGCGAGCAGCAGTGCCGGGCGGGCCAGCGGCAGCTGCACCTGCCGCAGCTGCTGCCAGCTGGTCGCGCCGAGCGAGCCGGAGGCCTCCAGCGCGGCCGGGTCGACCTGGCGCAGGCCCTGGGTGGTGATGCGCACGACCGCCGGCAGCGCGTAGACGATGGCGGCCGCGACGGCCGGGGCGCGGCCGACGCCGAACAGGGCGACGACCGGGATGAGGTACACGAACTGCGGCATCGTCTGGAAGACGTCCAGGACCGGGCGCAGCGCCCGCTCCAGCCGGTCGCTGCGGGCCGCGGCGATGCCGATGGCGAAGCCGGCGACCAGGGTGACGGCGACGGCCGCGAGGACCTGGGAGAGGGTGTCGAGGGAGGGCTTCCAGACGCCCAGGACACCGATGGCGGCCATGGCGAGGACGGCGGTGAGCGCGGTGCGCCAGGTGCCGATCACCCAGGCCAGGGCGGCGACCACGAGCAGGACCGCCCACCAGGGCAGCGCCTGCAGGCCGTCGCGCACCGGGTCGAGGACCCAGGTGGTGAAGTGGCCGGCCCAGTCGGCGGTGCCGCCGATGACCGGCACGCCCGAATACAGGTGCGCGGTCATCCAGTCGACGGCGCGGTTGACGGGCTCGGCGATGCCGACGACCCAGGCGTCGGGCCAGTCGAGCCGGCCCGCGAGCCGCCCGGCGACCGCCACGGCGGCGACACCGGCGAGGGCGAGGAGCCGGCCGCGGCCGGCGCGGGGTTCGGGGTCGGCGCCGAGCTTCTTCCCCGCCGCGCCCGTGACGCGGTCCAGGACGACGGCCAGCAGCACGATCGGGATGCCGGCGGCGAGCGCGGCGCCGACGTCGACGGAGGCCAGGGCCTGGTAGACGCGGTCACCGAGACCGCCCGCGCCGATGACGGCGGCGATGACGGCCATGGACAGCGCCATCATGATCGTCTGGTTGACGCCGAGGAGCAGCTCCTTGCGGGCCAGCGGGATGCGCGCGGTCAGCAGGCGCTGGCGGGCGGTGGCCCCGAGGGACTCGACCGCTTCCAGCACCTCCTTGTCGGCGCCGCGCAGCCCGAGCGAGGTCAGCCGGGCCATGGGCGGGGCGGCGTAGACGACGGTGGCCAGGACGGCCGCCGGGACGCCGATGCCGAAGACCAGGACGACCGGCAGCAGGTAGGCGAAGGCGGGCAGCACCTGCATGGTGTCCAGGACCGGGCGCAGGGCGCGGTCCATCCGGTCGGACAGCCCGGCGGCGAGCCCGAGCAGCGCGCCCACCACGATCGACGCGAGGACCGCGACGACCATCAGGGCCAGGGTCTGCATGGTCGGCACCCACATGCCGAGCAGGCCGCAGGCGAGGAACGCGGCGGCCGTGCCGAGTGCCAGCCGCACGCCCGCGACGCGCCAGGCGACCAGCGCGCCCAGGGCGGTGACGCCCGCCCAGCCGACGGCCAGGAGGGTGAGGTAGACGGCCCGCACGGCGATGACGACGACATTGCTGACGTGGCCGAAGAAGTAGAGGAACAGCGGGTGGCTGTCGCGGTTGTCGATGATCCAGTCGCTGGCCTTGGCGAGCGGCTCGGAGAAGTCGACGGTCAGCGCGCCCGGCCAGGTGCCGCTGGCCCAGCGGCCGTCGGCCAGCGGCACCAGGCAGGCGGCGGCGACGGCCAGCAGGAGCAGCTTGCGCACGGTCCGGTGCTGCAGCAGCCCGGGCAGTCCGGGGCGGGGCGGGTTCGCGGTGACGGTCGCCATCACACCGCCTCCTCGGGCTGGTCCGTGCCCGGCGGGGCGGGCTGCTCCGTGCCGGCGACGACACCGAGGAGGGTGTCGGAGTCGACCATGCCCACGCACCGGCCCTGGTCCATGACCCGGGCCGGGGCGCCGGCGCGGGCGACCGCCTCGATGGCCTCGAAGACCGTGGCCTCGGGCCGGACCGCCGGTCCGCTGCCGTCCAGCTCCGCCGACGGGCGGCGCATGGCCGTGCGGACCGTCATGACCTGCTCGCGCGGGACGTCCCGGACGAACTCCCGGACGTAGTCGTCGGCGGGGGCGCCCACGATCTCCTCGGGCGTGCCGAGCTGCACGACCCGGCCGTCGCGCATCAGGGCGATGCGGTCGCCCAGCTTCAGGGCCTCCTGGAGGTCGTGGGTGATGAAGACCATCGTGCGGCCCTCCTCGTGGTGCAGCCGGACGACCTCCTCCTGCATGTCGCGCCGGATCAGCGGGTCGAGCGCGCTGAACGGCTCGTCAAACAGCAGGACTTCGGGGTCGACGGCGAGGGCCCGGGCCAGGCCGACGCGCTGCCGCTGGCCGCCGGAGAGCTGGCCGGGACGGCGGTGCTCCATGCCCTCCAGGCCGACCTTGGCGACGACCTCGGCGGCCCGTTCACGCCGTTTGGCCCTGCCCATGCCCTGGATCTCCAGGCCGTAGGCGACGTTGTCGAGGACCGTGCGGTGCGGCAGCAGACCGAAGTGCTGGAAGACCATGGCGGCGCGGTGGCGGCGCAGTTCGCGCAGCCGGGAGCGGTCCATGGCGCGGACGTCCTCGCCGTCGATGGCGATGGTGCCGGCGGTGGGCTCGATCAGCCGGGTCAGACAGCGCACCAGCGTGGACTTGCCGGAGCCGGACAGGCCCATGACGACGAAGACCTCGCCCTTGCGCACGTCGAAGGAGACGTCCCGGACGGCGGCGGTGCAGCCGGTGCGCTCCCGCAGCTCGGCCGGGTCGAGGGCGGTCAGCTCGGGGTCGCCGGGGATGCGCTCGGCCTTGGGGCCGAACACCTTCCACAGGTTCCGGACCGAGAAGACGGGGGCGGTGGTGTCCATGGTCTGCTCCGCCGGGGGTTCGAGGGTCGCGGTCACTTGGCACCACCACCGATCAGCTCGGCGGCCTTCTCCCCGACCATGAGCACGCCGATCATCGGGTTCACGGTGGTCATGGTGGGGAACACGGAGGCGTCGGCGACGCGGATGCCCTCCAGGCCGCGGATGCGCAGCTCGGGGTCGACGACGGCCAGCCGGTCGTCGGCGGCGCCCATCCTGCAGGTGCCGGCCGGGTGGTAGACGGTGTGCGCGGCCTTGCGGGCGTACTCGCTCAGCTCCTCGTCGCCGGTGACGTCCGGACCGGGGCAGACCTCGCGCTTGAGCCAGCCGGCCAGCGGCTCGGTCTTCGCGATCTCGCGGGCGATGCGGATGCCGTCGACGAGGGTCCGGCCGTCGTAGTCGTCCTCGTCGGTGAAGTAGCGGAAGTCCAGGGCGGGCTTGACCTCGGGGTCGGCGCTGGTGAGGTACAGCCGGCCGCGGCTCTTGGGCTTGGGGATGTTCGGGGTCATGGAGACGCCGAACTCGGGCCGCTGGTAGCCCAGTCGCTCCGGGTTGTCCGTGAAGGGGATCTGGTAGAAGTGGAACATCAGGTCGGGGTGCGCCAGTTCGGGGTCGCGGCGCACGAACAGGCCCGCGTCGGAGTCCATCGCGGAGTTCTCCGGGATGGGGCCGTTCGTCTCCCAGACGATGACCGACTCGGGGTGGTCGAGCAGGTTCTCGCCGACGCCCGGCAGGTCGTGCGTGACGGGGATGCCGAGCTTCTCCAGGTCGGCCTTCGGGCCGATGCCGGAGTGCATCAGCAGCCGGGGCGAGTCGACGGCGCCGGCGCACAGCACGACTTCGTTGCGGGCCCTGACGAGGATCTCCTCGCCGTCCTTGGTGCGCACGTGCACGCCCTCGGCGCGGTTCCCGTCGAGCTGCAGCTTGTACGCCCAGGTCTCCAGCAGGAGCGTGAGGTTGGGCCGCTCGTCCATCACCGGGTGCAGGTAGGCCACCGACGCGGAGGAGCGCTTGTTGGTCTCGGGGTGGTAGGCGAGGTCGAAGAAGCCGACGCCCTCGGTGAACGGCTCCTTGTTGAAGCCCTCCACGCGGGGCACGCCCAGTGCCTCCTGGGCGGCGTCGACGAAGTCCCGGGCGATGGCGTTCCGGTCCTTCTCGTCGACCGGGACGATGTTGTTGAGCAGCCGGGCGTAGTACGCCTCCATCTGCACCGCGCCCCAGCCCCGGGCGCCGGCGGCCTCCCACTCGTCCCAGTCGGCGGGCAGCGGCTTGAAGGCGATCAGGGTGTTGTGCGAGGAGCAGCCGCCCAGGACGCGGGCCCGGCTGTGCCGGATGTGCGAGTTTCCGCGCGGCTGTTCGGTGGTCGGGTAGTCGTAGTCGAGCTCGCCGCCGAGCAGGCCCATCCAGCGGCGCAGGGTCAGTACGTCGTCGCGGCCCACGTCGCTGGGGCCGCCCTCGATGACGGCGACGGTGACATCCGGGTTCTCGGTGAGGCGGGAGGCGATGACGGAACCTGCGGTTCCGCCACCTATCACGACATAGTCGTACTCATGACTGGTGTGAGACATGGCGTGCTTGCTCCAGAGGGGGATGAAGGGGACGGGCTCGGAGGTGTGCCGGGGGGGCCGGCCCGGGGCGGGGGTGCCCCGGGGCCGGCCGGGTCGGCCCGGACCGGAGGACATCCGGGCCGAGGGACGGCCCAGGAGGTCCGGGCGGAGGATGATCCGGAACCGGGGGCCAGCCCGGACCGGGGGGAACCAAGCCGGGGAGAGGGCGCCGGGACCGGGGTGACCCGAGGGCCGGGCCGGACCGGGAGGTGCCCCGGGACCGGGAGGTGACCCGGGACCGGGGGCCGACCCGGACCGGGGGTGACCCCGGAGACCCGAGGGCCGACCCGGACCGGAGGTGATCCGGAGGACCCGGGGGCCGACCCGGACCGGAGGTGATCCGGAGGACCCGGGGGCGACCCGCACCGGAGGTGGGCCGGGGGGCGCTCCGGACCGGGGATGGCCCCGGCCAGGGTCAGCCCGCGAACCAGCGCACCGGCTTGGGCGCGAGGTTCTGGTAGACGTGCTTGGTCTCCCGGTACTCGGCGAGACCGGCCGGGCCGAGCTCGCGGCCCACTCCGCTCTTGCCGAAACCGCCCCACTCCGCCTGCGGCAGGTAGGGGTGGAAGTCGTTGATCCAGACCGTGCCGTGGCGCAGCCGGCCGGCGACCCGGCGGGCGCGGCCCGGGTCGGCGGTCCAGACGCCGCCCGCGAGGCCGTACTCGGTGTCGTTGGCCAGGGCGACGGCCTCGTCCTCGGTGCGGAAGGTCTCGACGGTGAGGACCGGCCCGAAGACCTCCTCCCGGACGACGCGCATCTCGCGGTGGCAGTGGTCGAGGACGGTCGGCTCGTAGAAGTAGCCGTTCTCCGGGCGCTGCGGGGACGGTTCGGGGCGCTTGCCGCCGCAGCGCAGCACCGCGCCCTCCTCCAGGGCGGACTCGACGTACTTCTCGACCTTGGCGCGCTGCTGCTCGGAGACGAGCGGGCCGCACTCGACGCCGTCCTCGGTGCCGCGGCCCAGCCGGATCTTCCCGGCCCGGCGGGCGAGTTCGGCGACGAACCGGTCGCGCACCGACTCCTCGACGATGAGGCGGGCACCGGCCGAGCAGACCTGGCCGCTGTGGATGAAGGCGGCGTTGAGGGCCTGGTCGACGGCGGTGTCGAAGCCCTCCTCGGTGGCGCAGGCGTCGGCGAAGACGACGTTGGGGTTCTTGCCGCCGAGTTCGAGGGCGACCTTCTTGACGGTGGGCGCGGCGGCCTGGGCCACCTTGGTGCCGCTGATCAGGCCGCCGGTGAAGGAGACCAGGTCGACGTCGGGGTGCTCGGAGAGCCGGGCGCCGACCGTGTGGCCCGGTCCGGTGACGATGTTGGCGACTCCGGCGGGCAGTCCGGCCTCGACGAGCAGGTCGATCAGCGCGATGGTCGTCATCGGCGTGATCTCGCTGGGCTTGACGACGAAGGTGTTGCCGGCGGCGAGGGCGGGGGCGATCTTCCAACTGGCCTGCAGCAGCGGGTAGTTCCAGGGCGTGATCATCGCGCAGACGCCGACGGGCTCGTGCACGACCACGCTGTGGATGTCGGGCGAGCCCGCGTCCACCACCCGGCCCGGGGCCTCGGCGGCGACCAGGTCGGCGAAGTAGCGGAAGGCGTCGGCGACGCAGTCGATGTCGACGCGCCCCTCCTCGACGGTCTTGCCCGCGTCCCGGGCCTCCAGCCGCCCGAGCTTCTCGCGGTCGCGCACGAGCAGGTCGGCCACGCGGCGCAGCAGCGCGGCCCGCTCGGCGGCGGGCGTGTGCGGCCAGGCGCCCTCGTCGAAGGCCTGCCGGGCCGCGGCGACGGCGAGGTCGGCGTCCTTCTCGTCACCCTCCGCGACGACGGCGAAGGGCAGGGCGTCCGCGGGGTCGAGGATCTCGCGGGTGGCCCCGGAGACGGCCGCGCGCCATTCTCCTCCCGCGTGGATGGTTTGACTCGCCTGAAGTTCGGTACTTTCCGCCATGATCGCTCTTCGCCTTCCGTTCCTGATCAGCGTCTCCGTGTCACAGAGGTGACACCAGGAGACCGGGTTCGCCTGCCCGAGACCCCTGGATGCATGCGCCCGCGTGTCCGAAAGTGCGCTGCGTCACGGGAGATGCGGACAAAGAGGAACAAAAGGTACGGAGATCCGGGGTTTCGGCGTGCCGTGGAAAGCCCGCAGGCCCCGCACCGGAGAACCGGTGCGGGGCCTGCGCACGATGTCGCGTGAAGGTCCGGTCAGATGAGACCGAGACCGCGGACCGCCTCGCGCTCCTCCTCGAGCTCCTTGACGGAGGCGTCGATGCGGGCGCGGGAGAACTCGTTGATGTCCAGGCCCTGGACGATCTCGTACCTGCCGTCCTTGCAGGTGACCGGGAAGGAGGAGATCAGGCCCTCCGGGACGCCGTAGGAGCCGTCCGACGGGATGCCCATGGAGACCCAGTCGCCCTCGGCGGTGCCGTTGACCCACGAGTAGACGTGGTCGATGGCGGCGTTGGCGGCGGAGGCGGCCGACGAGGCGCCACGGGCCTCGATGATGGCGGCACCGCGCTTGGCGACGGTCGGGATGAAGTCGTCGGCGAGCCACTTCTCGTCGTTGACGACCTCGGCGGCGTTCTTGCCGGCGACCGTGGCGTGGAAGATGTCCGGGTACTGCGTGGCGGAGTGGTTGCCCCAGATCGTCAGCTTCTTGATCTCGGAGACCGGGGTGCCGGTCTTCTTGGACAGCTGGGTCAGGGCGCGGTTGTGGTCCAGGCGGGTCATCGCCGTGAACCGCTCGGCCGGGACGTCCGGCGCGGCGGCCTGGGCGATCAGGGCGTTGGTGTTGGCCGGGTTGCCGACGACCAGGACCTTGATGTCGTCCGCGGCGTGGGCGTTGATGGCCTGGCCCTGCGGCTTGAAGATGCCGCCGTTGGCCTCCAGCAGGTCGCCGCGCTCCATGCCCTTGGTGCGCGGGCGGGCGCCGACGAGCAGACCGACGTTGGCGCCGTCGAAGGCGACGTTCGGGTCGTCCGTGATGTCGATGCCCTGCAGGAGCGGGAACGCGCAGTCGTCCAGCTCCATGGCCGTGCCCTCGGCCGCCTTGAGCGCCGGCGTGATCTCCAGGAGGCGCAGCTTCACCGGCACGTCCGCGCCGAGCAGCTGACCGGAGGCGATGCGGAAGAGCAGGGCGTAACCGATCTGGCCGGCCGCGCCGGTGACGGTGACGTTCACGGGAGTGCGGGTCATGGCGTTCTCCGTATGACAGCTGGCGGTAGGGGCGGGGTCCCTGCCCCGGACGTTTGATCGATCTCTTGGCGTCAAGAGATCGATCCAGCGGTCAGGCTATCGCGCATCCGGGATCCCGGACCGCCGGGTCGGTGTGGCCCGGCCCACAACCCGCTCACCGTCACGCAAGAGGCGGCCGCCCGTCCGGGAGAGGAGGACGGAGGCGGCCGCCTGAGGGGGATACCGACGATGCCGGACTCCCGTGGGGGTACGGTTCGCGTGCCCACGATCCCGGCGGGCATGCCTCCCCCGGCGCGCATTTCTTCGCCGGCCCGTCGGATCGCGCCGCGCCCCGCTCCCCTTACTCCGTGCAGCCCTGCCCGCCGGCCGTGAGCGTCGCGCAGGCCTTGGCCTCGCCGGCGCTCTTCACGGCCACCATCGGGGTGTACGCGATGCTGTCGCCGGCCGCGGTGATGCTGCCGGTCTGCTTCGCCTTGCCGGCGCTGATCTGGACCTCGTCGCCCTGCGCGGCCTGCGTGATCCGGCCCCAGGCCGCCTTGCAGGTCTCGCTGTAGCGGACCTCCACGACGGTCGTGCCGACGGTCGCGGTCCGGGCGGTGGTCACCAGGTCACCACTGCACCCCATGTTCTCCGCGTCCTTGCCGGTGCAGCTGTCGCCGCTGCACTTCACCCCCGGGGGCAGATCCGGGTTCGTGCTGGCGCTCGGCGAGGGCGACTTGGCGCCGCCCTTGGCCTCGTCGTCACCACCGCCGCCGGTGAGGTAGAAGGCACCGGCGATCACCACGAGCACACCCACGGCACCCGCGAGGAACGTCCCGGTCCGCCGCTTGCCCGCGGCACCGCCCTTGCGGCCCGGGCCCCCCGCCCGGCCGCGGCCACCGGCCCGGCCACCGCCACCGGCGGCAGGCCCGGCGTCCTGCGGCGACGCGCCGGACGCGCCCACGGCCGGGGTCCGGGTGGTCCCGCCGGGCGCTCCGGGCGCGGTCCCGGAGGCCGCGCCGGGCCGGGAGCCCGTGCCGGAGGCACGTCCGCCCGCACCGGTCCCCGTGGGCGCCGGGCCCTTGTATCCGGCCAGCCCCCACGAGTTGACCTCGCTGCGGTCCTCCCGCAGGCCGGCGCCGGTGGAGTCCTGGACCTCGGGCGCCGTCGGCTGCGGCGGCACGGACGGGACGACACCGGCCGGGCCCGCGATGCCCGGCGTGACCGTGGCACTGCCGCTGCGGCGGGGCGCTCTGCCTGCGGATCTGCCGTCCTCCTTGGAGCCGGCGGAGCCGGCCGCGGAGGCGCCGAAGTCCTGGCCGCCGAACTCGCCGAGCGCGGCGCGCGCCTGGGAGATCCGGATGGCCTCCATCGTCATGTCGTGCCGCATCTCCGAGCGGCTCCAGGCGCGCTCGGCGAGCTCCCACATGGTGGTGAGGTGCACCGGGTTGGTCCCGGTGACCTCGGCCAGGGCCACGATCGCGCCCTTGGGCGCGAGCAGCCGGCCGTTCAGGTAACGCTCCCACGACGTCTTGCTGTAGCCCGTGCGGTCCGCCACCGACGCGATGCTCAGACCGCTGCGGTCCACGAGTCTGCGCAGCTGGCTGGTGAACTCCCTGATCTGCGGATCGAGCTCATCCGGCAAGGCCTTCCAACGAGGCATTGCTTCCCACCCTCTTCCCCCCGGTACGTGCTGTTCTTTCCCGCGCTGTTCGCCCCGCGCGTGGCGGCCTCGGCCGATCCCCGTTGTGGCTACCCACAGGGATGCGCCCAGCGAGGATCTCAGTTCCGCGACGGGGGGCGCACGGAAGCATGGTGCCCGCGCGCGATACCCCCCGGACCGTCCTGATTGTCCACGCCAACCCCGGCGTCGCACCACTTCGTGCGGAATCGGAAGCGGGACGTACCGGAACTGTCACTTCCGTGCCACAGCGTACTGACAGGCGTTGAACAGGCCGTTCGGGGTGCACCAGGGTGGATCGCGGCGGCGGCCCGTCCTTCCTCGGGGGAGAGGACGGGCCGTCGTCCGGTCATTCGCTGGTGACCGTGAAGTGCAGGGTGTCCTTCAGGAACGGGATCTGCAGCAGCGGATGCGGCTGCGCCATCAGCGCCAGCAGGACGATCACGGTGCCCAGCACGCCGTACGTGACGATGTCCGTGAAGCGGGAGCGGACGGCGAGCATGCCGACGTCCGGGAGCAGCCAGCGCAGCACGCCGCCGCCCAGCAGGGCGACGCCGATCAGCAGCGTGCCGAAACGGAACTGGTCGAACGCGGTGATCAGCAGCCCGAGCCCGGCGACGCCGAGCACGGCGAGCACGGGCCACTGCCGGGCCGGCGCGGGCGCGTCACCGGACGCGGCGCGGCCACCGCCCTCGGGCCGCGCGGTGTCCTTGGTGAACAGCGGGAACCGGCGGGTGACCCGCCGCGGCCGCCCCTCGGCGTCGGGAGCGCTGACCGGATCCCGGACGGTGAACTCGTCCTCGCCGTCGCCCTCACCGGCACCGGCCGGGCCGTCCTGAGCGTCGTGGTCGCCACGCCGTCCGCGCCCGTCCCGGGCGCCGCGCTGCTCACGCTCACCGTGCCCGTCCTGCGCGCCGGGCTGCTCGAGCGCACCGTGCCCGTCCCGGGCGCCGTGCTCACCGCGCTCGCCGTGACCGTCCAGAGTGTCGCGCCGACCGTGCTCTTCGTGGCCGGCCCGGCTGTCGGGGCCGTCCTGAGCGTCGTGGTCGCCGGGGGCCCGGCCGGGCTCCGCGCTGCGCGGGCCGCCGGCCCGCGCCCCGGGGGCGTCCTCGGCGCCCTCGGGGACCGGACCGGCACCGGCCGCGGCGCGCGGCGCGCTCGCTGCGTTGCGGTCAGCCGGCACTGCGCTCCGCCGCCTCGACCACGTTCACCAGCAGCTGGGCGCGGGTCATCGGGCCCACCCCGCCGGGGTTCGGGGAGATGAACCCGGCGACCTCGGCCACGTCGGGGTGGACGTCACCCACGATCTTGCCCTCGGCGCTGCGGGAGACGCCGACGTCGAGGACGGCCGCGCCCGGCTTGACGTCCTCGGCGCGGATCAGATGGGCGGAACCGGCCGCGGCGACGATGATGTCCGCGCGCCGGAGGTGCGCCGACAGGTCACGCGTGCCGGTGTGGCACTGCGTCACGGTCGCGTTCTCGCTGCGGCGGGTGAGCAGCAGCGGCATCGGCCGGCCGATGGTCACACCGCGTCCGACGACCACGACCTCGGCGCCCTTGATCTCCACGCCGTACTGCCGCAGCAGGGTCAGCACACCGTTGGGCGTGCAGGGCAGGGGCGCCGGCTCGTTGAGCACGAGGCGGCCGAGGTTCATCGGGTGCAGGCCGTCGGCGTCCTTGTCCGGGTCCATCAGCTCCAGGATCCGGTTCTCGTCGATGCCCTTGGGCAGCGGGAGTTGCACGATGTACCCGGTGCAGGCCGGGTCCTCGTTCAGCTCGCGCACGACCGCCTCGATCTCCTCCTGCGTGGCGGTGGCGGGCAGCTGGCGCTGGATGGAGGCGATGCCGACCTGCGCGCAGTCGCGGTGCTTGCCGGCGACGTACTTCTGGCTGCCGGGGTCGTCCCCGACGAGGATCGTGCCGAGGCCGGGCGTGACGCCCTTCTCCTTCAGCGCCGCCACGCGGGCGGTCAGATCGGACTTGATCGCGGCTGCGGTGGCCTTGCCATCGAGAATCTGGGCGGTCATGACCCCATCCTCGCGGATGACCCCGCCGTCGTTCCAATCCGGCCGCAATCCGGGCACCGGGGGTGCGCTCCACCCGTATCCGCCCATGATCAGCGATGTTGCACTTGCACAACACATCGGGAATGCGGCTGGACAAGCCGGTCAGTGGTGCAGAACGATGACATGACAAGTGCCGCGGGCAGTTCAACGGGGGGACGGTCGCAATCTGAAGAGCTCTCCTCCGTACGGACGGCACGCGTCGTCCCCGCACTCGGAACAACGGAGGAAAGTCCGCCATGAGCTTCGGCGACCCGAACAACCCCTATGGCCCGCCCCAGGGGCAGCAGCCCCAGCAGCAGGGCTACGGCTACCCGCAGCAGCAGGGACAGGCGCCCGGCTACGGCTACCCGCAGGCCCCTCCGGTCTCCCCCTACGGCGGCGGCCCCGCCGCCCCGACGACGATGCCCGGCTCGGTGAGCGCGGCCCGCGTGATGCTGTGGGTGATCGTCGGTCTGCAGGTGCTCGGCGTGGCCATCTTCGCGTTCTCCGCCATCGCGCTGAACGCCGCCAAGGACGACGAGTCCCTCAAGGACAACACCGCCTTCCAGGACCTGGTCGGTGACTCGACCGGCGTGATCTGGGGCTATGTGGTGTTCGGCCTGGCCTGGCTGGTGTTCGCCGCCGTGCTGGCGACGAAGTTCAAGAACGGCGGCAACGGCGCCCGGGTCACGATCCTGGTCTTCGCCATCATCACGGCCGTCCTCGGCATCTACCCCTTCGTCATCGTCGGCCTGGTGCACACGATCCTCGCCGTCCTGGTGGCGGTGTTCGTCGGCAACGCGGCCGGCAAGGCCTGGTTCAACCGCCCCCGCTACTGAGCGGACCCGGTCGAGCGGACCACTTCACGCCAATCACACCCAAGGGCCGTGTCTCACCCGTACGAGGGGGGCACGGCCCTGGTGCGTCGCCCTAGTCTGACGGTGGTAGCTGTTCAGGCACGGGGAGAGCACCTTGTACAGCATCATCGTGGTACCTCCGCCGACCACGGAGGACGAGCGAGACCGATCCCCCATCCGACGCGCGCCCGGCACCCGCCCCAGCTCCGGCCGGTCCGCCACCGACAACGTTGCCCACCCCTTCCACCCCGCGCACGAGACCGGACCGGCCGCCCCACCGGGCGGGGTGGCCCGGTGACCGAGCCCTACGCCGTACCCGTACCGAAGGGCTACCGGGTCGGCGTCTGGGAGGTGCGCGAGCCCCTGGCGACCGGGGCCTTCGGCAGTGTGTACACGGCCCGGCGGATCGGCGGCAGCACCGCACTGCCGCCCACGGCCGCCCTGAAGTTCCTGCCCACCGGCACCGCGACGCCCCGACGGCTCGCGCATCTGCGGGAGTTGATCGAGCGGGAGGTCGAGCTGTACCGGCGGCTGCGGCATCCGCGGCTGGTGCGGATGTACGAGACGCTGACCGTGGACGACCCGGACCACCCGCAACTGGACGGCGCCACCGTCCTCGTCCTGGAACGGGCCGAGGGCTCGCTGTCCGCCCTGCTCGGCGCCACGCCCCGGCCCGCCGCCGGTCCCGCCCTGCTCGCGCAGATCTGCGAGGGCCTGGTCCAGCTGCACGGCGCCGGCTGGGTGCACGGCGACCTGAAACCGGCCAACGTCCTGCTGATGGGGGACGGTTCGGTCCGGCTGGCCGACTTCAACATGGCCGCCGAGCTGGAGGGCACCCACGCCTACACACCGGCCTTCTCCACCCCCGACTACACACCGCCCGAGCTGCTGTGGACCGAGATCGGCGAACGGGGCCGCCGCATCCGCAAGTCCGCCGACGTCTGGGCCTTCGGCGTCCTCGCCCACCTCGTCCTGACGGACTCCTTCCCGCTGCCCGGGGCCACCCCGGCGGCCCGCCGCGACGCGGCCGCCGCCTACGCCCGCGGCACCGACGACCTTCGTCTGTCGCCCCGGCTGACGGAGGAGTGGCGGCAGATCATCTCCGCCTGCCTGACCCGCACCCACGACCACCGCATCACCGGCGAGGCACTGCTGCGCCGCGTCCGGGCGGCCGCCGGCACCGGGCACCGGCCCTTCCGGCTGCCGCGCCTGCGCCCCGCCCGCCGTCCGCGCCCCGGGTCCGTCGTGGCGGCCACGGCCGCCGCCGTCACCGCCGTCGCGGCCCTCGCCTACGGCGTCAGCGTCTGGGGCGACGGCGCGCGCAGGGGCGGCGGCGCCCCGGGGGCCTCGGCGGACGTCTCCGCCGCGGTGTACGGCGCCTCGGACCTGCGCACCGACCGGGGCATCCCGCCCGCCTACCGGCTGCTGATCGTCGAGACGGCGCACGACTGCGACCAGCGGGACGTCACCCCGGCCCTGATCGCCGCCATGCTGAAGGTGGAGAGCGACTTCGACCCGGACCTCTCCGACCCGGCCAACGACGAGTACGGCATCGCCCGCTGGACCCCGCGCGTGCTGCGCTGGTGGATGAACGAGGACGGCACCCCCGGGGAGACCGTTCCCCAGCCGCCGTTCCCGCCGGCCGAGTCCATCCCGGCGATGGGCCGTTACCTGTGCTGGATCGCGCCGCGCCTGCACGAGGACCTGCCGGGCGACCGCCGGGTCCTCATCGCCGCCGCGTACCGCACGTCGTACCGGACGGTGAACAAGGCGGGCGGGGTGCCCCCGGACGTGCGCGGGTACGCCGACGGCATCGCCCGCTACCTCGCCGCGTACACGCCCGAGGGCCGCAGGTGAGGCGGGGGCCCCGCAGCGCGCGAAGGCCCCGCCGGTGGTCACCGGCGGGGCCTTCGCGTGTCACGGCGTGATCAGCGGGACGTGATCAACGGGACGTGTGATCAGTGGAAGAAGTGCCGCGTGCCCGTGAAGTACATCGTGACGCCCGCCTTCTTCGCGGCCTCGACGACGAGCTCGTCGCGGACCGAACCGCCGGGCTGGACCACGGCCTTCACACCGGCCGCGGTGAGGATCTCCAGGCCGTCCGGGAAGGGGAAGAAGGCGTCGGAGGCGGCGTAGGAACCCGCCGCGCGCTCGGCACCGGCCCGCTCCACGGCGAGCTTCGCGGAGTCGACGCGGTTGACCTGCCCCATGCCGACACCGACCGAGGCGCCGTCCTTGGCGAGCAGGATCGCGTTGGACTTCACCGCGCGGCAGGCCTTCCAGGCGAAGGCCAGCTCGGCCAGCGCGGCCTCGTCCAGCGCCTCACCGGTGGCCAGCGTCCAGTTGGCCGGGTCGTCGCCGTCGGCCTGGAGCCGGTCGGTGACCTGGAGCAGCGCGCCCCCGTCGATCGGCTTGACCTCGACCGGGGCGGAGGGGCCGTCGGCGCAGCGCAGCACGCGGATGTTCTTCTTCTTGGTGAGCGCCTCCAGTGCGCCGTCCTCGTAGCCGGGCGCGACGATGACCTCGGTGAAGATCTCCGCGACCTGCTCGGCCATCTCCTTGCTGACCGGGCGGTTGACCGCGATCACACCGCCGAACGCCGACAGCGGGTCGCAGGCGTGCGCCTTGCGGTGCGCCTCGGCGACGTCCGCGCCGATCGCGATGCCGCAGGGGTTGGCGTGCTTGATGATCGCGACACAGGGCTCGGCGTGGTCGTACGCGGCACGGCGGGCGGCGTCCGTGTCCGTGTAGTTGTTGTACGACATCTCCTTGCCGTGCAGCTGCTCGGCCTGGGCGAGACCGCCGCCCTCCGGGGAGACGTAGAGCGCGGCCGGCTGGTGCGGGTTCTCGCCGTAGCGCAGGGTGTGCTCGCGCTCCCAGGTGGCGCCGAGGAAGTCGGGGAACCGCGACTCGTCGACGGGCGCGTAGGAGGAGGCGAACCAGGAGGCGACGGCCACGTCGTAGGCGGCCGTGTGCTGGAAGGCCTCGGCGGCGAGCCGCTTGCGGGCGGCGAGGTCGAAGCCGCCGCTCTGCACGGCCTCGAGCACGTCGGCGTAACGGGCCGGGCTGGTGACGACCGCGACCGAGGGGTGGTTCTTGGCGGCGGCGCGGACCATCGAGGGGCCGCCGATGTCGATCTGCTCGACGCACTCGTCCGGGGAGGCGCCGGAGGCGACGGTCTCCCGGAACGGGTAGAGGTTGACGACGACGAGGTCGAACGGCTCGACCTCCAGCTCGGCGAGCTGCTCGCGGTGGCTGTCCAGGCGCAGGTCGGCGAGGATGCCGGCGTGCACGCGCGGGTGCAGCGTCTTCACCCGGCCGTCCAGGCACTCGGGGAAGCCGGTGAGCTCCTCGACCTTGGTGACGGGGACGCCGGCAGCGGCGATCTTCGCGGCGGTGGAGCCGGTGGAGACGAGCTCGACCCCGGCCTCGTGGAGCCCGCGCGCGAGGTCCTCGAGCCCGGTCTTGTCGTAGACGCTGACGAGCGCCCGGCGAAGGGGCCGCTTGTTGCTCTCGGCGGTCACTGGATAACTACCTTTCGTCCCTCAATGCGATAGCCGTGGCGGGCGAGCCGGCCCACGACCTCGACGAGCAGCCTTCGCTCGACTTCCTTGATGCGCTCGTGCAGAGCGCTCTCGTCGTCCTCGTCCCGGACCTCCACCACGCCCTGCGCGATGATCGGCCCGGTGTCGACGCCGTCGTCGACGAAGTGGACGGTGCAGCCGGTGACCCTGGCGCCGTACGCGAGGGCGTCCCGCACGCCGTGGGCCCCCGGGAAACTGGGCAGCAGGGCGGGGTGGGTGTTGACGAACCGCCCGCCGAACCGGGCGAGGAACTCCTTGCCGACGATCTTCATGAACCCGGCGGAGACGACGAGGTCGGGTTCGAAGGCGGCGACGGCCTCGGCGAGCGCCGCGTCCCACTCCTCGCGGCTGCCGTAGTCCCTGACCTTGCGCACAAAGGTCGGCAGCCCGGCGCGCTCGGCGCGGGCCAGCCCCTCGATGCCCTCGCGGTCGGCGCCGACGGCGACGATCTCGGCCCCGTACTCCTGCGTGCCGGTGGCGGCGATCTCGTCGAGCAGCGCCTGCAGGTTGGTGCCGGATCCGGAGACCAGCACGACGAGGCGCTTGGCGCGCGGGGCCACGGGCTTGGCGGCCACGGTGGTGGGCCTTTCTCGGGGGAGCGTCTGTCCAGGCGGCCGGCCTCTGGCCGTTTGTGCATTCATACGAATGCTTCGGGCCCCCGAATACGGGGAAGCCTACGAACCGGCCGACCGTCAGCAACGATACCGGCACACCGGACGGCCCCCACGGGACGGGGGCGTGGCCGGAAGGTAGCGTCTGGGCGGGGCTGGTTCGGGAACGCCGTCCGGACGCGGAGCGTTCAGGGGGTGACGGACCCGGTTCCGACACCGTCCAGTCCTGACCAGCCAGTCCTACTCACCAACGGGAAGACGCTCACTTGATGCCGGACCGCAGCCAGCGACTCCTCACGTTCCCCCAGCTGTCGCCGCAGGGAGGGGAGCGCGGCGCCGTGCTGCTGCGGGAGCGCCCCGGCTCACCGCCCGAGGCGCCGTCGGACGGCGGCGACCGGGGCGGCCGGGGGCGCGGGTCCCAGGAGGACAATCCCTTCGCCCCGCCGCCCGAGGGCACGCCGGACCGGCCCTGGCAGCCGCGGCGCCCGTCCGGTGACGAGGGCCGGGACGGCGGGGAGCGTGACCGCTCGCCGTGGGGCAGTCAGTGGAGCGACCGGCAGCCCGGCCGCTCCCCCGGCGGCTTCGGTGAGCGCCCGCGCGGCGGCCCCGAGGGCCCGGGCGGTCCCCAGGGCGGCGGCCCCACCCCGCGCTGGGACCCGACGGACCCCGCCCAGCGCCGCGCGCGCTACGCGCTGCTGTCGGGCATGTGGGCGTTCTTCTTCGCCTTGTTCAGCTGGCCGTACGTGGCGCTGCTGCTCGGCGCGCTGGCCCTGTACTGGGCCATCAGCTCCCTGCGCGCCAAGCCCGGCAGGCCCGACCCGGACGCCCCGGCCCCCGAGCAGCAGGGCCGCCCGCAGACGACGGCCGCGGTGAGCGGTCTGGTGACGGCGTCCCTGGCCATCGCCCTGGTCGCCGCGTCCTTCGCGGCCCAGCTGGTCTACCGCGACTACTACACGTGCACGAACGACGCCCTGACCAACGAGGCGAAGCAGTCCTGCTCCCAGCTTCTGCCGGAGGAGCTGCGCGGATTCCTGGGCACGGACGGCTGACGCAGAGACGGCTGACCAGACCCCGGGCGGGGCGTGGTCAGGCGATCTCGGACTCGGACTCGGACTCGGGCGGCGGGTCGCCGTGGGGTGGCCGGTTGCCGTACGGCGACCGGCCGTCGCGCTCGGGGGCGTGGTCGGTCTCGACGGCCTCGTCGGCCTCGTCGGCCTCGTCGGCCTCGTCGGCCTCGTCGGGGAGGGTGGCACTTCCGGGTCCCCTGGTCGGCCCTGCCGCCCATGCGGTGGACCGGGCCTCGTCCGGCGGGAACGGGTCACGCGCGGTGGCTTCCGTTCCCCACGGCCTCCCCCACTCCCCGTCCGCCGGGAAGGGGTCCGAGTCGCCGGGAGTCCCGGCGGCCCACATCGCGCCCAGGTCCTCGTCGTCGTCCCACACCGAGCCGGCCGCTTCGGCGACGCCCTCGGCGGTCGCCGCGCCCGCCGCTCCCCCGGCCGTGCCGGGTTCCGTCGGGCGTGCGGACCTGCCCGGCCTCTTCCACAGCCGCCCGCCCCGCTTCCCGCGATCGTCCTCGGCCTGGTCGTCCCGCTGCCGGCCGATCCTCGGCTCGGCGTCGCCCGTCGGCCGGCAGCGCCGGGACCGTACGGCCAGGGCCGTCGGGATCGCCGCCAGCGCCAGCCACGCCAGCGCCGCCAGGCCGACCTGCCACCACACCGGGCCGAAGCGGGCCAGCACGGACACCCCGAGCGGGCCGCCCGCCAGCGCGGCGAGGCCCGCCAGCACGACCGCGCACAGCCCGGCCGCCAGGCCGGCCGCACGGGCGGTGCGCCCGGCCGACCAGACCACGGCCGGCCGGCCACCCGGCCGCGTCCCGCCCCGTTCCGCTGCGGCCGCCGCCTTCGCCACCCACCTGCCCACCATCACCCCGGCGACCAGCGGCACCAGCCCGGCCGCCCAGTGCACCGGGGTCCCCGCCCCCGCCTCCGGCACCGCCGCCAGCAGCGGGAACGGCGGCAGGGACGGCGCCGGCGCGGACGACAGCGGCCCGACGGCATGCCCGGCGCCCAGGGCGAACCCGGGCCCCAGGGCGTAGGCGGCACCCCACACCGCCGCGTTCGGCACCAGGGCCGCGCACAGCAGCAGCACCGCGCACCGCCCCGACCAGCCCTCGGTCAGCCCGAGCAGCGACGACTGTGCCGCCGCCCCGTGCCCCACCAGCGACACGGCCACCAGCAGCGCCCCGCCACCGAGCAGCACCGTCAGCCCGGCGGCAGCGGCCCGGGTCGCGACACCCGGGCGCCCGTCCGGGGCGAGCAGCAGGGGCCGCACTCCCCCGGGCAGCACGCCGAGCAGCCGCCGCAGCGGCCCGCCCGGACGGCCATGGGCCGACCACACCCCCAGCCCCGCCGCCACGACGGCCACCGAGGGCACGCACAGCACCGCCGACACCCATGAGGGACGCAGCACACCGCCGGTCGCGTACAGGGCGGCGGGGGCTGCGACGGCGAGGTAGCCGAGGACGACACCCGCCCAGGCGGTGCGGGCCGGGACCAGGGGCGGCTCGGCGCCCAGCTCGACGACGCCGTACGCGTCACCCGGGTCGTCCCCGCTCCCCGGACCGCCGTCCGTGGCGTCCCGAGCCGCGCGGTGCAGCAGGTACACGGGCAGGATCAGCAACAGCAGCGGCGGTACGCCCATGGGGGCGGCGCCGCCGGAGAGCGTGTCGACGCGGACCAGTTCGGCCCCGTGGGCCAGCAGCCACAGGGCCGCGGCGACGTGCAGGGCACCGCCGGGGCCGCTGTCGGGGTAGGGCGAACTGATCCACAGCAGCGTCACCAGCACGGCGAACGAGGCGAGCCCCAGACCGGCCGCGACCGCACCCCCCATCAGGCCGCCGACCAGTCCGGGCGAACGGTCGCGCAGCCGGACGAGCAGGGGCGACGGCGGACGTCGGCGAGCGGTCATCTCGATCACGCCCGCCATGCTCCCAACGACACGCGCTTTCCCGTCGTAACAGGCGAACCACCGCTGTGTCGCTCAATATACGTTTATGTACTTTTCTGTTCGGAGGGGCGTGCTGTGACACAGAGCCCTGCCATGCCGCTCCCCCCGCCGAAGGAGCGCCGACGCCTGCGTGAGGCCGCCTCGCTGACGCGGGCTCAACTGGCCTCCCGGGTGGGCGTGACCAGTGAGACGGTGCGCGGATGGGAGACCGGCCGTTCGACACCGCGCGGCCGGAAAGGGGAGAAGTACGCGAGGATGCTGAACTCGCTCGGCGGGGAGGGTGAGATGACGCCTCCTCAGGCGACTCAGGCGACTCGGGCGACTCGGGCGACTCGGGCGACTCGGGCGAGCGGGGAGGCGCGGGAGGGGGAGGCCGTTCACCGTGCGGAGACGGCCCGGGCGAGCGGGCGGGGCCGGGCTTCCGCCTCGGGCCGCGCACGGGCCTCCGCAGCCTCCGCCCCGACTGCCGTCGCCGGGAGTGAACGGGGCCGGGTCCCGGCCAAGGACAGACGCCGCGCCGGCTCCGCCGACCAGGGCCGCGGGCGGGCCTCGGCCACGGACCGCTCCCGCGGCCCCGCCCCCGAGAGGCCCCACTCCCCTGCCTCCGACCGGGGTCACCCCACCGCTCCCGACCGAAGCCAGCACACGGCTCCCGACCGGGCGCACGAGCGTTTGCACGACCGGGCGCACGACCGGGGCCGTGTCCGGGTCGCCGATCGGGGAGGTGCGTCGGTCGCCGAGCGGGGAGGTGCTTCGGTCCCCGACCGGGGCGGTGCGCGCGGAACCGATCGGGGCGGTGCGTCGGTCGCCGAGCGGGGAGGCGCTTCGGTCGCCGATCGGGGAGGTGCTTCGGTCCCCGACCGGGATGAAGCGCCGGTGCTCGAACACGACCGGGCGCCGGTGCTCGAACAGGACCGGGCGCCGGTGCTCGAACAGGACGGGGCGCTGGTTCTCGAACGGGACGGCGCGCCGGTGCTAGAACGGGGCGGGGCGCCCGGTCGGGGCCGGGTGCCGACGTTGGACCGGCGATCCGCGCCCGCCGCCCGTCCGACGCGGACCTACCTGCCGGACGACGCCACCGCCGCCCTCACCCCCGACCAGGCCTTCGACGCGCTCTACGCCTTCTGCGCCCCCGCCCTCGTCCGGCAGACCTACCTGCTGACCGGGAGCCGTGAGCTGGCCCGGGAGTCGGTCGAACGGGCGTTCCAGATCGCCTGGCAGCGCTGGCCCGAGGTGGCCCGGGACCGTGATCCCGCGAGCTGGGTGCGCGCGATGGCGTACGAGTGCGCGCTCTCCCCCTGGCAGCGGCTCCGCCCGCGCTACCGGCACCCCGAGCCGCCACCCCCGGACGCGCTCGACCGCGCCCTGATGGACACCCTGCTCAAGCTGCCGCCGTCGTACCGCCGCACGCTGCTGCTCCACGACGGCGTGGGGCTCGGCCTGCCGGAGACGGCCGCGGAGACGGAGGCCAGCACCCGCGCGGCCGTGAACCGGCTGGTGCACGCCCGGGAGACGGTCGCCGAACGGCTGCCGGAGCTGGCGGACCCGGAGACCCTGCACTGGCGGCTGGTCGAACTGGCCTCCACCGAGCGGCTGCGGGCCGCCAAGCCCCAGGTCGTCCGCAGGAGCGGGGAACGCCGGGCCCGCTTCTGGACCCGTGCCGCCATCGCCTTCACCGTCGTCCTGATCGGCACCACGGCCCTCACGGTCCGCACGGCCCCCACCCACTACGAGCCGCCCGTACCGCCGGGCGAGACCGTCCAGGGCGTCCCGCCCCCGGTCGCGCCCGGTCCGCTGTCGGAGTCGGAACGCGAACTGCGTGCGAAGCTGCGCAAGCAGCCGCTGAAGGGGCCGGAGCGGCTGCTGCCACAGCCCCGGTGACGGCCTGCGGAGAACGGACGGACGAAAAACGGCGGTGGGCCCGCCCCCGTCAGGGAGCGGGCCCACCGTCGGACTGCGTCCGGAGTGCGTCAGCCGGCGAGGATCTCGCGCGCCAGCTTCGCCGTCTCGGTCGGCGTCTTGCCGACCTTGACGCCGGCGGCCTCGAGGGCCTCCTTCTTGGCGGCGGCCGTGCCGGAGGAGCCGGAGACGATGGCGCCGGCGTGGCCCATGGTCTTGCCCTCGGGCGCGGTGAAGCCCGCGACGTAGCCGACGACCGGCTTGGTCACGTTCTCCTTGATGAAGGCCGCGGCCCGCTCCTCGGCGTCGCCGCCGATCTCACCGATCATGACGATCAGGTCGGTGTCGGGGTCCGCCTCGAACGCGGCCAGGGCGTCGATGTGCGTGGTGCCGATGACCGGGTCGCCACCGATGCCGACGGCGGAGGAGAAGCCGATGTCGCGCAGCTCGTACATCATCTGGTACGTCAGCGTGCCGGACTTCGAGACCAGGCCGATGCGGCCCGGCTTGGTGATGTCGCCCGGGATGATGCCGGCGTTGGACTGGCCCGGGGTGATGAGACCGGGGCAGTTCGGGCCGATGATCCGGGTCTTGTTGCCCTTGGACACGGCGTAGGCGTAGAACGCGGCCGAGTCGTGGACGGCGATGCCCTCGGTGATGACGACCGCGAGCGGGATCTCGGCGTCGATGGCCTCGACCACGGCGGCCTTGGCGAAGGCCGGCGGGACGAAGAGGACGGACACGTTGGCGCCCGTCTTCTCGATCGCCTCGGCGACCGTGCCGAAGACCGGGATCTCGGTGCCGTCGACGTCGACGGTCGTGCCGGCCTTGCGCGGGTTCACGCCACCGACGATGTTCGTGCCGTCGGCCAGCATGAGCTTGGTGTGCTTCATGCCCGTGGCACCGGTCATGCCCTGGACGATGACCTTGCTGTCCTTGTTGAGGAAGATAGCCATGGCTGTGTAGTCCCTCGTCCCTTACTTCGCAGCAGCCGCGAGCTCGGCGGCCTTGTCGGCCGCGCCGTCCATGGTGTCCACGCGCTGGACCAGCGGGTGGTTGGCGTCGGAGAGGATCTTGCGACCCAGCTCGGCGTTGTTGCCGTCCAGACGGACGACGAGCGGCTTGGTGACGTCCTCGCCCTTGTCCTTGAGCAGCTGCAGCGCCTGGACGATGCCGTTGGCGACCTCGTCACAGGCGGTGATGCCGCCGAAGACGTTGACGAACACGGACTTGACGTCCGGGTCGCCGAGGATGATCTCCAGGCCGTTCGCCATGACGGCGGCGGAGGCGCCGCCACCGATGTCGAGGAAGTTGGCGGGCTTGACGCCACCGTGCTTCTCACCGGCGTACGCGACGACGTCGAGGGTGCTCATGACGAGACCCGCGCCGTTGCCGATGATGCCGACCTCGCCGTCGAGCTTGACGTAGTTGAGGTTCTTGGCCTTGGCGGCGGCCTCGAGCGGGTTGGCCGCGTCCTTGTCCTGGAGGGCCTCGTGCTCCGGCTGGCGGAACTCGGCGTTCTCGTCCAGGGAGACCTTGCCGTCCAGGGCGATGACGTCACCGGAGGCGACCTTGGCCAGCGGGTTGACCTCGACCAGGAGGGCGTCCTCCTTGATGAAGGTGTCCCACAGCTTGACCAGGACGTTCACGACCTTGTCGGCGACCTCGGCCGGGAACTTGGCGGCCGCGACGATCTCGCGGGCCTTCTCCTCGGTCACGCCCTCGTTGGCGTCGATCGGCGTCTTGGCGACGGCCTCGGGGCGGGTGGCCGCCACCTCCTCGATCTCCATGCCGCCCTCGACGGACGCGATGGAGAGGAAGGTGCGGTTGGCACGGTCCAGGAGGAAGGAGACGTAGTACTCCTCCACGATCTCCGGGGCCGTCTCGGCGATCATCACCTTGTGGACCGTGTGGCCCTTGATGTCCATGCCGAGGATGTTGGTCGCGTGCTCGACCGCCTCGTCGGGGGTGGCGGCGAGCTTGACGCCGCCGGCCTTGCCACGGCCGCCGACCTTCACCTGGGCCTTGACGACGGACTTGCCACCGAGGCGCTCGGTGGCTGCGCGGGCCGCCTCAGGCGTGTCGATGACTTCACCGGCCAGCACCGGTACATCGTGCTTGGCGAAGAGGTCCCTCGCCTGGTACTCGAACAGGTCCACGCGCTTCCGTCCCTATCAGTGATCTCGCGGTTCGTTGTCTGCGTGGGCGTGCCGCGAGGGCAACGTGACGTCCGCTGTCTGTCACAAGGGAGGCGCACACGGTGTCCGAGCGCGCGGCATGTCCGTCTCGCAGGTTATCGCTGCTTCCGGGAGGCCTCTAAATCGAGGGTCACACCTGAGCGGTGATACCTGTCACATGATGCCGCCCTCTCTGGCACCGCGTGCCGGGGGTGAGGGGCCTCACCGGGTTGGGGTCGACCCGGTGAGGCCCGCGGAACACCTCCGGAGGAGCACGAAGGGCCTGGTCGGGCCTGCGACTCCCCGGGGGTGCGGGCCGGTCGTTCCCCACCCCTGGGGGACGACCTTCCCTGCCCACGGGACATCGGTTCCCGGGGGGTCGACGGCTTTCGACCGGCCGGGTGGATTCCTGTGGGGGCCTTGGAGGCGGCGGGTCACCTGCGCGTGATCTCCGGGTCTTCCCCAGCGCCGCCGGCGGAGCGGCAGCGGCGGCTCTTGGGCCGGCAAGGAGCGGTCTGATCCGGGACGAAGGGCGCGCGAGGGCCCGGCCGGTGGACTAGCCGGGGAAGAGCTGCACGTCGCGCCGGCTGTCCCGCGTACCGGCCGTCTCGCAGCGGGCCGAGGTACCGGGCACGAGCCGCAGCGGGGCCCTGTGGGTCAACGTGACGGCGTACGCGTCACCGTGCCGCGGGCTGCCGCTGTCGGCCGAGGAACGGTTGCCGAGCGTGCCGTCGGGACGGTCGGCGGGGGCCTCGTCGGCCGGCGCGTGTCCCTGCCCCTGCCCGTCGCGGGCGTCGCGGGCGGGTGGCGCGGCACGCTCGGCGGATGGCCGAGGCGGATGCGCGGGCCAGCCACTTGCCCGGACCGTGTGGACGGCGCGCTGGTCACCGGCGCGGGGCGAGTCGTCCGACCCGGCGCTGGCGGACTCCGCCGTGACCGTCCGCCCGTCGGAGCCGGACACGCCACCGGACGGCAGCGCGACTCCGCCGGGCGGCAGCGCTACCTCGCCCGACGGCACCGCAACCCCGCCCGGCCGCGGAACGGCCGTGACCGGCGCGGGGAGCAGCCGGCCGGGCAGGACCGGGTCAGCGGGGAGCTGGGGAACGCGGGGAAGGTCGGGGGCGGTGGGGGTTTCGGGGCTGGCGGGGGTTCCGGGGAGGGTGGGGGAGCCGGGGACGGCGGGAGTTTCGGGGAGGCCAGGGAGGATGGGGACTTCGAGGAGTTCGGGAACTCCGGAGAGCTCGGGGACAGCGGGGAGCTCGGGAACTTCAGGGACGCGGGGGACTTCGAGGACGCGGGGGATCTCGGGGACTTCGGGGATGCCGGAGAGCTCGGGGGCTTCGGGGACACCGGGGGCTTCGGGGACACCGGGGACTTCGGGGAGCTCGGGTGTTTCCGGAAGCGCGGCGGGCTGCTCGGGCCGCGCCGGTGCGACCCGCCCGGGTCGGGACGGCGCCCCAGGCGACTGCACGTCCGCCCAGTCCCCGGGCCGTGTCGACGAAGACGCGGCCGGGGCCGAGAGATCCGGAACCTCAGACGGAGGAGTGCGCCGCGACGGCTCCTCGGACGGCGCTGCTCCCGACCCCTCGCCGACGCGGAAGGGCGACGCCTGCTCACCGGCGATCCGCCCCACCGCGCCGTCCAGCGCCGCCGCGCGCTCCCCCCACAACAGCCCGACGACCAGCAACCCACCCAGCAGCAGGACCACGTGGAGCGCACGCCGTCCGGCCACCGCGCGCAACTCGCGCGGCGCGGCACCGGACAGGGCTGCGGACCAGGTCAACGGGGAGAGTTCCTCCATGGGACGGGACAAGCGCGGAACGCATGACGCATCACGGGGTCACGCATGACGCGATGACACGATGACGCATCACGCGTATCGCGACACGTCCGACGGGTCACCGGCGACGAGTCGGCTCGACGCGATACCGCCCGGTACAGCGCGAGCCACCGCCGGGCAGGCGCCGATCCTCGCACGGGAGTGCGGAGGTTGCGCAAGCCCTCGCCCCGGCCTCCGTCAGGCCGCGTCCGGTATCGGCAGCGGGCGCTTCTCGATCGCCGCCGCCATGATCTCCGGGAACAGATCGGGCGTGCAGGCGAACGCCGGCGCCCCCAACGCCGCCAGCGCGGCCGCGTGTTCCCGGTCGTACGCCGGTGCTCCCTCGTCCGAGAGCGCCAGCAGCGTCACGAACTGCACCCCCGACGCCTTCATCGCCGAGACCCGTTTGAGCATCTCGTTGCGGATGCCGCCTTCGTAGAGGTCACTGATGAGGACGACCACGGTCTCCGCGGGCCGGGTGATCTGCGACTGGCAGTAGGCGAGAGCCCGGTTGATGTCCGTGCCGCCGCCCAGCTGCGTGCCGAACAGGACGTCCACCGGGTCGTCGAGCTGGTCCGTGAGGTCGACGACCGCCGTGTCGAAGACGACGAGTCGCGTGGAGATCGTCCGCATCGAGGCGAGCACCGCGCCGAACACCGAGGCGTACACGACCGACGCCGCCATGGATCCCGACTGATCGATACAGAGGATGACCTCCTTCTTCGTGGACTGGGTCGCCCGCCCGTAACCGATGAGCCGTTCCGGCACGATCGTGCGGTACTCGGGCAGGTAGTGCTTGAGGTTGGCCGCGATGGTGCGGTTCCAGTCGATGTCGTGGTGACGCGGCCGGTTGATCCGGGCGCTGCGGTCGAGCGCGCCGGTGAGGGTGGCCCGGGTACGGGTGGCGAGCCGCTTCTCCAGATCCTCGACGACCTTGCGCACGACGGCCCGCGCCGTCTCCTTCGTCGTCTCTGGCATCGCCTTGTTCAGCGACAGCAGCGTGCCGACCAGGTGCACGTCGGCCTCCACCGCCTCGAGCATCTCCGGCTCCAGCAGGAGCGTGGCGAGGCCGAGCCGGTCGATGGCGTCGCGCTGCATGACCTGGACGACGGAGGACGGGAAGTACGTCCGGATGTCGCCGAGCCAGCGCGCCACGGACGGCGCCGACGCCCCGAGCCCCGCCGAACGGTCCCGGCCGGCCTGCCCCTTGCCGTCCTTCCTGCCGTAGAGCGCGGTGAGCGCCCCGTCCATCGCCGCGTCCTGCCCGGACAGCGCGTGTCCGATGCCGTCCGCCGCGTCTCCGCCGAGCACGAGCCGCCACCGCCGCAGCCGCTCCTGCGCCGGGTCCGTCATCTCGGCCGTCATCGGTGTCCTCCCCTGCCCGGCCGTTCCCACAGCGGGATCACCGGCACGGTCGTCGTGGGCCGGCCCTCCGCGGCGAGCCGGTTCCCGGTGGTGCCCCTCTCCGCCGTCCTCGGCGTCGGCGCCCGCAGTCCGTCGGTCGTCATCCCTCCACCCCCACCAGGTCGTTCCGCGTGTTCATGTCGTCGAGGCCGAGCAGCAGCCGCACGACCGGCAGCACGGCGTCCGCGCGCGCTGTGTCGAACTCCGCCGCGAAGCCGGGTGCCGCGGAGCCGGTGGCCGCCGCGCCGCCCCCGGCGGCCGGTCCGCGCCGCACCAGTTCGCCGAGGGTGCGGCGCACCCCGGGTTCGTAGGCCGAGAACGTCCGCCGCAGCAGGGGCAGCACGTCCGTGAAGGCCTCCGCCGGCACACCGGTCAGCCACGCGTCGACCAGCCCGAGCAGCCGCTCGTCGTGCACCAGGAGCATGCCGCCGCCGGAGCCGCCGCCGACGAAACCCTCGATCCACGCGGCCGCGTCCGCGGGCGGCGTGCCCGGTGACAGGACGAGTCCCATCAGCCGCGCGGCCTCGTCCTGCGCCAGCTCCCCGTCGTCCAGCAGCAGCCGCACGGCCCGTCCGCGGATCACTCCCGGCACGGTGTCCCGCCCGGTCAGCACCCGCAGCACCGACTGCCAGCGCGTCCTGAGGTGACCGTGTCCGGCTGCCGGGCCGTCGCCCAGGAGCCCGACGGCCCCGTGCACCGCGTCCACGTGGCGGCGCATCTCCTCCGCCGCGTCGGCGTCGAGCGCGGCGCAGGCCGGGGGCAGTCCGACGAAGACCCGCTCGGCCAGCCCCGCGGCGACCTCGCCGAGGGCGCCGGTGTCGGTGCCGCGGACGTCGCCGTAACGCAGCGATCGGACCAGGGCGGGCAGCGCCTGGGCGAGATGGCCGACGTCCGAGTCGAGGGCCGCCCGGTCGGCGAGGATCCGCATCACCGTCGGCAGCGCGTCGGGCAGTTCGGCCAGCAGACAGCGCTCGGCGAGCGCGGTGACGTCGGCCAGGCCCCCGGCTGCGACGGCGTCGGTCTCGGCCTTGGCGGTCGCGGCGGACAGCACGGTCGTCCCCCACACGCCCGCCTCGGCGACCCGCACGGCCAGCTCGGGCTCCCAGCGCAGCCGCCACGTCTCCCGGAACGTACCCGTGCTGCCGCGTGAGGCGGCCGGTTCGCCCCAGGCGATGCCGAGCAGCCGCAGCCGGTGCAGCAGTCTGCTGCGTTCAGCGTCGTTCTCCTTGCGCAGGTCGAGTTCCAGCTCCCGCTCCAGCGCCTCCGGCTTCAACCGCAGCCGGCGCTGCAGCCGGGCGAGGTCCCGCTGCAACGGCACCGCCGGGGCGCTCGACGGCACCTCCCCCAGCACGTCCCCCACGACCAGCCGGTCGTGCACCAGGGCCAGCGGCACGTCCGAGCCGTCGCACATGACCGCCCGCACCGCGTCGGTGGACTCGCTCAGGCCCGGCAGCGGACGGCCGCGCATCGCGGCGAGCGTCTCGGCCAGCCGCACCGCCTCGATGACGTGCGCGGAGGAGACGATCCGGTCCTCGGCGCGCAGCAGCCCCGCCACCTTCGTCATCCAACGCTCGACCGGCCGGTCCGGGGCGCTGAACAGGTGCCCGTACCAGCCCGGCGAGTCGATGCCGGCCCCGTATCCGCTGACCCGGGAGAGCCTGCGGTGGGTCCACGGGACCCAGGTCATGTCCGTCTTGACCTTGGGCAGGCCCTTGAGCAGTGCCTTGTCGGCGGTGACGGTCGTCTTCTGCCGCAGGGCGGGCACGTGCCAGGCGCCGCAGACGACGGCCACGCCGTCCTCGAACTCCCGCTGCGCGGAACGCAGCTGGAGCCGCATGTACGCCTCCCGCACCAGGTCCCGGTCGTGGCCTCCGCTGCCGTAGGCCTCGCGCAGGGCCCCCATGGCCTCCTCCAGCGCGGTGAACGGCGCGAGCGCGTCCCCCTGCCCGGCGCCCCGGTGCTCGACGACGTCCTCCCACCACCGCTCCGGGTCGTCGTACCCGGCGGCGTCGGCGAGCACCCGGAGTGGGTCGATCCGCACCTCGGCGGGACCGTGGCCACCTTCGGGGCCCCGGTCCGCCGCGGGGCCGGGATCACGCTCGGAGCCGGGGGCGGTGCCCGGGGCGGTGTCGCCGTCCGCCGTCTCCGCCGTCCCGGTGTCCAGCGGTGCCTCCTCCTGAGCCTCCGCCTCATCCTCCCCCTGCCCCCAGGCCAGCGTGTGCGTGGCCGGCAGGTCGATGAAGCGGGCCGGGACGCCGTGCTCCAGAGCCCAGCGGATGGCGACCCACTCCGGGGAGAACTCGGCCAGCGGCCAGAACGCCGAGCGGCCGGGCTCGTCCACGGCATGGGCGAGCAGGGCGACCGGCGGCCGCATCTCCTCGTCGGCGGCGAGCGGGATCAGGGCGTCGGCCTCGGGCGGTCCCTCGATCAGCACGACCCCCGGTGCGGCCTCGTCCAGCGCCGCGCGCACCGCCCGCGCCGAGCCCGGCCCGTGGTGCCGCACCCCGAGCAGCACCGGTCCCGCCCCGGTCCTGCTGCCCGTCGGCCTCTCCTCAGCCGTCATGTCGTCCCCTCCCATCCCCTGTCCGGTCCCCCGAGCGCTCCCCGCCCCCGTCGCTCACACGCTCACCTCGCGGCAGGCCCGGTAGAAGTCCTTCCAGCCGTCGCGCTCGCGGACGACCGTCTCCAGGTACTCCTGCCAGATCACGCGGTCGGCCGCCGGGTCGCGGACCACCGCGCCGAGGATGCCCGCGGCGACATCGCCCGGCCGCAGCACTCCGTCCCCGAAGTGGGCGGCCAGGGCGAGGCCGTTGGTGACGACGGAGATGGCCTCGGCCGTGGACAGCGTGCCGCTGGGCGACTTCAGCTTCGTGCGGCCGTCGGCCGTCACCCCGTCGCGCAGCTCGCGGAAGACCGTGACGACCCGGCGGATCTCGTCGAGCCCCTCGGGCGCGGCCGGCAGGTCCAGGGACCGCCCGATCTGGTCGACGCGGCGCGAGACGATGTCGACCTCGGCCTCGGGGGTCTCCGGAAGCGGCAGCACCACCGTGTTGAAGCGGCGGCGCAGGGCGCTGGACAGGTCGTTGACCCCGCGGTCGCGGTCGTTGGCCGTGGCGATCAGGTTGAAGCCGCGGACCGCCTGCACCTCCTGGCCCAGCTCCGGTATCGGCAGCGTCTTCTCCGACAGGATCGTGATCAGCGTGTCCTGCACGTCGGCCGGGATGCGCGTCAGCTCCTCGACGCGGGCGGTCATGCCCTCGGCCATGGCCCGCATGACCGGGCTGGGCACGAGAGCGTCCCTGCTCGGGCCGTGGGCGAGCAGCTGCGCGTAGTTCCAGCCGTAGCGGATGGCCTCCTCCGGCGTGCCGGCGGTGCCCTGCACCAGCAGCGTGGAGTCGCCGCTGACCGCCGCGGCCAGGTGTTCCGACACCCACGTCTTCGCCGTGCCGGGCACGCCGAGCAGGAGCAGGGCGCGGTCGGTGGCGAGGGTGGTGACGGCGACCTCGACGATGCGGCGCGGGCCGACGTACTTCGGCGTGATCACCGTGCCGTCCGGCAGGGTGCCGCCGAGCAGGTACGTCGCGACGGCCCACGGCGACAGCTTCCAGCGGGCCGGGCGCGGGCGGTCGTCCTGCGCGGCGAGCGCGGCGAGTTCGTGCGCGAAGGCGTTCTCCGCGTGCGGCCGCAACGCCTCCGACGACTCTCCCCGCTGCGGTTCCACGGTCGTCGGTTCAACAGACACAGTCATGGCTGAGGCCCCCTCCAGCTCGGCCGGTTCGGATCTGGCACCAACGTTGCACCACACCACTGACAATCCGTTCTGACCTGCGGAAATGCTATGCCGGGGCGGCTCGCGGACCCGATTGTCAGTGGGGGGATCTACCTTCGATGGCATGACTCAGCAGGGGGTGCGCTGGACCGCGGACCAGGTGCTGGCCTTGGCGCCTGACGCCTCGTCACGCAAAGCGGGAAGCAAACTCGGCGCGGCGGGGCCGTGGTCCGAGGCGGGCAGTTCCGACGAGGGGACGGTGTGGGGGCTGTGCAAGGGCAGCGGGAGCAAGCCGTATCAGACGGTCGTCGACATCGCGGACGCCTCCGGGCCCGCGTACAAGTGCACTTGCCCGAGCCGCAAGTTCCCGTGCAAGCACGCGCTGGGGCTGCTGCTGCTCTGGGCGGGCGACGACGCGGCGGTGCCGCGGGGCGAGGCGCCGGAGTGGGCCGGGCAGTGGATAGCGGGGCGGCGCCGGCGCGCGGAGGAGAAGCGGAGCGGCGAGGGCGCGGGGGCGGCGTCCGCGTCGGCTGACCCGGAGGCTGCGCGGCGCCGGGCCGAACGCCGGGCCGAGCGGGTCACGGCGGGCGCGATGGAGCTGGAGCAGCGTCTGGCGGACCTGCTGCGCGGCGGCCTGGCGACGGCGGAGCAGTCGGGGTACGGCCTGTGGGAGGAGACGGCGGCCCGCATGGTCGACGCCCAGGCGCAGGGTCTGGCCGCCCGGGTGCGGGAGTTGGGGGGGATCCCGTCCACGGGGCCCGGCTGGCCGGTGCGGCTGCTGGAGGAGTGCGCGCTGCTGCATCTGCTCGGTCAGGGCTGGCTGCGCCGCGAGCGGCTCCCGGACGGCCTCGCCGCCACGGTCCGCTCCCGTATGGGCCTGCCGGCCTCCGCGGACGGCAAGCCGGTGCGGGACCGCTGGCTGGTGCTGGCCCAGTACGACACGGCCGACTCACGCCTGACGACGCGCCGCATCTGGCTGTACGGCGCCGATTCGCACCGTACGGCGCTGCTCCTGTCCTACGGTGCCGCGGGCCGCGCCCCGGAGCTGGCGCTGCCCGTGGGGCTGTCCATGGACGCCGAGGTGACCCCCTACCCGGGCGCCGGGCAGCTGCGGGTGGCGCTGGGCGAGCAGTTCGCTCCCGCGGCACCGGCGGCGACGCGCCCACCCGGCGTGACGACCTCCGAGGCGGCCGGCCGTTACGGCGACGCCCTGCGGGACGACCCGTGGCTGGAGTCCGTCCCGGTGACGCTGGGCCGGGTCGTCCCGGTCCCGGACGGGGACGCGTGGCAGCTGGCGGACGCCGACGAGGACGCGGCGCTGCCACTGACTCCCGCAGCGAGGTCGCGGCCGGGGCTGTGGCGGCTGGTCGCCCTCTCGGGCGGTGCCCCGGTCACGGTGTTCGGCGAGTGCGGCCACCAGGGCTTCACCCCGCTGACGGCCTGGCCCGAGGGCCCGGGCGACGCCGTGTCCCTGTGCTGACCGGAGGACGTCGTGCCCCTGTGCTGACCGGAGGACGTCGTGTCCCTGTGCTGACCGGAGAACGCCTTCCCGGCTTCCGTGGCGGAAGACGCCCGACCGGGCTCCGCAGCGGAGAGCGACGCCCACCCGGCCCCCGCGGCGGAGGACGACGCCCACCCGGCCTCCGCGGCGAGGACACCCGACCGGCCTCCATGGAGGGAGCCGCCGGCCCGGGTCCCACCGCGTCGGCAGGACCCACCCTTCTCACCGATTCATGAATCTTTCAGGCATCACGGGACAACCGGTAAGGGCGAGCCTTCAACCAACTCCGGGCGCCCCACGGAAAGGAAGCGCATGACCAGGACCTCCGCTCCCGCGGACGCGCCCGGCACGGGTGCCTGGGAGGGGCTCGTCACGACGGCACTGCTGGGCACCGACCGCCGCACACCGCCGGGCACCGCCCCGGGACAGGACGCCCCGGTGGCCCTGCTGGACGCGGCGGCCGTGGAGACCGTGCGACGGCGGGCCGGTCTGCGTCCGGCCCGGGCGGCGCAGCGGCCGCAACCGGCCCCGGAGGACCGGCGTCCGCCCCTGCCCGCCGCTGCCGCCCGCAGACTCGCGATGCTGCTGGCCGACCGGCCCGGCACCTCCGGCGGCGGCCGCCGCGGCACGGCACCCGACCTGGTGGAACTGCTGCCGCAGTGGCTGGCGGCCGCGAACGCCCGGGGGTTCGCCCCGCCTCCGCAGGTGCTGCCGGCACTGCTGGACGCGGCCCGGGGGCGGACGGACCTGCGACCGGCGGCGCTGGAGTTCGCGGGGCCGCGGGCCCTGTGGCTGGCCCGCCTGAACCCGGACTGGCGGTTCGCGCTGCGCGCGGCCCCGGGCGGTGGGGCGGCCCTGCCGCACTCTCAGGACGACGACCGGACGCGGCAGTTGTGGCAGGAGGGCCTGTTCGCCGAGCGGGTCGCCCTCCTGTCGGCCCTGCGCCACCGGGAACCGGCCGCGGCGCGCGAACTGCTCGCGACGACCTGGGCGACGGAGCGGGCCGAGGACCGGCTGATGTTCCTCGACTCGCTGCGCACCGGCCTCGGCCCGGACGACGAGCCGTTCCTGGAGCAGGCCCTGGCCGACCGCAGCCGCAACGTCCGGGCGACGGCGGCGGAACTGCTGTCGGCGCTGCCCGGCTCGGCGCTCGCCGCGCGGATGGCGGTCCGGGCGGCGGCGTGCGTGGCCATCGACCACATGCGGGCCACGCAGGCCGCGGGGGCGTCCCCCACTCCCACGATCGTCGTCGAGGCGCCGCACGAGTGCGACGCGGACATGGAGCGCGACGGCGTCGTGCCCAAGGCCCCGGCCGGACGGGGCGAACGGTCCTGGTGGTTCGGTCAGCTGGTGGAGGCGGCACCGCTCGGCACCTGGTCGCGACGGCTGGGCGGCCGGACCGCCCGGGAGATCGTGGCGCTGCCGGTGGCGGACGACTGGCAGGGCGAACTGCACGCGGCGTGGTGCCGGGCGGCGGTGCGCCAGGGTGACGCCGAGTGGTCGCGCGCCCTGCTCGGCGAGCCCTCGGCACCGGAGGCGGGCGGCCCGGGCGCGGTGTCCCTGGCCGAACGGGCCAAGCTGCTCGGCACGCTGGGCGCCGCCGAACGGGCCGAGTGGGTGGCCGGCTTCATCGCGGCGCACGGCCTGTCGGAAGCCTTTCAGTTGCTCGGCGTGTGCGCGGTGCCGTGGGCCCCGCCGCTCGGCCGTGCCGTGGTGGACGCGCTCAACATCGCGCGGGACGCGGGGAGTTATCCATGGAGTTTCAGTGGAGTCATGGGGCTGGCCGAGCGCTGCCTCGACCCGTCGGAGTCCAGCCGTCTCGACGCCCTGCTGGCCGTGCCGGACGAGCCGGAGGACGCGTCCCCGGGGGCGGGCGGCTACTGGGCGGAGGCCTTCCAGCGCCTGGTCACGACCCTGCGCCTGCGCGCGGCGATGATCGAGGAACTGGGCCCGCGGGGGCAGGACGTCGCGCCCTAGCCCTGCGCGGGGACACCGTGGACCACGGCCCCGGGGACACGGCCCACCACGAGGGTGCGGTCCACGCCCCCGGCGACCGGAATCGTGCGGCCGACGGCCGCCGGAACGACGCGGGCAACGGCCACCGCAAGCACACGGGCGACGACCCGTGCCACGCCCACGGCAGCCCGAGCCACGACCATGACAGTCCGGGCCACGATCGCGCCGGCCCGAGTACGACCGGGACATGGGGCCAAGACCACTACAACCCGGACCACGGCCAGGACGCCGACCACAAGGGCAACGCGGAGCACGGCCACGCCGGCACCCCCGGCGCGCCCTACCGCCCCGGATCAGCCGCCGGAGGCAGCCGGCTGGCGTACGTTCGCCCGGACCCAGTCCACGATCGACTGCGTCGTCGCACCGGGGGTGAAGATCTCCGCGACGCCCTTCTCCTTCAGCGGGGCGATGTCCGCCTCGGGGATGATCCCGCCGCCGAAGACCAGGATGTCCGCCGCGTCCCGCTCCCGGAGCAGGTCGATCACCGCAGCGAAGAGCGTGTTGTGCGCCCCGGAGAGGATGGACAGCCCGATCGCGTCGGCGTCCTCCTGGATCGCCGTGTCGACGATCTGCTCGGGAGTCTGGTGAAGGCCGGTGTAGATGACCTCCATACCGGCGTCGCGCAGGGCCCGCGCGATCACCTTGGCCCCGCGATCGTGGCCGTCGAGCCCCGGCTTGGCCACCACCACGCGGATCGGACCGGCTGCCACACCCATCACTGCCTCCATGAAGCGACTGCATCCATCCGTAGGGACAAGTACCGCACACATCCGGCACGCCGTACACGTCACCATGACCCGGACGCGCCCCGAACCGCCCGGGGAAGTGAACGAACGTTATCTCCAGCATCCCGCAACCGGCAGTTTCGCGGTGCGGACCGAGGGGGAAATCACACGGTGGGACAAGCGCAAGGGGAGCCGCAGGGAGGTCGCCGCACCGCCGCGCCACCCACCACGCACAGCGGCGGTACGCCACTTCGGCGAAGGCACGGGCAAGCACCGCACACAGGGCGAGCACCACACACAGGCCACGCACCGCACACAGGGCAAGCACCACACGCAGGGCAGGCACGGCGCACCAGCGGGGAGCCCGGTCACCGCACCGACCGGGGACCCCGCCGCACCACCGGCATCACCCATGCCACACGTCGCGCACACTCCCCGCAGCTCACGCGCCTCATGCGGCTCACGCCGCCCGCCCGCTCGTCGTCGGCCGTCTTCGCTGCTGCTTTCCACGAGTGCACACGGGGGACGACGCCGTCCTCCCGCGTGCCGACAGGAGGTCGGCCATGAAGGTCACGGGGGCTGCTCTGCCCTTTCTTCCGTTCTGCCAGCGCCTGCTGCCGAGCCGGCTGACAGGACTCTCCATGGCTCTGCTGAAGGCCACCGCCCTGGAGATCGCGATCCTGGCCGGGCACCTCCTGCTCTACCCTTCCGGCATCGCGCAGGAGCGGCGCGCCCCCGCCCCGGCGCTGCCCGCGGACGGCGCGGCCCAGCTGCCGACGGAGGCCAAGCCCCCGGTCGTCCTGCTGCACGGCTTCATCGACAACCGCTCGGTCTTCGTCCTGCTGCGCCGCAGCCTCGCCCAGCACGGCAGGCAGCAGATCGAGTCCCTCAACTACTCGCCGCTGACCTGTGACATACGCGCCGCCGCCGAGTTGCTCGGCCGGCACATCGAGGAGATCTGCGAGCGCACGGGCGCCCCGCAGGTCGATGTCGTCGGGCACAGCCTGGGCGGACTGATAGCGCGTTACTACGTGCAGCGGCTCGGCGGCGACACGCGCGTGCGGACCCTGGTCACCCTCGGCACGCCGCACGCGGGCACCCGGGTGGCGCCCCTGGCCAACGCGCACCCCATCGTGCGCCAGATGCGCCCCGGCTCACCGGTGCTCGAGGAGCTCACTCGGCCCGCCCCCGGCTGCCGTACGCACTTCGTGAGCTTCTGGAGCGATCTCGACCATGTGATGGATCCGCTGGAGTCGGCCTGCATCGACCACCCCGATCTGACGGCACAGAACGTGCGGGTCACCGGCATCGGCCACCTCGCCCTGCCCGTGCACCCCGCCGTCGCCGACGGCATACGGCAGATCCTCGACACGGCCCGGCCGGGCGAGCCGACCACCGGCCGCGCCGGAGGTCTCACGGTGGCCTGAAAGAGGTCCGCCCGACGGTCGCCCACCACACGGTCGGGCGACAGTCGGCCCGCGGCCGTCACACCCGGCGCCCGGACTCGTCATACAGATGACACACAGCGCCACTTCACCCAACAGCCTCGAACAAACTTCGAACACAGAGCCAAACTCGCGTCCGCAGTCCGCCAAAACACGGCCGAATGCCCGTTTCCTGCGCGCGCGAAACCTGCCGAAGATTGTCGTGCCCGCGTACCGCCGGGTACAGTCGCCGCACTGCTCTGGCAGCCCCTGTTGTCGAGGCGAAAGAGAAGTTGGTGAACGACCGTCACCCGTCGGGGACCATGACCCCGGCTCCGGCTTCCGACGCCGCCTCGGCGCACTACGCGTCGTACGGCACCCAGGAAGCCCAGTACGGCGACCTCACCACGTACGGCGACTACGCCGCCACCGGTTTTGACGCCACCGGCACGGACGGCGCCGGGTTCGACGCCACCGGCCACACCACCGCGAGCTTCGCGACCGACCCCCTCTTCGGCGACATGCCGGGCAGCGGCCAGGACACGGGCACGTACGACAGCGGCCACTGGCCCACGGGCGGGCACGAGAACCCGCACTACGACGCGTACGCGGCCCAGCACCACGCCGCCTACGACACCGGCGGTTACGACACCACCGCCTGGCACGCCGAGCAGCAGCCGCTGTCGGCGATCCCGCCGCAGGCGCCCTCCCCCGACGCCACCGGGCAGTGGGAGACGGGCGGTTGGGCCCAGCCCGACCAGTCAGGCAACCCGGCCGACCGGACCCAGCAGTGGGAATGGGGCACGCAGGCCTTCGACACGGGTGCTTTCGACGCCACGCAGTGGAACTCCGACGGCACCGCGGCCCCCGCCCCGGACGCCTACGAGCAGCACGGCGAAACCTTCGAGCAGCACGACACGGGCGCCTTCGAGCAGCACGAGACGGCGACGTTCGAGCAGGTCGCCTACGACGAGTCCGACGGGGCCGGCTACCACGACGCGGACGCCCAGGAACCGGCCGACACCGGCGAACTGCCCACCGTCGCCCCGCTCCTGGACGGCCAGGAAGAGGTCGCGCCCCCCGGTTCCCGGGCGGCCGCGCGCGCCGGCTCCCGCTCCCGCCGCCGTACCCCGCCCAAGCGCTCGGCGCTGATGACCATCGCGGTGCCCTCGGCCTGCGTGATGGGCGTGGCCGGGATCGCGGCCGCCTCCGTGGGCAGCCTCACCGAGGACAGCGCGGCCGAGGCGCACACCACCGCGGCGGACGTGCAGCCGGTGAAGCCGGCCGCGGCCAACAACAAGCTCGACACGCAGTTGCAGAGCCTCGCCGCCGGCGCCGACGACTTCGCCGACCGGGCCAGCCGGACGCAGGAGCGCATCGACCTCAAGGCCCAGCAGGCCGCCGAGCGGAAGCGGGCGGCGGAGGAAGCGGCCCGCAAGGAGCGGCTGCGTCCGAAGTTCGCCCTGCCGGTCGCGCAGCACGGGCTGAGCGCCTACTACGGCCAGTCGGGCATCAACTGGATGTCGCTGCACACCGGCATCGACTTCCCCGTCGCGTACGGCACGACCGTGATGGCCGCGACCGACGGCACCGTGCGCACGCAGTGGAACAGCGCGTACGGCAACATGATGATCGTGACCGCGAAGGACGGCACGGAGACGTGGTACTGCCACCTCTCCACGTACACGGTCCCTTCGGGCACGAGCGTGAAGGCCGGGGACCCCATCGCGCGCTCCGGCAACTCCGGCAACTCGACCGGCCCGCACCTGCACTTCGAGGTGCGTCCCGCCGGCGGCTCGGCGATCGACCCCCTGTCGTGGCTGCGCAGCCACGGCGTCGACCCGGCGTAACGCCGCACGGGCCCCGCGGGCGGGGCGGGAAGCACGGCGGCCCCCGCCGGCCGGGCCGGCGGAGGCCGTCAACGGCCCGGCTCAGCGGACTACAGCTTCTCCACCGGCGCGTACCGCAGCAGCAGGCGCTTGGGCTTGGTGTCGCCGAAGTCGATCGTCGCCTCGGCGTTCGCGCCCGTGCCCTTCACCGCCACCACCGTCCCGAGACCGAACTGGTCGTGTGTGACCCGGTCCCCGACCGCCAGCGACACCACCGGCTTCTCGGACGTACGGCGGGTGGCGAAGCCGGACGCGCCCGAGGCGGACGAGCGGGAGCGGGACGACGACAGCGACGCCGCCACGGCGGAGACCGGGCCGGAGGACGCCGGGGCGGTCCCTCCCGTGCGCTTCCACTCCACGTGGGCCGGCGGGATCTCCTCCAGGAACCGGGAGGGCGGGTTGTACGAGGGCTGGCCCCAGGCGCTGCGCAGGGTGGAGCGGGTCAGGTACAGCCGCTCCCGCGCGCGGGTGATGCCCACGTAGGCCAGGCGCCGCTCCTCCTCCAGCTCCTTGGCCTGGCCGAGGGCGCGCATGTGCGGGAAGACGCCGTCCTCCATGCCGGTGAGGAAGACGACCGGGAACTCCAGGCCCTTGGCGGTGTGCAGCGTCATGAGCGTGATGACGCCGTCGCCGTCCTCCTCGTCGGGGATCTGGTCGGAGTCGGCGACCAGCGCGACCTGTTCCAGGAAGTCCGCCAGCGTGCTCTGCTCGTCCTCGCCGCGCTCCTGCTCGAACTCCATGGCGACCGCGGCGAGTTCCTGAAGGTTCTCGATCCGGGTCTCGTCCTGCGGGTCCGTGGAGGCCTGGAGTTCGGCGAGGTAGCCGGTGCGCTCCAGGACCGCCTCCAGCACCGTGGCGGGTCCGGCGCCGGACTCGACGATCGTGCGGAGCTCCTCCATCAGCGCGTTGAACCGCTTGACGGCGTTGGTGGAGCGCGCGGCCATGCCGTACGCCTCGTCGACGCGCTTGAGCGCCTGCGGGAAGCTGATCTTCTCGCGCTGGGAGAGGGCGTCGATCATGGCCTCGGCGCGGTCGCCGATGCCCCGCTTGGGCACGTTGAGGATCCGGCGCAGCGGCACCGAGTCCTCGGGGTTGGCCAGCACGCGCAGGTAGGCCAGGACGTCCCGGACCTCCTTGCGCTCGTAGAAGCGGACGCCGCCGACGACCTTGTAGGGCAGGCCGACGCGGATGAAGACCTCTTCGAAGACACGGGACTGGGCGTTGGTGCGGTAGAAGACCGCGACGTCCCCCGCCTTCGCCTCGCCGGCGTCCGTGAGGCGGTCTATCTCGTCGGCGACGAACTGGGCCTCGTCGTGCTCGGTGTCGGCGACGTAGCCGGTGATCAGCGCGCCCGTGCCCGCGTTGGTCCACAGGTTCTTGGGGCGGCGGGACTCGTTGCGCTCGATGACCGCGTTGGCGGCGCTGAGGATCGTCTGCGTGGAGCGGTAGTTCTGCTCCAGCAGGATCGTCGTCGCGTCCGGGTAGTCCTCCTCGAACTGGAGGATGTTGCGGATCGTCGCGCCGCGGAAGGCGTAGATCGACTGGTCGGCGTCGCCCACCACGCACAGCTCGGCGGGCGGGATCTCGGCCTCGGGCGGCACGTCGACGGGGTGCTCGGAGGTGCCGACCAGCTCGCGGACCAGGGCGTACTGGGCGTGGTTGGTGTCCTGGTACTCGTCGACCAGGACGTGCCGGAAGCGGCGGCGGTAGTGCTCGGCGACGTCCGGGAAGGCGCGCAGCAGGTTGACCGTCGTCATGATCAGGTCGTCGAAGTCCAGGGCGTTCGCCTCGCGCAGCCGCGACTGGTAGAGGGCGTAGGCCTGGGCGAGGGTCTTCTCGAAGCCGTCGGTGGCCTGCGCGGCGAAGTCCTCCTCGTCGATCAGCTCGTTCTTCAGGTTGCTGATCTTGGCGCTGAAGGACTTCGGCGGGAAGCGCTTGGGGTCGAGGTCCAGGTCGCGGCAGACCAGGGCCATCAGGCGCTTGGAGTCGGCGGCGTCGTAGATCGAGAAGGAGGACGTGAAGCCGAGCCGCTTGCTCTCGCGCCGCAGGATGCGCACGCAGGCGCTGTGGAACGTCATGACCCACATGGCGTTCGCGCGCGGGCCCACGAGCTGCTCGACGCGCTCCTTCATCTCACCGGCGGCCTTGTTGGTGAAGGTGATCGCGAGGATCTGGCCCGGATGCACGTTCCGCTCGGCGAGCAGGTGGGCGATGCGGTGGGTGAGCACGCGGGTCTTGCCGGAACCGGCGCCGGCGACGATGAGCAGCGGGGAGCCGGAGTGGACGACCGCGGCGCGCTGGTTGTCGTTCAGCCCCTGGAGCAGGGTGGCCGTGTCCACGACCGGGCGCGGGGCGCCGTCCCGGTAGTGGGTGTCCCGGTCCGGCGGCAGGTCGAACTTCCCGCCGAACAGATCGTCCGGGATCGACTCCGGAACGTGATCGTCCTCGGGTGGCGGCGGGGGCTCGTCCGCGGGGCCCCGCTGGGCCTGGAGGCTCGCCAGGAAGTTGTCGTCAAAGAGGCTGCTCATCGCTCTCCGAGTCTAGGGCGCCCCACTGACAGCCTGCCGCCGCCCTGAGAACATCGCCGTGAGAAGAGTCTCCCGCGACCGGCCACCACCCCATGATCGCCCTGCGGAATGGCCTGATCACAGCGTGCGACACCCCGCCCATTCCCGGACGACTCGTGACCAAAGCCCTCCTCCCGTCCGGCCCGACGGGTTTCCGCAAGAAGGTCACGAAAATGTATCGGGCATATCACCCATCAACCTTCACAGGGGCCACACCAGTTGGCTACCGTGCGACCGGGCCGTACGACCCCCACCGGCGAACGTCGCCGGGCCGCGCGGCCTCCGCCGAGTCCGGTGTGCCGCAGTGGCAGCCGGAGCCGGGGACCCACCGAGACCTTGGGGTGAATCGGCCCGACTCCCTCCCCGGGAAGGCCGTAGGGCAACCCTTCCGAACCACCCGCCCGAACCCGACAGCTAACCCGGTAGGCGGAACTTTGGAAGGAGTCGCCTCCCTTGGCGTCGCACCGTAAGTCGCGTCCTTCGGGTACGCGCGTGGCAGGCATACGGACCCCCGCCCTCGCAACGGCGGCCCTCACCTCCGTGGCCCTGCTGTCCCAGTCGGCCAACGCCGCCCCCGAGGCCGACGACAAGCCCAGCCTCGAGGAAGTCGAGAAGAAGGTCGACGACCTGTACCGGCAGGCCGAGTCGGCGACCGAGAAGTACAACGCGGCCAAGGAGAGGACCGCGAAGCAGCGCAAGCGCGTCGACACCCTCCTCGACGACGTCGCCCAGCGCACCGGGAAGCTCAACGAGGCGCGCGAGAAGCTGGGTTCCTTCGCCGCGGCCCAGTACCGCACCGGCACCGCCGCCCCGGACACCGCCACGTTCCTGCTCGCGGACACCCCGCAGGACTACTTCGACCAGTCCCAGCTGATGGACCGGATGACCGGACGCCAGAAGGCGGCGGTCGACGACTACGTCACACAGCAGTCCGCGACGATGGAGAAGCGCCGGGAGGCCAGCGAGAGCCTCCGGACGCTCACCGAGTCGCAGAGCGACCTGAAGACGGCCAAGGCCACCGTCCAGCGCAAGCTCGCCGACGCCCGCGCCCTGCTGTCGCAGCTGACCGCCGAGGAGAAGGCGCGGCTCGCGGCGATCGAGAAGCAGAAGCAGGAGGAGGCCGCCCGCAAGGCCGCCGAGCTGGCCCGCGAGCAGGCGGCGCAGGAACGGGCGCGGGAACAGGCCCGGGAGGAGGCCGCCCAACAGCAGGAGAGCGCCGGCACCGCGTCGGCGGGCACCGGCTCCACCGCCACGACCCCGGCCGACTCCTCGTACGCCACCAAGGCGGAGAAGGCGCTCGCCTTCGCCCGCGCCCAGATCGGCAAGCCGTACGTGTGGGGCGCCGTCGGCCCCGGCTCGTACGACTGCTCCGGCCTCACCCAGGCCGCCTGGAAGGCCGCCGGGGTGACCCTGCCGCGCACGACCTACGACCAGGTCGACGCCGGCACGACGGTCCCCCTGGCCGACGCCCGACCCGGTGACCTGGTCTTCTTCTACGACGACATCACCCATGTCGGCCTCTACATCGGCAACGGCATGATGATCCACGCACCGAAGCCGGGCACCTATGTGCGCGAGGAGTCGATCTACTACGACGGCGAGTCGGCCATCCACAGCGTGGTGCGCCCGGCCTGAGGTGCTCGTACGTTTTTGAGGGGCACGCGCGCGTGCCCCTCTCGGATCGCACGCGCCGCTGCCTAGCATCGGCGCTATGTCCGGCCCCTCCCCGTCCGTCACGTTGTGGGCGACCTACGCGCTGACGACCGGCGCCCTGTCGGGCGGTCTCGACTCGGCGGGGTACGAGGTCCTCTCCCGCATCGCGCTCGTCCCGGCCTGCGCGGCCTGGCTGGTGGCGGTGGCCCACGCCGTGTGGCGGCTGCCGCGGGCGGTGTGGCGGGCCCAGACGCCGGCGGCCCTCACGTTCACCGCGGCGACCGCGCTGATCGGCGCCGGCCTCTCGGCGGCCGGCCTGCAGCGGTCGGCCGCGGCCCTGCTGGCGCTCGCCGCACTGCTCTGGACACTGCTGCTCGCCGCCGGAGGCCCGGCCCGCGACGGGACCGTGTTCCTGCGCTGCGTGGCCACCGAGGCGCTCGCCGTGCTCGGTGCGACGCTCGCCGCGGCCGAGTCGGCGGCCTGGCTCGCCCACGCGGCCCTGGTGCTGTTCTGGCTGGGGCTGGTCCTCTACTGCCTCGCCCTGTTCCGCTTCGCCCCGCGCGAGATCACCGAGGGGCGCGGGGAGCAGTGGCTCGCGGGCGGGGCGCTCGCCGTCTCGGCACTGGCCGGGGCGCGCCTCCTCGGCGCCGACAGCAGCCGCCTGTACCTGTGGAACGACGACGACCACGCCGTCCTCACCAGGGTCACCGTCGCCCTGCTGGTGCTCACCCTGGTGTGCTGGGTCGCCCTGCTGACCGCCGCGCTCATGTGGCCCCGGCACGGTTACGACGTGCGCCGCTGGGCCGGGGTGTTCGGCGCGGCCGTGACGGCGGCCGCGGCGCTGGCCGTCGCCGCCGCCCTGGACGTTCCCTGGCTCGACGCCGCCGGGGAGGCACTGCTGTGGATCGCGGTGGCCCTGTGGCTCGCGTGCACCGCCCGGGCGGCCGCGGCGGCCCGGGCCGGGACCCGGCCCGCCGCGGTCAGGTCCAGAGCACGGCGATGAAGACGTTCGCCGTGGTCAGCAGCCCGACCAGGCCGAACAGGCCCTTGTCGACCTTCTCGTCGTCCCTTTTCACGTAGACCAGGCCGAGGATCACGATCAGCAGGGCGAGCTTCACGCCGATCTTGATGTTGTTCACGGACTGGTCGTCGGCCTGGTTGAGGCCGACCAGGATCACACCGGTGACCAGCATCGTCAGAGCGCCGTGCAGCATCGCGGGGGTGTAGCGGGCGGCGCCCTGGCCCATCGCCTTCATCTGGGTGAGGAAACCGCCCAGGAGCGCGGCGATGCCGATGATGTGGAGGCCGACGAAGAGGTGGATGAGTACGTCCATGAGGCCGGAGCCTATTAAGGGCCCCCGGACCCCCGGACACCGGCCCGCCGCTGCATATATGCGCCCCATAGCACCCGATCACCGTCACCCGCCCGGGATATCGGCGCATCGGTCATCACGCTGAGTGAAGTGGACGGCGGCGGGAAGTCGGCACGGTCGCATACGGTCACCGCCGGTCCTCTCGGGACACTTCCGCGCACCCGCCCCCGGCCCCGGACGCCGAGGTTTAGCGTCCTGCAGCAGGTGACCGGCTCCCCACCGCCGCCCGGGCCAGGGGCGGCAGTCGGACACCACCGCCGAGAAGGTCCGGCGGCGGTCCGCTTCCCCTGTGCGGGCCGTCGCCGGGCGCGCACAGGCCGCTGTCCGCTCCCCCGACGGCCGTACGCACCCGCCGGCGGTCGAGGAAAGGACGTGGCCTCCGAGTGGCAGCGCACCGCAAGCCCCGACAGCGCCCGACAGGTGGCAGCAAGGCCCGCACGGCCGCCACCATCGCCCTCGCGGGCGCGGCGACGGCGACGGGCTTCGACGGGACCGGACACGCCGAACCGCAGCTCACCCCCGGCCAGGTCAAGGCCAAGGTGGACAAGCTGTACCAGGAGGCGGAGGTCGCCACCGAGAAGTACAACGGCGCGAAGGAGAAGGCCGAGGCGGCCGGGCAGCGGCTGAAGGCGCTCCAGGACCAGGCGGCCCGCAAGGAGGAGCGGCTCCACACGGCCCGTGAGGCCCTCGGAACGGTCGCGTCCGCCCAGTACCGCGGCGGCGGCCTGGATCCCGCACTGCAACTCGCCCTGTCCGACGACCCCGACCGCTACCTGCAGAACGCCGAGTTCGTCGAGCGGGCCGGCAACCGGCAGCAGTCCGCCGTCGCGGGCGTCCGCAAGCAGCTCCGGGAGATCGAGCAGCTGCGCGGCGCCGCGCACATCGAACTGGCCTCCCTGAAGTCACGGCAGTCGGAGCTGAAACGCCACAAGAAGACGGTCACCGGCAAGCTGGGGTCGGCACGGCAACTGCTCTCCCGGCTGACCGCCGAGGAGCGCACCCGGCTCGGCGCGTCCCCGCGCGCCTCCCGGGCCTCCGGGGCGCGGGACACGCCGGCGGCGCCCGGCTCCGCCACCTCCCAGGCTCCCAACGCCCGCGCGGCCGCGGCCGTCTCCTACGCCTACCAGAAGCTCGGCAGCCCGTACGTCTGGGGAGCCACCGGCCCGAACGCCTTCGACTGCTCGGGCCTCGTCCAGGCCGCGTACCGCTCCGCCGGTGTCTCCCTGCCGCGCACGACCTACTCCCAGATCGACGCGGGCCGCCGGGTCTCCCGCTCCGAACTGCTCCCGGGGGACCTGGTGTTCTTCTACGCCGGCATCAGCCACGTCGGCATCTACGTGGGCGGCGGCCGCATGATCCACGCCCCCAACTCCGCAGCCCCCGTCCGGGTCGCCCCGCTCGACGAGATGCCGTACGCGGGCGCCACCCGGGTGGTCTGACCGCGCCGGCGTCACACCAGCCGGCGGGCCGTCGCCCAGCGCGTCAGCTCGTGCCGGTTGGACAGCTGGAGCTTGCGCAGGACCGCCGAGACGTGCGACTCGACCGTCTTCACGGAGATGAACAGCTGCTTGGCGATCTCCTTGTACGCGTATCCCCGGGCGATCAGCCGCAGCACCTCGCGCTCGCGCTGGGTCAGCCGGTCCAGGTCCTCGTCGACCGGCGGCGCGTCCGTGGAGGCGAAGGCGTCCAGGACGAAGCCGGCCAGCCTCGGCGAGAACACCGCGTCGCCCTCCTGGACGCGGAAGATGGAGTCCACGAGGTCCGTGCCGGTGATCGTCTTGGTGACGTATCCGCGGGCCCCGCCGCGGATCACGCCGATCACGTCCTCCGCCGCGTCCGACACGGACAGCGCCAGGAAGCGGACCGGCCGCTCGGAGTCGCCCATCAACGGGGCGCAGCGCCGCAGGACTTCCACCCCGCCGCCCCCCGGCAGGTGCACGTCGAGGAGGACCACCTCGGGCCGGGTCGCGGTGATGACCGTGACCGCCTGGTCGACGTCCGCCGCCTCGCCGACGACCTCGACGCCGGTCTGCTCGGTCTGCCCGATCTCGGCCTGGACTCCCGTACGGAACATGCGGTGGTCGTCGACGAGGACCACGCGCACGCGACGCCCACCCGACTCCGCGGGCCCGGCCGCCTCCGCCGCTCCCGCCGTACCGTTCGCCTCGGTCGGGTCGCTCATGACGTCTTCTCCGCCCTCTCCATCTCCAGCTCGACCTCCGTGCCGCCGTCCGGCACCGCGCGCAACCGCGCCGTACCGCCGTTCCGCTCCATGCGGCCGATGATCGATTCTCTGACACCCATCCGGTCGGCGGGTATCGAGTCGAGGTCGAAGCCGGGTCCGCGGTCCCGGACGGACACGAAGACCGTCTTCCCCTCGACCTCTGCGTAGACCTGTACGGCTCCTCCCTCGCCACCGTACTTGGCGGCGTTCACCATTGCTTCGCGCGCGGCCTGCATCTGCGCGGCGACTCGCTCGTCGAGCGGGCAGTCCCCCACCACCACGACCTCGATGGGGACGCCGTGCTTGTCCTCCACCTCGGCCGCGTTGCGCCGCACCGCGTCGGCGAGGGTCGTGGGCTCGTCGGCCTCGTCCTTGCCCGTGCCCTCCGGCTTGTAGAGCCAGGTGCGCAGGTCGCGCTCCTGGGCGCGGGCGAGGCGGCGCACCTCGCCCGCGTTCTCCGCGTTGCGCTGGATCAAGGTGAGCGTGTGCAGCACCGAGTCGTGCACATGGGCGGCGACCTCCGCGCGCTCCTGGGCACGGATGCGCATCAGCCGCTCCTCGGAGAGGTCCTGCGTCATACGGACGAGATACGGGCCCGCCAGCAGCGTTATCCCCACGAGGACCGCGAGGGCCGCCTGCAGGACGGAGCCGAGGTGGGCGGCGGAGCCCTGCAGGACGAAGATGCCCGAGACGCCGGCCGTCACCAGCAGCACACCGCCGACCGAGCGCAGCAGCGTCACCGTGCGCCGGCGGCGGCCGACCTCGGCCCAGCGGGCGCGGCGGGCGTTGTCCGCCTGCCGCCAGACCAGGGCGACGCCGGCGCCGACGAGGACCATGGGCCAGAGATAGGCCCGGGCGCCGCCGCTGAGGTTCACGTTGCCCACGAAGACCATGGCCACGACGACCATGAGGAGCAGGGCCACCAGCTGGCCCTTGTCGGGCCTGCGCGTGACGAGCTTGCGCCGGCCGTCGGGGGAGGTCTCCGTGGTGACCAGCGAGGGCGGCTTCTGCGCGTCGACCCCGCCGACTCCGAGCGGGACGAAGAACCAGAACGCGGCGTACAGCAGCGCGCCGAGGCCGTCGGCCATGAACAGGCCGATGAAGACGAGCCGCACCCAGATCACGGGCAGCCCGAGGTGCCCGGCGAGCCCCCGCGCCACGCCCCCCAGCCAGCGCCCGTCGCTGCTGCGGTAGAGCTTGCGCGGCGGCCGCGGCTCGGCGAGTGGCGCTGCTGCGGCTTCCGACATGCCATCGATGGTCACACGTGCGGAAGGCCGGAGCATCAGGGTCCGCCCCGGAGACTCCCCTGATCTCCCCGACCGGCCCGTCGAACGCTTCCCGGGCCGTCCCTCAGGGCCGATATCAGGGTCCGGCCAGGGTCGTTCCGACTGCCGCCGCGGCGCCGCGCCCGTCACCATGGACCCATGACCGATCACGAGCACGCCGCGACGGGTCCGGGACCCGGCTCCGGCCCGCGCCCCGCTCCGGGTGCCGGGCCGCAGGATGCCGCGCCCGCCGCGGGCTCCCCCCGGCCCCCGCGTGCTCCCGGGCACGCGGGCGCGGACGGACCGGGAGGCACCGACCCGGCCGGCCCGGCCGGGGAGTCCGTCCCGCCCGGACCGCCCCACATCTTCCGCCGCGACCGCCGCCACAAGACCCTGGCGGGAGTCTGCGCCGGCCTCGGGCGGCAGTGCGACATGGACCCGGTCATCTTCCGGATCACCCTCGCGGTGCTCTCCGCCACCGGCGGCATCGGCCTCCTCTTCTACGGCTTCGCCTGGCTCTTCGTCCCCTACGACGACGAGGACGAGAACGAGGTGCGCAAGCTGCTCACCGGCCGCGTCGACGGCCAGGCCCTGACGGCCGTGCTGTTCGCGCTGGTCGGCTGCGGCGTGTTCCTGACGATGCTGAGGAACGGCGGGGTGCTGACCTTCGCCGTCGTCCTCTCGCTCCTCCTGGCCGGCGCCGGCTACTGGTCCCGTCAGCGCGGCGCCCCCAGCCCCGACCCGCTGGCCGCCCAGGCGGCCGCCGACGCCCCGCCGGAGCCGCAGGCGCCGCCCGTCCTGGCCACCTATCCCTCGTGGTGGCGCGACCCCATCGTCAAGGACGGCACGCACATCGGGGGGACGGGCTACCTGTGGGGCCCTCGCGACACCCGCGACCTCGACGTGGCGGCAGCCGTCAACATCAGCCTCGGCACGCGCCCGCGGGACCGCGAGGACATACCCGCCCCGCGCATCCGGCCGCCCGGGCCGCGCGGGCCCCGCTGGATCGGCGGCTGGATCTTCCTGCTGGCCCTGCTCGCGGGCGCCCTGGGCACGAGCCGGACCTGGGACACCCACCCGCTCGGCACCAGCCTGCAGACCGGCCTGTCCTGCGCCCTGGCCGTCTTCGGCCTGGGCATCGCGGTCAGCGCCTTCCTCGGCCGGACCGGGGCGGGCTCCCTCCTCCTGGCGATCATCACGGCCGGCCTGCTCACCGCCTCGGCGGCCGTGCCCAAGGACATCGGCACCCAGTGGAACCGCACCACCTGGCAGCCCGCGACGGCGGCGGACATACGCCCGCGGTACGACCTGGGCACCGGCGTCGGCACGCTGGACCTGACCCGCCTGGACCTGGCAGCGGACCAGACCGTGACCACCCGCGCCGACGTCGGCGTGGGCCGCATACGGGTGCTCGTGCCCGAGGACGTGACCGTGCGGCTGAGCGTCGACGTGGGGATGGGCGACCTCCAGCTGCCGGGCGACGACAAGAAGGACGTGGACGTGAAGCCGGGCCGGCACCAGGAGACCACCCTCTCCCCCGCGCAGGGCGTCAAGAAGTCCGGCACCGTCGACCTGGACCTCCAGGTCGGCGTGGGACAGGCGGAGGTGACCCGTGCTGCGTCATGAACTCCAGCCCGGAAAGCTCGTCGCCGGCGCGGTTCTCCTCCTGGTCGGCGTCCTCTACGCCGGTGACGCCGACGGCGCCTGGGAGACTCCGTGGTTCGTGGCGATCCCCCTCGTCACGGGCGGGCTGTTCCTCGCCGGCGCGGTCGCCTTGGTGACGGGCCGGATCCGCCGGCGCCGCCGCTCCGTCCGCACCCCCGCGGACGGAACCGGCCCGGACATGGCGACATGACGGCGGGGCGCACCCGCCGGCAGTGCGGCGTGGTCAGTACTCGCCCCTCCGCTGCCGTCGCCGGGCCCGCAAGGCGGCGTCCACGGACAGCAGGGGGGCGCCCGCCAGGACGAGAGGGATCCAGGCCATGAGGTAGGCGAGGTCGTTGCCGTAGTAGTACGGGTCGGAGGCCCAGCTCACGGTGAGCCAGAGGCTGAGGGAGATGAGCGCGCCGCCCAGTGCGGCCAGCCGGGCGAAGAGGCCGAGCAGGGTGCCGATGCCGACGGCCAGTTCTCCGAAGGCGATGGCGTAGCCGAACCCGACGGGGTTCTTCAGGGAGAGGTCCACCAGGGCCGGAATCGCGGAGGAGTCCCGGACGGCCCGCATCATGTCGCCGATCGACCCGGAACCGGCTTCCTTCATGAAGGCGCTGTCGGTGAGTTTGTCCAGGCCTGCGTAGACGAAAGTGACGCCCAGGAAGATCCGCAGAGGCAGCAGGGCGTACCGGACGCCGGTGTCCCGCCAGTCTCCCCTGCCGCCGGGATAGGGCGTGTGCGTGTCCGTTCTCATACCGTGAGTCATCGCTGCCTAGCCGCCTCTCGCCCGCCGGTGCCGAGACCCCCTCAACAGACCATACGTACGACAATCAGCCCCGGCTCAATCCTGCGGACCGGGCTTTTCTGACCCGGCCCCGCTGCGCCTCCCCGTGTCCGTCCCACGGCAGCGGCACGACGGTCGGCGAGCGAGGCGGACGACGACCCGCACCCGCCGGACGGCGCAAGGGGCAGTGCCGGGGGGGTGTCCGCCCGCAGCGGTTGGCGCGTCAGCCAACAGTCAGTCGGCACGCAACCCCATCGCCCCGTTCCGAGGACGGACACCTGCCGGCACGGCCCCGCCCCACCCCCGTAAGGCGAAGAAGGCGCGCCCTCCACTACTCCGTCACATCCACCGCATACCGATTCGTCTCCACCCCCGCGGCGGTGACGACCTGCACCTCCACCCGCCCCGGCTCCACATCCGCCGGCACCGGCACGGTCAGCAGCGTGTCCGTCGGGTTCCGGAACCCGCCCGGGACCGGCACCAGCGGCACATGGACATGCACCGTCCCCACCCGCACGACCATCCGCGCCAGCCGGTCCGCCCCGCGCGCACCCGGCGGGACGAACCCCGCACCCCGGATCTCGATGTCGTCCCCGGTCCGGATCGGCGCGTCCAGGTCCCCCGCCTCCCGGGCCCGGACCACGGAGAGGATGACCGGCCGCCCGCCCTCCGCGTACTTCCCGGCCAGGTACGTCGCCGCCGACACCAGCACCACCACCGCCAGCCCCCACGGCAGGTCCGGCAGCTGCTCCGGCCGCCTGGCCAGCCGCACCGCCGCGAACACCAGGGCGACGCCGCTGATCACGACGTACTGGATGTCCGCGAAGGTCCCGTGCCCGGAGTCGTCGGTCAGCAGGTCGGCCGCGCGGGGCCGGTCGGCGCGCACCTTCTGCAGCCGCTGCCCCAGCACCCGCAGCCCGACCACCCGCCGCACGAGCACGGCGATCCCGCACACCACGGCCAGCACGGTCACGACACCGGCGCCCCGGGCGAGGTACAGCCCGGAGATCAACGCGTCCCGCTCCGCGTGCCGGGAGGCGGCCGCGAGCCGCCCGGCCAGCACGAGCACCGAGTAGGCCACGAAGAGCACCCACACCGCGGCGACGGTACGGGACGTCGACAGCCGGTTGTCCTCACCGATCAGGGGCGCCAGCGCACCGCCCTTCGCCCGGTGGAACCACGACGCGGCGGTCAGCGCCCCGGCGACCACCAGCGCGGCGGCCAGCCCGGCCGTACGGGCCGACGTCCAGCCCGCGCCGACCGCGGTGAGGGCCTGCCCGAGCAGCAGCAGGACGACGCCCGCCCACACGGCGACGGCGGTGCGGCGCCACAGCCCGGCGAGCCACGCCTGCCCCTCGGCACGCCCCCGCTCGGCGACGAGTCCCGCGGACTGCGCCAGTTCCTCGGAGACCCATTGGCGGGAGGCCGAGGCGGAGTGGGCGACCGCGGCCGGCAGCCCGTGCCCGGCCGCGAACTCGTCGCGTCTGCGCAGGAACGCGGCGACGGCCCGCCGATGCCCCTCCCGGGCACCGTGGGGACAGTCCCCGCAGGCGCACCCGCCCCCGTGGCCGGGCCCGCCGTCATCGCCGCCCGTGCGGCGGTCGCCGTAGCCCCCGGGATAACCGCCGCCGTGTCCGCCCACGTGTCCACCCGCGTATCCGCTCGCGTGTCCACCGGTGTACGCGCCCGCGGCCGCACCGTCCCGGACACTCGTGTGCGGGGGTGTGCGCGGGTTCGCGTACGCCCCTGCGTACCCGCCCGCGTCCCCGCCGCCCTGCCCCGCCTCGCGCACCGTCACGCCCGACGCCCGCCTTCCCGCGACCCAACCACCGCCGGTCTTCCGGACCCCGGAAACACCGCTGTGCAACTCCCGTGCGACGAGGACGAATTGTGCCCTATACCACCCGGTCCGCGTCCGCCCCGCCTCGTCAACACGGGTGAAGTTCGGCCTGCCTTGTTGACCGGGCTGCGAGAATTCCCCTATGGCCGAGATCAGCCAGCGCGACGGAACCTGGGCCTTCGACGGCGGCACCATCCGGATCACTCCCGGTCTGCACCGCTCCGTGCCGCTGTTCCGGCAGACGTACGGTGAGATCGCGGTGCCCCTGGAGGCCGTGGCGGGGGTCGTCCTGGAGCCCGAACGCAAGGGCGGGCGGCTCCGGTTGCGGCTGCGCGAGGGTGCCGATCCGCTGCTCCAGGCGACCGGCGGGCGGCTGCCGGACGCGGCCGATCCGTACCGGCTGACGGTGGACGCCGACCGGACGGCGGTCGCCGAGTACCTCGCCGAGGAGATCCGCCGCGCGCTGCTGCTGGACCGGGTGCCGAAGGAACCCTCGAAGGCGTATCTGCTGCCCGGCCCGCCCGTTCCGGTCTCGGTGCGCTCCTCGGACGGAACGGTCTCCTTCGACGGCTCGCAGGTGCGGATCGACTGGTCCGACACCTCCGAGCGGGTCAAACGCGCCACCGGTCCGCGGATCATCGGCCTGGGCGAGCTGGTGCGGGTGGAGTGGCTGCCGAACACCAGCCAGGAGGACGGCTTCCTGCGCTTCGTGACCCACGAGACGGTGCTCTCGAAGCTGCCGCCGGAGAAGGACCCCTACGCCCTGGACCTGTGGGGCAGCAAGCGCCGGGACCTGCTGACCGCGCTGGTCGCGACGGCGGTCACCGCCCGCCTGCCGCACCCGTCCACCCGGCCCGCCGAAGAACCCGGGGGGACGGACGGGACCGAGGGGGCCGAGGGGTTCGACGGCGCCGAAGCGCGGCCCGCGTCCGCCCCTCCGCTGCCGCCGGGCGGCCCCGACCACCATGACGTACTGCTGCGCCGCCTGCGCGAGCTGGGGCGGCTGCACCACGACGGCGTCCTCACGGACGAGGAGTTCGCGATGACCAAGGCGGCGGTACTGCGCGGCTTCCGATGAGGGCCGGCGAGGCCGGCGCCTAGTCCAGCAGGTCCGGCTCACGCCGGCTGATGTCCTGCCACATCGGCTGGTAGTTGATCCACGCCACCAGGTCGCCGCCGAGCTGCTCGCGCGTGGCCACGGCCATCCGGTGGTCGATCCGGACCGGCCGCCCGGCCGCCTGGGCGGTCAGCTGCACCTGGCAGGACCGCTCCATCGACACGAACCACCAGGCCGCCGCGTCCACCGAGTCCCCGACGGTCAGCAGCCCGTGGTTGCGCAGCACGAGCGCCTTGCGGGAGCCGAGCACGCCCGCGATGCGCCGGCCCTCCTCGGCGTCGACGGCGACACCGGTGTAGGTGTCGTACAGGGCGTGGTCCTCGTAGAAGGCGCAGCTCTCCTGGGTGATCGGCTCCAGGAGGTCACCGAGGGCGGCGAGCGCCCGGCCGTGCACCGAGTGGCAGTGGGCGACGGCCACCACGTCGGGGCGGGCGGCGTGGACCTGGGCGTGCACGGTGAAGGCGGCCTGGTTGACGTGGTAGCGGCCCTCGACGACCTGGCCGTCCTGGTTGGCGAGCACCAGGTCGCTCACGGTGACGTGCCGGAAGGGCAGCCCGAAGGGGTTGACCCAGAAGCAGTCGGAGTACTCCGGGTCGCGGGCGGTGATGTGCCCGGAGACACCGTCCTCGTAGCCGAGGCGGCCGAAGATCCGGAGGGCGCCCGCGAGGCGTTCCTTGCGGTGCCGGCGCTCGTCCTCGACCGACTCGTGCATCGGCGGCATCGCGAACTGCAGGCGGTCGGTGGGGACCGGGAGAGGCGGCGTGGGCCCGTGCATGTGTCCTCCGGCACTGGGTTGCTCTAGGGGCGGAAGTTACCGCCGGTGAGGTGGGGTGAACAGACATGTTCCGTAAAGATGACGCGCGCAACCCTTGCGGGGCCCCGTGGGTCTGGTGTCCGGAACGACGAATGCGGCGTCCGGTTCCGGCCGGCGCGGCACAGCACCATCGGAGCCCTCCTTGAGCATCGACCGCCACCTCAGGCCCCTCATGCGGCAGATCGCGACCCAGGACGTGATCGAGATCATCGCCCCCGACGACACCGACGTGGCGGCTGCCCTGGCCTATGTCGCCGAGTGCTACGGCTTCCGGTACGCGGGGGTACGCCTGGTCGGCCGGTACAAGCTGCTGCACGTCCGGCTGGCCCGGGACACCGGTCCGGCGGCGCAGCAGCGGGCGGCGGCCAACCTGACCGCGTTCCCGGACCCGGGCAAGGACCGGCCGGTGCCCGGGATGTACCTGGGTTCGCTGACGCCGGTGCCGGAGGCGAAGGCGGACGTCGACCTGCTCGGCACGCTCATCGCGTACGACCGCGCCCTCGCCGCAGCCGACCCGAGGCAGCTGCACGTCATGGCCTGGGGCTGCGCGGCCCTGTTCCTGCTGCTGGCTCCGGTGACCGGCGCGTACGCCGTGCTGCTCCCCCTGGCCGTGCTGGTGCCGGCGCTCCTGATGGTCGCGCTGCGCGTCAACGCGGCCAAGCGCGCACGGCTGGCCCAGCGGCTGAGGGACGCCGGGTGCGCTCCGGTCCGGGACGAGGACGGGGTGGAGAGGTACGTACGTCCGGTGGCACACCGAGCCGTGTGACACCGCCGGCGCCGGGACCGATACCTGACAGAAGATGTCGGTTTTCGGCGCCACACTCTGCGTATGACAGCGAACTGGGCGGCATTCACCACCGCCGAACCGGATCTGGCCCACACGGTCGAGCAGCGCTTCGGCGCCTACACCCATCACGTCCTCGCCACGCTCCGCAGGGACGGCTCGCCCCGCACCAGCGGCCTGGAGGTGCGCTTCCTCGGCGGCGAGCTGTGGCTCGGCATGATGCCGGACTCACTCAAGGCCCGTGACCTGCGCCGCGACCCGCGCTTCGCGCTCCAGGCGAACCCCGGGGAGGGCACGGGTATGGGCGGCGGCGACGTGCGGATCAGCGGCCGGGCGATCGAGGTCGACGACGTGGAGACCAAGGCCGGATACGTCGAAGAGGTGGAACCGCCGGAGCCGTTCCACCTCTTCCGCACCGAGCTGACGGAGGTCGTGCGGACCTGCGTCGAGGACGACACCTACCTCGTCGTCCAGGTCTGGACGCCCGGCGCCCCCCTGCGCACGATCAAGCGCACGTAGGAGTCACCCGGGGAGTGCTCACTCCCACTCGATGGTGCCCGGGGGCTTCGAGGTCACGTCGAGGACGACGCGGTTGACGTCGCGTACCTCGTTGGTGATGCGGGTGGAGATCCGCGCGAGGACGTCGTACGGCAGGCGCGACCAGTCGGCCGTCATGGCGTCCTCGGAGGAGACGGGACGCAGCACGATGGGGTGGCCGTAGGTGCGGCCGTCGCCCTGGACGCCGACGCTGCGGACGTCCGCGAGCAGGACCACCGGGCACTGCCAGATGTCCCGGTCGAGGCCGGCCGCCGTGAGCTCCTCGCGGGCGATGGCGTCGGCCTCGCGCAGCAGGTCCAGACGCTCCCTGGTGACCTCGCCGACGATGCGGATGCCGAGGCCGGGGCCGGGGAAGGGCTGGCGCTGGACGATCTCCTCCGGCAGGCCGAGCTCCTGGCCGACCATGCGGACCTCGTCCTTGAACAGCTTGCGCAGCGGCTCGATCAGCTGGAACTCGAGGTCCTCGGGCAGGCCGCCGACGTTGTGGTGGGACTTGATGTTGGCGGTGCCGGTGCCGCCGCCGGACTCGACGACGTCCGGGTAGAGCGTGCCCTGGACGAGGAACTCCACGGCCGGGCCCTCGTCGGCGATGATCTCGGCCTGGGCCTGCTCGAAGACCCGGATGAACTCGCGGCCGATGATCTTCCGCTTCTCCTCGGGGTCGGAGACCCCGGCGAGCGCCTTGAGGAACCGCTCCTCGGCGTCCACGACCTTCAGCTGCACGCCGGTCGCGGCCACGAAGTCCTTCTCGACCTGCTCGGTCTCGCCCTTGCGCATCAGGCCGTGGTCGACGTAGACGCAGGTCAGCTGGGAGCCGATGGCCTTCTGCACGAGGGCCGCGGCGACCGCGGAGTCCACGCCGCCGGACAGCCCGCAGATGGCGCGCTTGTCGCCGACCTGCTCGCGGATCGCGGCGACCTGCTCCTCGATCACGTTGCCCGTGGTCCAGGAGGGGGTCAGGCCCGCGCCCCGGTAGAGGAAGTGCTCCAGCACCTGCTGCCCGTGCGTGGAGTGCATCACCTCGGGGTGGTACTGGACGCCGTAGAGCTTCTTCTCGTCGTTCTCGAAGGCGGCGACCGGGACGACGTCCGTGGAGGCCGTGACGGAGAAGCCCTCGGGGGCGGCGGAGCAGGCGTCGCCGTGGGACATCCAGACCGCCTGCTCGGCGGGGGTGCCCTCGAAGAGGGTGGAGGAGACCTTGGAGACGTGCAGGTCGGTGCGGCCGTACTCGCGAGCGCCGGTGTTGTCGACGGTGCCGCCGAGGGTCTGCGCCATCAGCTGGAAGCCGTAGCACATGCCGAAGACGGGGACGCCGGCCTCGAAGAGCGCGCGGTCGAGGCGGGGGGCGCCCTCCTCGTAGACCGACGAGGGGCCGCCGGAGAGGATGATCGCCGCGGGGTTCTTGGCGAGGATCTCCTCGACCGGCATCGTGCTCGGCACGATCTCGCTGTAGACCCGCGCCTCGCGGACGCGACGGGCGATGAGCTGGGCGTACTGCGCGCCGAAGTCGACGACCAGGACGGTGTCGGCGGCGTTGGCAGCGGGAGTCGCTGATGACACGGGGTGCCTTCCGGCGGTGGGGCGGGGGTCTTGTGCCACCCGATTCTACCGAGGTGCTCGCCGCGGGTGTCCCGCCCACGGTGCGAAGCGGGCCGCCGGCCGGCCGTCTCAGGATGCGAACCCGTTTGGACGCCCCTGCGCCCGGGGGCATACTGGCCCCATGCACGCGCACACGACCTTCGTCTTTACCTATGGCACCCGGCCCGCCGGCTGCCATGGTCGTGCTGCTTGAGCAACTGACAAGCGACTTCCCAGGCGCCCCGGGCCGACAAGGCCCGGGGCGTCTGCCGTCGTCGGGGCCTTGCCGGACCGGGGCACCCCTTGACGACGAGGAGCCCCTCATGACCGCCACCGACGTGACCGGTGCCCGTACCGCCGAGGCCGCCGACGTGATCACCGGCGCCCGCGAGCGGATCGACGCGCTCGACGACCGGATCATCGGCCTGATCCTGGAACGGGCGGCCGTCTCGGCCGTCATCCAGGAAGCGCGGATCGGCTCCGGCGGCCGGCGCGTGAACCTCTCGCGCGAGATGGAGGTCCTCGGCCACTACAGGCAGGCCCTGGGCAAGCCGGGCACGACGCTCGCGATGACGCTGCTGGAGCTGTGCCGCGGCAGGATCTGACCCGCGCGAGGAATCCGCGTTCGCGGGACAGACGTGCGCATCCTCCTCACCCGTACGGCGCGTGACCGCCCCCGGGCGGTCTCGTTGGTCCCGGTGTCCGTGCCAGCCAGGCGCGGGCCCGAGAGAACCACGCGTGGCTCACTGGAGCGATGAGACGCACGGATCGTGCCGTGCGTCGTGGGACCTCGCTCCAGGGAAGTGACCGGACGGCAGGGGACAGCAGCCCGGTCACCCAAGAGAACGGCCGGCTCCGGGGACGCCCGGGGCCGGCCGGCGGGACATCGCACGGATGCACACAGGGCTGGGTCGGCCGGTTGCGGGCGCCGCGCTCATCCAGCACGATGCGTACACAGCCCCACGTCCCCTCGCGGGCAACGGCATTGCCCCACTGCCAGAGGTGAAGACCAGCGGCGCAACCCCCCGGCGCCGCTTCCAGGCACCGGCGCTGCCCTGACGTCGGTGCTGACGGGAAGAAGGGCCCCGCGGCTCCGCCCCGCGGGGCCCTTCGCTCTGCGCGTCCGCCTCCACCTTCGCCTTGGCTCTGCGCGTCCGCCTCCGCGCCGCGCCCTCCGGCCGCCGGTCAGGTGCGCGTCACCGTCCCGCAGGGGCCGCCCTCGTCGATGCCCCGGCTGCGGTCGTAGGGGTCGATCTTCGGGCCCGTGGGCTCGCGGCCCCGGTCGTCGTCGGACCCGAACCGCGGGTGCAGGTAGCCGTCGTGGACGTCGCAGGCGGAATTGCCGATCTCCTCGTCGTACTTCTTGACGCTGAGCCGGCCCGGGGTGACCCGGTAGCGGGTGGGGTCGGGGAGCTCGACGTCGATGACCCGCCGCACGATGGTGCGGGCGACCTCGGGGCGTCCGTCGGCGCGGGTGACCGGGTAGACGAAGGTGTAGTCGGCGTGCACCACCACGCCCGCCCGCGAGCCCTGCTCGAAGGTCATACGGCCGCGCGTCTTGACGACGTCGCCGACCGGCCGGATCTCGTCGGGGTCGAACCGGCTGAACATCGTCAGGGGGTCGTTCCGCTCGCTCGGGGAGCGCAGGGCGGTGTCCAGGTCGTCGAGCAGCTCCGGCTGCTTCGGGTCGAGCACGGCGAACGCGGCCTCGGGACGGGCGCCGCGCACCGTCCGCGGATCGAGGTTGGCGGCCACCAGCAGCCGCTTGGTCAGCTCCAGCGCCTGGGCGACGCGTTCTTCCGGGACCGGGCCGACGGCCTTCGCCTCGGGCAGCACGATGCCGGCCTCGCCGTCGGCCCAGCGCAGGGCCGGGGAGCCGGCGAACGGCTCGTCCAGGGTGGGGGTCCGCGGCGCCGACCCGGCGGGCGGCGCGGTCGGCGCCGCCGTCTCGGCGGGCAGCGGGGAGGCCGCGGCGGCCCCCGGTCCGTCCGAGCCGAAGGGGTCGCCGGGCAGCAGGGAGGGCTTGAGGGCCACCAGCACCACGGCGGCGGCGACCGGCACCCCGAGCACGGCCCACAGCTTGCGGCGCCGCCCCACGCGCCGGTTCGCCTCCAGCGGGTCGGGGCCGGTGCGCCAGCCGGGAGGCAGTTCGCCCCGCTCCTCCTGCCGGCGCAGCCGCTCGGTCACCATGCGCGCCCGCGCGGACGGCTCCTTCGGGGCCGAGGCACGGATGTCCCGCTCGGTGTCGCGGGTGAACTGTTCCCAGACGTCGTCGGGGATTTCCGAGGCCGACGGTTGATCGTCGGACGGCTTTTCAGACACGAGCCATAGATCTAAGCGGGTGGAAAGCGCCTTCACAAGAAGGTTCCCGCTGTGACGCAGCCCACATAAGAATTCTGTGAATGCCGACGCAACCTTTCACAGGTTTCACGGATCAAACCTGCCGAACCAAGGGCCACTCCCGCGCCCCACACGCGGAGGCCTCCCCCAACGTTCGTACCGCACCCCGCGGTACGCCGGACTTTCCGAGGTCTTCATGAAGCTTCGCCGCGCCATGGCAGCAGCGGCCGCCACGGCGGTCATAGCCCCGGTGGCACTGCTCGCGGCACCGGCCGCGTACGCGACCGACGAAACCACGCCCACGCCGAGCGCGTCGGTGAGCGAGTCCGCTCCCGAGACGTCTCCCTCGCCGTCGGCGTCCGAGACCACGCCCGAGACCTCGCCGTCGCCCAGCACGTCCGTGAGCGAGTCCGCGCCCGAGACGTCGAGCTCGCCGAGCGCGTCCGCGACCGAGTCCTCCCCGTCGCCCTCGACGTCGGAGCCCGAGGAGTCGGAGTCCCCCGACCCCGAGCCCTCGATCTGCGAGGACACCAAGGTCGACGTCAGCATCTCCGGCCTGCCCGGCAAGATCGCGGCGGGCAGCGGCTGGCACAAGTTCTCGCTGAACGTGCTGAACAACTCCGACTCGACGCTGAACGACCTCGACTTCTTCGCCGGGGCCTCCCCCGACAAGAACGGCGAGGAGCTGTTCTCCAGCAAGCAGGTCCAGCTCCAGGCCTGGGACCCCCAGGACAAGATCTGGGTCGACCTCAACGAGGGCGGCTACGCGGTCGGTTACGTCGGTTACACCGACGAGCTGCAGCCCGAGTACGAGGTCAACATCCCGCTGCGCCTCAACGTGAGCAAGTCCGCCCCGGTCGGCGCCGGCTTCTCGCTCGGCGCGACGATCTACGGCGACAACGACGCCGAGTGCACCGGCTTCGGTGACGTGTCGTACAAGTTCCAGATCGTCTCCGCCGGTACGGACACCGGTGGCACCAAGCCGCAGGAAGGCGGCAAGGCGCCCGTCACCGACGAGAAGCCCAGCGGCAACACGCCGGAGGTCACCGGCAGCCTCGCCGAGACCGGCTCCAGCTCCGCCCTGCCGATGATCAGCCTGGTCGGCGGTGCCGCGGTCGTCGCCGGTGCCGGTGCGATCTTCGTGGTCCGTCGCCGCAAGGCCGGCGTCGAGGCGTAAGCGCCACAGCGGCCGTCCGGCCGCCGCGCCACAAGCAGAAGAGGGACCTGCGCTCGGAGGGGGGCGCAGGTCCCTCTTCCGTGTGCCCGTGCGGGCTCCGGATGCGGCTACTTCCTGGGAGGTACGGCCGGCATCCCGAGGAACGGCAGCCGCAGGGCCCCGAAGGCCTCCGCCGGGACCGCCGGGGACTTCGGCTCGACCGGCTTCAACCGCTCGTAGGCGGCGCCCTGCTGCGGGCGCGGGTCGGGCTCGCCCTTGTTGGGCCAGAACGACATGGCCCGCTCGGCCTGGGCCGTGATGGTGAGCGACGGGTTCACACCCAGGTTGGCGGAGACCGCGGCGCCGTCCACGACGGAGATGCCCGGGTGGCCGTAGAGGCGGTGGTACGGGTCGATCACGCCGGTCTCGCGGGAGTCGCCGATGGGGCAGCCGCCCAGGAAGTGCGCGGTGAGCGGAGTGCCCATCAGCTCGCCGACGTTGGAGCCGGCGAAGCCGTTGATCTCGGCGGCGAGTGCCGAGGCGCTCTCGCTGGCCGCCTTGATCTGCTTCGGGTTGGGGGCGCCGTGGCCCTGGCGTGCGGTGAGCAGGCCGCGGCCCACCCCCGACGGCTTCAGGTACGTCGTCAGGGAGTTGTCCAGCGACTGCATCACCAGGCCGATGATGGTCCGCTCCGACCAGCGGCGGTTGGACAGCGAGCGCAGCACGAGGACGGGGTGGCGGGCCGCGTGGCCGAGGAAGCCCAGGACCCGTGAGGTGCCCGAGTTCCGCCCGGAGAAGGGGACCTGCAGGATGGACAGGCTGCCCATCGAGTTGGAGCCCTTGCCGTAGCGGACCGGCTCGACGTGGGTGTTGGCGTCGGGATGGATCGAGGACGTGATGGCCACGCCGCGCGTGAAGTCGGCCCTGGGCGCGCCGTGGGCCTTGCGGTAGCGCCGGTCGTCGGTCTGCGCGCCGACCAGGGCCTCGGAGTTGGTGCGGGTCAGCTCGCCCAGCCGGTCCGAGAGGTGCGGCAGCTGGCCTCCGGCCTTCATGCGGTGCAGGAGCGTCTGGGTGCCGTACGTGCCGGCGGCGAGGACGACGTGGCGGGCCGTGTAGGTGCGGCCCTCGGCCTTGCGGCGGCCGTCGGTGGGCAGGGTGGCGACCGCGTAGCCGCCGCGCGAGTCGTCGGTGACCGAGACGACCGTGGTCAGGGGATGGACGACCGCGCCGGCCTTCTCGGCCAGGTGCAGGTAGTTCTCGTTGAGGGTGTTCTTCGCGCCGTGGCGGCAGCCGGTCATGCACTCGCCGCACTCCGCGCAGGCCTTGCGGGCCGGGCCCACCCCGCCGAAGTAGGGGTCGGGCACCTCCTGGCCGGGCTTCGCCCTGACCGAGCCGTCGGCGTCCCGGCCGTCGCCGAAGAAGACGCCGACGGGGGCGAGGTGGAAGGTGTCGCCGCAGCCCATCCGCTCGGCGGCGGCCTTCAGGTGCACGTCGGAGGGCGTCATGGTCGGGTTGGTCCGGACGCCCAGCATGCGGCGGGCCTGGTCGTAGTAGGGCGTGAGCTCGTCCTGCCAGTCGGTGATGTCACGCCACTGGGGGTCCTCGAAGAACTGCTTCGGGGGGACGTAGAGGGTGTTGGCGTAGTTGAGGGAGCCGCCGCCGACGCCCGCGCCCGCCAGGACCATGACGTTGCCCAGCAGGTGGATGCGCTGGATGCCGTACATGCCGAGCTTGGGGGCCCAGAGGTAGTTCTTCAGGTCCCAGGAGTTCTTCGGGAGGGTCTCGCGGGTGAAGCGGCGGCCTGCCTCCAGGACACCTACGCGGTAGCCCTTCTCGGTGAGGCGCAGGGCGGTCACCGAGCCGCCGAAGCCGGAACCTACGACGATGACGTCGTAGTCGTGAGTGTCCTGAGGCACGTGTTCTCCTCGTCGAGTGTCCGTGCGGGGTCGCGAAGGGGCGTCTGCCGGTGCCTACCGGAACCCGAACGCCTTCATCAGGCGCAGGCTCCGGCTCATGAACCGGGCGTACTTCTCGTCGTCCATGCCCAGGGACGGGGCCATCGGCAGGACCCGCTGGTGGGCGACCGTCTGGGCCTCCGTGTACTTGAGGATGCCCTCGGAGCCGTGGCGCCGGCCGAGGCCGGAGTCCTTCATGCCGCCCATGGGCGACTGGACGCTGCCGTAGGCGGGCGCGTAGCCCTCGTTGATGTTGACCGTGCCGGTGCGCAGGCGGGCGGCGACCTCCTGGCCGCGGCGGCCGCTCTTCGTCCACACCGAGGAGTTGAGGCCGTACGCGGTGGCGTTGGCGCGCTCGATCGCCTCGTCCTCGCTGCTGAAGCGGTAGACCGAGACGACCGGGCCGAAGGTCTCCTCCGCGCACACGGACATGTCCGTGCCGACTTCGTCGAGGATGGTGGGCTCGAAGAAGTAGGGGCCGATGTCGGGCCGGGCCACACCGCCCGCCACCACCTTCGCGCCCTTCGCGACGGCCTCCGCCACGTGCCGCGTGACGGTCTCCAGTTGGCGCTCGCCGACCAGGGAGCCCATGTCGGCCCCGTACGCCAGGGACGTGCCGAGGCGCATCGCCCTGGTCCGGGCGGCGAAGCGCTCCAGGAAGGCGTCCGCGATCGACTCGTGGACGAAGAGCCGTTCGATGGAGATGCACAGCTGGCCGGCGGAGGAGAAGCAGGCGCGGACGGCACCGGCCGCGGCCTTCTCCACGTCGGCGTCCTCCAGCACCAGCATGGCGTTCTTGCCGCCGAGTTCGAGGGAGACCCCGACCAGCCGGGCGGCGGCGCCCTGGGCGACCTCGCGGCCGGTGCGGGTGGAGCCGGTGAAGGAGACGTAGTCGGCGTGGCGGACCACCTCGGGGCCGACGACCGGACCCTCGCCGAGGACGACCTGGAAGACCTCGGCGGGCAGGCCGGCCTCGATGAGCAGGTCGCGGGCCCACAGGGCGGTCAGGCAGGTCTCCGTGTCGGGCTTCATGACGACCGCGTTGCCCGCGACGAAGGCCGGGAGCGCGTCGCCGACGGAGAGTTCGAGGGGGTAGTTCCAGGGGGCGATCTGGCCCACCACACCGCGTGCGTGCCGCCGTTCGACGACCTTCGTCAGGGCCGGGACGGCGCCGGCGTGCCGCTTGGGGCGGAGGTAGGACGGGGCCTTGCGGCCGTAGTGCCGGGCGGCGACCGCGACGGCCTGGACCTCCTCGTGGGCGTGCAGACGGGCCTTGCCGGTCTCCAGCTGGATCAGGTCCAGCACCTCGCCCTGACGCTCCAGCAGCAGGTCGTGGAAGCGGAGCAGGACGGCGGCGCGCTGCCGTACGGGCGTGCGCTCCCAGACCGGCTGGGCGGTCCGGGCCAGGGCGAAGGCCTCGGCCACGTCCTCGGGCGTCGCCTCGGGGAGGTCGGCCAGCTTCTCACCGGTGAACGGCGTGTGGTTGGCCGTCCGGCCGGAGCCGACCACGCCCTTGGTGAGCTGGGCCACCAGCTCGGGCGTCACCACGTCGGCGGCGGTGCGGGCGCCCTCCGGTGCGGGGGCGAGGGGGTTCGTACCGGTCTGTGCCGGGCCGGTCTCTGCCGTCTTCTCGGCGGCCTGCGCGTCCGTCATGAGCCGCAGAGTATGCCTCGACGGAGGCTTTGGGTACCCGTCGGTAATGCGGCTTCACCGACTGCACACACGGTGCCAGTGATCGCTGGCAACAAACGCCCTGATCAGGGCGTTGTGCGATGGCTCGGGAAGTGGTTCAGCCCTTCACGATCCCGAGCCGGTCCCGGGCGCCCTCGAACAGGGCGACGCCCGCACGCTCTTCGGGCGTGCCCGCCGGCATGTCGACGCGCAGTTCGTACATGCGGTCGCCGTCGGCGCGGATCAGCACCCGCAGGGCCCGCCGGGGCTGCTCGCCCCGGTGGTAGGCGGTGTCGGCGAGGGCGGCTGCGTGACCCTGGACGCCGGTGCGGGAGTAGTGCGTCTCTCCCCCGGCCTCGGGTGTCTTCCTGGCCTGTGCCATCGGGGAGCCGGGCGCCCGTTCCCAGAACCGGAGACGGACCTGGACCGAGCCGCCCCGGTCGTCGTCGCCGTACAGCGCCGTGCGGGGCCCGCCGGTGCCGTCGCCGGTCCGCTCGAGGAGGTGGAAACGGCGCGGGAGGTACAGGACGGCGGCCAGGTCCGGCTCGGGGTGCGGGGTCCAGGCGTCGGTGGTGGCGGGGGTGTCGGCGCTGCCGGTGGTGTCGGTTGCGTCCGCGGCGTGTTCGGCGGACCCGGTGGTTCCGGCGGTCTCGGTGGTCTCGGCGCTGCTGGTGCCGGCGAGATGGGTGGCAGCGCCCGCGCCGCCGGCGAGCAGCGCGCCGAGCAGGGCGAGGGGGCCGGGGCGGAGGAGGGTGCGGCGTCTGGCGAGCGCGGGGGCGGAGGCGGGCTCCCGGTCCCCGGGATGGGGCGCGGCTTCCCTCTCCGTGAGGGTCGCTCCTGGGGGCACGGTCGTCGCCTGCCGCCCCCGGACGGACGGTGTCGTCGTCTGCGCCAGGGGCGGTATCGCCTCCGGCTCCGCGGGCGGTACGGGTGTCTGCGGCTTGGCCGGTACGGGTTCCTGCCCCGCAGCCGAGACGGGTTCCCGCCGCACAGCAGGTACGGGTTCCTGGCGCGCAGCCGGTGTCAGCTGCCGCCGAGCTGCCGCTGCCGCCTCGGTCTCCTGCCGAACCGCCCGTTCGCGTGCGGGCGGCTCGTGGGTCCCGGCGGCCGGTCCCGCCACCGCCTCCAGTTCCTTCGCGACCTCCTCGGCGTCCGGCCGCTGTTCGGGGTCCGGCACCAGCAGCCGTCCGATGAGCGGCCCGAGCGGTCCGGCGCGTCGCGGCTCGGCGGAGCCGGCGGGTTCGGCAGGTGCGGCACGTCCGGCGCGTTCGGCGCGTTCGGCGCGTTCGGCGGTGAGGAGCGCGGAGGACGTGCCCTGCGAGATGGCCCGCCGGGACGGGGACGCGCCCTCCACGGCGGTGTACAGCAGCACGCCCAGGGACCACAGGTCGGACGCGGGCCCGGCGATGCGGCCCGACATCCGCTCGGGTGCGACCCATGCGGGCGGCTCGGTGAACTCCTCGCCGGAGGAGGGCGATTCGTCGCCCTGGGCGGGCGAGGTGCCGAAGTCGGTGAGCACGACCCGGCCGCCCTCGGCGATCAGCACGTTGGACGGTTTCACGTCCCGGTGCACGATGCCCACGGAGTGCGCCGTGCGCAGGGCGCCGAGCAGGGCGAGGCCGATCCGGGCGGCTTCGGGCGGGTCGACCGGGCCGCGGCGGAGCGTGTCGCGCAGGGACTCGCCCGGCACCAACTCCATGACGATCCAGGGGAGTCCGTCGAGCAGCTCCGTCGCGTCGAGCTCGTCGGGACCTTGCGGGCGCGGGCGCTGGTCCGGCTGCTCGGCCTCCACGACGACGTCGAGGATGGTGACCGCGGCGGGATGGTCGACCCGGGCGGCGGCACGGGCCTCGCGATGCAGCCGGTGGGCCGCCCGCCGGTGCTCCTCACCCTCCGGGTCGCCGGGCAACCGGGGCTGTTTGACGGCGACTTCACGCCGTTCGAGCTCGTCGAAGGCCCGCCAGACCGTACCGGAGCCGCCGGAGCCGATGCGCTCCATGAGCCGGTACCGCCCGCCGACCAGCCGGCCCTGGTCGGCGTCTGCCTCGCCCCCGTCGTTCCTCATGCCCCATCAGTACCCTGCGGGGCGCGACTATGTCGACGCGGGGCGGACCGGGGCCGGTTCAGGTCCCTTCGATGTCCAGATGCGCGATCGCCGTGCGCGCCACCTCACGCCCGCGGTCGGTGAAGTCGCCCTTGCCCGGGTAGCTGACGGTGAGTTTGTACATGTCGCCGCCGGGCTTCTGGACGTAGAAGATCCGGAGTTCGCGGGGAAGCGGGTTCTGGTTGTCGTCGGTGTCGTACCTGACGGTGTTCTCCGCCGCCTTCTCGCCCCGGTACGTGGTCTCCGCGGGCTGCGTGCGGGGGTTCTCCGGCATGTCCAGCTCGTAGCTGCCGCTCTCCTTGAAGCCGGTGTCGTCGTCGTACATCTCGGCGGCCGCCGAGCCGGCGATGGTGCGCCCGGTGTCCTGCGCCTTCCTGTCCAGGGACAGGCCGATCCAGACGCTGCCGCTCCAGTCGCTGTACACGACCCGGGGTCCCCGGTTCGGCTCCGGGTCCGGCACGGTCCGCCGGTAGTCGACCGGAACCGCCAGCGCGGCCCCGAGTTCCTTCTCCTGGCGGACCTGCCAGCCGTCGGGCAGCGGCCCGGCGAACGGGTTCGCGAGCACCAGGAACGCCGTCACCGCCACCGCCAGGGCCGCCGCGCCGAGGCCGATCCAGGCCGTGCGGCCGAGCCGGATACCTCTTCGTCCGCCACCGCCGTCGCCCGTGACCTGCACGATCCGCGTGGGCTGTGCGGCGGGCGGGTGCGCGGCCGCCTCCAGCAGCGCCCGCACCCGTGCGGCGTCCGGACGCCGGGCCGGGTCCTTGTGCAGCAGGCCGTTGATCGCTTCGGCGAGCGGGCCGGGGGCGGAGGCGGGCGGTGCGGGCGTGGCGTTGAGGACGGACTGCAGGGTGGCCGGGGTGTTGCTGCGGCGGAACGGCGAGACGCCCTCCGTCGCCGCGTACAGCACGACGCCCAGGGACCACAGGTCGCTTGCCGGGCCGGGGCGCTGGCCCAGCACGCGCTCGGGCGCGATGTACTCGGGCGAGCCGACGAAACCGCCGGTGTCGGTCAGGCTGGTCTCGCCCTCGATCCGGGCGATGCCGAAGTCGGTGAGGACCACCCGGTCGTACCGGCCGAGCAGCACGTTGTCCGGTTTCACGTCGCGGTGCAGGATGCCCGCCGCGTGCGCGGCCTCCAGCGCGCCGAGCACCTCCAGGCCGATCCGGGCCGCCTCGCGCGCGGACAGGGTGCCCTCCTGGAGCGCGTCGCCGAGCGAACGGCCCTGGACCAGCTCCATCACGATCCACGGCTGCCCGTCCACGACCGCGACGTCGTGGACGTCGACGACCGCCGGGTGATCGAGCCGGGCGGCGGCCCGGGCCTCGCGGCGCATCCGCTCGAAGACGTTGGCACGTTCGCGTTCGGGAAGATGGTCCGGGACGCGGGGCTCCTTGACGGCGACCTCCCGGTCCACCGTCTCGTCCTGGGCCCGCCACACCGTGCCCATCCCGCCGTGCCCGAGCCTGCCGATGAGCCGGTAGCGTCCGGCGATGAGGCGCCCGGCCCCGGGGTCCTCAGCCGTCACCGCGGCGGCGGCCACCCGGGGCGGCACCACCTGGGTGGGCGTCGCGTACGGGTTGCCCGGTACCGGCGCCTGCGGCTGAGGTGGTTGCAGTGCGAAACTCGTCGGCTCGTCGGCCCCGGATCGGGCTCCCCCGTCGCTGCTCATGGGTTCATCCATATCGCGCCAGGCCCACCCGTATCCACCACGGACGCGAGCCGGTCACAGACCCGTGACTTCACGCCGAGCCTTATGACCCTTTTACGGTGCTTCGGGGTCCGTCGACCGGCTCGCGGTGAGCGTGGGGGCGGGGGCCGGGGCGGGGGCACTCCGGGTGGCGGGGGACTCGGCCGTGGGCGTCCCGCGGGCCGAAGAGGCCGAAGGGGTGGTCGGGGTGACGCCGTCTCCGTTGCTCTCGTCGCGCAACAGGGCCGCCGCGGACACCCCAGCCCCGGCCACCGCGGCGACCAGCAGCGCGGCCACCAGCACACGCCGGGTGGGCTGCCGCATGAAGGGCTCCTCCCGCTGCCGCGGGCCGGCCGGACCCGCCGGTGGCCCCGGCGACTGCCCGTCGGCGGCGGCCCGCGGCTGTCCGGGCGGCGCGTCCCGCACCGTCGGCGCGTACCCGGGCGGTGGTGACAGCGGCGTCCGGCCCGTCGCGCGGTAGGCCCGCAGCATCCGCTCCGCCCGGTCCGCGTCCAGCCGCCGGTCCGGGTCACGTTCCAGCAGGCCCTGGACGACGGGCAGGAGCGGCCCGGCCTGCGGCGGTGGCTGGATGTCGCCGACGACGACCGCGTGCAGGATCCCGCCCAGCGAGTCGCGGTGGAACGGCGACTCCCCGCTGAGGGCCGCGCACAGCAGCGCGCCCAGCGACCACAGATCCGACTCGGGCCCGGTCCTGACCCCCGACATCCGCTCGGGCGCGGTGTACTCGGGCGAGCCGACGAAGGAACCGCTCTCGGTGAGCGTGGGAGCGCCCTGGACCTGGGCGATGCCGAAGTCCGTGAGGACGACCCGGTCGGTGCCCTCCTCCAGCAGCACGTTCTCGGGCTTGAGGTCCCGGTGCAGGACCCCGGCCGCGTGCGCGGCGCGCAGGGCGCCGAGCAGGTCGATGCCGATGCGCGCGGCCTCGGCGGCGTCGACCGGGCCCCGGCCCGCGAGCCGGTCGGCGAGCGAGCCGCCCTCGATCAACTCCATGACGATGTAGGGGCGTTCGTCGTCCACGACGACGTCGTGGACCACGATGATGTGCGGGTGGCTCAGCTGGGCCACCGCCCGGGCCTCGCGCAGTGTGCGGTCCCGCTGGCGGCGCGCCTCCGCGGCCGAGAGCGACTCGTCGTGGGGGAGCTCCTTGACGGCCACGCCCCGGCCGAGCAGCTGGTCCGTCGCCCGCCAGACCACGCCCATGCCCCCGCGCCCGAGCCTCTCCTCGAGCCGGTAACGGCCCGCGACGACACGCATGTTGTGCCCCTCGGTCCCCATGCGGCCATCATGCCCCACCGGACCGGACCGCTCCGGGGCCGTGTCTCGCGCGTGGCCGAAACAGACGGCCCCGGGTCAGAGGCCGCACCGCCTCAGGAGGTCTTCTCCTGCCACCCCTGCAACAGCGCGGTGAACTGCTTGCGCGCCGTCGCCCAGTCCGCCGCGGGAGCCGACATGTAGAGGGCGTACTCGGTACCGTCGCGGGCGACGTACGTCTCCTCGATGGCCCGGCGCGGCCCCGGGAAGGGGGTGTCCTTCGCCCGCGCGGTCCAGGTGTACTCCCACAGGGCACCTTCCCGGTCGCGGTAGACGTTGCGCTCCAGCGTGACCCGCCGGTAGTCGGCCAGCCCCTGCAACTGCTGTTCCAGGTCCAGCTGGTGGGCGTAGGGGTCGGCGAAGTCCGGGGAGGTGTCGACGGCGATCCTGACGAACTGCCGTCCGCCGTCCGGCGTGTAGTCGATCTGCCGGAGCTCGCCCTGGGGGCCGAAGGGCTTGCGCTGCCAGCCCTTGGGCAGGTAGAGGCTGAAACCCGCGGGGTCGTCGCGGCGGGTCCAGCCGTCCGGGACCGAACTCCCGGCCTTCTGCGTGCCCGTGGGACCCACGGAGCCGGACGCGGCGCCCGGCGTGCGCCGGCTGTCGTCCCACTGTTGCAGGACGACGGCCGTGCCCCCGCCGATGACGGCCGCGAGCGCGACGACGAGGGCGACGGTGCGTAGCCTGCGGCGCCGTCCCGACGGGGCCGGCCGCCCCGGGCCGGGCTGCCCTCCGCCGCCGTGCCGTCCCGCGCCGTGCTGCCCCGTGGCGTAGGGCCGCGGCGCGCCGTACGCCGTGGCCGCGCCGTACACCGGTGTCCCGCCGTGAGCCGGTGCCCCGCCGTGGGCCGGTGCCCCGCCGTGCGGCCGGCCCGCGGTCTGCTGCTGATGCGGGCCGTACGCGTGCGGGCCGGTCGGCATCGGGCCCGTGGTCCTCGGCCCGGCCGCGGCGGGTCCGGTCGTCGGCGTACCGGCCACGGGGGTGCCGGAGTTCGGCGTTCCGGTCGCCGGGGTACCGGCCAGCGGCGGCAGGGGCGCCCGGGTGTGCGAACCCGATCCGGCCGGACCGGAACCCGCCCGGCCGATGCCGTTCGAACCGGTGCCGGCCGCACCGCCGGCTGCCGTGCCGCCGGCTGCCGTGCCCGTGCCGCTGTCACCCTCCCGGTACGGCTGCGGCGTCCCCCCGTACTGCGTCGGCACATACGCCTGCGCCCCGCTCGGCCGGCGCCCTTCCGCCGCCTCGGCCAGCATCTGCTCGGCCTCGGACGGGTCGGGCCGGGTGGCGGGGTCCTTGCGCAGCAGGGCGCTGATGACGGGCGCGAGCGGACCGGCGTACCGGGTCTCGGCGGCCTCCTCCTCGACCACGGCCTGCATGGTGGTCAGCGGTGTGGTGCGGCGGAACGGCGAGCGCCCCTCCACGGCCGTGTAGAGCGTCGCGCCGAGTGCCCACAGGTCGGAGGACGGGCCCGGGTCGTGGCCGCGGACCCGCTCGGGTGCCAGGTAGTCGACCGAGCCGACGACCTCACCGGTCCGCGTGATGGTCGTGTCACCCTCGATCTGGGCGATGCCGAAGTCGGTGAGCAGGACCCGTCCGTCGCGCCCGAGCAGGACGTTGCCCGGCTTGATGTCGCGGTGCAGGACACCGGCGGTGTGCGCGGCGCGCAGGGCCCGCAGCACCCACAGGCCGATGCGCGCCGCCTCGCGCGGCTCGACGCGCCCCTCCTCCTTGACCGCGTCGGCCAGTGAGCGGCCTTCGACCAGCTCCATCACGATCCAGGGGCGCCCGTCGTGCTCCAGCACGTCGTGCACGGTGACGACCGCCGAGTGGTTGATCCGGGCGGCGGCCCTGGCCTCGGCCCGGGTGCGGGCCAGCAGGACGGCCTGCTCGCTCTCGGAGACGTAGAGGGCGGCCGTCAACTCCTTGATGGCCACCGACCGGTGCAGCACCTCGTCATGCGCACGCCACACCCGGCCCATCCCGCCGCTGCCGATGGCGTCGGCCAGCCGGTAACGGCCCGCGACGAGCTGGCCCTGCATCTGATTCACGTTGCCCCGCAATGGTCTTGACAGGGTCAGCGTAAGGACCCGCCCCGCGCCAGGGAACAAGCGGGGTGCCACGGTGACCGCACTGTGACGGTTGTCGCCTGCCGGGACGGCAGGCGACCAGAGGGAGAACCGAGGCGGTCAGAGGGAGGACCAGGGTCGGCCGGCGGGCGGCCCGCCGCTCATCCCGTCACCCGGTAGGTCGCCGCCGCCTGTTCGTAGAACCGCGTCACCTCGTCCCGGTCGGACTCCGGGCCGCGCACCTGCAGGACGTGGTAACGCCCGTCGACCAGCATCGCCAGGTTGCGCACGTACAGCTCGCCCCCGTCGGCGCCCGTCCAGGTGAACTGCCCCTCGGCCATGGTCCGTCCGCCCACCTCGATCGTCTTCAGACCGGTGGAGGTGGCCCAGCTGGAGTCGCGGTACGGCTGCAACTCCCGCTCCCGCTCGCGCTGGTAGGCCATGGGATCGCTGCCGTACTCCGACGCCTTGTCCCGGCCCGGTACGACGATGAGCTCGAAGTCGCCCTTCGTGTAGACGACCTGGCCGCCCACGCCCCGCGCGGTGCGGTCCCAGCCCTTGGCGACGGCGACCTGGAAGCCGGCCGAGTCCTTGCGCAGCGTGAAGCCGTCGGCGACGTCGGGGCCGGTGGTCTGCGTCTCGGAGGAACCGGCTGACGTGGACGGGCTCTGCTCCGGCGCGGGCGAGGTCTGGTCGGGCCGCGGCTCGCTGCTGGCGTCCGGCTCGGGTGCCTGGCTGACCTCCCCGGCGGCACCCGTGCGGTCCGCGCCCTCCGCGCCACCGGTGTCCGACTTGGGCATGAAGAGCATGGCGTAGGCGATCGCCGCGGCCATCGCGAGCAGCACCAGCACGAGCAGGGTCCGGCCGAGGCGGTGCGGCGAACGGGACTCCTTGGCCCGCTTGTGTCGTCCGTGGTGCGCGGGCAGCCCCGCCCGCCGCCTGCGCACGAGCTCACCCCGGCGGCGTACGACGGGCAGCCGGCTGGCGTCGGCCGGGGGCGCCGCGACCACGTGCAGCCCGGCCTCCGGCTCCGGCGCCGAACGCACCAGGGAGCGCAGCCAGCCGCGCAGTTCCTCGAAGTCGAGGCGCTCGGTGGGGTCCTGCCGCAGCAGCGACTCCACGACCGGCCGCAGCGGCCCGCACTCCTCGGCGTACGCGGGCGGTTCCGCGCACACCATCTGCACCAGCTCGGCCGTCGACTCCTCCGGGTAGGGCGCGTGGCCCTGCACGGCCCGGAAGAGCAACGCGCCCAGCGCCCACAGGTCGGTGGAGGGGCCGATGGGCGCCGCCAGCTGCCAGTTCTCGTGCACGGGTCCGGCCTGCTCCGGCGCCCAGCGCTCGGTGACGGGCCCGACGACGGCCATGCGCGCCTGCCGCGCCCGCTCGGCGGCCAGGGCCGTGGCCGGGCCGCGGCGGGGTGCGGGGCTGTGGTCGACCAGGTCGTCCCACCGGGCCGGCGCGGAGGGGTCCTGGGCCGGGGGCAGGGCCGCCTGTTCCTGGCCCTGCGCCGAGGGGGCGCCGCCCGTGCCGCCGCGTGGTGCGGCGCCGTGCCAGGCGGTGGTGCGGTGCTTGCCGCCCACGCCGTAGGGGTCGGCTATCCGGCCGGGCGGGGACGCGTCGGGCGCCGTGCCCTGCCCGGGGACGACGTACGGGGCGTGCGCCGAACCGTTCGTGTGGGGCCCCGGCCCGCCGTCCGGGGCGGGCCGGGCGCCGGGCAGCGCCCGGGTGTCCTGCTGGGCCTCCTGGACGCGTGCGGCCGCCCGGGCACCCGCCCGGTAGGCCGCGATGGCCCCGGCGCGCGCGGCGCGCGGGTCGCTGTCGTCCGGGCTGCGCCGCGCCGGCACGGCCGGGCCACCGCCCGCCGTGTCCCTCCCGGCCGCCGGCAGCCCCCTGGCCTCCCGCGCCTCTATGGCGGCACGCCGCGCGGCCTCGGGATCGCCCGCGCCGGCGACGCCCCCCGGCACCGCGGCACCACCCGGACCGCCGAATCCACCCTGACCGCCCGGTCCGCCGGGGCCGTTCACGCCGTCGGGCCGCCCGGTCCCGGGACCCCCCTCCGGTCCCTGCCCGGGCACGGACTCCTCGAAGGCCGGCGGCGGCACCGGGTCGTACCCGCACAGTGCTTCCTCCGCCGCGCCCACCGCGAGACCGGTCAGCATCACCCGGCCGTCGTCGCAGACGAGCACCGTCCGGGCGGTGATGTTGCGGTGCACCCACCCGTGGGCGTGCAGCACCCGCAGCGCCATGAGCACGTCGGAGGCCACCTCGGCCGCCCGGTACGGCGTCAGCGGCTTCTCCGCCATCAGGGCCGCCAGCGGACGCGCGGCCACCAGCTCACTGACGATCCACAGCGAACCGCCCTCGGCGAACACGTCGAAGACCTGGTCGAGCCGCGGATGGTCGGGGATGGCCGCCGCGGCCTGCGCGGCCTCCACCGCGCGCCGCACCACCGGGTCCGCGGGCCGCCGCACGCCCGCGCGCGCACCGGGCCGCCGCACTCCCCCGTCACGTGCCGTGAAACCGTCCGGCAGCCCTTCCGCGTCGAGGACCTCCGCCTCGACCACCTCCGGCAACGGCACCTGCCGGACCAGGACTTCCTGGCCGCTGTAGGTGTCGAAGGCCCGGGTCTCCGTGAGTTCGTACTCGTCGGACGGCGGCAGCGGCAGGCGGTAGCGGTCGGCGAGAACCCGTCCCGCATAGTCGTCCACGTTGCCTCCCCCGTCGGCCCGGTCGGTCGCATCCGTTCGCCCTACGGTCCGTTCCGACTGCGCACGGTCCGCAAACATTTACGATACGTGCCGCGGGCAACCCGCAATGCGGGGATGCCAGATCTGCCTCCCCAAACCCGGGGCCCCTCATGCTCAGGACTTGGGTTCGAAGGTCTTCGTCAGCGTCCGCCAGGTCTCCTTGCGCAGTTCGCCGTCCCAGCCGGCCGCCTTCGCCGTGTACATCAGCGCGTACCCCTGCCGGTCGTTCACCACGAAACCGCGGTCGATCGTCCGGTACTTGGTGCCGCCGTCCGTGTAGGTGAACTCCCAGTCGGCGGCGTTCCAGCCGCGGTAGTCCACCTTCTCTATGCGGATCTTCTGGTACTGCGCGCGCCGCATGTACTGCTCCTGGCTCTCCCAGTCGGCGACCGGGTCGCCCTTGGGCGTCGACGTCCAGGCGATGAGCAGCTTCTGCCCGTCGGGGCCGCTGAACCGGTCACCGGCCGCGCTCGCGGTCTGGTACTTCCAGCCCTTCGGCAGACCGATCGAGTACCCCTGGCTGCCCTGGTGCGTCGACTCGGCCGCCGTGCCGTCCCCGCCGGAGGAGGAACCGCCGCCGTCCGACGTGCCGGACCCGCCGCTCGGCGTGCTGCCGGAGGCCGAACCGGAGGGCGCGGGGCTCCGGGCGCCGTCCGTGCTCGTGCCCTTGCTCTCGTCACCCTTGGTGTCGGCGGTGCCCGGCGCGGACGCCACGGGCTTGCCGCCGCCCTCGCCCGAACCCTGCGCGCCCTTGTCGTCCCCGCTGAGCACGATGGCGAGCACGGTGCCGATCACCGCGAGCACCACGACCACCGCGATGATCACCATCGTCCGCCGCGGCACCACGTCGGTGAGCGGCGCCCGGGGCGCGGGCCTCGGCGGCAGGTCCGGCGGCGGCACGACGGGCCAGCCCGAACTCCGGGCCGCCGAACCTGCCTTGGTCTCCTTCTCACCGGCCCCGGCGTCCGGCTTCGCGGCCGGCTCCGATGCCGACGCCGCCCCGGCGGACGCGCCCGCCGTCCCGGCCCGCTCCGCCCGGCCGCCGGATTCGGAGGAGGCGGCCTCGGCGCTCCGGGACGTGGCCGCCGCGGCAGCCGGTCCCGCCGCGGCCTTGCGCACCGAACGCAGGGCACCGCGCAGCCGCTCCCCGGCCTCCTCGCCCCGCTTGCCACCGGACCCGGCCGAACTCCCCCTGTCCGAGGACCTGTCCGGCTGCGCCGGCAGCGGCACCACCTTCGTCGCGTCCAGCGGCTCCGCCTCGGCCTTCGCGGGCGCGTGGATGACCGCGTTCAGCATCGCCCGGGCGCCCGCGTCGTCGAGCCGCTGGGCGGGGTCCTTGGTGAGCAGCCCGTGGATGACGTCCGTCAGCGGACCGGCGTTCTTCGGCTCCTCCAGCGGCTCGGTCATCACGGCCGTCAGCGTCGCTATGGCCGAGCCCTTGTCGTACGGCGGCGCGCCCTCCACCGCCGCGTACAGCAGCCCGCCGAGCGACCACAGGTCGGCCGCCGGGCCCGGCTTGTGCCCGCGCGCCCGCTCGGGGGAGATGTAGGAGGGAGCGCCGACGAGCATGCCGGTCGAGGTGATGGACGGGTCGCCCTCGACCTGGGCGATGCCGAAGTCGGTGAGCACGACCCGGCCGTCCTCGGCGATCAGCACGTTGGACGGCTTCACGTCACGGTGCAGGATGCCCTCGCGGTGCGCCGAGCGCAGCACGTCCAGGACGGCGAGGCCGACCTCCGCCGCGCGCTTCGGTTCGAGGAGGCCGTCCTCCCGGATGACCTCGGCGAGCGACTTGCCCTCGACGAGCTCCATGACGATCCAGGGCCGGTCGTCCTCCTGGACGACGTCGTACACCGTCACGGCGCTGTTGTTGCGGATCCGCGCGATCGCCTTGGCCTCGCGCAGCGTCCGCGTGATCAGCCGCCGCTTCTCGTCCTCGTCGATGTTCGACGGGAACCGCAGCTCCTTGACGGCGACCGTCCGGCCCAGGGTCTCGTCCTGAGCCCGCCAGACCGTGCCCATGCCCCCGCGGCCCAGCACTTTGCCGAGCCGGTAGCGCCCCGCGAGGAGACGCTCCTTGTTGTCCTGACGAGTGTCCTGACGAGATGTGCCCGCCCGCTCCGCCTCCGACATGCGTCCCCTCATACAACCCGCCCTGACAGAGCCTCCATTGTCTCTCACCGCACAAGTGCCCAGTGCCCAGGGGGCCCCCGCTCAAGCACGCAACCGGCCCGCAGCACCGGAACCCGGCTGCGGCGCGCCCGGTACCGCCCTGCATGATGGGCCCCCAAAACCGGCCCCGCCCGGTCTCCCGTCCCCCGGCCCGGCCCGGCGCCCGAGGCCCGTCGCCCCCAGGAGGAGGTGCCCGCATGCCGTCGCTCCGGAGTCTGCTGGCCCTGCCCGTCGCCGTGGCCCTGCTGGGGTTGCCGCCCGCCGACTCCTCGGCCCTGTCGGTGCCGACGACGGACACCGTGCTTCCGCTGCTGGTGACCCGGGGCGGGGCGCCCGCCGCGGCCCTGCTCGCCCGGGAGGGCACCACCATCCGTTATGCCGGAGCCGGGCAGGGGATCGCCCGGTCGGACCACTTTCGCGCCGGGAGCGTCACGAAGACGTTCATCGCGACCGTCGTGCTGCAACTGGCCGCCGAGCAACGGCTGTCCCTGTCCGACACGGTGGAGCAGCACCTGCCCGGTCTGGTGCGGGGCGCCGGGAACGACGGCCGCGCGCTGACCCTGCGCTCCCTGCTCACCCACACCAGCGGCCTGCGCGACTTCACCTCGGCCACCGCCGGAACCATACCCGTCACACCCCGTCAGGCCGTGCGCATAGCTCTCACCCGCCCTCCCGCACTCCGCGGCCGTTTCTCCTACTCGAACACCAACTACGTCCTGCTCGGCCTGGTCATCGAGCAGGTCACCGGCGACTCGTACGCCGCCGAGGCCGAGCGACGCATCATCACTCCCCTGCGCCTGACCGGCACCTCCTTTCCCGGCTCCCGCTCCACGCTGCCCTCCCCGCACGGCCGCTCCTACGCCGCCGACGGCACCGACGTCACCGATCTCGACCCGCGGGCGGCCGGAGCCGCGGGCGAGATGGTGACCACGCTGGCCGATCTGGACCGCTTCTACGCGGCCCTGCTGGGCGGCCGGCTGCTGCCCCCGCACCGGCTGCGCGAGATGCTCGACACCCGTGCCGCACACGGCGCGTACGGCATGGGGCTGTTCCCCGAGAAGCTCCCGTGCGGCACGACGGTGTGGGGACACAACGGCCACATATCCGGCAGCTACGTGCGCAGCGTCGCCACCGTCGGCGGCCGGCATGTCCTCACCTTCCGCGTGAACACGGACGCGATAGCGGATCCCGGCCTCGAACCCGCGGTGCTCGCGGCCGAGTTCTGCCCCCGCACCTGGTAGAACGACCCGGTTCCGAACGAAGATCCCGCGTCCTGACACTCGTTCGAGTGAAAGACGGAAGCGGGGGGCAGCGCGGGCACGAGGCAGCGCGGCCGCGGGGTCACGCGCGGGTACGGGACGCGGGGTCACGCGCGGGTACGGGACGCAGGTCGGGTACCGGACGCAGGTCGGGTACCGGACGCAGGTCGGGTACCGGACGCAGGTCGGGTACCGGACGCAGGTCGGGCGTGCGCTCCTACAGCGGCACGATGTCCGGCGCCCCCAGCCGCGCCGCGTCCGCCGTCAGGTCGTCCGGCTGCCGCTGCGACTCCCGCTCGGCCTCCACCCGCTTCTCGTAGTGCTGCACCTCGCGCTCGATCTGGTCCTTGTCCCAGCCCAGCACCGGCGCCATCAGCTCGGCGGCGGCCCGCGCGCTGCGCGCGCCCCGGTCGAAGGTCTCGATCGAGATCCGCGTCCGCCGGGTGAGCACGTCGTCCAGATGCCGCGCCCCCTCGTGCGAGGCGGCGTAGACGATCTCGGCGCGCAGATAGTCGTCGGCCGCCGGCAGCGGCTCCCCCAGGGTCGGGTCCTGCGCGATGAGTTCGAGGATCTCCTCCGTCATCGCCCCGTACCGGTTCAGCAGGTGCTCCACGCGCACCACGTGCAGTCCGGTCCGGGCGGCGATCCGCGCCCGCGCGTTCCACAGGGCCCGGTAACCCTCGGCGCCCAGCAGCGGCACCTCCTCGGTGACGCACTCGGCGACCCGCATGTCGAGGCCGTGCACCGCCGCGTCCACCGCGTCCTTGGCCATGACCCGGTAGGTCGTGTACTTGCCGCCCGCCACGACGACCAGCCCGGGCACCGGATGGGCCACCGTGTGCTCGCGCGACAGCTTGCTCGTGGCGTCCGACTCGCCCGCGAGCAGGGGCCGCAGCCCCGCGTAAACGCCCTGGACGTCGTCACGGGTGAGGGGCACCGCCAGCACCGAGTTGACGTGCTCCAGCAGGTAGTCGATGTCCGCGCTGGAGGCGGCCGGGTGGGCCTTGTCGAGGTCCCAGTCGGTGTCCGTGGTGCCGACGATCCAGTGCCGGCCCCAGGGGATGACGAACAGCACGGACTTCTCGGTCCGCAGGATGAGCCCGGTCGTGGAGTGGATCCGGTCGCGCGGCACGACCAGGTGGATGCCCTTGGACGCCCGGACGTGGAACTGGCCGCGCTCACCGACCATGGCCTGGGTGTCGTCCGTCCACACGCCGGTGGCGTTGACGACCTGCTTGGCCCGGATCTCGTACTCGCCGCCGCCTTCGACGTCCTGCACCCTGGCGCCGACCACCCGCTCGCCCTCGCGCAGGAAACCCGTCACCCGCGCGCGGTTGGCGGCCTTCGCGCCGTAGGCCACCGCCGTGCGCACCAGCGTCGCGACGTAGCGGGCGTCGTCCATCTGGGCGTCGTAGTACTGCAGCGCCCCGACCAGGGCGTCCTTCTTCAGGCAGGGCGCCACGCGCAGCGCGTGGGAGCGGGTCAGATGCCGGTGCATGGGCAGGCCCCGGCCGTGTCCGCGCGCCATGGACATGGCGTCGTACATCGCGACGCCCGACCCGGCGTACAGCCGCTCCCAGCCCTTGTGCTGCAGCGGATACAGGAACGGCACCGGCTTCACCAGGTGCGGGGCGAGCCGCTCCAGGAGCAGTCCGCGTTCCTTGAGGGCCTCCCTGACCAGGGCGAAGTCGAGCATCTCCAGATAGCGCAGGCCGCCGTGGATCAGCTTGCTGGACCGGCTGGAGGTCCCGGACGCCCAGTCCCGCGCCTCGACCAGGCCCGTGGAGAGACCTCTGGTGACGGCGTCGAGGGCGGTGCCCGCGCCGACCACGCCTGCGCCCACGACCAGCACGTCCAGCTCGCGCTCGGCCATCGATGCGAGTGACTCGGCGCGCTGCGCCGGTCCGAGTGTCGCTGTCCTCACCGCTGCCTCCCGCTCATCGGTCGCGCCGACCGCACCCGTCGGGCGCAGCCCCGTCCGTATCCCCCTGCCCAGATTCTGACCGGGTTGCCCGACTTCAGCCACCACGGCCCCCCAGCCTGTGGACAACCGTCACGGAACACTCACCGAAACTCGGCCAGCCAATCCCGCAAATCGGTCATATTTACTCCTAGTCTGACATTGCGCTCGCCCGTCCTGTCCACAGGGCTTGCGCACCTGTCCCACTTCGGTTATCGGGAAGGACGGCCACGCCATGCCCGCAGATCTCGCCGTCATCGGACTCGGCCCGTACGGCCTGCCCCTGGCCCAAGCCGCCGTCGCCGCAGGCATCCCCACCCTGGGCTACCGGACCGGCCCGGAGGCCGGTTCACTGAGCCCCGCCGAACTGCGCCGGATGCTCTCGGGGGGCTTCCGGCCCGCCACCGACCCGGCCGAGCTGGGCCGGGTCCGCACCGCGGTGCTCTGCCCGCCGACCCCGCCGGGCGCGGACGGCACGCTCGACCTCGGCCAGCTGGAGGCCGCCGCCCGCACCCTGGCGGCGCGCCTGCGCCCGCACACCACGGTGATCCTGGAGTCGCCCGTGCGCCCGGGGACGACGGAGGAGTTCCTGCGGCCGCTGCTCGAAGAGGGTTCGGGCCTGCGCGCGGGCCGCGACTTCCACCTGGCGTACTCCCCCAGTCGCGCCGACCCCGGCAACCGTGACGTCACGACCGCCACCACCCCGAAGGTCATCGGCGGCCTCACCCCGGCCTGCACGGAGTCGGCCGCCGCGTTCTACGGCAGGCTGACGGACAAGGTGGTACGCGCGCGTGGACCCCGCGAAGCGGAGACCGTGCAGCTGCTCGAGACGAACTACCGGCACGTGAACATCGCCCTGGTCAACGAGATGGCCGTCCTCTGCCACGACCTGGGCGTCGACCTGTGGGACGTCATCCGCTGCGCGGAGACCAAGCCGTACGGCTTCCAGGCCTTCCGCCCCGGCCCTGGCGTGGGCGGCCACTCGGTCCCCCAGGACCTGACCGGACGGGCCGGCCGCGGCCTGCGCATGGTGGAACTGGCCCAGCAGGTCAACAGCCGCATGCCCGGCTACGTCGTCCAGCGCGCCGCCACGCTCCTCAACGAACACGGCAAGTCGGCCCGGGGCGCGCGCGTGCTCCTCCTCGGCGTCACCTACAAGCCGGACCTCGCCGACCTCCAGGGCACCCCGGCACAGGAGATCGCCCAGCGCCTGATGGAACTGGGCGCCTCGGTCAGCTACCACGACCCGCACGTCCCCGCCTGGAGCGTCCTGGACCGCCCCGTCCCCCGCGCGGACTCCCTCTACGAGGCGGCGGCCGACGCGGACCTGACGATCCTGCTCCAGCAGCACCGCACGTACGACCTGCAGGGCCTGTCGGTGAAGGCCCCGCTCCTGCTGGACACGCGAGGGGCGACCCCTACGGGGGCGGCGCACCGGTTGTGAAGGGGGGCGCGCGAGGTGCGGAAGCCTGGGGACTGCTGGCACGCGGCACCCGGCCCCGGTACCTTACGAGAACAGACGGAGCCCACCGCAGCGGCCACTGCGGCAGGCTCCTGGATGGATCACGGAGTGTCCGCCCCTAGTTTTCTTGGGGGCGGCCGCTCACCATCCGAAAAGGGTGGAGCCCACCGCAGGGGCTGCTGCGGCAGGCTCCTGGATGGATCACGGAGTGTCCGCCCCTAGTTCTTGTGGGGGCGGCCGCTCACCATCCGAAAATCCGCAAGATCCACCTCCTCCGGCACCGCACCATCCGAAGACGGAGTCGGTCCCAGCGGGTGGGCTTGCGGTGGCGACCCATGGGCGCCCCCTTCCACGACGCCGCCCAGTGGCCCGGTGAACGGCTCGTCGGTGTCGGGCCGGGCCCCGAGGGCGGGGTCCGGACCGTGTCCTTGGAAGGGGGCACCCAGAAGAACCGGGGCGCCGATCACGGACACTAGCGGCTCACCACCGCCCCTCACCGACCCGAACGGCCCGAAGGCAACCGTGCGCCCCCCTGCCGCCAACAAGCGCCCCGGCCAAGCCACTTGGGCATGCGAAAGGCCCGGCCACTCCCTGAGTGGCCGGGCCCTTTTGCGTGCGGAGCGGGTTAGCGCCGGTGCTGCGAGTCCGCCACCGTCACCTCGACGCGCTGGAACTCCTTGAGCTCGCTGTAGCCCGTCGTGGACATGGCGCGGCGCAGGGCGCCGAAGAGGTTCATCGAGCCGTCCGGCGTGTGGGACGGGCCCGTGAGGATCTCCTCCAGCGTGCCGACCGTGCCGAGGGCGACCTTCTTGCCGCGCGGCAGCTCCTCGTTCACCGCCTCCATGCCCCAGTGGTGGCCCTTGCCCGGGCCGTCCGTCGCACGGGCCAGCGGGGAGCCCATCATGACCGCGTCCGCGCCGCAGGCGATCGCCTTGGGCAGGTCGCCGGACCAGCCGACACCGCCGTCCGCGATCACGTGCACGTACCGGCCGCCGGACTCGTCCATGTAGTCACGGCGGGCCGCGGCCACGTCGGCGACCGCCGTCGCCATGGGGACCTGGATGCCGAGCACGTTGCGCGTGGTGTGCGCGGCGCCGCCGCCGAAGCCGACCAGCACACCGGCCGCGCCCGTGCGCATCAGGTGCAGGGCGGCGGTGTACGTGGCGCAGCCGCCGACGATCACCGGGACGTCCAGCTCGTAGATGAACTGCTTCAGGTTCAGCGGCTCGTGCGAACCGGAGACGTGCTCCGCCGAGACCGTCGTACCGCGGATGACGAAGATGTCCACGCCCGCGTCCACGACCGCCTTGGAGAACTGGGCGGTGCGCTGCGGGGAGAGCGCGGCGGCGGTGACGACGCCGGAGTCGCGCACCTCCTTGATGCGCTGCCCGATCAGCTCCTCCTTGATGGGAGCGGCGTAGATCTCCTGCAGACGGCGGGTCGCGGTCTCCGAGTCCAGCTCGGCGATCTCGTCGAGCAGCGGCTGCGGGTCCTCGTAGCGGGTCCACAGGCCTTCGAGGTTGAGGACGCCGAGGCCGCCGAGCTCGCCGATGCGGATGGCGGTGGCCGGGGAGACGACCGAGTCCATGGGAGCGGCCAGGAACGGCAGCTCGAAGCGGTAGGCGTCGATCTGCCAGGCGATCGAGACCTCCTTCGGGTCCCGCGTACGGCGGCTGGGGACGACGGCGATGTCGTCGAAGGCGTACGCCCGGCGGCCGCGCTTGCCGCGCCCGATCTCGATCTCAGTCACGTTGGTGGCCTTTCCCTGATGCGTTTCAGCGTCTTCCAGTATCGCCGACGGGCACGCCGAGGGCGGCCCCGGATGCCCCGGGGCCGCCCTCGGAAGGCCTGGCCGCTACTTGCGGCTGTAGTTCGGCGCCTCGACCGTCATCTGGATGTCGTGCGGGTGGCTCTCCTTGAGGCCCGCCGACGTGATGCGGACGAAGCGGCCCTTGGACTCCATCTCCTCGATGGTGGCCGCGCCCACGTAGCCCATGGTCTGGCGCAGACCGCCGACGAGCTGGTGCAGCACGTTGGCCAGCGGGCCGCGGTAGGGCACCTGGCCCTCGATGCCCTCGGGCACGAGCTTGTCGTCGGAGGCGACCTCGGCCTGGAAGTAGCGGTCCTTCGAGTAGGACCGGCCCTGGCCGCGGGACTGCATCGCGCCGAGCGAACCCATGCCGCGGTACGACTTGAACTGCTTGCCGTTGATGAACTGCAGCTCGCCGGGCGACTCCTCGCAGCCGGCGAGGAGGCTGCCCAGCATCACCGTGTCGGCACCGGCGGCCAGGGCCTTGCCGATGTCGCCGGAGTACTGCAGACCGCCGTCGCCGATCAGCGGGATGCCGGCCGGGCGAGCCGCCAGGGACGCCTCGTAGATGGCGGTGACCTGCGGGACGCCGATACCGGCGACCACGCGGGTGGTGCAGATGGAGCCGGGGCCGACACCGACCTTGATGCCGTCGACACCGGCGTCGATCAGCGCCTGGGCGCCGTCACGCGTGGCGACGTTGCCGCCGATCACGTCGACGTTCACGCTGGACTTGATCTTCGACATCCAGCTGAGGGCGTTGCTGTTGTGGCCGTGCGAGGTGTCGACGACCAGGAAGTCCACACCGGCGGCGGCGAGCGCCTGGGCGCGCTCCAGCGCCTCGGGGCTGGCGCCCACGGCGGCGCCGACGATCAGCCGGCCCTCGGCGTCCTTGGCCGCGTTGGGGTACTGCTCGGCCTTGACGAAGTCCTTGACCGTGATCAGGCCCTTGAGGACGCCCGCGTCGTCGACCAGCGGCAGCTTCTCGATCTTGTGGCGGCGCAGCAGCTCCATGGCGTCGGGGCCGGAGATGCCGACCTTGCCGGTCACCAGGGGCATGGGCGTCATGACCTCGCGCACCTGACGGGTGCGGTCGGACTCGAAGGCCATGTCGCGGTTGGTGACGATGCCGAGCAGCTTGCCGTTGCCGTCGGTGACGGGGACGCCGCTGATGCGGAACTTGGCGCACAGCGCGTCGGCCTCGCCGAGCGTGGCGTCCGGGTGCACCGTGATCGGGTCGGTGACCATGCCCGACTCGGACCGCTTCACCAGGTCGACCTGGTTGACCTGGTCCTCGATGGACAGGTTGCGGTGCAGCACGCCGACGCCGCCCTGGCGGGCCATCGCGATCGCCATGCGCGACTCGGTGACCTTGTCCATGGCGGCGGACAGCAGCGGGATGTTGACCCGGACGTTGCGGGAGATGCGGGACGAGGTGTCGACCGCGTTGGGGAGCACTTCCGATGCACCCGGCAGCAGCAGCACGTCGTCGTAGGTCAGCCCGAGTGTCGCGAATTTACCGGGCACTCCGTCGACGTTGGCAGTCATGACACCTTCCCCAAATGGCCTTGATCGGTGCGGATGTCCATGCTAACGGGAAGGAGAGCTGTCTCATTCCACGGTTCCGGACCGCACCGGGCTTCGTATGTTCGTACGGAAGCGGCGCACCGCCTGTTCAACGAAGGGCCGCTGAGGGCCTACTGCTCGGCCAGCGCCCGCAGCCGGCTCAGCGCCCTGTGCTGCGCCACCCGGACGGCGCCGGGTGACATTCCCAACATCTGGCCGGTCTCCTCGGCCGTGAGTCCCACCGCGATCCGCAGCAGCAGCAGCTCCCGCTGGTTCTCGGGCAGGTTGGCCAGGAGTTTCTTGGCCCATTCCGCGTCGCTGCTGAGCAGGGCGCGCTCCTCCGGTCCCAGGGAGTCGTCGGGCCGCTCGGGCATCTCGTCGGAGGGGACCGCCGTCGAGCCGGGGTGGCGCATCGCGGCGCGCTGCAGGTCGGCGACCTTGTGGGCGGCGATCGCGAAGACGAACGCCTCGAAGGGGCGCCCGGTGTCCCGGTAGCGCGGCAGGGCGAGGAGCACGGCCACGCAGACCTCCTGGGCGAGGTCCTCCACGAAGTGCCGGGCGTCGCCCGGGAGGCGGGACAGCCGGGTGCGGCAGTAGCGCAGGGCCAGAGGGTGGACATGGGCGAGCAGGTCGTGCGTGGCCTGCTCGTCTCCGTCGACGGCTCGGTGGACGAGCGCGCCGATCGCCCCCTGGGCATGCACCGCCTCGTCGTCACGCATCGGTCCATGGTGCCCTGCGGCCGCCGGGTCCGCGGCACCGCGCCCGTTGTTGTGCACCGAAGCGTTATGAGCAGGTGCGCCGGAAGTCATCCCTTGCGCCCTCCCCTTCCGCTCGACCGACTCGTCCCCGAGGAACTCCACACCCTCAAGGATGCGGCATCCGCGGCGAAACCAGCAGCGGGCATCGGGCGGACCCCTGGTCCACCCCCGCCCACCTGGCGTTCCGCGCCCTCACTGCGACCGCTGCGGCCTGCGGGACCGCTGCCGGGACCTGCCGTTCGGATCGTCCCGGGGAGGTGGGGCCGCGCCCGCCCGGGCCGTCGACGCCGCCCGGGCCGGAGGAGGTGGGCCTCGCCGGCGCTGCCGTCGGCCGCCGGCTCCCGCACGCGCGGGTGCGGCTGCCGCGGGGGCATCCGCGTGCCCCCGCTCTCCGGCCCGCGCCGGAGGCCGCGTGTCGAAGCCGGCCCGGTCCGAACGACAGGCCCTAGCGCACCAGTCCCCACCGGAAGCCGAGTGCCACGGCGTGCGCCCGGTCCGAGGCGCCCAGCTTCTTGAACAGGCGCCGGGCGTGCGTCTTGACGGTGTCCTCGGAGAGGAACAGCTCGCGGCCGATCTCGGCGTTCGAACGGCCGTGGCTCATGCCTTCGAGCACCTGGATCTCACGCGCGGTGAGCGTGGGCGCCGCACCCATCTCGGCCGAGCGCAGCCGGCGTGGCGCGAGCCGCCACGTCGGGTCGGCCAGGGCCTGCGTGACCGTGGCGCGCAGCTCCGCGCGGGAAGCGTCCTTGTGCAGGTAGCCGCGGGCCCCGGCGGCGACCGCGAGGGCCACGCCGTCCAGGTCCTCGGCGACGGTGAGCATGATGATGCGCGCACCGGGGTCGGCGGACAGCAGCCGCCGGACCGTCTCGACGCCGCCCAGTCCGGGCATGCGTACGTCCATCAGAATCAGGTCCGAGCGGTCGGCCCCCCAGCGGCGGAGGACTTCCTCGCCGTTGGCCGCCGTCGTCACGCGCTCGACGCCGGGCACGGTCGCGACCGCGCGGCGGAGCGCCTCTCGGGCAAGCGGGGAGTCGTCGCAGACGAGGACGGAAGTCATGGCCGCCCTCCGCAGCTGATGCGCGTCACCTTGAGCCTCCAGGCTGGTACGAAATCGTCACCTGTGCGGTCGACCGTCTCGGACGCCTGCCCGAGCGCTTGTTCCTTCAACCGCCTCGCACTCTCAACGACGGTCACTCGAAAGAGTTACGGGGCCGGCTGCCATCTTCGGCACTCTACGTGAGGGCTCGGACACGGTGCAGATATGCGCCACAGACCCTCGAACTTTCATCACAACCTATGCCCCATTCAGACCCATTTCTTCCGCTTTGGCGGTGTCTGGAGCTAGATTCGCAATGAGTCATATTTTCATCTCCTTAGATCGTAGTTGTACGGTCGTGGACACCGGATCCGCCAAGAACGGCAACAAGGGGTCACGTAATGGCAGATTTCTCCCGCCTTCCCGGACCGAACGCGGACCTGTGGGACTGGCAGCTGCTGGCTGCCTGTCGCGGGGTGGACAGCTCGCTCTTCTTCCATCCGGAGGGCGAACGCGGTGCGGCTCGGAGTGCTCGCGAGAACTCGGCCAAAGAGGTCTGCATGAGGTGCCCCGTGCGCGCCGAGTGCGCGGCCCACGCGCTGGCGGTACGAGAGCCGTACGGCGTGTGGGGCGGTCTGACCGAGGACGAGCGTGAAGAGCTGATGGGGCGGGCGCGCAACCGGCTGGTGTCGGCGACGACATCCGGCGGGCACGACGCCTCGAACAACTGAAGGAACGTTTCTTCTCAAGGCACGCGCATGCGTGCCGTTGGTTTTTGGCGTGCCTGCCGTTGGTTTTGGCGTGCCTGCCGTTGGTTTTCGGCGTGCGTGCGCGCCCCGGGAGGGGTGCGCGTGGGCGGCGCTAGCGGCGGGCGGCCCGGGTCAGCTGGTCGAGTGTGGCCGCCACCGCGGGGACCTGCGCGAGGTCGGGCAGGGTCAGGGCGACGATCTCCCGGCGCACCGCCGGCTCCAGCGTCACGGTGCGCACGCCCCGGGGCCGTACGGACTCCACCGCCAGCTGCGGCAGCACCGCCACGCCCAGGCCGGCGCCGACCAGGCCGACCACCGCCGGGTAGTCGTCGGTGGCGAAGTCGATGCGCGGGGTGAAGCCGGCTGTCGTGCACACCTCGACCAGCTGGCCGCGGCAGCGTGGGCAGCCCGCGATCCACGGTTCCCCGGCGAGCTCGCCGATGGCGACGGACTGCGCGTCAGCGAGCCGGTGCCGTTCCGGCACGAGCGCGACGAGCCGGTCCGACAGCAGCGGCCGCACGACGAGGTCGTCCCACTCCTCGGCGCCCGCGGCGCCCTCGTAGCGGAAGGCCAGCGCCACGTCGCAGTCTCCCTCGCGCAGCAGGCCGACGGAGGCCGGGGGCTCGGCCTCCTCCAGGGAGACGCGGGTGCCGGGGTGGGCCTCGCGCAGGGCGGCGAGGGCGGTGGGGACGAGCGTGGAGCTGCCGCTGGGGAAGGAGACGAGCCGGACCCGTCCGGCGCGCAGCCCGGCGATGGCGGCGACCTCCTCCTCCGCTGCCGTCAGCCCCGCGAGGATCCCGGCCGCGTGCCGCACCAGGGCCTCACCGGCCTGGGTCAGGCGCATCTCCCGCCCGGTGCGGATCAGCAGCGGGGTGCCGACGGACGCCTCCAGGGCCTTCATCTGCTGGCTGACGGCGGGCTGGGTGCAGCCCAGTTCCCGCCCCGCTGCGGAGAAGGAGCCGGTGGCCGCGACGGCGCGCAGGACGCGGAGATGACGAGCTTCGATCACTCTTCGAGGATAAGCGACGATAAGCCGGGCTTTGGATCTCGCAGCGAAAATACGTCGACGCTTTGGGAGCCGGTCCCCTACCGTGCGGGCATGAAGCTTCTGTCTGTGAATCTGGGGCGCGCCGAGGCCGTGCCGTACACGGACCACCCCGAGGGGGTCACGGGAATCGACAAGCGGCCGGTGGCGGGGCCGGTGCGGGTGGCCGCGCCGGGCCCCAAGGGCATCGGCGGGAGCGGGCTCGCCGGGGACGCCGTGTGCAAGCTGCAGCACCACGGCGGCGACGACCAGGCGGTGTACGCGATGGCGCGCGAGGACCTGGACGCGTGGGAGGGCGAGCTGGGCCGGACCCTGGCCGACGGCGCGTTCGGCGAGAACCTCACGACGGTGGGTCTCGACGTCTCCGGCGCGCGGATCGGCGAGCGCTGGCGCATCGGGCCCGAGGTGGTGCTGGAGGTCACCTGCGGCCGCATACCGTGCCGCACGTTCCAGGGCCATCTGGGGGAAAAGGGCTGGGTGAAGCGGTTCACGCAGCGGGGGGCGCCGGGGGCCTACCTGCGGGTGATCGAGCCGGGCGAGATCCGGGCGGGCGACGCGATCGAGGTGCTGCACCGGCCGGACCACGACGTGACGGTGGCCCTGCAGTTCCGGGCGGTGACGACCGAGCGGACACTGCTGCCGCGGCTGCTGGCGGCGGGTGAGGCGCTGCACCCGGAGTCGCTGCGGGCGGCGCGGGAGTACGCGGAGAAGCACGGCGGCTGACAGCCGTTCACCGGGTCCTTCTCCACCGAGCCTTCACCGGGGAAGGGCCCGCGGGCACGCGGATGCACGCGGTCCAGGTCACTACCCTTCTGCCATGACAACGGCTCTGATTACGGGATCGACGGCAGGCATCGGGGCCGCGTTCGCGCGGCGACTGGCGGCCGACGGGCACAACCTGGTGCTGGTCGCACGCGACACCAAGCGGCTGCGCGAACAGGCGACCGAGCTGCACGACCGGCACGGCATCGAGGCGGAGGTGCTGACGGCCGACCTCGCCGAGGACAAGGGCATCGAGGCGGTCGCCGACCGCCTGGGCGACCGCAGGAACCCCGTCGACCTCTTGATCAACAACGCCGGCTTCGCCAACAAGGGCCGCTACCTCGACGTCCCCATGGCCGACGAGCTGCGGATGCTGAAGGTGCACTGCGAGGCGGTGCTGCGACTGACGTCGGCGGCGACGGAGGCCATGCGCGAGCGGGGCCGCGGCGGTGTCGTCAACGTCGCCTCGGTGGCCGCGTTCGTGCCGCGCGGCACCTACGGCGCGTCCAAGGCCTGGGTCGTGCAGTTCACCCAGGGCGTGGCCCGCGACCTGGCCGGCAGCGGCGTACGCCTGATGGCGCTGTGCCCCGGCTTCGTCCGCACCGAGTTCCACGAGCGGGCCGGCATGGGCACGGACAACATCCCGGGCTGGATGTGGCTCGACGCGGACAAGCTGGTCGCGGCGGCCCTGCACGACCTGGCCCGGGGCAGGACGCTGTCCATCCCGGACCCCCGGTACAAGGCGCTGATGGGGGCGGCGAAGCTGGTGCCGCGCGGGATGCTGGGGGCCGTGTCCTCCAGGACCGGGCGGAAGTACGGGCCGCAGTAGGCGCCGCGGGGCGCGGCCGGACAGGTGCTCCGCCGCTCCGGCCGTCCCGCCCCTGCCATCCCCCGGCCCCATCCCTCACCCCCTTGCCGTGCCCGGGCGCCGGGAGGCGACGCGCGGTTCCCGTGGGGACAATGGTGCTGTTCAGCCGGTGCTGTTCAGCCGGACCCCAGGGGGGCCGGAGGTGGGGCGAGTATGACCTTCGTTCAGCTCATCGAATGCAGGACCAGCCGGCTCGACGAGATGAACCGGCTGATGGACCGCTGGGTCGAGCAGACCAAGGGCAAACGGACCGCCACGCACAGTGTGGTGGCGAAGGACCGGGCCGACTCCTCGCACATCGTGGAGATCGTGGAGTTCCCGTCCTACGAGGACGCCATGCGCAACTCCGGGCTGCCGGAGACCGACCGGATCTTCCAGGACATGCTGGCGCTCTGTGACGAGACGCCGAGGTTCACGGACCTCGACGTGGTGCGGGACGAGCAGCTCAACGCGGCCACCGCGCGCAGGTTCTTCGAGCTGGCGCCGGGGCGGGGTGACGCGCCCGCGTTCAACGACGTGTTCGCCGAGGACTACCACGACCACGACCCGGGCAATGTGCAGGACGTCATCGGGCTGGACGCGGTGCGGCGCGAGGTGGAGGTCTGGCGGGGCGGGTTCGACTTCTCGTTCACCGTCGAGGACCAGATGGCGCAGGGCGACCGGGTGTGCACCCGGTGGACCTTCCACGGGCGCCACACCGGCGAGTTCCTCGGCATCCCGCCGACCGGCGAGGACGTCACCATGACCGGGACGACCGTCCACCGCTGCACACCCGACGGCAAGATCGCCGAGGGGTGGTGGCAGTACGACCGGCTCGGGCTGATGCAGCAGCTGGGGGCGCTGGAGCCCACCGAGCTCTGACCGCGACGGGCCGGCGGGACGGCGGGACGGCGGACGGACTCGACGCGGCGGGCCGGGCCCCGCCCCGGCCGCGGTGGCCGGGGCAGGCGTCCGCCGGTCGGAGGGCTAGTCGCCTCCTCCGCCACCGCCTCCGCCGTCCCCGCCACCACCGCCGTCACCGCCGCCGCCGTCGCCCCCGTCACCGCCGTCGCTGCCCCAGCCGTCGCCGCCACCGGGTTCGTTGTCGTGGCGGTCCCTGCCGAGGTTGCTGAACCACGGGCTGTCCCAGGTGTCCTCGTCCGTCTCCCAGCGGCGCTTGACGGCGCGGAACCTGGCCAGGCCCGTGGTGTCGCCGAGGCCGAAGGAGACGGCGACCGCGTGGGCCATGACGGCGTCCAGGGGGTCGGGGCTCTCGTACCGCACGTCGGCCAGCGGCAGCAGCACCGAGCCGGGCGGGGGGCCGGGCCACCGTGCGGGGCGGGTCAGCAGCGCGATGCGCTGCTCGCCGCGCAGGAGCCAGGAGCTCTCGGCGTTCTCGCGGCGCAGCGTCCACAGCCGGTCGGCCAGGCGGATCTCGACCTTGCTCTTGGACTTGCGCACCTTCTTGCGCAGTTCGAGCACGGCGGTGAGGTCGCCGACGTACATGACCAGGCCGTGGGCGCGGTCGGCACTCTCGGGGCGGTAGCCGTAGGGGGCTCGCAGACGCACGGCGGGGGCGTGCGGGCCCCAGACGTCCACGCGCACCGAGCGCCGGTCCACGGCGACGGTCACCGGTCCGGCGGGACCGGGCGCATGGCGGCGCGCGATCCACAGCGGCACGCCCTCCGCCTGCGCCCGTGCGGCGACGGCGGCCACGTGGTCCGGCCCGCCGCACCGGCGTACCGCCAGCTCGCCCAACGCGCGGGCGAAGTCGGCGGCGTGCCGGGTCCTCAGGGGAGTGGTGGTGCCGGTCACGCGGGTGACCGGGACGAGGCCGGGGCCCTGCGGCAGCGCCCCGAGGGGGCGTTCGGTGCCCCCGCCGCCGAGCCAGCAGCCCCGCAGGAACGCCTCCGCCATGGCTTCGAGGTTCAGTTCGTCCAGCGGGGTCGTCCTGCCGCCCCGGCGCAGTCCGTGCTCGGTGAGCCGCACCGTCCGCGCCAACGGGTTGCGGGACCGCTCCGCGTAGAGCACCTGGTCCATCCCTGCCCCCTCATGATCCGACTGCCCCAGTCATAGACCCGCTGCGCCCCGGCGCGGTTCCCGTTCCCGGCCGGCTGAGGCAGGGCGGACGGCACGACGGCTGCACCGCGAAGACCGGGCGGCTGCACGGCGAAGGCCCGGCACCCCTTCTGCGGGGTGCCGGGCCTTCGCTCGGGCTCGGCGGGCCGACGACGTCAGCCCTCGGCCTCAGCCCCGGGCCGTCAGCCCATGGCCGTCAGCCTTGTGCCGTCATGCCTCAGTGGGCCGTGCCTCAGTGGGCGTGGCCGTGGCTGTGGCCCGCGGCGGCCGGCTCCTCCTCTTCCTTCTTCTCGACGACCAGGGTCTCGGTCGTGAGGAGAAGGGAGGCGATGGAGGCGGCGTTCTCCAGGGCGGAGCGGGTGACCTTGACCGGGTCGATGACACCGGCCTTGACCAGGTCGCCGTACTCGCCGGTCGCGGCGTTGAAGCCCTGGCCCTTGTCGAGCTCGGCGACCTTGGAGGTGATGACGTAGCCCTCCAGGCCGGCGTTCTCGGCGATCCAGCGCAGCGGCTCGACGGCGGCCTTGCGGACCACGGAGACACCGGTGGCCTCGTCGCCGGTCTTGCCGAGGTTGCCCTCGAGGACCTTGACGGCGTGGACCAGCGCGGAGCCACCACCGGAGACGATGCCCTCCTCGACCGCGGCGCGGGTCGCGGAGATGGCGTCCTCCAGACGGTGCTTGCGCTCCTTGAGCTCGACCTCGGTGGCGGCACCCACGCGGATGACGCACACGCCGCCGGCCAGCTTCGCGAGGCGCTCCTGGAGCTTCTCGCGGTCCCAGTCGGAGTCCGTGGTCTCGATCTCGGCCTTGATCTGGGCGACGCGGCCCTGCACGTCGTCCTTGTTGCCGGCGCCGTCGACGATCGTGGTGTCGTCCTTGGTGACGGTGACGCGGCGGGCGGAGCCGAGGACGTCCAGGCCGACCTGGTCGAGCTTGAGGCCGACCTCCTCGGAGACGACCGTGGCGCCGGTGAGGACGGCCATGTCCTGCAGCATCGCCTTGCGGCGGTCGCCGAAGCCGGGGGCCTTCACGGCGACGGCGTTGAAGGTGCCGCGGATCTTGTTCACGACCAGGGTCGACAGGGCCTCGCCCTCGACGTCCTCGGCGATGATCAGCAGCGGCTTGGAGGCGTTGGCCTGGATGACCTTCTCCAGCAGCGGCAGCAGGTCCGCGATGGCGGAGATCTTGCCCTGCGTGATGAGGATGTACGGGTCGTCCAGGACGGCTTCCATGCGCTCCTGGTCCGTCACGAAGTACGGCGACAGGTAGCCCTTGTCGAAGGCCATGCCCTCGGTGAAGTCCAGCTCCAGGCCGAAGGTGTTGGACTCCTCGACGGTGATGACACCGTCCTTGCCGACCTTGTCCATCGCCTCGGCGATGAGCTCGCCGACCTGGCTGTCCTGGGCGGACAGACCGGCGACGGCGGCGATGTCGGACTTCTCGTCGATCGGGCGGGCGGTCGCGAGGAGTTCCTCGGAGACCGCGGCGACGGCGGCGTCGATGCCCTTCTTCAGGGCGGCCGGGGAGGCACCGGCGGCGACGTTCTTCAGGCCCTCGCGCACGAGCGCCTGGGCGAGCACGGTCGCGGTGGTCGTACCGTCACCCGCGATGTCGTTGGTCTTGGTCGCCACCTCCTTGACCAGCTGGGCACCGAGGTTCTCGTACGGGTCCTCGACCTCGACCTCGCGGGCGATGGTCACACCGTCGTTGGTGATGGTGGGGGCGCCGAACTTCTTGTCGATGACGACGTTGCGGCCCTTGGGGCCGATCGTCACCTTGACCGTGTCGGCAAGCTTGTTGACGCCGCGCTCGAGGGCGCGACGGGCGTCCTCGTCGAACTTCAGGATCTTCGCCATGGGAGCGTGAGCCCTCTTCCGGAATCTGGGATAACGGCAACTGCGCCCCGGGCGCCCGGCTTATTGGCGATAGCGGGGGCCAGGGGCGCAGTTCAAAGCAAGGTGCTTCGGGTGAATTACTTCTCGATGATCGCGAGCACGTCGCGGGCCGAGAGGACGAGGTACTCCTCGCCGTTGTACTTCACCTCGGTGCCGCCGTACTTGCTGTAGAGCACGACGTCGCCGACGGAGACGTCGAGCGGAAGACGCTTTCCGTCCTCGAAGCGGCCCGGGCCCACGGCCAGGACGACGCCCTCCTGGGGCTTCTCCTTGGCGGTGTCCGGGATGACCAGGCCAGAGGCGGTGGTCTGCTCGGCGTCGAGCGGCTGGACCACGATGCGGTCCTCGAGCGGCTTGATGGCAACCTTGGAGCTGGTGGTCGTCACGATCCGACCTCCCCCTTCGGAGATCTCACGGGGTTAACTGTCTGAGGTGGCGACCAGGTGGATCCGTCGTCGCGGGTGCCGGACCTGCCCGTCGCTGTGTTGGCACTCTCCTGTGGCGAGTGCCAGAGCCGAGACTATGACCGCGATTAGCACTCGGTCAAGCGGACTGCTAATTGCCCGCGGCGCGTCGGCCAGGCGACTTCCCTCCCAGGGGCCGCGGACCCCCTACAGGTAGTCCTCCAGCCGGCCCACTCGTAGGCCCTTCGCCTCGATCTGCCGCAGCAACCCCACCGTGCGCTGCGCCAGGGTCAGGGACGCGTCCCCCGACGGCACCGAGACGATGTCGCCGGCGCGCAGCCCGGGCCGGCCGCGGGTGTACGTGAGGGCGCCGTCGGCGCCCAGGGACACGCGCCACAGCACGACCGCCGCGATGCCGCAGTCGGCGGCGGCGCGCAGGGTCGTGGTGTCGTAGGTGCCGTAGGGCGGGCGGAAGAGGCGGGGGCGGACGCCGAAGCGGGAGTGGAGCTTGTGCTGCTGGCCGCAGATCTCGGCGCGCTGCCCGGCGTAGGGCAGGCCGCGCAGGGCCGGGTGGTCGAGGGTGTGGTTCTGCAGCGACGCGCCGACCGCGCGCAGCCGGGCGAAATGGCCGTAGCCGGGTCCCACGACGCTGTCGGTGAGGAACATGCTGACCGGCAGGCGCCGTTCGCGCACGAGGCCGACGAAGCGGGGGTCGCGTTCGGCGCCGTCGTCGTAGGTGAGGAAGACGACCGGGTCGCGGGTGGCGACGCGGTCGACGACGGGGGGGGAGGCGGCGGGCCGCGGGGGCCGGGTCCCGGGCCCGGCCGTCGGCGGTGCCCGGCCGCTCCCCCGCCCTGTCCGCGCAGCCGGCCAGCAGGACCAGCAGCGCGCAGAGCACGGCCGCGGCCGGCCGCCTCACAGGTAGTCCTCCAGCCGCCCCACCGCGTACCCCTCGGCCGTGACCTTGTTCAGGAAGCGGCGGATCATGTCCGGCATCGTGCCCTTCCACTCGGCAGGGCCCCGGAAGTGCGTGAGGACGATGTCGCCGGGGCGCAGCTCGCGGTCGGCCTCGCGGTACTCCCAGCGGTCGGCGAAGACCTCCTCGTTCCACAGCGGGACGTGGGTGATGCCGCAGGCCTTGGCGGCGCGCAGGGTGGCCCGGTTGTAGCTGCCGTAGGGCGGGCGGAAGAGGGCGGGGCGCTTGCCGAAGCGCTTCTCCATGTAGCGCTGCATGCCGCAGATCTCGCGCTTCTGCGCGCGGTAGGACAGGCCCGGCATGTAGCGGTGGCGCAGGGTGTGGTTGTTCAGGACCACGCCCCTGGCCTGCATCTTCTTGAAGTAGCGGGGGTCGTCCTTGACCAGGTAGCCGCTGAGGAACGCGGTGTAGGGGACGTCCAGGTCGCTCATCATCCGCAGGAAGGTGCGGTCCTTCTCGGCGCCGTCGTCGATGGTGAGGAAGACGACCTTGTCCCGGGTGGGGATGCGCGTGAAGACCGGCGGGAGGTTCGACTCGCGGTGCCCGGCCACCTGGAAGCCCTTGCGGGTCTTGATCCTCGGCTTGTGTTCGGGGGCCGGCGGGGCGGGCAGCGGGACCCTCTTCAGCTCCCAGCGGTGCGCGGCGGCGACCCGGGCGGCGTGCGCGGCGCGCAGCTTGGAGGCGTAGGAGTCGAGCGCGCGGGCCGGTGGCGCGTCGAGGGGCTGCTGTCCGCCGGCCGGGGTGACCTGGTCGCTGCCGCCGCCCTGCGCGCAGCCCGAGGCGATGGCGGCGAGGGCGAGCACGGCCAGGCCGATCCGTGCACCGCCCGAGGCCCGGCTTTTGTCATTTTGTACGACTGCTCGCATGGTGCCGGATCCTCGCAGCCCGCCCCGGCGAACCCGGCCCGACACAGCGACCGGCGGGCCCGCGTCCACCGACTGGCCCACACGCGTCACCCGGCCCGCCGTGGCCGACAATGACCGGGTGAACGACCTCGCCCTCCTCCTCACCCCCGAAGGCCGCGCCCTCCTCGACGAGGTGCGCGACACCGACCCGGCGCGGGAGCTGGCCGTCGCGACCCGGCTGCGCCGCGAGCACCCCGCGGAGCTGGTGTCGGCCGCGCTCGGGCAGGCGCGGCTGCGGCAGCGGGCGGCGGTGAAGTTCGGCGCCGAGGACGCGGGCCGGATGTTCTTCACGCCGAACGGGGTGGAGCAGTCGACCCGGGCGAGCGTGGCGGCCTACCGGGCGCGGCGCATGGCCGAGTGGGGCGTGACCTCGGTCGCCGACCTGTGCTGCGGCATCGGCGGTGACGCGATCGCGCTGGCCCGGGCCGGGATCCGGGTGCTGGCCGTGGACCGGGACCCGCTCACGGCCGCGGCGGCCCGGGCGAACGCCGACGCGCTCGGGCTGGCGGACCTGATCGAGGTCCGGGAGGCGGACGTCACGGAGGTGGACACGGCCGGCTTCGACGCCGTCTTCGTCGACCCCGCCCGGCGCGGCGGCCGGGGCCGGATCTTCGACCCCGAGGCCTACTCGCCCCCGCTGTCCTGGGCGGTGTCGGCCGCCCTCCGCGCCCCGCGCGCCGCGCTGAAGATCGCCCCGGGCATCCCGCACGAGGCCGTCCCCGCGCGGGCCGAGGCCGAGTGGATCTCCGACGGCGGGGACGTGAAGGAGGCGGTGCTGTGGTTCGGCACCGAGCCGGGCGCGGTCCGGGCCACCCTGCTGCCGGGCCCGCGCACCCTGCTCTCGCGCGGCCTGCCCGACCCCGCGGTCCGCCCGCCCGGCCGCTTCCTGTACGAGCCCGACGGCGCCGTCATCCGCGCGCACCTGGTCGCGGAGGTCGCCGACCAGGTCGGCGGCGGGCTCCTCGACGCGACCATCGCCTACGTCACGGCCGACGCCCTGCGCCCGACGCCGTACGCCACCGCCTACGAGATCACCGACCACCTGCCCTTCAACGTCAAGAAGCTGAAGGCGCTGCTGCGGGAGCGCGGGGTCGGCACGCTGACGGTGAAGAAGCGGGGCTCGGCGGTCGAGCCGGAGGAACTGCGCCGGAAGGTCAAGCCGCAGGGGCCGCACGCGGCGACGGTGTTCCTGACCCGGGTCGCGGGAGCGCCGGCGATGCTGATCGGGCACCCCGCCTGACGCTCAGAGCTGCTCCGCCGCCCGGCGCAGCAACAGGGTCCGTTCCCGTTCGTTGCGGGTCAGGGAGGCCGCCCGCTCGAACTCCGCCCGGGCCTCCGCGTGACGGCCGAGCCGGGCGAGGAGGTCGCCGCGGACGCTGGGCAGCAGGTGGTAGTCGCGCAGGGCCGGGTCGCCGGCCAGGGCCTCCACGAGCGGCAGGGCGGCCTGCGGGCCGGTGGCCATGGAGACCGCCACCGCGCGGTTCAGCTCCACGACCGGGGACGGGGAGCGGGCGGCCAGCAGGCCGTAGAGGGTGGCGATGCGGGACCAGTCGGTGTCCTCGTAGGTGTGCGCGTGCGCGTGGCAGGCGGCGATGGCGGCCTGGAGGACGTACGGGCCCGGGCCGCCCGAGGAGGCCGCCTCGGCCCTGCCCAGCGCGTCGATGCCGCGGGCGATGAGCATGCGGTTCCAGCGGGCGCGCTGCTGGTCCTTGAGGAGGACCGGCTCGCCGGAGGGCCCGGTGCGGGCCGCCGTACGGGACGCCTGGAACTCCAGGAGCGCGGTCAGGCCGTGGACCTCGGGCTCCTTCGGCATGAGCGCGCCGAGCACCCGCGCCAGGCGCAGGGCGTCCTCGCACAGGGCCGGGCGGAGCCAGTCGTCGCCGGCCGTGGCGGCGTATCCCTCGTTGAAGATGAGGTAGATGACGTCGAGGACCGAGCCGAGGCGGGCCTCGCGGTCGGGGCCGCCGGGCACCTCGAAGGCGACGTTCCGTGTCGCCAGGGTGCGTTTGGCGCGCACGATGCGCTGCGCCACCGTCGCCTCCGGGACGAGGAAGGCGCGGGCGATCTCGGCCGTGGTCAGACCGCCGAGCAGGCGCAGGGTGAGGGCGGTGCGGGCCTCGGTGGACAGCACCGGGTGGCAGGCGGTGAAGACCAGGCGGAGCAGGTCGTCGTCGATGTCGTCGGGGTCGGCGGGCTCCTGCGGGGCGGCCGCGGCCGGCAGCTCGCGGCCGATCTCGGCGAGCTTGCGGGCGTAGTTCTCCCGGCGGCGGACCAGGTCGACGGCGCGGTGGCGGGCGGTGGCCATGAGCCAGGCGCCCGGGTTGTCGGGCACGCCGTCGCGCGGCCACTGCTCCAGCGCGGCGACGAGGGCGTCCTGCGCGAGCTCCTCGGCGATGCCGACGTCCCGGACGACCCGGGTGACGCCGGCGATGATCCGGGGCGACTCCATGCGGAAGACGGTCTCGATCGCCTGGGCGGTCCGGGAGGTGCCGGGTCCGGCGGTGGGCTGCGGTGTCACAACCCACCATCAGACACCCGGGGCACCTCCCCGCCAAGGCGGGCCGGTCAGCCCTCGTCGATCTGCCGGACCTCCGCGGTGATCGTCCAGTAGTCCTCGTGCAGCGACAGGAACCGCTTGGTCCACTCGATCGCCTCGGCCCTGTCCTTGCACTGGCTCAGCGAGTAGCCCCCGATGACCTCCTTGGACTCGGTGAACGGCCCGTCGGTGACGGACAGCCGCCCGCCTTCCCAGGTCACCCGGGCGCCGTCGGAGGTGGGGGTGAGCCCGGCCGTGTCGAGCATGACCCCGGCCTTGGTGATCTCCTCCAGGAGCTTGCCCATCCGCTCCTGGAGCTCGGGGCTCGGGCCGTCGGCGGGGGCGTTCTTCTCGTCGATGCGGATCAGGGTGAGAAAGCGCGGCATGGTGACTCCTCGGTCTGCGGAGCGGGACCTCGGCCCGCTCTCACCCCTGCGTCGAACGGGAGACCGCCGGATCGACACCCGCGCGGATTTTTCTCGACGGTTTTTTCCCGAGGCTCTTCGCGGGGGCATCGTCCCGGGTCAGCGCAGCGACTCCCACAGCTCGCGCGCCTCGGGCTCGTCGGCCACCACCCGGTTGGGGTCGGACGGCGCTCGCACCACCGGCATCGTCAGCGTCCGGACCCGGCTCGACGACAGGCCCTGCAGGCTCTGGCCGAGGCGGGTCAGCTCGCTCAGGGAGTCCAGGCCGGTGTCGGTGGTGAGGCCGGCCGTCACCGCGTCCGCGACCCGGTACAGCTTGGCCGGGTCGGTGAGCAGGTTCTGGGCGGCGATGCGGTCCAGCAGGGCCTTCACGAGTTTCTGCTGCAGGCCGATGCGGCCGAGGTCGCTGCCGTCGCCGATCCCGTGCCGGGTGCGGGCCAGGCCGAGGGCCTGCGTGCCGTCCAGGTGGTGGGTGCCGGCCTCCAGGTGCAGATGGCTGTCGTCGTCGGCTATGTCCTCCTCCGTGGTGACGGTGACGCCGCCGAGCGCGTCGACGAGCCTGGCGAAGCCGGAGAAGTCGATCTCGATGTAGTGGTCCATCCGCACGCCGGTCATCGACTCGACCGTCTTCACCGCGCAGACCGGACCACCGACCGCGTAGGCGTTGTTGAACATGGAGAAGGAGGCGGCCGCCGTCGAACCGTCGCCGTCGGGGCGCGGGCAGGACGGGCGGGTGACCAGGGTGTCGCGCGGGATGCTGACCACCGTCGCGCTGGTCCGCCCGGCGTCGAGGTGGACGACCATCGCCGTGTCGGAACGGGCACCGCCACTGTCGCCGCCGCCGAGCCTGCGGTTCTCCTCGCCGCTGCGCGTGTCCGAGCCCAGCACCAGGATGTTGAGCGCCTCGCCGGGCAGCACCGGCGCGGCGGACGCCGGCGTGGTCACCGGCTTCGGCGGGCGGTTGTCGCCCAGGGCGTGGTCGATGTCGACACTGGTGATGTTGCTGTCGAGATGCCAGTAGGCCCAGCCCGCGGCTCCGGCGGCGAGCACCAGCAGTCCCGCCAGAGTGAGGCCGGCGGTCCGCAGGGCGATCGACCGCCGGCCCGTCCGTGTGCCATCGTCCCCGTTCGCGTCGTCTCCCGTCACAGACAGGAACATAAGTCCGAATTATTACGGGCAGGGGATTCAGGACGCGTTTTCTTCGGAAATTCTCAGACTTCGCGGCCTGGACTCGCCTCAGGAGCACCTCGGGCACCGAAGTGCTCCCGCTCCCCGAGGTGTTGGACCGCACGCGGGGGTCGGCGGCGGGTCACCCGCAGGCCCGACCACGACCGTTCGAAAGTTTCGATACGGCAACCGACTGGCTTCGGCGTCTCACGCGGGAGAGGCCGTGCTGCTGCGCACCACCAGGCTGGTGGCCAGTTCCACCCGGGTCGCCGCCGGGGTGTCCTCGTCCCGCCCGAGGTCGAGGACCAGCTTCGCCGCCGCCTCGGCCATCTCCGTGAGCGGCTGCCGCACGGTCGTCAGCGGCGGCCCGACCAGGGGGGCCACCGGCAGGTCGTCGAAGCCGACCACGCTCAGGCCCTCGGGGATGCGCAGCCCCAGCTCGCGCGCCGCCTCGTACAGCCCGAGCGCCTGGAGGTCGTTGCCGGCGAAGACGGCGGTGGGCCGGTCCGGGCGGCGCAGCAGTTCCAGGCCCCGCCGGTAGCCGGCCTCGTGGTGGAAGTCGCCGGTCACGATCAGCGAGGGATCCACCGGCAGCCCGGCGGTCTCCAGCGCGGCCCGGTAGCCGTCGACGCGGGCGCGGCTGCACATCATCTGCGTGGGCCCGCTGATCGCGCCGATCCGGCGGTGCCCCAGCTCGACCAGGTGCCGGGTGGCCGCGAGCCCGCCCTGCCAGTTGGTCGCGCCGATCGAGGGCACATCGGCACCGGGGTCGCCGGCCGGGTCCATCACCACGAACGGGATGGAGCGGCTGGTGAGCAGCGCCCGCTGCGACTGGTCCAGTCCCGACAGCACGAGCACGACGCCGTGCGGGCGGCGCGCGGCGACCTGGTCGGCCCAGGTCCGCCCGGGGGTGAGCCGCCCCGCGCTCTCCGACAGCACCACACTGAGCCCCGCGTCCCGGGCCACGTTCTCCACGCCCCGGATGACCTCCATCGCCCAGGCGCTCTCCAGCTCGTGGAAGACCAGGTCGATCAGGGGCGAGCGGGTCGCCTCGGCCCGCCGGCGCCGGTAGCCGTGGGCGCGCAGCAGGCCCTCGACGCGGGCCCGGGTGGCGGGGGCGACGTCGGCGCGGCCGTTGAGCACCTTCGAAACAGTCGGTGCCGACACGCCGGCCTCGCGGGCGATCTCGGCGAGCGTGGCGGTCTGCGCGGTGCGCCCCTGCGTCCGGATTTGCGTCCGGCTTTCAACGGGCTCCGGGGATGTCATGGCGGCGATCGTATCCCTGCGGGCCCCCTTGACGAAGTCCCCCGGGCGCCATAGGTTCCCGGAACATTCGACATCTCTATCGAAACATTCGTAGTAGGGGGCGCGGGACACCGTTGTTCACGCGCTCGTCGGCACCATTCGTGAGGGCCGTCCCGTCCACCCGACAGGAGCTTCATGACCACCGCGCCCTGGCGTGACCCCGCCCTGCCCGCCGCCGCCCGCGTCGACGACCTGCTCTCCCGGATGACCCTGGAGGAGAAGACCGCCCAGTTGTACGGCGTGTGGGTGGGCGCCGCGACGGACGGCGAGGGGGTGGCCCCGCACCAGCACGACATGAGCGTCGACTACTCCTACGAGGAGTGGGCCGAGCTGATCACCCGCGGTCTGGGCCAGCTCACCCGCTCCTTCGGCACCGCCCCCGTGGACCCGGCCGTCGGCGCGCAGGCCCTGGCCCGGGCCCAGCGCCGCATCGCCGCGGCCGGCCGCTTCGGCATCCCGGCGGTGGCCCACGAGGAGTGCCTGGCCGGATTCACCGCCTGGCAGGCCACGGCCTACCCGGTCCCGCTGGCCTGGGGAGCGGCCTGGGACCCCCCGTTGGTGGAGGAGATGGCCCGGCGCATCGGCGAGGACCTGCGCTCGGTCGGCGTCCACCAGGGTCTCGCGCCCGTCCTGGACGTCGTGCGCGATCCGCGCTGGGGCCGGGTGGAGGAGACGATCGGCGAGGACCCGTACCTGGTCGGCACGATCGGCACGGCCTATGTGCGGGGCCTGGAGGCGGCCGGGGTGATCGCCACGCTCAAGCACTTCGCCGGGTACGCCTCCTCGGCCGGTGCCCGCAACCTCGCCCCCGTGCGGGCGGGGATCCGCGAGTTCGCGGACGTCACCCTGCCGCCGTTCGAGATGGCGGTGCGCGAGGGCGGCGCCCGTTCGGTGATGGCCGCCTACAACGAGACCGACGGTGTCCCGGCCTCCGCCGACCCCGAGCTGCTGACCCGGCTGCTGCGCGAGGAGTGGGGCTTCACCGGCACGGTCGTCGCCGACTACTTCGGCATCGGCTTCCTGGAGACCCTGCACCGTGTCGCCGGCACCCCGGCCGAGGCGGCCCACGCGGCCCTGGCCGCCGGCATCGACGTCGAACTGCCCAGCGTCAAGTGCTACGGGCAGCCGCTGCTGGACGGGGTCCGCGCCGGGCAGGTCCCCGAGGAACTGGTGGACCGCGCGGCCCGCCGCGTGCTGCTCCAGAAGTGCGAACTGGGCCTGCTCGACGAGGACTGGACCCCCGAGCCCGCCGCCCCGGTCGCCCTGGACTCGACGGGCAACCGGATCCTGGCCCGCCGCCTGGCCGAGGAGTCGGTGGTCCTGCTGGACAACCCCGACGGCCTGCTCCCGCTGGCGCCCGACACCCGGATCGCGGTGGTCGGCCCCCGGGCCGCCGACGCCCTGGCCATGCTGGGCTGCTACTCCTTCCCGTCCCACGTCCTCACCCACCACCCCGGGGTGCCGGCCGGCATCGAGATCCCGACCGTGCTGGACGCGCTGCGCACCGAACTGCCCGACGCGAAGGTGACGTTCGCGCAGGGCTGCGACGTGTCGGACCCGGACACCGCGGGCTTCGAGGAGGCCATCGCCCGCACCGCCGAGGCGGACGTGTGCGTGGCCGTGCTCGGCGACCGGGCCGGCCTGTTCGGCCGCGGCACCTCGGGCGAGGGCTGCGACGCCAGCGACCTCGGCCTGCCGGGCGTCCAGGGCGACCTGCTGGACGCGCTGGTCGCCACGGGCGTGCCGGTGGTGCTGGTCCTGCTGACCGGCCGCCCCTACGCCCTCGGCCGCTGGCGCGGGCGCCTGGGCGCGGTCGTCCAGGCCTTCTTCCCGGGGGAGGAGGGCGGCCCGGCGGTGGCGGGAGTGCTGTCGGGCCGTGTGAACCCCTCGGGCCGCCTGCCGGTGAGTGTCCCGCGGGATCCCGGCGGCCAGCCCTGGACCTATCTGCAGCCGCCCCTCGGCCTCGCGGGCGAGGTCAGCAACCTCGACCCGACGCCCCTGTACGCCTTCGGCCACGGCCGCTCGTACACGGCGTTCACCTGGGAGGACGTCACCGGTGGGGAGCGCGCGGAGATCGGCACGGACGGGGCGTACGACGTCGCCGTGACGGTCCGCAACACGGGCGACCGGGCGGGTGCGGAGGTGGTCCAGCTGTACCTGCACGACCCGGTGGCCTCGGTGACCCGCCCCGACGTCCGTCTCATCGGCTACCAGCGGGTGGCCCTGGCCCCGGGGGAAGCGGCCCGGGTGACCTTCCGCTTCCACACCGACCTCTCCGCGTTCACCGACCGCACGGGCCGCAGGGTGGTCGAACCCGGCGCCCTGGAACTGCGGCTGGCGGCGTCCAGCGCGGACGTACGGCACACGGCGCACCTCACGCTCACCGGGCCGGTCCGGGTCACCGGGACCGGGCGGCGGCTGCGGTGCGAGACGGAGGTGGCGCAGGTGGGATGAGCGCCCGGGGGCACGGGACGGCCCCGGGCTCCGGGAGCCGTGGGCGCTGCCGTGGCGGGCCGCCCGGGGCGCTCCCGGTCAGCCGTCGCCCAGCGACTCGAACCGCCAGCGGTGCACGGCCCGGGTGACCAGCCCGGAGTCCGGCTCGGGCAGTTCCGGCAGCTCGGCGTCGTAGGGCGCCTCCCACCAGGTGATGACGAGGACGCGGTCCTGCGGGGCGCGCAGGATCTCGCGGCGCAGCGGCTCGCGGGACAGCTGCTGGGCGCGGGCCCAGGCGAGCAGGTCCTCGCCCCGCCCGGGCACGGCCCGCGCCTCCCACATCAGGGCGACCGTCACGAGTAGAGGTTCTCCTCGCCGGCCGCGTGCACGTGGTCGTGGCCCTGGCCCGGCACGTGCGGCTCCGTCACCGGCAGCGAGGAGTCCGCGGACAGGTCCCAGTCCGAGGCGACGCGGTTGCGCGCGACCATCTCGGCGCCGAGCGCGGCGACCATCGCGCCGTTGTCCGTGCACAGCTTGGGCCGCGGCACCCGCAGCCGGATCCCGGCGGCCTCGCAGCGCTCCTGGGCCAGGGCCCGCAGCCGGGAGTTGGCGGCCACGCCGCCGCCGATCATCAGGTGGTCGACGCCCTCGTCCTTGCAGGCCCGGACGGCCTTGCGGGTCAGCACGTCCACGACCGCCTCCTGGAAGGAGGCCGCCACGTCCCGCACCGGCACCTCCTCGCCCGCCGCCCGCCTGGCCTCGATCCAGCGGGCCACGGCCGTCTTCAGCCCGGAGAAGGAGAAGTCGTAGGCCGGGTCGCGCGGGCCGGTCAGGCCGCGCGGGAACGCGATCGCGTCCGGGTCGCCCTCCCTGGCGTACCGGTCGATGACCGGGCCGCCGGGGAAGCCGAGGTTCAGCACCCGGGCGATCTTGTCGAAGGCCTCGCCGGCCGCGTCGTCGATGGTGGCGCCCATCGGGCGGACGTCGGAGGTGATGTCGGAGGACAGCAGCAGCGAGGAGTGGCCGCCGGAGACCAGCAGCGCCATCGTCGGCTCGGGCAGCGGGCCGTGCTCCAGCTGGTCCACGCAGATGTGCGAGGCGAGGTGGTTCACGCCGTAGAGGGGCTTGCCCAGCGCGTACGCGTACGCCTTCGCCGCGGAGACGCCGACCAGCAGGGCGCCGGCGAGGCCGGGACCGGCCGTGACGGCGACGCCGTCGAGGTCGCGGGCGCTGACGCCCGCCTCCTTCAGCGCGCGGTCGATGGTGGGGACCATCGCCTCCAGGTGGGCGCGGCTCGCGACCTCCGGGACGACGCCGCCGAAGCGGGCGTGCTCGTCGACGCTGGAGGCGACGGCGTCGGCCAGCAGGGTGGTGCCCCGGACGATGCCGACGCCGGTCTCGTCGCAGGAGGTCTCGATCCCCAGAACGAGGGGTTCGTCAGCCATGGATCTCGGTTCCTTGTACGGAGTTCTCGGGGGCGGTCAGGCGCATGACCAGGGCGTCCACGTTGCCCGGCTGGTAGTAACCGCGCCGGACACCGATGGGCTGGAAGCCGAACCGCTCGTACAGCTTCTGCGCGCGCACGTTGTCCACGCGGCACTCCAGCATCACCTCGGCGCACTCGAAGGCGGTGGCCGCGCGCAGCAGTTCGGCCAGCAGCCGGCCGCCGAGGCCGGTGCCCCACAGGTCGCGGGCGACGGCGATGGTCTGGACATCGGCCTGCTCACCGGAGGAGACCAGACCGGCGTACCCGACGATCCGGGTGCCGGCCTCGGCGACCACGTACCGCCGGTTGGCCTCGGGCCCGCGGGCGTGGGCCAGCTCGGACCAGAACATGCCCCGCGACCAGGCGTCGTCGGGGAACAGATCCCGCTCCAGCTCCAGCACGGGGTCGATGTCCCACCAGCGCATCTCGCGCAGCGCACACGTCACGGCATCGGTCACTTCGGGGTGACCACCTTGTAGTTCTTGGGGACCTGGGCGTCGGGGCGGCGCAGGTAGAGCGGCCGCGGTGCGGGCAGCTCCTGGCCGGCCGCCAGTCTCTCGGCGGCGAGCCCGGCCAGGGCGGCGGCGGACACGTGCTCCGGCTCGTGCGCCTTGGGGAAGGTGTCCGGGTAGAGCAGCGCGCCGGCGCCCACCGCGGGCAGGCCCGCGACCTGCTCGGCGATGTCGGCGGGCCGGTCGACGGCCGGATCGGTGAGGCGGGTGCGGGAGTCGGCGTAGCGCGCCCAGTAGACCTCCTTGCGGCGGGCGTCGGTCGCGACGACGAACGGGCCCTCCAGGTCGGCGGCGTAGGCGAGGCCGTCCAGCGTGCACACGCCGTGCACGGGGACGCCGAGCGCGAGCCCGAAGGTGTCCGCGGTCATCAGTCCGACGCGCAGCCCGGTGTACGGGCCCGGGCCGATCCCGGCGACGATGCCCGTGACGGCGTCGAGCCGCAGACCGGCCTCGGCGAGCACCCGGTCGATCGCCGGCAGCAGCAGTTCCCCGTGCCGCCGGGCGTCCACCTGGCTCGACGAGGCGATGACGTCGCGTCCGTCGTGCAGCGCGACGGTGACGGCGGGTGTGGCGGTATCCAGAGCGAGCAAGAGCACGCAAACAGCCTACGGCTCCCCGGGGCCCGGCACGGCCGCGCCCGCCGGGTCACCGCCTGCTGCTACCGTCACCTTCCGTCACGAGACATGTACACAGAGGCGTACGACCCGGAGGTGGCCGCCGGTGGCACTCAGCAGCTCATCCATCGTGGCCGGGCTCACCGCCGCGGCCCTCGCGACGGTCGGCTACCTCGCCCACCAGGCGTCCACGAGCCTCCCCGCGGGAGCCGGCCGGGTGCAGGCGGGCGCCACCGCGGCGCCCGGCACCTCCCAGGCACCGCGGGCCGGAAAGGACCCGGCCGCGCTGCCCGACGGGTCGGGCGAGGGCGCGCGGGTGGTGTACTCGCTGCGGCGGGACCGGGTGTGGCTGGTCGGCGCGAACGGCAGGGTGGCGCGTACGTTCGAGGTCGACCCGAGCGCGGTGGATCCGGCGCCGGGCAGGTACGCGGTCACGTCCCGCTCGAACTCGGTGACCGGCTCCGACGGCGTGCCCGTCGAGCACGTCGTGCGCTTCACCAGCGTGGACGGTGTCGTGGTCGGTTTCAGCTCGGCCGTGGACGCGGCGGAGGCCGCGCCCGATCCGAGGGTCCGCACCGGCGGCATCCGCGAGTCGCGGGCGGACGGCAACGCGATGTGGACGTTCGCGACGATCGGCCGCCCGGTGGTCGTGGTCCGCTAGGCCTTCCGCCCCCGCTCAGGCCGCCTCGCGGTGCTCCTCCACGGGGCCGGACAGCTCCGGCTCGGGGGCGCGCGGGGGTGTGGAGATCAGCGCCGCGGCCTCGCCCGCCGCCAGCAGATCGCGCATGGACACCCCGGCGACCGCGAACGGCAGCGACTGCCCCTTGCTCTCTGTAGCCGGCATGGACGCCTCCTGAAGGCCGGGGGCGGACGTGGTTAGGTAGACCTAACCACGGACTGGATACCATGTGACCACGGACAAGACGCCGAATGCAACATCTTGCCGACGCCTTGTCGGAACGTGCACCGAACGCCCGCAACCTCAGGCCGTCAGCACGCTCAGGTCCGCCGAGGTCCAGCGTTCGCCCAGGCCGGTGAGGGTCATGTGGCGGACCTCGTCGGTCGTGTCGCCCACGGCCCGGTGGATGACGACCTGCAGCCGGTCCTCGGTGAGGTCCTCGACCTTGCCCTCGCCCCACTCCACGACGACCACGGACTCCGGCAGGGAGACGTCGAGGTCGAGGTCCTCCATCTCGTCCAGACCGCCGGAGAGGCGGTAGGCGTCGACGTGGACCAGGGACGGCCCGTCGCCCAGGGAGGGGTGCACCCGGGCGATGACGAACGTCGGCGAGGTGACGGCCCCGCGCACGCCGAGCCCCTCGCCCAGCCCACGGGTCAGCGTCGTCTTGCCCGCGCCGAGCTCCCCGCTCAGCATCACCAGGTCGCCCGCGCGCAGCAGTTTCGCGAGCCGGCGGCCCAGCTCCCGCATCTGCTCGGGGGACGTGACGACGATCTGGACGGATCCGGACTCAGCCGGGTTGTGCGGTGCTGCTGGTGCTTCCATAGCCCTTCACGGTAGCCCCTGTGGGCACGGCACCCGTGCGGGTGAGCAGGTCGGCGAGGCGGTCGGTGACCACTTCCGGGTGTTCCAGCATCACCAGGTGCCCCGCGTCCGGCACCAGCACCAGCTCGGCGTCCGGCAGCAGATCCGCGATGGCCTCGCTGTGCTCACTGGGAGTGACCAGGTCCTGCACCCCGGCCAGGACCAGGACCGGCAGGTCGGCGAAGTACGCGAGGGCCTCGGTCTTGTCGTGGTCGTTGAACGCCGGGTAGAACTCGGCGACCACGTCGATCGGCGTGCTCTCGATCATCCGCTCGGCGAACCGCGCCACGGCCGGGTCGACGTCCCGGGAGGCGAACGAGTACCGCTTGATGACCCCGGCGAACAGCTCCGCCGTGGCCCGGCGTCCCTTCTCCACCAGCTCGGCCCGCTGCCCCAGCGCCTTCAGCACCCCCGGCAGCACCCGCCGCACCGCGTTGACGCCCGCGACGGGCAGCCCGTAGTTGACCTCGCCGAGACGGCCCGAGGACGTGCCCACGAACGCGACCCCGACGACCCGCTCGCGGATCAGCTCGGGGTACTGGTCGGCCAGGGCCATCACCGTCATGCCGCCCATGGAGTGCCCGACCAGCACGATCGGCCCTTCGGGCACGGCCGCGTCGATGACGGCCCTGAGGTCGCGGCCCAGCTGCTCGATGGTGACCGCCTCGCCCCGCGCCTGCGCGGCGCCCCGCCCGGAGCGGCCGTGGCTGCGCTGGTCCCAGTGCACGGTCCGGACGACCCCGCGCAGGGCCGCCCGCTGGAAGTGCCAGGAGTCCTGGCTGAGGCAGTAGCCGTGGCTGAAGACGACGGTGACCGGTGCGGGCGCCTTGCGGCCGAAGAGCCTGCGGCGGCGCGGCCCCATGGCCGGGGCGGCGTCCGGGTCGAGGTCGTCGACCTCGTAGTACAGCTCGGTGCCGTCGTCGGCGAACGCCTTGCCTGGCATGCCGCGCAGCGAGCCGTACGGGCCCGCCGAGTCGAGGGCGAGCCGGGCCTTCTGGCGCATGCCGCGGCCGACCGTCATCCGCTCCAGCGCGACCCCGGCGGCCGCGCCCGCGGCCACCACGCCTATCGCGACGCCGGCGAGACCCGTCGCCCGGCGCCAGCCTCCCGCCGCCCCCGCGGTGGAGGCCGCGACGGCCGCGGAGGCGACGTCCGCGACGACCTCCGCACTGCTCTCGCTCACGTACCGCTCCTCTTCGCCGGGCTGCCGGTCGGGTGACCCTCCGGGCCGGATGATGCCCTGTGCCTGGTGTTGCCCGTGTGACCAGGGTGCCTTTCGTGCCTCGCGTGACAGTCCTACGGGTGCGAGTTACCCGTCCTGTTCCTCATTCACATAGACGCGGGGAACGCGCGTTCCGATCCGGGTCACGATCTCGTAGGCGATGGTTCCGGCCGCCTGCGCCCAGTCCTCGGCGGTGGGCTCGCCGCGGTCCCCGGGCCCGAAGAGGACGGCCTCGGCGCCCGGTGCGGGCGTGTCGCCGCCCAGGTCGACGACGAACTGGTCCATCGCGACCCGTCCGGCGATCGTCCGCCACTTGCCCTCGACCAGCACCGGGCCGGCCGACGAGGCGTGCCGCGGAATGCCGTCCGCGTAGCCGAGCGGGACGAGGCCGAGGGTGGTCTCGCCGGGCGTCACGTACCGGTGGCCGTAGCTGACGCCGTGCCCGCCCGGGACCTGCTTGACCAGGGCGAGGGAGGCGGCCAGCGTCATCACCGGGCGCAGTCCGAAGTCGGCCGGGGTGCCCAGCTCGGGGCTGGGCGAGATGCCGTAGGTGGCGATGCCGGTGCGGACCAGGTCGAAGTGGCTCTCGGGCACCGTGAGCGTGGCCGGCGAGTTGGCGATGTGCCGGACCTCGGGCCGGACGCCCTGCCCCTCGGCGTACGCGACCATCTCCCGGAACAGGCCGAGCTGGGCGGCGATGGAGGGATGCCCGGGCTCGTCGGCGCAGGCGAAGTGCGACCACAGGCCGGTGACGCGCAGCAGTCCCTCGGCCTCGGCGCGCCGGGCCTCGCCGACCAGGGCGGCCCAGTCCTCGCCCGGCTGGCAGCCGTTGCGCCCGAGCCCGGTGTCGGCCTTGAGCTGCACGCGCGCGGGCCGGCCGGCCGCCCGGGCCGCCTCGGTGACCTCCCGCAGGGCCCACAGGCCGCTGACGGAGACGTCCAGGTCGGCCTCGATCGCCTCGCGCCAGGGCCCGCCGGGCGTCCACAGCCAGCACATGATGCGGCCCGGCAGGCCGGCGGCCCGCAGGGCGAGGGCCTCCTCGGGGGTGGCCGTGCCCAGCCAGCTCGCGCCCGCCTCGACGGCGGCACGGGCACACGGCACAGCCCCGTGACCGTACGCCTCGGACTTCACCACGGCCATCACGGCCGCGCCCGGGGCATGGGCACGCAGGGCCCGCACGTTGGCCCGCAGGGCGGCCAGGTCGATCTCGGCGCGGGCCCGCAGGGGCGCGGTCCGCGGGGCTGTTCTCTCGCTCATCGCGCCCAGTGTCTCAGAGGGCCCCGACCCGCCCGGGGCACCGGCCCCGGCGGCAGCCTGCTACGTCCCGGGCCGCCGCCCCCACACGTACACCCGGTCGCCCTTCCGCAGCACGCCCCACAGCCGCCGCGCGTCGCCCGCGGTGAGGTTCACGCAGCCCATCGAGCCGACGGGGGTGTGCAGACTGCCGTGGACGCCGTGGAAGGCCTGCCCGCCGCTGAAGAACTGGGAGTAGGGCATCGGGGTGTCGTACAGCGTCGACCAGTGGTTCCTGTGCCGCCAGTAGACGGTGTGCCAGCCGGCCCGCGTCCGGTAGCCGGCCCGGCCGCTGCGGATGGGCACCACTCCGAAGACGACCGTCCGGCCCTTCTGCACCCACATCAGCTGCCGGTCGAGGTCCACGCACGCCACGGGGTGGCCGCGCACCGGGCATCTGCCGGCGGCATTCGGGTTCGCGCGCGCCGACAGGTACCGCATCCGCGCCCAGGTCACCGGCCCGGCGAACCCGATGGCCGGCTCGATCCCCTGGCGCACCTGGAACGCCCGGACGGCCCGGCAGTCGGCCGCCGACTGCCTCCCGTCCACCGGCAGCCCCAGCCACCGCTCGACCTGCCGCTGGTGGGGCCCCGCCTTCCGTGTACAGCCGGCCCGCGCGCCCGCCTCCCCCGACGGCGCGTACTCGACGAGCGCGTACGTCCCGGCCGCGGCGCCGCGCGGCTCGGCGGCGTCCTCCTCGGCGGACGGCGCGTACCCCGCGGGCGGCAGCGCCCGGCCGGGCGTGTCGAGCGCCCAGGACCGCGCGGCCGCCGGCGCCACCCCCGAAACGAGCTCCCCGAGGGGCCCGGGGCGGGGCGGCGCGGGAGCGGCCGCCGCCACCTCACCGGGCAGCACGGCGGCCACGGCGAACAGCACGGCGAGGGCACGGCCGGCGGTACGTCTGCGGTTCATGGCCTCAGGGAAACGCGGGAACCGAGCCCCGGGGCAACGCCGCGCGCAACCGCTCACCCGGAGGCATCAGCCCGTCCCCGCCTCGCCCGGCGACGCGGGGACGGCCGCCCCGCGGCGCTCACCCCAGGACGTTCCGCCAGGCCGCGGGAATCGCCGCCGCCACGTCGTGCGCCCCCACCGGCGCCCCCTCCGCCGCCAGCCGTCCGGCCAGCCCGTGCAGATACGCGCCCACGCTGCCCGCGTCCACCGCGCGCAGCCCCGCCGCCAGCAGCGACCCCGCCAGGCCCGACAGCACGTCCCCGCTGCCCGCCGTGGCCAGCCACGACGTGCCCGTCGCGTTCACCCGCACCGCTCCGCCCCCCGCGTCGGCCACCACCGTCGTCGAGCCCTTCAGCAGCACGGTCGCCCCGTACCGCGCCGCCAGCTCCCGCACCGCGGCCAGCCGCCCCTCCTCGACCTCCCGGCGGTCCACCCCGAGCAGCGCCGCGGCCTCCCCGGCGTGCGGTGTCAGCAGCGTCGGCGCCCGGCGCCCCCGCACGACCTCCACGTCCGCCAGCCGCAGTCCGTCCGCGTCGACGAGCACGGGCACGTCCGCCGCCAGCACCTCCCCCACCGTCGCCGCGTCGTCGCCCGCCCCCGGCCCGACGACCCACGCCTGCACCCGCCCCGCGTGCTTCGGCCCCTGGTCCGACACGAGCGTCTCGGGGAACCGCGCGAGCACCGCGTCAGCGGCCGGCCCGACGTACCGCACGGCTCCGGCCCCGCCCCGCAGCGCCCCCGCGACCGCGAGCACCGCGGCCCCGGGGTACCGGGCCGACCCGGCGGCGATCCCGACCACGCCCCGCCGGTACTTGTCGCTCTCCGCCCCCGGCACCGGCAGCAGCCGGGCCACGTCCACGTGCTGCAGCGCCTCCAGCTCCGGTTCCGCCGGCAGCTCCAGGCCGATGTCGACCAGCCGCACCGACCCGGCGTACTCCCGCGCCGGGTCGATCAGCAGGCCCGGCTTGTGCGTCCCGAACGTCACCGTCAGATCGGCCCGGATCGCGACGCCGCGCACCTCCCCGGTGCCGGCGTCCACCCCGCTCGGCAGGTCGACGGCGACCACAGCTCCCCGCGACCGCCCGGCTGCGGCGGCCAGCGGCACCGCCTCCGGCCGCAACCCGCCCTGCCCGCCGATCCCGACGATGCCGTCGACGACGAGATCGGCCCGCTCGACCAGTTCCTCGGCACCTCCGGCGCCCCCGGCGGCCCCACCGGCACCGACCGCCCGCCCCCCGGCCCGCCGCAGCGCCGCCAGCCCCGCCGTGTGCACCCGCTCCGGCGCGAGCAGCACCGCCGTGACCCCGGCCCCGCGCCGGGCCAGCCGCGCCCCGGCGTACAGCGCGTCACCGCCGTTGTCCCCGCTGCCGACCAGCAGCACCACCCGCCTGCCGTACACCCGCCCGAGCAGGTCGGCGCAGGCCGCGGCGAGCCCGGCGGCGGCGCGTTGCATCAGCGCCCCCTCCGGCAGCCGGGCCATCAGCTCCCGTTCGGCGGTCCTGACCGTGTCCACGCTGTACGCATTCCGCATGGAGGTCGAGTTTCCCGTACGACCGCCGGGCCACTCACGCGCCCCGGGCGCACCTCCTTCCCGTGTCGCATCCATTGACGCTCCGCCGCGGCTTTGCCAGACTCCCGGCCGCACAGAAAGCGCTTGCACACCCCCCACGTTCGACGAAACCGAGGCCCCCCATGCGACGCAGAGCCGCCTTACTGGCCGCCGCCGGCGCCACCGCCCTCCTCACCGCCGCCGGCACCCTGAACGCCCCCGCCAACGCCGCCCCCACCCGCGCCCTGGCCTGCGGAGACGGCTCCTTCCAGGCCGAGGCCGTGCAGAGCGGCAGCACCTGGACCGCCCGGCGCGGCGGCAGCACGGTCCACACCGGCACCGACATGCGCGCCGCCGTGCAGGCGGCCGTCAACAGCCTCACCCCGGGCCGCACCGCGAAGGAGCGGGTCGTGGTCCGCGGCTCGGGCTCCGTCCCGGCGGGCTCCCGCATCTCGCTGCCGAGCTACACCGTCCTCGACGTCTGCGGCACCATCAACGTCACCGGCAGCGGCTCCGGCGACCAGGCGCCGGTCTACTCGCGCGGCACACGGGACGTGGAGGTGCAGAACCTCAAGCTCACCGGCACCCCGCTGTACGGCATCTTCCTGCGCAACGTGCAGAACGTCGTGCTCGGCCAGATCGACATGCGCCTGTCCGCCGGGCTGGGCGTGCGCATCGACAACCGCGGCGACACCAGCCAGTGGACCCGCAACGTCCGCATCGACAACGTCTACGTCTCCGGCGCCTCCAGCCACGCGGTCGAGACCTACGGCGTGGACGGCCTCACCGTCGGCACGGTGACGGCCCGCAACGTCGGCGAGTCGGGCCTGCTGCTCAACCAGACCGTCAACGCCACCGTCGGCAAGGTGGACGCGGAGAACGCGGGCACGGGCACCGGCTACGCCGCCTTCCGCATGGCCAACCGCAACGGCCGGATCGGCAGCGGCTACCCCACCAACATCCGCGTCGGCGAGGTGGTCGCGCGCGGCGGCGGGCGCGGCGTGTTCTGCGTCTCGGAGAGCGGCGGGGCCGTCATCGACCGGGTGACGCTCTCCGGCACCGGCAACAACTCGGTCCTGATCGAGAACTGCTACAACGTCAGCCTGGCCGCCCAGAGCGGCACGATCACCGGTGGCGGCGAGCTGCGCCTGGCAGCGCGCTCGGAGTTCCCCAACAACAAGGACATCACCATCCAGAACCTGACGGTCACCAACGCGGCCATCAGGGAGAGCCCGTGCGGCGAGAACACCACGTTCCGCAACATCACGCGGGTGAACAGCAGTCAGACGATCTGCTGACGCCCCGGCGCGCCCCGGAGCCCTCGCCCCGCACCGGGCGGGGGCTTCACGCGCCCGGGCGGCGCGACGCCTCCAGGACCCGCGTGTTCGATGCGCGCGAGGCCGGACAGGACGGCACTCGCCCGTACGAGGCACGGTCCGTCACCTTCGGCCCTATGGGCTTCTCAGCCGCCGGACCGGCTCACGCCTCACGCCTCGGCGATGACGACGGCCGAGGCCACCCCGGCGTCATGGCTCAGGGACACGTGCCAGGACCGCACGCCCAGTTCGGCGGCCCGCGCGGCCACCGTCCCGGTCACCCGCAGCCGGGGCCGCCCGCCGTCCTCGACGTACACCTCGGCGTCGGTCCACAGCAGCCCCGCCGGGGCCCCGAGCGCCTTGGCCAGGGCCTCCTTGGCGGCGAACCGGGCGGCCAGGGAGGCGACACCCCGGCGTTCCCCGCTGGGCAGCAGCAACTCCCGCTCCACGAACAGCCGCTCGGCCAGCGCGGGCGTGCGTTCCAGTGACGCCGCGAACCGATCGATCTCGGCGACGTCGATCCCGACCCCGATGATGCTCATGCCCAGCACCCTACGGTCCTGCCGGGCCGTTCCCCGCCGGCACCGGCGCCACCCCGGCCACCCGACCCGGTCGGCACGCGACGGGACGGCCGCACCGCTCCCCCGCAGCCCCGGCCCGCGCCGCACTCCCGACCTCGAACTCCCCCTGCCCCTTGTACAGTTCGCGATGACCGCGATGTGCACACGGCATCGCGCACAACGGGAGGAACGCACCACCATGAAGGTCAAGTCGCTGGGGACCGCGGCCACTTCGATAGCTCTCTTCGCCACCGCCCTGACGGGCACCGTGGCCACCGCCGGCACCGCTGCCGCGGCGCCGCCGAAGGACTGCAGCAAGGCGATCGTGAACGTCAAGGCCAACGAGACCGTCAAGGTCCGCACCGCGCCGAAGACCTCCGCCACGGCCCTCGGCATCTGGGGCAAGGGCAAGCGCGGCGGCATCTGCAACGACGGCAAGGCCTACAAGGGCGGCTCGTACAAGGCCTGCGGCAAGAAGAGCAACCTGTGGTACTACGGCGGCGACAAGGTCAACGGCTGGGTCCCCAAGACCTGCATCAACTGGTAGTCACCGGCCCGGCCGGCCGCGGCGGGGGCGGACGGCAGCGGCCGGCCGCCCCCGCTGCTCACTCCACGGTCACCGACTTCGCGAGGTTGCGCGGCTGGTCCACCTCGTTGCCGCGGGCCGTCGCCAGCTCACAGGCGAACACCTGCAGCGGCACCGTGGTCACCAGCGGCTGCAGCAGGGTCGGCGTGACCGGGACCCGGATCAGATGGTCCGCGTAGGGCACGACCGCCTCGTCGCCCTCCTCGGCGATGACGATCGTCCGCGCGCCCCGCGCCCTGATCTCCTGGATGTTGGACACGATCTTGTCGTGCAGCACCGACCGCCCGCGCGGCGACGGCACGACCACCACGACCGGCAGGTCCTCCTCGATCAGCGCGATCGGGCCGTGCTTCAGCTCGCCCGCCGCGAACCCCTCGGCGTGCATGTAGGCGAGTTCCTTCAGCTTCAGCGCGCCCTCCAGCGCCACCGGGTAGCCCACGTGCCGGCCGAGGAACAGCACCGTGTCCTTCGAGGCCAGCGTGCGCGCCAGCTCCCGCACCGGCTCCATCGTCCCCAGCACCCGCTCCACCGCGCCGGAGATGGACGACAGGTCGCGGATCACCGCCCGGATCTCGTCGCCCCACTTGGTGCCCCGGACCTGACCGAGGTACAGGGCGACCAGGTAACAGGCGACGAGCTGCGTCAGGAACGCCTTCGTTGAGGCCACGGCGACCTCCGGCCCGGCGTGCGTGTACAGCACGGCGTCGGACTCGCGCGGAATCGTCGAGCCGTTGGTGTTGCAGATCGCCAGCACCTTGGAGCCCTGCTCGCGGGCGTGCCGCAGCGCCATCAGCGTGTCCATGGTCTCGCCGGACTGGGAGATGGCGATGACCAGCGTCTGCGCGTCCAGGATCGGGTCCCGGTAGCGGAACTCGCTGGCCAACTCCACCTCGCACGGCACGCGCGTCCAGTGCTCGATGGCGTACTTGGCGATCATCCCGGCGTGGAAGGCCGTGCCGCAGGCGACGATGACGACCTTGTCGACCTCGCGCAGCACCCGCGGCGGGATCCGCACCTCGTCCAGGGTCAGCGACCCCGAGCCGTCGATCCGGCCCAGCAGGGTGTCGGCGACCGCCTTGGGCTGCTCGGCGATCTCCTTGAGCATGAAGTAGTCGTAACCGCCCTTCTCTGCGGCGGAGGCGTCCCAGTCCACGTGGTAGGAGCGCACCTCGGCCGGGCGGCCGTCGAAGCCCGTCACCGTCACACCGTCGCGGCGCAGCTCCACCACCTGGTCCTGGCCCAGCTCGATCGCGGACCGGGTGTGCTCGATGAACGCGGCGACGTCCGAGGCCAGGAACGCCTCGCCCTCGCCGACGCCCACCACCAGCGGCGAGTTCCGCCGGGCGCCCACCACCACGTCGGGCTCGTCGGCGTGCACCGCGACCAGGGTGAAGGCCCCCTCCAGCCGCCGGCACACCAGCCGCATCGCCTCGGCCAGGTCCGCGCAGGAGGAGAACTCCTCGGCGAGCAGATGCGCGACGACCTCGGTGTCGGTCTCGGAGGACAGCTCGTGGCCGCGCTCCTGGAGTTCGTCCCGCAGCGCGGCGAAGTTCTCGATGATGCCGTTGTGGACGACCGCGACCCGGCCCGCGTTGTCGATGTGCGGGTGGGCGTTGGCGTCGGTCGGTCCGCCGTGGGTGGCCCACCGGGTGTGGCCGATGCCCGTGGCGCCCGTCGGCAGCGGCCTGCCGTCCAGTTCCTTCTCCAGGTTGAGGAGCTTGCCGGCCTTCTTGGCCGTCGCGAGCCCGCCGTCCGCCAGGACGGCGACACCCGCCGAGTCGTAGCCCCGGTACTCCAGCCGCTTCAGCCCGGCCATCACGACCTCGAGCGCCGACTGCGGCCCCACGTATCCCACGATTCCACACATGGGCGGCAGCTTAGGGTCGATTCCCGCGCCGAACCGGCCGTTGCGTGCCCGAAATCGGAAATTCCCACCGGGGTACGAACCGCTTGCCTCCCCCTGCTGTCAGACCTTGGCGCGGTACGCCCTCATGGCCAGCGGATAGAAGACGAGGGCGATCCCCGCCGCCCACACCAGCGACCACAGCACCGGCTCCGCCACCGGCCCGCCCAGCAGCAGCCCGCGGAACGCGTCGGACAGGTGTGTGACCGGATTGACGTCGCTCCACGCCTGGAGCCAGCCCGGCATGGTGTCGACGACGACGAACGCGCTGCTGGTGAACGTGATCGGGAAGATCAGGGTGAAGGCGAACGCCTGCACCTTCTCGGCGTCACCGGCCAGCATCCCGATCAGCACCGCGCTCCAGGAGACGGCCGCCGCGAACACCACCACCAGCAGCACCCCGAGCAGGAACCCGCCGAAGCCGCCGGTGACCCGGAAGCCGAGCGCCAGCCCGAGGACGATCATCAGCACCATCGCCCACACGTGCTTGGCGAGGTCGGCGGTGATGCGCCCGACGAGCGGGGCCGAGCGGGCGATGGGCAGGCTGCGCAGCCGGTCGAAGACGCCCTTGGTGAGGTCGGTGTTGAGGGCCATCGCCGTGTACATCGTCATGAACAGGGTGTTCTGCACGATGATCCCGGGCAGCGCGTACTTCAGGTACGCCTCCGGCGACCCGGCCATCTGCCCGCCCAGCACATAGGTGAACAGGAACACGAACATGATCGGCGTGATGCTGTAGTCGACCAGTTCGAGCGGGTTGTGCTTGACGGCGACCAGGCTCCGCCAGGCCATCGTGAAGGTCTGCCGCACCCCGGCGAGGGGCGGCACCCGGCCCGACGAGGTGAGCGGCGCGGTGACGGTGGTGGCCGTCATGACCGGCTCACCGCCTTCTCCAGCTCGTCCTCGCCCCGGGCGTCCGCGTCGCCGTCCTGCCGGGACCCGCCCGGTTCCGCGCGGTGCCCGGTCAGGGAGAGGAACACCTCGTCGAGCGAGGAGCGGCGCAGGGCCAGCTCCCCCACCGCGATGCCCTCCCGGTCGAGCGCGCGCACCACGGCCGGCATCAGCTCGGGGTCCTTCACGGGCGCGGTGACCGTCTCGCCCTCGATCCGCGCCTCGGGCCCGGCGGCCCCGGCCACCAGCGCGTGCGCCCGTGCGAGGTCCTGCCCGAGGATCGGCCGCAGCTCCAGCACCTGCCCGCCGACCTGCGCCTTCAGCCGGTCAGGCGTGCCCTCGGCGATCACCCGGCCCTGGTCGATCACCACGATCTCGTCGGCGAGCACATCGGCCTCGTTCAGGTACTGCGTGGTCAGCAGGGCGGTCGCCCCGTCCGCGACCAGGCCGCGCAGCAGGTCCCACAACTCGCCGCGGCTGTGCGGGTCCAGGCCGGTGGTGGGCTCGTCCAGGAAGAGGATGCTGGGCCGGCCGACCAGGCTGGCCGCGAGGTCCAGCCGCCGGCGCATACCGCCCGAGTACGTCTTCGCGGCCCGGCCCGCCGCGTGCGTCAGCTGGAAGCGCTCCAGCAGCTCACCCGCCCGCGCCTTCGCCTCCCGCCGCGGCAGCCCGAGCAGCCGGCCGATGAGCAGCAGGTTCTCCGTGCCGGTGAGGTTCTCGTCGACCGCCGCGTACTGCCCGGTCAGGCCGACCAGGGAGCGCACCACCCCGGCCTCGCGCACCACGTCGTGCCCGGCCACCCGGGCCCGGCCCCCGTCGGGCCGCAGCAGCGTGGCGAAGATCCGCACCGCGGTCGTCTTCCCGGCGCCGTTGGGACCCAGCAGCCCGAGGACCGTGCCCTTGCGGGCCGCGAGGTCGACCCCCGCCAGCGCCTCGGTCTCCCGGAACCGTTTGACCAGACCTTCCGCCTCTATCGCATATGTCATGGGTCACCCCTCGGGGTCCGTGGACCCGGGGCCGGGCCCACCCTTCCCACAACTGTGACGCACGCCACTGACATTCCTCCCGTTGGCCGGATTTCTCCCCTGGAAGCGGCCCGAAAGACCCGCGTGACGGATCCCACCTCACCGTCCGTTCGTACGCCCGTAACAATGGACCGTGATCTCTCCGGCCTCCTCGATGCCCCGGAGCGCCCACCGGCCCCGCCCGGAGGCGACTCCCTACGTCGACCTCACCCGAGCCGAATGGAGCGCGCTGCGTGACAAGACGCCGCTGCCCCTGACGGCCGAGGAGGTCGAGAAGCTGCGCGGTCTCGGCGACGTGATCGACCTGGACGAGGTGCGGGACATCTACCTCCCGCTCTCCCGGCTCCTCAACCTCTACGTCGGCGCCACGGACGGCCTCAGGGGGGCGCTCAACACGTTCCTCGGCGAGCAGGGCTCCCAGTCCGGCACCCCGTTCGTCATAGGGGTCGCCGGGTCGGTCGCCGTCGGCAAGTCGACGGTCGCCCGCCTGCTGCAGGCCCTGCTCTCCCGCTGGCCCGAGCACCCGCGCGTCGAGCTGGTCACCACCGACGGCTTCCTGCTGCCCACCCGGGAGCTCCAGGCCCGCGGCCTGATGTCCCGCAAGGGCTTCCCGGAGTCCTACGACCGCCGCGCCCTGACCCGGTTCGTCGCCGACATCAAGGCCGGCAAGGACGAGGTCACGGCCCCGGTCTACTCCCACCTGATCTACGACATCGTCCCGGACGAGCGCCTCACGGTCCGCCGGCCCGACATCCTGATCGTCGAGGGCCTGAACGTCCTGCAGCCCGCCCTGCCCGGCAAGGACGGCCGCACCCGCGTCGGCCTCGCCGACTACTTCGACTTCAGCGTCTACGTCGACGCCCGCGTCGAGGACATCGAGCACTGGTACCTCAGCCGCTTCCGCAAACTGCGCGCGACCGCCTTCCAGAACCCGTCCTCGTACTTCCGCAAGTACACCCAGGTCTCCGAGGAGGAGGCCCTCGACTACGCCCGCACGATGTGGCGCACGATCAACCGGCCGAACCTGGTGGAGAACATCGCCCCCACCCGCGGCCGCGCCACGCTCGTCGTGCGCAAGGGCCCCGATCACAAGGTGCAGCGCCTGAGCCTGCGCAAGCTGTGACCGTTACGCTGCCGCCATGCTGCATCTGCGCCTGATCACGCCGTCCGAGAAGACGGGTGACGTGGTCCGTCTGATCGAGGGGACGGTCGGTACCACGCATCTCGTCGTGCTGCCGGGCGCGGCCCGCGATCCCGACGGCGACGTCGTGATGTGCGACGTGGCCCGGGAGGCGGGCGACGAACTCCTGGGCCGCCTGCGGGACCTGGACCTGGAGGACTGCGGCTCGATCGCCGTCGAGAACATCGACCTGTCGCTGTCGAAGCGGGCCGACAAGGCGGAGGCCGACGCGCCCGGCGAGGGCGCGGACGCGGTGCTGTGGGAGCACCTGACCGACGCCACCCACGAGGAATCGACGCTGTCGGTCACCTACCTGGCGTTCCTCACGCTGGCCACCATGATCGCGGCCTGCGGTGTGGTGCTGGACAACGCCATCCTGATCGTGGGCGCGATGGCGGTGGGCCCGGAGTTCGGCCCGCTCGCCGGCATCTGCACGGCGGTGGTGCAGCGCGCGCCCCGACTGGCGCTGCGCTCGCTGACCGCCCTGCTGGTGGGCTTCGCCGTGGCGATGGCGGTGACGGTCGGCTTCAGCCACTTCATGGACGCGGTGAACCTGTTCACCGAGGCGAAGCTGGAGAGCGAACGCCCCAACACCGGCTTCATCTACGCCCCCGACTGGTTCTCCTTCGTCGTGGCGGTCCTCGCCGGCGCCGCGGGCACGCTCTCCCTGACCTCCGCCAAGTCCGGCGCCCTGGTCGGCGTCGCGATCTCGGTGACCACGGTCCCGGCCGCCGCCAACGCGGCGGTGGCCCTCAGCTACGGCGACATGAAGCAGACCTGGGGCTCCACGGAACAACTCCTGCTCAACCTGCTGGGCATCATCCTCGCGGGCACGGCGACACTCGCCCTCCAGAAGTGGCTCTGGGCCAGGCAGCGCAAAGCCACACCCTGAGGGACATCGCCGCCAGGGGCGCGGGGAACTGCGCGACAAGCCACACGCAACCGGCAGCCCGCAGAGACCCGCAGCCCCCGCCCCGAACCCGGAACAGCCGGCTAACCCAACGCCGACTTCACCACATCGGCCAGCCGCCCCGCCACCGACCGAGCCTGCTCGATATCTGCCGCCTCGACCATCACCCGCACCAACGGCTCGGTCCCGGAGGGACGCAGCAGCACCCGCCCGGTGACCCCCAGCTCCCGCTCCGCGTCGGCGACGGCCGCCGCCAGCTCCGCGGACGTCTTCACCCGGGACCTGTCCACATCCGGCACGTTGATCAGCACCTGCGGCAGCCGCTCCATCACGGAGGCCAGCTCCCGCAGCGGGCGCCCGCTGCCGGCGACCCGCGCCGCCAGCATCAGCCCGGTCAGCGTCCCGTCCCCGGTCGTCGCGTGGTCGAGGACGATCACGTGCCCGGACTGCTCGCCGCCGAGCGCGAACCCGTGCTCCTTCATCTCCTCCAGCACGTACCGGTCGCCCACCGCGGTCTGCACCAGCCGGATGCCCTCCCGCTCCATGGCGAGCTTGAACCCGAGGTTCGACATCACGGTGGCCACGACCGTCTCGGACCGCAGCGTGGACTGCTCCCGCATGGCCAGGGCGAGCACGGCGAGGATCTGGTCGCCGTCCACCTCCTCGCCGGTGTGGTCCACGGCGAGGCACCGGTCGGCGTCGCCGTCGTGCGCGATGCCCAGATCGGCCCCGTGCTCGATCACGGCGGCCTTGAGCTTGTCCAGGTGCGTCGAGCCGCACCCGTCGTTGATGTTGAGCCCGTCCGGCTCGGCGCCGATCGTGACGACCTCGGCACCGGCCCGCTGGAACGCCTCGGGCGAGACCCGGGCGGCGGCGCCGTGCGCCTCGTCGAGGACGACCTTCAGCCCGTCGAGCCGGTTCGGCAGGACACCCAGCAGATGCTCGACGTACCGGTCGTAGCCCTCGCCGTACTCGCGCACCCGGCCCACGCCGGCGCCGGTCGGCCGGTCCCACGGCGCGCCGGTGCGGTGCTCCTCGTACACGGACTCGATGCGGTCCTCCAGCTCGTCGGCGAGCTTGTGGCCGCCGCGGGCGAAGAACTTGATGCCGTTGTCGGGCATGGCGTTGTGGCTCGCGGAGAGCATCACACCGAGGTCGGCGCCGAGCGACCCGGTCAGGAACGCCACCGCGGGCGTCGGCAGCACACCGACACGCAGGACGTCCACACCGGCGCTGGCCAGGCCCGCGACCACGGCGGCTTCCAGGAACTCCCCGGAGGCGCGGGGGTCACGTCCGACGATCGCGGTGGGCCGGTGCCCCTCGAACGTGCCCGCCTCGGCCAGTACGTGCGCCGCGGCCACGGACAGGCCCAGGGCCATCTCCGCCGTGAGATCCGCGTTGGCGACACCGCGCACGCCGTCCGTGCCGAAGAGTCGTCCCACTGTGGTGTCCTCCGTATTGCTGAAGAGAATGCGGCTCACATTCCCAGGTACATCCCCTGAGACAGTCGGGGGCCGGTACGGGTTGTGTAAACGAACCGCCCCGGCAGCACAACCGTGCCGCCGGGGCGATCGAGGCGAAGCCAGTCGCGAGGACGGGCGACGCGATTAGCGCTTGCTGTACTGCGGAGCCTTGCGGGCCTTCTTCAGACCGGCCTTCTTGCGCTCGACCGCACGGTCGTCGCGGCGGAGGAAGCCGGCCTTCTTCAGCGGACCGCGGTTGTTGTCGACGTCGGCCTCGTTCAGCGCGCGGGCGACACCGAGACGGAGCGCACCGGCCTGGCCGGAGACACCGCCACCGGCGATACGGGCGATGACGTCGTAGCGGCCCTCGAGCTCGAGGACCTTGAACGGCTCGTTGACTTCCTGCTGGTGCACCTTGTTCGGGAAGTAGTCCTCGAGGGTGCGACCGTTGATCTTCCACTTGCCGGTGCCCGGGACGATCCGGACGCGGGCGATGGCGTTCTTGCGACGGCCCAGGCCGGCGGCCGGCTGGGGCTCGCCGAAGCGGGACGCCATGGACTCCGAGGTGTACTCGCCCTCGACGGGCACCTCGGACTCGGTGGTGTAGCTGTCGATGTCAAGCTCTTCGAGCGGCTGCTCGGCAGTGGTCTCGGCCACGATTCTCCTCAGATTCTGTTCAGTCTTAGGGGGTGGCCGGACTTACTGCGCGACCTGGGTGATCTCGTACGGCTGCGGCTGCTGCGCGCCGTGCGGGTGCTGGTCACCCTTGTAGACCTTCAGCTTCGAGAGCATCTGACGGCCCAGAGTGTTCTTGGGGAGCATGCCCTTGACGGCCTTCTCGATGGCCTTCTCGGGGTTCTTGTCGAGCAGCTCGTCGTAACGGACGGAGCGCAGACCACCCGGGTAGCCGGAGTGGCGGTACGCCATCTTCTGGGTCCGCTTGTTGCCGGAGAGGTGCACCTTGTCGGCGTTGATGATGATGACGAAGTCACCAGCGTCGACGTGCGGCGCGTAGATCGGCTTGTGCTTGCCCCGGAGAAGGGTCGCTGCGGTGGAGGCGAGACGGCCCAGGACGACGTCCTGAGCGTCAATGACGTGCCACTGGCGCGTCACATCGCCGGGCTTGGGGCTGTACGTACGCACGGTTCGTAGCCTTCGCTTCGAGTGAATGGTCCTGAACAGGTCACCGAAACGATCACGACAGCCTTGACCGCACTGCGGTGACGCAAACCGCGTGCTGGTCGCTGGTCATCGGCCCGGTGGACCGGTGTAAGGGCCCGTCCCGTGAGAATGAGCAAGCCAATACACAACGAACAAGCAGAATACCGGGGTGTTCGACAAGGGTCAAAACGCGGGATCACCGCCCCCGTCCGCCCCTCGGTGTGCACAGCGCGGCACACAGCGTCACGGCCCTGCGCAGCGTCGCGCGCCGGACCGGACGCGCGTACGGGAACACCGACGAGAACACCACATCGGCCACCACCCCGGCGCACCACCGCAGGGCGCAGCCGCCCCCACGCGCCCGGCGGCAGGCCTGCACCGCCGCGACCACGACGGACGGCCACACCCCGAGCGCGGCGGCCGGCCCCACCGCCAGGCAGACCAGCACCAGCACGGCCGGCAGCAGTCGCCCCAACCACCCGCAGATGTCGCCTTTGCCCGTGCGCATGGGAGGAACGCTAGGGGCTGCGGGGCCCGCGCAGGCGGACCAGCACGCCCCATGTCCCGTCTAAGATGCGGCCCATGAGCTTTGGGCAGGGGGGACCTCAGTCCCAGTGGGATCCCTGGAAACCGCAGTCGCAGCAGCCCTGGAACAGCGGGGGCGGCCAGTCCCCGGACTGGGCCGCGCTCGCTGAAGCCTCCGAGGCCCGCAACAAGCGGCGCCGGCTGCTGCTCGTCGGCGGCGGCGCGCTCGCCACGGTCGCGATCGGCACCGCCGTCGCGGTGGCCGTGGTCTCGGCGGGCGGCGACGGCGGGACGAACAGCCCGGCCTCCCTGCCCTCGGCGGACATCCCCAGCGGCACCGCCTCGGCCCCGTCGTTCGCCCCGACCAGCGCCCCTCCCCCGCTGGACCCGAAGGACTTCGTCTCCAGCGCGAAGAAGGACAAGGCGCCGCTCAGCCCCGAGACGCTCTTCCCGGGCACCCAGCTGACCATGGGCGACACCGTCTACAAGAAGGGCCCCACCGCCGACACGAGGAACTGCGCCTCGGCCGCCGGCGGCACCCTCCCCAAGGTCCTCACCGCCAACGACTGCACACGTCTGATACGCGTGACCTACGTCAAGGACGGCATCGCGGTCACGATGGGCGTGGCCGTCTTCGACACCGAGGCGCAGGCGCTCAAGGCCAAGAGCCAGACCGACAAGAAGAGCTTCGTGAAGTCGCTCTCCGGCGGCGGCGTGAAGGGCTTCTGCGAGTCCGCCATCTGCAACACGACGAGCAACTCCTTCGGCCGCTACGCCTACTTCGCCAACGCGGGCTTCACCAGCGGCAAGGACGTCACCACGAAGGACACCGCGGTGTTCCGCACCAGCGACGACCTCCAGCAGTTCACGTTCAACCAGATCCGCCGCCGCGGCGAGGCCCAGGCCTCGGCCGCGGCGAACGAGTAGCCGGCGCTCAGCAGCACCCGGCCGACGGCAACGACCGCTTGTTCCGCGCCTCCTTGCTGCGCGCGGCGAGCAACTCGTCGGCCGGGTAACCGACTTCCTCCAGCGTCAGCCCGTGCGGCCGTACGACGTGCACGGCCGAGTCCCGCACACCGGCCGCCAGCACCTTGGCGGGCCAGTCCGGCGGCCGGTGCCCGTCGCCCACGAACAGCAGCGCCCCGATGAGCGAGCGCACCATGTTGTGGCAGAAGGCGTCGGCCCGCACGGTGGCCGTGACGATCCCGTCCGCACCGCGCACCAGGCTCAGCTCCTGCAGCGTGCGGATGGTGGTGGCCCCCTCCCGCTTCTTGCAGTAGGCGGCGAAGTCGTGCTCGCCCAGCAGCCCGCGGGCGGCCTCGTTCATGGCGTCCACGTCCAGGGGCCAGTCGTGCCACAGCACGTGGTTGCGCAGCAGCGGGTCGACGCCCCCGGGGTTGTCCGTGACCCGGTACGCGTACCGCCTCCACACCGCCGAGAAACGGGCGTTGAACCCGCTGGGCGCCTCCCTCAGCGCCCACACCCGCACGTCCCTGGGCAGCCGCCCGGCGAGCCTTTTCAGCAGCTTCTCGTGGTGCTCGCGCCACACGCTCTCCGGCAGGTCCACATGGGCGACCTGCCCCCGGGCGTGCACACCGGCGTCCGTACGGCCGGCGACGGTCAGCTCGTACGTGGTGTCCCCGGACCGTGTGACGGTGCGCAGGGCGTCCTCGATCTCCCCCTGCACGGTCCGCCGTCCCCCGGCCTGCCTGGCCCACCCGGAGAACTCGGTGCCGTCGTAGGACAGGTCGAGCCGTACCCGGACGTGACCGGGTGCTACTTCCTCACTCACCCCAGGATCCTCTCACCCACACGAAGACGGGCCCGCCCCCTCGAAAGGGAACGGACCCGCCCATGACGCCCTTCAGGGGCGCGGGGAACTGCGCGAACGACCACGGCGAACCGCAAGCCGCCGACCGTCGGTCCCCGGCAGACGCTTACGCGTCCTTGGACTCCTCGGTGTCCTCGGCCTTGGTCGTGTCGACCTGAGCCTCGGCAGCCTCGGCGTCCTTCGCGGCACGCTTGGTCGCGGCCTCGGCCTCGCCGGTCGCCTCCTGCGCCACCGTCAGCGCCTCGACCAGCTCGATGACGGCCATGGGCGCGTTGTCGCCACGGCGGTTACCGATCTTGGTGATGCGGGTGTAGCCACCCGGACGGTTCTCGTAGCGCGGGCCGATCTCGGTGAAGAGCGTGTGGACGATGCTCTTGTCCGTGATCACCTGGAGCACCTGACGGCGGTTGTGAAGGTCGCCCTTCTTCGCCTTGGTGACCAGACGCTCGGCGTACGGACGCAGCTTGCGCGCCTTCGCCTCGGTGGTGGTGATGCGACCGTGCTCGAAGAGCGACTTCGCGAGGTTCGCGAGGAGCAGCTTCTCGTGCGCGGCGCTGCCGCCCATACGGGCACCCTTGGTGGGCTTCGGCATGGTGTTTCTCCTAGGTGTCTGCCCCGGCCGTATCAGGTACCGGGGTCAGTATCTGAGCAGACGGTTGCCTGTCAGAGATCCGGGAGCCACCCCGAGGGGGCGCTCCCGGAAGGGGCGCGGGGAACTGCGCGATCAGGCACAGCGCACCCGCACCCGAGTACGGACCGCAAGGCCCGAGCTCTCAGTACTGCTCGGTCTCCACGAAACCGGCGTCCGCGTCGTCGTCCGCACCGAAGGCGTCCGCGGCGGCGGTCGGGTCGAATCCGGGCGGGCTGTCCTTCAGGGCCAGGCCCATGCCGGCCAGCTTCGCCTTGACCTCGTCGATCGACTTCGCACCGAAGTTGCGGATGTCGAGCAGGTCCGCCTCGGACCGCGCCACGAGCTCACCCACGGAGTGGATGCCCTCGCGCTTGAGGCAGTTGTACGACCGAACGGTGAGCTCCAGCTCCTCGATCGGCAGCGCCAGATCGGCGGCCAGGGCGGCGTCCGTGGGGGACGGGCCCATGTCGATGCCCTCGGCGTCGATGTTCAGCTCGCGGGCGAGACCGAACAGCTCGACCAGGGTCTTGCCGGCCGACGCCATGGCGTCACGGGGACGCATCGCCTGCTTGGTCTCGACGTCGACGATCAGCTTGTCGAAGTCGGTCCGCTGCTCGACACGCGTGGCCTCGACCTTGTACGTGACCTTGAGCACCGGCGAGTAGATCGAGTCGACCGGGATCCGGCCGATCTCCTGGCCGACCTGCTTGTTCTGCACGGCGGAGACGTAACCGCGGCCGCGCTCGACCGTCAGCTCCATCTCCAGCTTGCCCTTGCCGTTGAGCGTGGCGAGGACGAGGTCGGGGTTGTGCACCTCGACACCGGCCGGGGGCGCGATGTCGGCGGCGGTGACCAGACCCGGGCCCTGCTTGCGCAGGTACATCACGACCGGCTCGTCGTGCTCCGAGGAGACGACCAGCTGCTTGATGTTGAGGATCAGGTCGGTGACGTCCTCCTTGACGCCCGGCACGGTGGTGAACTCGTGCAGCACGCCGTCGATGCGGATGGACGTGACCGCCGCACCCGGGATCGAGGAGAGGAGGGTCCGGCGCAGGGAGTTGCCGAGGGTGTAACCGAAGCCCGGCTCCAGCGGCTCGATCACGAACCGGGAGCGGAATTCGTCGACGACCTCTTCGGTCAACGAGGGACGCTGAGCGATCAGCATGTGTGGATCAGATCCTTCAGTCAGGGGCGCCCGCTATTTGACGCCCTGATAGTGACAAGGGTACGGGCGATACGACCCGAAGGAGCCGTACCGCCCGAAATCCCAGCCCGCGAAGCGGCGCGACGCGTCAGACGCGGCGGCGCTTCGGCGGACGGCAGCCGTTGTGCGGGGTCGGGGTGACGTCCTGGATGGAGCCGACCTCGAGGCCCGTGGCCTGCAGGGAGCGGATCGCGGTCTCACGACCGGAGCCCGGGCCCTTGACGAACACGTCGACCTTGCGCATGCCGTGCTCCTGGGCGCGGCGCGCAGCCGACTCGGCGGCCATCTGCGCGGCGAACGGCGTGGACTTCCGGGAGCCCTTGAAGCCGACGTGGCCGGCGGAGGCCCAGGAGATCACGTTGCCGGACGGGTCCGTGATCGAGACGATCGTGTTGTTGAACGTGCTCTTGATGTGCGCGTGGCCGTGAGCGACGTTCTTCTTTTCCTTGCGGCGCACCTTCTTGGCAGCGCCCTGACGACCCTTGGGGGGCATCTATTACTCCTACGGGAGGTGGTCGGTCCTACAGCGAAGACCGTGGACAGGCGTCCGCTGTGGACTACTTCTTGCCCGGCTTCTTCTTACCGGCGATGGCGCGACGCGGGCCCTTGCGGGTACGCGCGTTGGTGCTGGTGCGCTGACCGCGGACGGGCAGGCCACGACGGTGACGCAGACCCTGGTAGGTGCCGATCTCGACCTTGCGGCGGATGTCGGCCTGGACCTCGCGACGGAGGTCACCCTCGGTCTTGATGTTGTTGTCGACGTACTCGCGGATCGCGACGAGCTGCTCCTCGGAGAGGTCGCGAACGCGGGTGTTCGGGTCGACGCCGGTGGCGGCCAGCGTCTGCTGCGAGAGGGTCCGGCCGATGCCGAACACGTAGGTGAGGGCGATCTCCACGCGCTTGTCGCGCGGGATGTCAACACCGGAAACGCGTGCCATTCAATGGCTCCAGTTACTTGACGGAGGTCTTCCGCAGAACCGGATCCCAGCCGCCGTACCAGGTACGAACTGGGTCCCCGGCCTCCGACCGGGGGTGTCAGACGGATCGGTGCCCGTCTGGGTCCTGCGTATGAACTATTCAGCTTGCGTCGCGCGAATCTCTGCGATGGGTGCAGAGGGATCGGTCGTGCGTCAGCCCTGGCGCTGCTTGTGGCGCGGGTTCTCGCAGATGACCATGACCCGGCCGTGACGGCGGATCACCCTGCACTTGTCGCAGATCTTCTTGACGCTCGGCTTGACCTTCATTGGTGAGGTTCTCCGGGTCAGTGCCGGCAGCCCGAGCGCACGAGGCGCCGGGACACAGGCAAGATCTACTTGTAGCGGTAGACGATCCGGCCACGCGTCAGGTCGTACGGAGACAGCTCCACCACGACCCGGTCGTCAGGGAGGATGCGGATGTAGTGCATACGCATCTTGCCGCTGATGTGTGCCAGGACCTGGTGGCCGTTCTGGAGCTCGACCTTGAACATGGCGTTCGGAAGAGACTCGACGACAGTGCCCTCGATCTCGATGGCACCTTGCTTCTTGGCCACGCTTCGCCCTTCGAATCGACTACCTTGATCGACTCAGTGCGGCCCGCATGCAGACATGCGGGTACACAAGAGCCGACGAGTCAGTCTACGTCAGGCCCCTCGGAAACACGAATCGAGAGAGTCTGCCCGTACCGCAAGAGCTTTAAGCGCGCCCCGAAGGGGCGCGGGGAACTGCGTGAACGGCCCCACCGGCGCGCGGTCGCGGACGGCGCTCAGCCCAGCGGATCCGGCGCGGCCTGGACACCCAGCTCGGCGAGCTTCGCCTTGCCCCCGTCGGGAGCCGTCAGCACCAGCGGCCCCTGCTCGGTGAGGGCGACGGAGTGCTCCCAGTGCGAGGACCACGTGCCGTCCGTGGTGACGACCGTCCAGTCGTCCTCCAGGACCTCCGTCCGCGGCGTCCCCAGCGACACCATCGGCTCGATCGCGAGGCAGAACCCGGGCACCAGCTTCGGGCCCTTGCCGCGGCGCCGGTCGACGTAGTTCAGCAGGTGCGGGTCCATGTGCATCTCGGTGCCGATGCCGTGGCCGCCGTAGTCCTCGATGATCCCGTACTTGCCGCCGCCCGGCTTGGGCTGGCGGCGGATGTACGTCTCGATGGCCCGGGAGACGTCGACCAGCCGGTTGCCCTGCTTCATGGCCGCGATGCCGGCCCACATCGACTCCTCGGTCACCCGGGAGAGCTCGATCAGCTCCGGGGCGTGACCGGAGCCGACGAAGGCCGTGTAGGCCGCGTCGCCGTGCCAGCCGTCGATGATCGCGCCGCAGTCGATGGAGATGACGTCCCCGTCCTTGAGGACGACGTCGTCGGAGGGGATGCCGTGGACCACGACCTCGTTCACCGAGGTGCAGATGGTCGCGGGGAAGCCGCCGTAGCCGAGGAAGTTCGGCTTGGCGTTGTGCTCGGCGAGCACCTTGCGCGCGACCTGGTCCAGATCCTTGGTGGTGGCCCCGGGGACGGCGGCCTCACGGGTCGCCGCGTGAATGGCGGCGACGACCAGCCCCGCCTCACGCATCTTGGCGATCTGCTCGGGGCTCTTGATCTGCACCATGGGGGCTACGGCCTTTCTGGACCTTCGGCGACGGTGAACGCCTTCAACGATACGGGGCCGGGCGAGGGCCCCGCCCACACAGCGGCCGCGGCCCCCGAGGGGACCGCGGCCGTAGCTGCGTACGGACGGCTACTTGCCGTCCTCGCCACGCTTGAGCGCCTCCATGGCGCGCGTCGTGACGTCCTCCACCTTGCCGAGCGCCGAGATCGTGACCACCAGGCCCTGGGCCTTGTAGTAGTCGATGATCGGCTCGGTCTGGGTGTGGTAGACCTCCAGCCGCGTGCGGACCGTCTCCTCGGAGTCGTCGTCCCGCTGGTAGAGCTCGCCGCCGCAGACGTCGCAGACGCCTTCCTTGGCCGGCTGCTTGTACGTCACGTGGAAGACGTGCGAGGAGTCGTTGCGGCAGATGCGGCGGCCGGCGATCCGCTTGACGACCTCGTCCTCGGGGACCTCCAGGTCGAGCACCGCGTCGAGCTGCATGCTCTCGCTCTCCAGCAGCTCGTCGAGCGCCTCGGCCTGCGAGACGTTGCGCGGGAAGCCGTCCAGCAGGAAGCCCTTCTCGGCGTCCGGCTGCTCCATGCGGTCCTTCGCCATGGCGATGGTGACCTCGTCGGGCACGAGATTGCCCGCGTCCATGTAGGACTTCGCCAGTTTGCCGAGTTCCGTCTGCCGGCTGATGTTGGCCCGGAACAGGTCGCCCGTGGAGATGTGCGGGATCGACAGGTTCTTGGCCAGGAACGCGGCCTGCGTTCCCTTACCGGCACCCGGCGGCCCGACGAGGACGATACGCATCAGCGGAGGAACCCTTCGTAATTGCGCTGCTGGAGCTGGCTCTCGATCTGCTTCACGGTCTCGAGACCGACACCCACGATGATCAGGATGCTGGTCCCGCCGAACGGGAAGTTCTGGTTTGCCCCGAAACCAACCAACGCCATCGTCGGCACAAGAGCGATCAGACCCAGGTACAGCGAACCCGGCCAGGTGATCCGGTTGAGCACGTAGCTCAGGTACTCAGCGGTCGGTCGGCCAGCCCGGATGCCCGGGATGAAGCCACCATACTTCTTCATGTTGTCGGCGACTTCCTCGGGGTTGAAGGAGATCGCCACATAGAAGAACGCGAAGAAAACGATCAGCAGGAAGTACGTGATGATGTAGTACGGGTGGTCGCCCTTGACGAAGTGTTGCTCGATCCAGGTCTTCCAGCCCGAGTTGCCTCCGGCGAACTGCGCGATCAGCGCGGGGATGTAGAGGAGCGACGAGGCGAAGATGACGGGGATCACACCCGCCTGGTTCACCTTCAGCGGGATGTAGGTCGACGTACCGCCGTAGGAACGGCGGCCGATCATGCGCTTGGCGTACTGCACCGGGATACGGCGCTGGGCCTGCTCGACGAAGACCACCAGGCCGACCATGACGAGGCCGACCGCGATGACGGTGCCGAACTCGATCCAGCCGTCGGCCAGGGAGCCCTGCTCCTTGATGGCCCACAGGGCGGACGGGAACGTGGCGGCGATCGAGATGAACATCAGGATCGACATGCCGTTGCCGATGCCGCGGTCGGTGATGAGCTCACCGAGCCACATGACGGCGGCCGTACCGGCGGTCATCGTGATGACCATGGTGATGGTGACGAAGATCGACTGGTCCGGGACGATCTGGCTGGCCACCGGGCAGCCCTGGAACAGCGCGCCGCTGCGGGCGGTGGCGACGAGGCCGGTGCCCTGGAGGATGGCGAGCGCGATCGTCAGATAACGGGTGTACTGCGTGATCTTCGCCGTACCGGCCTGGCCCTCCTTCTTCAGGGCTTCCAGGCGCGGGATCACCACGGTCAGCAGCTGCAGAATGATGCTCGCCGTGATGTACGGCATGATGCCCAGGGCGAAGATCGTGATCTGCAGCAGCGCGCCGCCGCTGAACATGTTGACCAGGCCGAAGAGGCCCTGGTTGGCCTGGGCGTTGTCGATACAGGTCTGGACGTTCCGGTAGTCGACGCCTGGGATCGGGATGTGCGTACCGACCCGGTAGACCACGATGATGCCGAGCGTGAAGAGCAGCTTCTTGCGCAGGTCGGGCGTCTTGAACGCCCGGGCGAACGCGGTGAGCACGGTGCCTCCTGCGACCCCCGCGCAACTGCGTCAAGGGTGACGGTCTTGAGGTTCGACGAATAGGTAACGGTCAACTGCCGCTCAGAGTGCCGGAAGTGCAGCACCCTGTGTAAAGAGGGCAGTGCAGGCCACCTTACCGGCGAGACTGCCGCCCTAGGAACGACCAACCGGGGATACCCCATTTGTTGGGGTATCCCCGGTCGGGATCGCTCAGGTCATCGAGACGCCTGTGGAATTCAGACGAGCTCGGTGACGGAACCGCCGGCGGCGGTGATCTTCTCCTTGGCGGAGCCGGAGACGGCATCGACCGTCACCTGCAGCGCCACGGAGATCTCGCCCTGGCCGAGGACCTTGACGAGCGCGTTCTTGCGAACGGCACCCTTGGCCACCAGACCCTCGACGGTGACCTCGCCACCCTCGGGGTAGAGCGCGGCGAGCTTGTCGAGGTTCACGACCTGGTACTCGGTCTTGAACGGGTTCTTGAAGCCCTTCAGCTTCGGGAGGCGCATGTGGAGGGGCATCTGCCCACCCTCGAAGCGCTCCGGAACCTGGTAACGGGCCTTGGTGCCCTTGGTACCACGACCGGCCGTCTTACCCTTCGACGCCTCACCACGACCGACACGGGTCTTGGCGGTCTTGGCGCCCGGGGCGGGACGGAGGTTGTGGATCTTGAGCGGGTTCTGCTCCGCCATGATCAGTCGACCTCCTCGACCGTCACGAGGTGGCGGACGGTGTGCACCATGCCGCGGAACTCGGGGCGGTCCTCCTTGACGACCTGCGTGTTGATCCCCTTGAGACCAAGGGAACGCAGGGTGTCACGGTGGTTCTGCTTGCTGCCGATGTAGGACTTGACCTGCGTGATCTTGAGCTGCGCCATGATCACACACCCGCCCCGGCACGAGCGCGCAGCAGAGCCGCGGGGGCGACGTCCTCCAGGGGCAGACCACGGCGGGCCGCGATCTCCTCGGGACGCTGCAGACCCTTCAGGGCCTCCACGGTCGCGTGCACGATGTTGATCGCGTTGTCGGAGCCGAGCGACTTCGACAGCACGTCGTGGATACCGGCGCACTCGAGCACGGCACGCACCGGACCACCGGCGATCACGCCGGTACCCGGGGACGCGGGCTTGAGCAGCACGACGCCGGCAGCCTTCTCACCCTGGATGGGGTGCGGGATGGTGCCCTGGATACGGGGGACCTTGAAGAAGTGCTTCTTGGCCTCCTCAACGCCCTTGGCGATGGCGGCCGGCACCTCCTTGGCCTTGCCGTAGCCGACACCCACGGTGCCGTCACCGTCGCCCACCACGACCAGCGCGGTGAAGCTGAAGCGACGACCACCCTTCACAACCTTGGCGACGCGGTTGATCGCGACTACGCGCTCAACGTACGCGGTCTTCTCGGCGGCAGCAGCGCCGCCGTCACGGCCCTTCCGGTCCCGCCGCTCGCCGCCACCGGCACCGCTTCCGCGGCGCTGGGGTCCAGCCATTGGATTACCTCTCTCTTTCCGCTAGCTACAAGCGGCTCAGAACTTGAGCCCGGCTTCGCGGGCGGCGTCCGCCAGGGCGGCGATGCGCCCGGCGTACTGGTTGCCACCACGGTCGAACACGACAGCCTCGACACCGGCGGCCTTGGCGCGCTCGGCGACCAGGGCGCCGACCTGCTTGGCCTGCGCGGACTTGTCGCCCTCGCCACCGCGGATCGAGCTGTCCAGGGTGGACGCCGACGCCAGGGTGTGGCCCTTCAGGTCGTCGATCACCTGCGCCACGATGTGGCGGTTGGAGCGGGTCACGACCAGACGGGGACGCTCCGCCGTACCGTTGATCCGCTTGCGGATCCGGATGTGACGGCGCTTGATCGCGGCGCGCTTGTAGGCGTCGCCCTTGAGGATCTTCTGCCCGTATGCCATGGCTTACTTACCCGCCTTTCCGACCTTGCGGCGGATGACTTCGCCCTCGTACTTGACGCCCTTGGCCTTGTACGGGTCGGGCTTGCGCAGCTTGCGGATGTTGGCCGCAACCTCGCCGACCTTCTGCTTGTCGATGCCCTCGACCGAGAAGCGGGTGGGGGCCTCCACCTTGAAGGTGATGCCCTCGGGCGCCTCGATCAGGATCGGGTGGCTGTAACCGAGGGAGAACTCCAGGTTCGAACCCTTGGCGACAACGCGGTAACCGACACCGCTGATTTCGAGCTTCTTCACGTAACCCTCGGTCACGCCGGTGATCATGTTCGCCACCAGCGTGCGGGACAGGCCGTGCAGGGCCTTGTTCTGACGCTCGTCGTTGGGGCGGGTGACGTTGAGCACGCCGTCCTCGCCCTTGGCGATCTCGATCGGCGCCACGACGGTGTGGGTCAGCGTGCCCTTGGGGCCCTTGACCGAGACCGTCTGGCCGTCGATGGTGACGTCCACGCCGGCGGGAACCGCGATGGGGAGCTTGCCGATGCGCGACATAGCTGTTTCCTCCGTTCCCTTCCGCTACCAGACGTAGGCGAGGACTTCCCCACCCACGCCCTTCTTGCCGGCCTGCTTGTCGGTGAGGAGCCCGTGGGACGTGGAGATGATCGCCACGCCGAGGCCGCCGAGCACCTTCGGCAGGTTGGTGGACTTCGCGTAAACCCGCAGACCGGGCTTGGAGATCCGCTTGATGCCCGCGATGGAGCGCTCACGGTTGGGGCCGAACTTCAGCTCCAGGACGAGGTTCTTGCCGACCTCGGCGTCCTCGACCTTCCAGCCCGTGATGAAGCCCTCCTGCTGGAGGATCTCCGCGATGTGAGACTTGATCTTGGAGTGCGGCATCGACACCGAGTCGTGGTACGCCGAGTTCGCGTTCCGCAGACGCGTAAGCATGTCTGCGATCGGATCAGTCATGGTCATGAATTGGCCTTCGGCCTCTCTCGCCGGGGTTTCCTGGTGCGCCATCCCTCTCCCCGATCCGAGACGGGACGGGTGCGGCGCGGTGGACCTACGGCGTAGTAAGTCGTACGGGCGTGACAGGCGCCCAACCCCACAAGCCTAAGCCATGCGGGGAGGGCCCCTGTCCACCCAGATGCTTACCGAGAGTCTTCCGGAATCCCTGAAGTGGGGATTACCAGGAGCTCTTGGTCACGCCCGGCAGCTCGCCACGGTGAGCCATCTCACGAAGGCACACGCGGCACAGGCCGAACTTGCGGTACACGGAGTGCGGACGACCGCAGCGCTGGCAGCGGGTGTACGCGCGCACACCGAACTTGGGCTTGCGGGCAGCCTTCGCGATCAGAGCCTTCTTCGCCATCTCGCTCACGCCTCCTTGAAGGGGAAGCCGAGGTGACGAAGGAGCGCGCGGCCCTCAGCGTCGTTGGTCGCCGTGGTCACCACGGTGATGTCCATACCCCGGGTGCGGTCGATCTTGTCCTGGTCGATCTCGTGGAACATGACCTGCTCCGTGAGACCGAAGGTGTAGTTGCCACGGCCGTCGAACTGCTTGGGGGACAGGCCGCGGAAGTCGCGGATGCGCGGGAGCGCCAGCGACAGGGTGCGGTCCAGGAACTCCCACATGCGGTCGCCACGAAGCGTGACGTGGGCACCGATCGGCTGGCCCTCACGCAGCTTGAACTGCGCGATGGACTTGCGGGCCTTGGTGACGGCCGGCTTCTGACCGGTGATCGTGGTGAGGTCGCGGATGGCGCCCTCGATCAGCTTGGAGTCGCGGGCGGCGTCGCCCACACCCATGTTGACCACGATCTTGACGAGGCCGGGGATCTGCATGACGTTCTCGTACTTGAACTCGTCACGCAGCTTGCCCGCGATCTCCTCGCGGTACTTCTGCTTCAGACGCGGAGTGGTGGTGGTAGCCATCAGATGTCCTCACCCGTCCGCTTGGCAACGCGGATCTTGTTGCCTTCGTCGTCGAAGCGGTAACCGACGCGGGTCACGACCTTCTTGCCGTCCTTCTCCACGACCAGCTGGACGTTGGAGACGTGGATCGGCGCCTCGGTGGTGACGATGCCGCCGGCCTGCGAACCGCGAGCCGTCGGACCGGCCTTGGTGTGCTTCTTGACCCGGTTGACACCCTCGACCAGGACACGGTCCTCACGGGGGAAGGCCGCGATGACCTTGCCCTGCTTGCCCTTGTCCTTACCGGTGATGACCTGGACCAGGTCGCCCTTCTTGATCTTCATGCTCACAGCACCTCCGGCGCGAGGGAGATGATCTTCATGAACTTCTTCTCGCGCAGCTCACGGCCGACCGGGCCGAAGATACGGGTGCCACGAGGGTCGCCGTCGTTCTTGAGAATGACAGCGGCGTTCTCGTCGAAGCGGATGTACGAGCCGTCCGGACGGCGGCGCTCCTTGACGGTGCGAACGATGACCGCCTTGACGACGTCACCCTTCTTCACGTTGCCACCGGGGATCGCGTCCTTGACGGTGGCGACGATGACGTCACCGATACCCGCGTAGCGGCGACCGGAGCCGCCGAGCACACGGATGCAGAGGATCTCCTTCGCACCCGTGTTGTCGGCGACACGCAGTCGCGACTCCTGCTGGATCACGTCTATCTCCTGTTTGTCTGCCGGTTCCCCGGGGGCCGCTCACCGAGCAGCCCCCGGAGCCTGGCGGAACTGTCCTGCGGGTTTGCCCCGCAGGAATTACTTGGCCTTCTCGAGGATCTCGACGACGCGCCAGCGCTTGGTCGCGGACAGCGGCCGGGTCTCCATGAGGAGGACGCGGTCGCCGACACCCGCGGCGTTCTGCTCGTCGTGGGCCTTGAGCTTGTTCGTACGACGGATGACCTTGCCGTACAGCGCGTGCTTGACGCGGTCCTCGACGGCGACGACGACGGTCTTGTCCATCTTGTCGCTGACGACCAGACCCTCACGGGTCTTGCGGAAACCGCGGTCCGTCTTGGTCTCTTCAGTCACGTTGCTCTCGCTCATGCGCTCTCCACCGTCTCGATGCCCAGCTCGCGCTCACGCATCAGGGTGTAGATCCGCGCGATGTCCTTACGGACGGCCTTGAGCCGACCGTGGTTCTCGAGCTGGCCCGTCGCCGCCTGGAAGCGGAGGTTGAACAGCTCTTCCTTGGCCTCGCGGAGCTTCGCGAGAAGCTCCTCGTTGCCCAGCTCGCGCAGCTCCGACGCCTTGGTACCGGCCGACATCACGCTTCACCTGCCTCGCGCTTGACGATCTTGCACTTCATCGGCAGCTTGTGAGCCGCACGGGTCAGGGCCTCGCGCGCGATCTTCTCGTTGGGGTACGACAGCTCGAACATCACACGTCCGGGCTTGACGTTGGCGATCCACCACTCAGGAGAACCCTTACCGGAACCCATGCGGGTCTCGGCGGGCTTCTTGGTGAGGGGGCGGTCCGGGTAGATGTTGATCCAGACCTTGCCGCCACGCTTGATGTGGCGGGTCATCGCGATACGGGCCGCCTCGATCTGGCGGTTCGTCACGTAGGCCGGGGTCAGCGCCTGGATGCCGTACTCGCCGAACGCAACCTGCGTGCCACCCTTGGACATGCCGTTGCGCTTGGGGTGGTGCTGCTTGCGGTGCTTGACCCTACGGGGGATCAGCATGACGGTCAGGCCTCCGTTCCGGTGCTCTCAGCCGGAGCGGCGGCGGGAGCCTCGGCCTTGGGGGCCTCGGCGCCGGCAGCCTGCTGCGGCTTGCGACCGCGCCCGCCACGCTCGCCACCGCGGCCACCACGGGCCGGGCGGTCGTTGCCACCACGGGCCGGGCGGTTGCCGGCGCGGGCAGCGGCGTTCTCGGCGCGGACCTCGGCGATGTTCTTGACGTCGCCCTTGTAGATCCAGACCTTCACACCGATGCGGCCGAAGGTCGTCTTGGCCTCGAAGAAGCCGTAGTCCACGTTCGCGCGGAGCGTGTGCAGGGGCACGCGGCCCTCGCGGTAGAACTCCGAGCGGGACATCTCGGCGCCGCCGAGGCGGCCACCGCACTGGATCTTGATGCCCTTGGCGCCGGCCTTCATCGCCGACTGCATGCTCTTGCGCATGGCACGGCGGAAGGAGACGCGGGAGGAGAGCTGCTCGGCGACGGCCTGGGCGACCAGCTGGGCATCGGTCTCGGGGTTCTTGACCTCGAGGATGTTCAGCTGGACCTGCTTGCCGGTGAGCTTCTCGAGGTCACCGCGGATGCGGTCGGCCTCGGCGCCGCGGCGGCCGATGACGATGCCCGGACGAGCGGTGTGGATGTCCACACGCACGCGGTCACGGGTGCGCTCGATCTCGACCTTGGAGATGCCGGCGCGCTCCATGCCGGACGTCATCATCCGACGGATGGCGACGTCTTCCTTGACGTAGTCCTTGTACAGCTTGTCGGCGTACCAACGCGACTTGAAGTCGGTGGTGACACCGAGCCGGAACCCGTGCGGGTTTACCTTCTGGCCCATTACCGGGTTCCTTCCTTGCTGCTGACGACCACGGTGATGTGGCTGGTCCGCTTGCGGATCCGGTAGGCACGGCCCTGGGCGCGCGGCCGGAACCGCTTCAGGGTCGGACCCTCGTCGACGTAGGCCTCGGAAATGAAGAGGCTGTCGACATCGGTGTGGTCGTAGTTGTGCGCGGCGTTGGCGATGGCGCTGTCCAGCACCTTGCCGACCGGCACGCTCGCGGCCTGCGGGGCGAAACGCAGGACCGCCTGAGCCTCCGTGGCGTCCATGCCACGGATGAGGTCCACCACGCGGCGGGCCTTCATGGGCGTGACGCGGATGTACCGCGCCTGGGCCCTGGCTTCCATGGTTGTCCCTTCAGTGTCTGTCATGGTCGATTGCACCCCGCCGACTAGCGGCGCTTCGACTTCCGGTCGTCCTTGACGTGGCCCCGGAAGGTGCGGGTCGGCGAGAACTCGCCGAGCTTGTGGCCGACCATCGACTCGGTGACAAACACCGGGATGTGGGTCTTGCCGTTGTGCACCGCGAGCGTGTGGCCGAGCATGGCCGGCACGATCATCGAGCGACGGGACCAGGTCTTGATGACGTTCTTGGTGCCCGCTTCGTTCTGGGCGTCCACCTTCTTCATCAGGTGGTCGTCGACGAAGGGCCCCTTCTTCAAGCTACGAGGCATCTCAACCCGTCCTTAGCGCTTCTTGTTCGTCTTGCGGCGGCGGACGATGTACTTGTTCGACGCCTTCTTGGGCGAACGAGTACGGCCTTCCTTCTTGCCCCACGGGGACACAGGGTGGCGACCACCGGAGGTCCGGCCCTCACCACCACCGTGCGGGTGGTCAACCGGGTTCATGACCACACCACGGACGGTCGGGCGAACGCCCAGCCACCGCTTACGGCCCGCCTTGCCCCAGTTGATGTTGCTCTGCTCGGCGTTGCCGACCTCGCCGACGGTGGCGCGGCAGCGGACGTCGACCAGGCGGATCTCACCGGACGGCATGCGCAGGTGGGCCATCTGGCCCTCCTTCGCGAGCAGCTGCACCGAGGCGCCGGCGGAGCGGGCGAACTTCGCGCCGCCGCCCGGACGCAGCTCGATGGCGTGCAGCGTGGTACCGACCGGGATGTTGCGCAGGGCCAGGTTGTTGCCCGGCTTGATGTCGGCCCCGGGACCGTTCTCGACGCGGTCGCCCTGGTTCAGGCCACGCGGCGCGAGGATGTAGCGCTTCTCGCCGTCCGCGTAGTGCAGGAGCGCGATGCGCGCGGTGCGGTTGGGGTCGTACTCGATGTGCGCGACCTTCGCCGGCACGCCGTCCTTGTCGTGACGACGGAAGTCGATCACGCGGTAGGCGCGCTTGTGGCCACCACCCTGGTGGCGGACGGTCACACGACCGGAGTTGTTACGGCCACCCTTGCTGTGCAGGGGGCGGACCAACGACTTCTCCGGCGTGGACCGCGTGACCTCGACGAAGTCGGCGACGCTGGAGCCGCGACGGCCCGGCGTAGTCGGCTTGTACTTGCGGATTCCCATTTCTCAGTCCTCGTCCGATATCGGACGATCCGGACCGCCCTCAGGCGGTCGGACCGCCGAAGATGTCGATACGGTCGCCCTCGGCGAGGGTCACGATCGCGCGCTTGGTGGACGCACGCTGGCCGAAGCCGGTGCGGGTCCGCTTGCGCTTGCCCTGGCGGTTGATCGTGTTGACCCCGGTGACCTTGACCGAGAAGACCGCCTGGACGGCCTGCTTGATCTGGGTCTTGTTGGCGCTCGGGTCGACGATGAACGTGTACTTGCCCTCGTCGAGGAGCGCGTAGCTCTTCTCCGAAACGACCGGCTTGAGCAGCACGTCACGGGGGTCCGTGAAGGACTTGCTCAGCGGGGTCTCGACGGTGTTCTTGCCCTCGGTGGCGTGGCGGCGCGCCTTCTTGAGGCGGGCCTCCTTGGCCTTCTTGGCAGCCTTCGAGGCGATAGCGGGGTGACGGATGGCCATCAGACCTCGCTCCCTTCGGTGTCATTGGCCTTCGGGCCCGACACGAAGGACTCGAAAGCGGCCTTGGTGAAGACCACGTCGTCCGAGACGAGAACGTCGTACGTGTTCAGCTGGCCCGGCTCCAGGATGTGGACCTGGGGCAGGTTGCGGGCGGACAGCCACGCGGCCTCGTCGGCGCGGTCGACGACCAGGAGCAGGTTCTTGCGCTCCGAGATCTTGCCGAACAGCGTCCGGGCGGCCTTCGTCGACGGGTTCTCGCCCTCGACGACGCCGGAGACGACGTGGATGCGGTTGTGGCGGGCCCGGTCGGTGAGGGCGTGACGCAGAGCGGCAGCCTTCATCTTCTTCGGGGTCCGCTGCGAGTAGTCACGCGGCACGGGACCGTGCACGACGCCACCACCGGCGAACTGCGGCGCGCGGGTCGAGCCCTGACGGGCGCGACCGGTGCCCTTCTGGCGGTACGGCTTCTTGCCACCGCCGCGGACTTCGCCACGGGTCTTGGTCTTGTGCGTGCCCTGACGGGCCGCGGCCAGCTGCGCGACGACGACCTGGTGGATCAGCGGGATGCTGACCTTCTCAACGCCGAAGATCTCCGCGGGGAGCTCGACGGAACCGGCCTTGTCGCCCGCCGGCGAAAGGATGTCAACAGTGCTCATTACCTCAGGCCCCCTTGGCCGCGGTGCGGACCAGGACGAGGCCGCCGTTCGGACCGGGAACCGCGCCCTTGATGAGCAGCAGACCCTTCTCCGCGTCAACGGCGTGGACGGTCAGGTTCTGGGTGGTGACCCGCTCGTTGCCCATGCGACCCGCCATGCGGAGGCCCTTGAACACACGGCCCGGGGTGGCGCAGCCACCGATGGAACCGGGAGAGCGGTGCTTGCGCTGGGTGCCGTGTCCGGCGCCGAGGCCACGGAAGTTGTGGCGCTTCATGACACCGGCGAAGCCCTTGCCCTTGCTCTTGCCGGTCACGTCGACCTTCACGCCGGCCTCGAACACCTCAGCGGTGATCTCCTGGCCCAGCGTGTACTCGGAGGCGTCCGCGGTGCGGATCTCGACGAGGTGGCGACGGGGAGTGACGTCGGCCTTGGCGAAGTGGCCCTTGAGGGGCTTGTTCACCTTGCGCGGGTCGATCTCGCCGAAGGCGATCTGGACGGACTCGTAGCCGTCGACATCGTTCGTGCGGACCTGGGTGACGACGTTGGGGCCGGCCTTGACGACGGTGACCGGGACGACGCGGTTGTTCGCGTCCCACACCTGCGTCATGCCGAGCTTCTCGCCCAGGATGCCCTTGATCTGCTTAGCCATCTCTCAGATCACCGGCCTCAGAGCTTGATCTCGATGTCGACACCGGCCGGGAGGTCGAGTCGCATCAGAGAGTCAACGGTCTTGGGGGTGGGGTCGAGGATGTCGATCAGGCGCTTGTGCGTGCGCATCTCGAAGTGCTCGCGCGAGTCCTTGTACTTGTGCGGCGACTTGATGACGCAGTACACGTTCTTCTCAGTGGGCAGCGGCACCGGGCCCGCGACCGACGCACCAGTACGCGTCACCGTCTCGACGATCTTCTTCGCCGAGCTGTCGATGACCTCGTGGTCGTAGGCCTTGAGCCGGATGCGGATCTTCTGTCCCGCCATGGCTACTCAGTAGTCCTGTCTCTCTTACGCTCTGGAACCCGGTGGATTCCTTCTGCTGCCTTCGTTCCTCCGACCCACGCGGTCGGGCGTGTCGCGCTCCCGCTGACACAGATGTCCCTTGTTCGAACATCCCTGCGGGATTGCACACGGCCCTTCCGGAACCGCGAGCCGGGGGCGGAAGGCCCACCGGGTGCCTGGCCGGTGCCGCACCTTGCTTCCCGAAAGATTCCCGTACGTCCGCCCCAGCGCTGCCGTGTGGCAGTTAGGACGACGAGTACTGTGGGACTCGCTTCCGGTCCTCCCGGCGGGAGGCGCGCAGCATCAACACTCGACCGAGCAACTCGGACAGTCTGCCATACGGGGCATCCTCGACGCCAATCGAGCCGGAGAGAATACCCCGGGGGTGACGAAGGTCAAACCAGGGGCGCGCGGGGCCGTCGCCGGGCAGCAACACCCCCGCCGGGCGTCAGAGCCACTCCCCCTCGTCGTCCTGCTCGCCGGCGCCGTGGTCGCGGATCACGACCACCAGCTGGACGGGCGCCTCGGTGTCGTCGTGCCTGACGCCGGCCAGGACCACCTTGTCCGCGAGCCGCCACGCGGTGTGGTCGACGTAGTCCACCCCGCCGGTGAGGTCCTCGTCGGCGGCCTCCAGCCGCCCGCCGAGCGCTCCGGACTCCAACTGGGCCACCACAGTGGGAAGTTCGGCGGAAGCGGCGTCGTACAGGTCGTCGATGTAGGTGTCCGGGTCCGGCCGTTCGTCCTCGACCTCCCGGTACCAGAGCGTGAACTCCACCTCCACCGGACCGTCGCCCTGGATCCAGGCGCGCGCGTCGCCCCGGCGCCAGGTCGTGGCCCAGGCCTTTGCGGGATTCCGGCGTTCGCCGTCCCAGCCGGTGGCGTCGAGAACGGCGGCCGCCGCCGGGCCCGTGAGTTCGTCGAGTTCGGACAGCTGACCCAATTCGAAACTTACGTCAACCATTTACTCATTCCACTCATACCATTGCCGGGCACATGAAAGACCGCCAGCGTACCATTCGCCATTGCTTCCGGGAAATGAGTGCCGAGCACCTCTCGGAAATGAGCCGCGCCCGCCTGGTTCGAAATGGCATAGCGCACCCCCTTTCCACCCAGCTCCTCGTTCATCTGCAATAGCTTGGCGGCCTGGTCGGTGATTTTCTTCTCGTTGTAGAGCGAGCTCTCGGGATTATAGGCGGACTTGGCCCATTCGCTTTCCCGGCCCCCGGTGAACTTCGCTTCCATGATCCAGCCGTTGGTCGGGCCGCCGTCCATGTGCACCGCCCGGCCGTCGGAGAGCTTCCAGATCTGTTCGTAGTCCACGCCGGACACGACACGCTGGTACCTGAACGAAGGACGCTTCAGCATCTTGTCGGTCATCCAGGCGAGTCCCTTGAAGGTGGGGCAGGACTGGAGCCCCAGCGGGTCCGACCAGACCATCGGGTTGACCACGTACGCGTAGTGGTCGGGTCCGGCCGCGAGACCCAGCGGGTCGGGTGAGATGTATCGGGCCGAGTGCGCGTCGTAATAGCGGAAGCAGTTGTAGTGGAGCTCACTCTCCGCGTCGAAGTATTGACCGGGAAACCGAAGGCGGAAGTCTTCCTCCGCCGGGCGCACGCCTTCTTGTGCACCCCACAGACCTGCTCTGCTTTTCCACGTGGTCCTGCCGTGCGGCGAGAGCAGTTCCAGCGGGCTTCCCGCGAGATCGCTCACGATGAGCCGGAACCTGCGGTCGACCTCGTCCTGCGGCGCATCCCGAAGCCACTCGCGACGGCTCTGGGCTATCGCACGGTGGCTGTCGGGCGCGTACTCATAGGTGAGGGTGGTGCGGTTGCCGGACCCCGAGTCGCGTATCTCCTCCGCCAGGCGTGTGCCGTCCCAGACGAAATACACGGCCTCGGCTGTTTCGCCGGCGGAGTCCAGGCGTTCCTTGGATATGCGGCGTCCCAGCGGATCGTAGGTGTAGCGCCAGGTCGTCCCGTCCGGGGTGACGAGACCGATCAGCCGGTCCTCGGCGTTCCACGTGTAGGTCCAGGTCTTGCGGACGCCTGAGAGGGATCTCCGCGTCCGCCGGACCACCCTGCCCTGGGCGTCGTACGCGTAGCGGGTGCGGCCGGCTCTCGTCAGGCGGTTTCCGGTGTACGTGTACCGCTGGGCAGGTGTGTCCCCGGTGCCGTCGCCCTGCTCCCGCCGGGAGGAGATCAGCCGTCCCCCGGAGTCGTACGCGTAGCCCTCGGTCCAGGACTGCGCGCGGACACCGGTGGCCCGGCCCTTCGCGTCCAGCTCGTAGCGCTTCCCGCCGGTCCGGGCGTCGACGGTCTCGACGGGGCCGCGCGCGGAATGGACGTACCGGCGGTCCGCGAAGGCTGCCTCCGGGACGGCGTGGTCCGCCGTGCCGACCGGGAGAACCGTCTGCCTGCGCAGCCGGTGCATCGCGTCCCACTCCTGCCGCACCGACAGGGCTTCGTCCAGCCGCACCTCCGTCTCCCTGCCCGCGGCGTCATGCGCGAAGCGCAGGGAGTGGTCGAAGGCCGCCAGTTCCTCAGGCAGCCCGTCCGGGGTGTAGGACCAGTGGCTGGCTGCTCCGGAGGGGGTCAGTCGGGTGGTGCGCCGACCGGCCAGGTCGTAGCGGAAGGTGCTGGTCCGGCCGTTGACGGTCTCCTCCGTGACACGGCCGTACTCGTCATGGCGGTAGGCAAGGCGGGTCCCGGGCGCCAGCGCTTCCTTCAGCAGCCCGGCATCGTCATAGCGGAAGACGGTGGTCGTGTCTCCGACCCGTTTCTCCAGGACGTTGCCGACCACGTCGCGTACGAACTCGATGGTTTCGCCGGCGCCGTTGACCTGCCGGACCAGACGCCCCACCTCGTCGTGGACGTACGTCAGCGAACGTCCGTCGAAGTCCTCCTCGGCGACGAGTCGGCCCGCCGCGTCAATAGGTGTAGTTCCAGGTCAGCCCCAAGGGGTTGGTGACGGTGGTGAGCCGCAGCTCGGTGTCGCGGTCGAAGCGGAGAGTCCCGCCGACGGGGTCGGTCCTGCTCGCCAGCAGGTCGAAGTGCGTGTACGTCGACAGGGTCGTCGCCCCCGCGGGGTCCGTGTACGCGAGGAGGTTCCCCTCTGCGTCCCAGGTCCAGGACTCCGTGCTGCCGTCGGCTGCGATCCTCTTGCTTCTTTGGCCCTCCGTCGTCCAGAGGATCCGGGTGACTCCCCCCAGCGGGTCCGTCACGGTCTCGATGCGGCCGAAGGCGTCCCGGGAGTACTCGACGACCGCACCCGTGGCGCTCGTGACACGCACCGGAAGCCCCGCGGCGTCGGTGACCATCGACACGGTCGCACCCAGGGCGTCGGTGATCGTGGTGAGGGCCCCGCCGGGGCCGTAACCGAAGCGGGTCTCCGCGCCCTGCGGTTCCACCACCGACGTACGGTTGCCGCGCTCGTCGTAGCGGTAGGTCCGCACGGCTCCGTCACCACCGACGGTCCGGACGGGGAGATGCCACTGGTTGTACTCGGCGGTGGCCCGGCGGCCGTCGGGACCCGTGATCGACGTGACGTTGCCGGCTTCGTCGTACGTGTACGCCGTCTCACGTCCCAGTGGGTCGATCTGCTTGAGCAATCGTCCGTGGCGGTCCCATGAGAGCGATTCCTGCCGCCCGAGGGGGTCGGTCACCCGGACGAGCTGCAGGAGCTGGTTGTACTCGTACCGGAGGGAGTGGCCGAGGGAGTTCGTGTACGTCGTGCGACGCTGCCCGGGGTCGTGGTCGATGACGCAGTCCAGGAACCCGTCGGCGCCCCGTCCCGCTACGCAGCGGTCATCGCCGTCGTAGGTGAACCGGTACCAGCTGCCGTTGCGATCGGTCCAGGAGACGATGCGCGCGCGGTCGTCGTACTCGAGCCGGAAGGGCAGGCCGGAGGAGTTGTAGATCTCTGCGAGGTTGCGGTCGGACGAGTACCCGTAGCGCAGCAGCGTCGTGGCGCCGTCGTCAGCGGCTGTGTCCCTCAGACGCAGGCACGTCACCAGGCCGTCCGTCGTCTCGACCTCGATGTGGTAGCCGCCCGAGTGCCGGATCGTGCCCGGCGCGCCATCCGGGTCCCTGTCGATGTCGATGCGGTTGTCGTTCCGGTCGGTGATCGCGGTGAGCGCCAGGGTGTACGGCATGTCCGGCAGCGGTTGGGCGACCGCCGTGAAGTGACGGGTGACGCCGAGGGCCGGGTCGTGGATGCGCAGGGTGCCGTGTTGCGGTCCGTCCCATTCCAGCGGCCATCGCGGGCCTTCCAGCGGCATGGTCGGCTCGCCGGGGCGAGGCACGGGATAGGCGAGGATCATGCCGTCCTCCGCTGCGAACAGCACCCCCTGCCCGTCGAGTTCCACCCGCTCGTCCAGCGTGGACGCCCACGACCGGCCGAACCACCGTCCCTCCCGGTACGTGGAGATGTGCGTGCGCTTCAGCACCAGCGACAGGATCCCGGGAAGCTCGACATCGGTGTCGTACATCAGCATCTCGCCGGTGACCATGTCGATGGGGTCACCGCCGGGGCAGCGCCCGGCAAGCGCCTTGGCCCGTTTGACGAGGTCGCCCGCACCGCCCCTCAAGGACCTGCCCAGCCCCTTGACGCCCTGCGCCATGCCCTTGAGGCCGACCTTCCCGAAGGCCTTCATGCCCTTGGCCAACCCTCCGAGGGTCGTCAGGCCCTTCATGCCCGGGATGCAGTCCAGAGCCGCCAGCCCCACGTCCCACAGGGACGCTCGGCCCTTGCTGTATTTGTAGAGCGTGTCGGCGAGCACGACCGCCGCCGCGATCAGCACGATCGCGCCCAGGATCGGCCCACCGATGATCATCGCGACGATGCCGACCACGGCCACGACGACCTTGCACACCGCGACGATGGTGTCCCAGTTGTCGACGAACCAGTCGCCGACCTCCTCCCACCAGGACCGGTTCCGGATGCCGGCGTCCGAGGCCTCGTCGATCTTCGACTTGGCCTCCCGCGCGGCCTCCTCGCGCATCCTGCGGGCGTCCTCGGCCATCTTCTTCGCCGCGGCGAGCGCGTCCTGCGCGTCGGAGACGTCCGACTGGGCCCTGGTCTGGGCGGACTTCGCGTGCTGCACGTCCCGCGTCGCGGCCCGCACCTTCGCCTCGTCCGGCTTGTCCGCGTCGGACGTGCTGCCGGTCGGGTCGTCCTTGTACTTGTCCGCCTCCTTGCCGGCCCGCGTCACCCACGAGTCGGCGGAGGCGAGGCGGGACTGCGCGGAGGAGAGGTTGTCGCGGGCCTCCCGGCCCTTGCGCAGGGCCTTGTCCGCCAGGGACTGCGCGCGCTCCAGCTTCGGCCAGAAGTCCGCCAGCGCGTCCCCGCACATCTCCTAGGACTTCTTCAGCTTCCTGAGGTTCTTCGGGACGTCGGCGAAGTCCTCCTTGAAGACGTCCGCCGACTTGCCCGCCCACTCCAGCAGCGTCCCCTCGCCCGCCATGCCCTTGACCAGACGCAGCGCGTCGGAGACGTCGTCGGCGAAGTCGTGCAGTTGCTTCGCGAGTGTGCGCACGCGCTGCGGATCGCCCGGGGTCGGGTCCTTGTCCAGATCCAGGACATGCCAGTCCGTCGGCCTGTGACCCGCCATACCGCAACCCCCGTCACGCCCGCACCTACGTCAACAGCCGTATGCGGGAGTGAACTTATCGCACGATCCGCCAGGCATCCTCGACGGCGTGCACGAGCCGGATCCACCAGGCTTCCAGCCCGTCCCGCACCGCCGCGTACGCCCACCGCCACCTGAACCACCACGGCAGCCTCCGCAGCGGTACGAAGGTCAGGACATCCCTGATGGGGTGCTCGGCGACGCCGCCGGGGCCCTCGGCGCGCAGGGCCGCGTACAGCTCCGGGGTCAACTCCCCGTTCAGCCGCGCCGCGTGGCCCGCCGCCGTGAAGGCGAACCCCCGCTGGCCGGCGTCCGGCAAGCGCATCGCCCTGATGATCCGCGGCGACACCTCCGCCGGCGTGCAGTGGAAGGCCAGACCGATCACGGCCGTCCCGAGACCGGCCTCGCCCCGCTCGAACGCCGCGTCCCACTCCTCCGGGTCGTCCAGGCCCAGCAAGCCCTGCCCACTCGCCCAGTCCCACCCGGGAGGCATCAGGCCGTGAACCGGAACGTCGACGTGATCGCGTCGAAGATGTCGAAGAACGAGTCCGCGAGGTCCAGGACCTGGCTGCTGCCCGCGACCAGGGCGACCTTGCCCTCCTGGCCCGGCACCGGGATGTACGTCTGCATCAGCACGGCCCGGACCGTGCGGTTGAGCTCATCGCCCGGTACGGCGATGTCCTCGACGCCGTACGTGCGCGCCGCCGGGCCGGCGCCCGGGATGTCGACCGTGGTCACCTTGCGCCAGGAGTCGCCCTCCCGCCTGGCCTCCTTCACCGCGAGCTGGCCCGCGACGGCCGCCGGGTCGTTCGACAGCGGCTCACCGCGCTCGTCGCGGCCGCCGACCAGGGAGACGGTCACGGACCCCGTGATGGGGGTGTCGCCGCCGAAGTTCTCCGCCATGCAGCCGCAGTACAGCGCGCCCGACTTCCAGGCGTCCGCCGCGGCCTTGCGCAGGAAGTCGACGTACGTGTCCCGGTACTGCTCCAGCTCCGGCCGCTGCCGCACCCGCTCGGTCACCATCCGACGGATCGAGTCGTCCCGCGACTCCGGCCGGACGTCGAACTCCCACCACGACTCCGGCACCTTGATCCGGAAACCGCCCCGCTCGACGGTCACTGCCTCCATGTAGCGGGCCATGACGCCGGCCTCCCCGTTCGCACGTTCAGACGATCAATCGATCCTTGTTCCGTGCGCACATCGTGCCACTAGGCAGCGGGAAGCCCGGATACGAAGCCTGCCCACGCCCCGGGCGACACCGCCAGCCGAGCGCCCTGTGTCTGCTTGGAGTCCCGGACGTGGACCGTCGCGGTGTCCGGGGCTATCGCGATCTCGACGCAGGAGTTGCCGTCCGGGCCACTGCTGTAGCTGCTTTTGAACCACGTCAGTTCAGCGTTGCGGATCATGTCTCTCCCCGCAGTTCCTCGATGTAGGTCAGCGACTCCCGTGGGGGGAGGGCCTGAGCCCGGATGGTGCCATACCGCAGTTCGAGGATCTGGATCTGCTTCGGGTCGGTGGTCGGCCGGCCGCTGAAGGCGCCGTCGGACCGGCCCACCGCGGTGCCGTCCCCGAACTTCAGCACCTCGATCCTCCCGTTCAGACCGGGATGGGCCTCACTGCTCGTCGGCATCACCTGGAGCCTGACGTTGCGCAACCGGCCCACCTCCAGCAGGCGCTCAAGCTGCTGACGCCAGACCATTGTGCCCCCGACCGGGCGCCGCAGCGTGGCCTCCTCCTGGACGAAACTGAGCGAAGGAGCAGGCGACCGCTCGAAGACGGACCGGCGAGCCATGCGCGCGGCCACGAGCTGGTCGACCTCGTCCGGCGAGTAGGCCGGCTGCCATGACTCGAACAACGCCCGCGCATGCGCCGGAGTCTGCAACAGCCCATGCACGCTGTTGCACTCGTACACCCCGATCTCCACCGCCCGCCCCTCCAACTGGGCGAGTTCCCGCACCTTCTTGGGATAGCGGACCCTCTTCACGTCCTCCCACGTCGCCGCGATGAGCCCACCCGCCCCCAGCACCCGGTCCGCCGCCGCGAGGTACTCCTGGCGGGGAATCCGCTTCCCGCCCTCGATCTTGTAGACCAGGTCCTCCCCGTACCCCACCGCCGTCCCGAACTCCGCGGCCCGCAGCCCCACCGCCTCCCGCCGCAGCTTCAGCTGCCGCCCCACCGTCGCGATGACGGCGACACCCCACTCGTCGTCGGGGTCCACCTCCCACCCCGGCTCGTCCGCCTCGCTCCTGAGCCGTCCCGTCTCCGCCGCCTCGGCCGTCATCCCGCACCCTTCCGTCGTACGCCCCTGCCTCAGCGCCCTACCCGTACGCCCGGCACCGACAGCCCGGACACGACCGGACAAGCTCCGGACAGTCACCGTACGCACTCGCTGAGTCACTGTTCACGGTAGGCGCACCCAGCCACGCTGGGTGACGTGAAGCAGAACTCCCCCACCGAGACCGGACCCGAACCCGCCCTCCGGGTCCGCAACTTCAGCGTCCGGCTCTCCCCCACCGCCCGCGGCGCCCGCCTCGCCCGGCTCCTCGTCGTCGAGCAACTGCGTTCCTGGGGGCTGCCGTCGGACCGGGCGGCCCAGGTCGTGGCGGAACTGTCCGCCAACGCCGTCACCCACGGCCGCGTCCCGGGCCGCGACTTCCGCCTGCTCCTCTACGTGGTCGGCGGCACCCTGCGCATCGAGGTGACCGACACCCGCGACGACCGGCACCCGGCCCCCCGGTGCCCCTCCCCCGACGCCGAGTCCGGCCGCGGCCTGCTGCTCGTCGACGCGCTCGCCGACCGCTGGGGCGTCACCCGGGGCCTTTCGCCCCGCAAGACCGTCTGGGCCGAGATCGACCTCTGAGGCCGGCCTCGGCTCCGCCCCTCCTTAACGCCGCCTTAAGCGGGCTTTAAGCGAAGTGGAGGTCAGCCGGTCGGCTCCAACTCAGCGCATTTCAAGAGGGGTTGACGGACCAATCGGGCAGTTGGTTGCGTGGTGAACCGTTCGTACCATCCCCCCACGGCCGACCAGCGTCGGCCCACTCCCCCCATCCCCCACAGACAAGGTGTGTACAGCCATGGCTGCTCATCGCACACGCCGACGGACACTCGGCAGACTCGTCCCGCTGGTCTGCGCCTCCGCCGCCGCCGCGCTCACCCTGACCGCCCTCGGCCCGTCCGCCGCACAGGCCGACGCCACCGCACAGGCGAACACCGCCGGCACCACCGCCGCCGCCGCGACCTGGTCCGACGAGTTCGACGGCGCCGCCGGCACCGCCCCGGACCCGGCCAAGTGGACCGTGGAGACCGGCGGTTCCGGCAACGGCAACAACGAGCTGCAGTACTACACGAACAGCAGAGACAACGTTGCCCTCGACGGCAACGGCAACCTGGTCATCACCGCCCGCAAGAACACCGACCCGGGCCTCCAGTGCTGGTACGGCACCTGCCAGTACACCTCCGCCCGGCTCAACACGGCCCGGACGTTCACGCAGGCGTACGGCCACTTCGAGGCCCGGATCAAGGTGCCGCGCGGCCAGGGCATGTGGCCCGCGTTCTGGATGCTCGGCAACGACCTGGGCAGCGTCGGATGGCCCAACAGCGGCGAGATCGACATCATGGAGAACGTCGGCTACGAGCCCGGCACCGTCCACGGCACCCTGCACGGCCCCGGCTACTCCGGCAGCGGCGGCATCGGCGCGGCCTACACCCTCTCCGGCGGCCGGGCCTTCGCCGACGACTTCCACGTCTTCGCCGTCGACTGGACCCCCGAGAAGATCACCTGGTCCGTCGACGGGCAGACGTACCAGACCCGCACCCCGGCCGACCTGGGCGGCAGGAAGTGGGTCTACGACCACCCCTTCTTCCTGATCCTCAACCTCGCCGTGGGCGGCAACTGGCCCGGCAGCCCGGACGGGAACACGCGGTTCCCGCAGACGATGACCGTGGACTACGTCCGCGTCTCCACCACCGACGGCGGCGGCTCCGGCGGCACCACCGGCGCCATCAAGGGCATCGGCGGCATGTGCGCCGACGTCGCCGGCGCCTCGACGGCCGACGGCACGCCCATCCAGCTGCACAACTGCACGGGTGTCGACGCCCAGAAGTGGACGCTCGGCGCCGACGGCACCGTACGCGCCCTCGGCAAGTGCCTGGACGTGCGCGGCGGGTCCACCGCCGACGGAGCAGCGGTGCAGCTCTACACCTGCAACGGCACCAGGGCCCAGCAGTGGGTGCACACCGCGGCCCGCGACCTGGTCAACGTCGGCGCGGACAAGTGCCTGGACGCCAAGGGCAACTCCTCCGCCGACGGCACCCCGCTGCAGATCTGGACGTGCACCGGCGCGGCCAACCAGAAGTGGACGCTCGGCTGACCTCCTGACGCGCCGACACCGCCGGACACGGCAAAGGGGCCCGTACGACCGAAGTCGTACGGGCCCCTTCGAGCCACTCAGGTCAATCGACCGTCAAGCCAGTCCGAGGACTCACTTGGTGATCTTGGTGACCTGGCCGGCGCCCACGGTCCGGCCACCCTCACGGATGGCGAACTTCAGGCCCTCCTCCATGGCGACGGGCTGGATGAGCTCCACCTTCATCTCGGTGTTGTCACCCGGCATGACCATCTCGGTGCCCTCGGGGAGGGTCACCACGCCGGTCACGTCCGTCGTACGGAAGTAGAACTGCGGGCGGTAGTTGTTGAAGAACGGCGTGTGGCGGCCACCCTCGTCCTTGGACAGGATGTAGGCCTGCGCCTCGAACTCCGTGTGCGGCGTGACCGAGCCCGGCTTGATGATGACCTGGCCGCGCTCGACGTCCTCGCGCTTGATGCCACGGAGGAGCAGACCGACGTTCTCACCGGCCTGGCCCTCGTCGAGGAGCTTCCGGAACATCTCGATGCCGGTGACCGTGGTGGTGGTCTTCTCGGTCTTGATGCCGATGATGTCGACGGTCTCGTTGACCTTCAGGACACCACGCTCGATACGGCCGGTGACGACCGTACCGCGACCGGTGATCGTGAAGACGTCCTCGATCGGCATGAGGAACGGCTTGTCGACGTCGCGCTCCGGCTCCGGGATCGCGGTGTCGACGGCGTTCATGAGCTCGAGGACGGAGTTGCCCCACTCCTTGTCGCCCTCGAGGGCCTTCAGAGCGGAGACCTTGACGACGGGAACGTCGTCGCCCGGGAACTCGTACTCGGAGAGGAGCTCACGGACCTCGAGCTCGACGAGCTCCAGGATCTCCTCGTCGTCCACCATGTCGGCCTTGTTCAGCGCGACGACGATGTACGGAACGCCGACCTGGCGGGCCAGGAGCACGTGCTCCTTGGTCTGCGGCATCGGGCCGTCGGTGGCGGCGACCACGAGGATGGCGCCGTCCATCTGCGCCGCACCCGTGATCATGTTCTTGATGTAGTCCGCGTGACCGGGGCAGTCGACGTGGGCGTAGTGACGCGTCTCGGTCTGGTACTCGACGTGCGCGATGGAGATGGTGATACCGCGCTGGCGCTCCTCAGGAGCCTTGTCGATCTGGTCGAAGGCCGAGGCCTCGTTGATGTCCGGGTACGCGTCGTGCAGCACCTTGGTAATGGCGGCCGTGAGGGTCGTCTTACCGTGGTCGATGTGACCGATGGTGCCGATGTTGACGTGCGGCTTAGTCCGCTCGAACTTCGCCTTCGCCACTGGGGTCCTCCTGGGAGTGGTTCTGGTACGCCTTACTTCATCGGCGCCAGGTGATCTTTGCTGGAAAGCCCGGGCCCCGGGGCACTCTCACCACGATTGCGGTGGAATGCCCCTCAAGGCTCCGGAGTCAAGCCTACGGCGTGTAGACGCGGTGCGTTACTCGCCCTTGGCCTTCGCGATGATCTCCTCGGCGACGTTCCGCGGAACCTCGGCGTAGGAGTCGAACTGCATGGAGTAGCTCGCACGGCCGGACGTCTTGCTGCGCAGGTCGCCGACGTAGCCGAACATCTCCGAGAGGGGCACGAGGCCCTTCACGACGCGGGCACCGGCCCGCTCCTCCATGGCCTGGATCTGGCCACGGCGGGAGTTGATGTCACCGATGACCTCACCCATGTAGTCCTCGGGCGTGGTGACCTCGACGGCCATCATCGGCTCAAGGAGTACGGGGCTGGCCTTGCGCGCGGCCTCCTTGAAGGCCTGCGAACCGGCGATCTTGAACGCGAGCTCGGAGGAGTCGACCTCGTGGTAGGCACCGTCGAGCAGCGTCACGCGGACACCGGTCATCTCGTAACCGGCGAGGATGCCGAACTGCATGGCCTCCTGCGCGCCGGCGTCCACCGAAGGGATGTACTCCTTCGGCACACGGCCACCGGTCACCTTGTTGATGAACTCGTACGAGGCGTCGCCGCCCTCGATCGGCTCGATCGCGATGATGACGCGGGCGAACTGGCCGGTACCACCCGTCTGCTTCTTGTGGGTGAACTCGACCTTCTCGACGGCCTTGCGGATCGTCTCGCGGTAGGCGACCTGCGGCTTGCCGACGTTGGCCTCGACCTTGAACTCACGGCGCATACGGTCGACCAGCACCTCGAGGTGCAGCTCGCCCATACCACCGATGATGGTCTGGCCCGTCTCCTCGTCCGAGTGGACCTGGAAGGACGGGTCCTCCTCGGCCAGGCGCTGGATCGCGACGCCGAGCTTCTCCTGGTCGCCCTTCGACTTGGGCTCGATGGCGACCTGGATGACCGGCGCCGGGAAGTCCATGGACTCCAGGATGACCGGGTTCTTGTCGTCGGACAGCGTCTCACCGGTGGTGGTCTGCTTCAGGCCCATGACGGCGACGATGTCGCCGGCGCCCACCGAGTCGATCTCCTCACGCTTGTTCGCGTGCATGCGGTAGATCTTGCCGATGCGCTCCTTCTTGCCCTTGACGGAGTTGAGCACCGAGGTGCCGGACTCCAGGCGGCCCGAGTAGACCCGGACGAAGGTGAGCTTGCCGAGGTGCGGGTCGCTCATGATCTTGAACGCCAGCGCGGCGAGGGGCTCCTCGTCCGACGGCTTCCGCGCGATGACCTTCTCCGGGTCCTTGACGTCGTGGCCCTCGATGGCCTCGATGTCGACCGGCGACGGCAGGTAGCGCACGACGGCGTCGAGCAGAGGCTGCACGCCCTTGTTCTTGAACGCGGTGCCGCAGAACACGGGGGTGACGGTGGTGCCGCCGCCCTTGCCGGACGCGATGGTGATGCGACGGATCGCGGCGTAGAGCTGCTCCACGGTGGGCTCGGTGCCCTCCAGGTACAGCTCCATCAGCTCTTCGTCGTTCTCGGCGACGGCCTCGAGCAGCTTGCCGCGGTACTCCTCGGCAGCCTCGAGGTGGGTGTCCGGGATGTCGACGGTGTCGTACATCTCACCCTTGGTCGCCTCGGCCGACCAGACCAGGGCCTTCATCGTCACGAGGTCGATGACACCCTTGAAGTCCGCCTCGGCACCGATCGGCAGCTGCATGACCAGCGGCTGCGCGCCCAGGCGGTCCGAGATCATGTCCACGCAGCGGTGGAACTCGGCACCGGTCCGGTCCAGCTTGTTGACGAAGCAGATACGCGGAACGCCGTAGCGGTCCGCCTGACGCCACACCGTCTCGGACTGCGGCTCGACACCGGCGACGCCGTCGAACACCGTCACGGCACCGTCGAGCACGCGCAGGGAACGCTCCACCTCGACGGTGAAGTCGACGTGGCCCGGCGTGTCGATGATGTTGATGGTGTGGTCGACGTCCTCCAGCGGCCAGTGGCAGGTGGTGGCAGCAGAGGTGATCGTGATGCCACGCTCCTGCTCCTGCTCCATCCAGTCCATGGTGGCAGCGCCGTCGTGGACCTCACCGATCTTGTACGAAACGCCGGTGTAGAACAGGATCCGCTCGGTGGTGGTCGTCTTGCCCGCGTCGATGTGGGCCATGATCCCGATGTTGCGGACCCTGGCCAGGTCAAGCGAAGTGGTAGCCATAAGGCTTCAGTCTTCTCTCGGTCTCGATGGGGTCTGCGACTACCAGCGGTAGTGCGCGAAGGCCTTGTTGGACTCGGCCATCTTGTGCGTGTCCTCGCGCTTCTTCACAGCGGCACCCAGGCCGTTGCTGGCGTCGAGGAGCTCGTTGAGCAGACGCTCGGTCATGGTCTTCTCGCGACGGGCGCGGGAGTAACCGACGAGCCAGCGCAGCGCCAGGGTGTTGGCACGGCCGGGCTTGACCTCGACCGGGACCTGGTAGGTGGCACCACCGACACGGCGGGACTTGACCTCGAGGGTCGGCTTGATGTTCTCGAGAGCGCGCTTCAGCGTGATGACCGGGTCGTTGCCGGTCTTCTCGCGCAGGCCCTCCATGGCGCCGTAGACGATGCGCTCGGCGGTGGAGCGCTTGCCGTTCAGCAGCACCTTGTTGATCAGGGAGGTCACCAGAGGAGAACCGTAGACCGGGTCGATGATGACCGGGCGCTTCGGGGCGGGGCCCTTACGAGGCATTCTTACTTCTCCTTCTTGGCGCCGTAACGGCTGCGAGCCTGCTTGCGGTTCTTGACACCCTGGGTGTCGAGGGAACCGCGGATGATCTTGTAGCGAACACCCGGCAGGTCCTTCACACGGCCGCCGCGCACGAGCACGATCGAGTGCTCCTGCAGGTTGTGTCCCTCACCCGGAATGTAGGCCGTGACCTCGATGCCGCTGGTCAGACGCACACGCGCGACCTTACGGAGGGCCGAGTTCGGCTTCTTCGGGGTGGTCGTGAACACACGCGTGCAGACGCCACGACGCTGGGGCGAACCCTCGAGTGCGGGCGTCTTGTTCTTCTCGACCTTGTCCTGCCGGCCCTTGCGGACCAGCTGCTGGATCGTAGGCACTACTTCTCCGGTTTCTGTGTGCCGATGGGTACAGCTAACCTGGAACATCGCCGACCCACGCGGTCGGGTGTGTCGAATCCCGCGGACTCCCGCCGCCAGGCAGAATTAAGCGCAGATTGCGGTGGCCGCTTACGGCTCGACGTGCGGTTGATGGCACGCACGAGAGCCAGGGCACACCCCAGGCACAAGGTCTGAGCGTACCTATCGCATTCGCTGCGGTCAAAACAAATGGGCACCGCCCGCATCGGTATGCGGGACATGTCAAGACCCTCGGGCGTCGTCGATCTTCATTTCAGCGGAAGCTGTCCGATTTGCCTACATTACCCGGCGGCAGCGGCCGGGCGTCACCCGGCGGCGATCGACACCAGGGTCAGCAGCACCAGCACGAGTGCCCAGCCGGCCGTGGACAGCCACCCGAGCACGAGCCCGGTCAGGGCCAGCCCGTCCCCCAGATCGCCCCGGCTGCGGATCTCAGAGCGCGCGATGTGGCCCAGCACGACGGCCGGAATGCCGGTCAGCCCCATCGTCGGCACGCACAGCAGCCCGCACACGGCGGCGGCGACCGCCTTGCCGTTGGTCTGCGGCCGCGGCACCGGCAGGAACGCCGGCGGCACGGCCACGGCCGGCACGGAGTGCGGCACCGGCCCCTGCGGCAGATCGGCGACGAGCAGCGCCAGCTCCCCCACGGTCCGCGCCGCGTACGCCCGCGCCACCCGCTTCTCGAACTCCCCGTGCTCCATCCGTCCCTCCCCGTACCCCGCTCTGAGCACGTCGACGGCACGTTCCCGATCGGCGTGCGAGGCCAGCATCGACGGAACGCTGTGACCCTGCCAGGGTTGCCAGGACGGATAGGGCGGCTGCGACACGGAGCACCTCCCCGGAGCCGGAGTCCTTCCATGATGCGCCGAAGCACGCTTTCCGGCACCGGGGCGTCCCGAACGGGCCCGGCGTGTCGGCCAGGGCGGCCGGCGCCCGGGAGGGCTCCCACGGCCCCTCCAGAGGGCTCAGGGGCCGCGCCCCACCCCCCGTGGACACGCCGGAGGGCGGCCACCCCCAAGGATGACCGCCCTCCGTTCAAGCGACTCGCTTACTGGTTGTACGGACCGTAGTCGTAGTCCTCCAGCGGAACGGCCTGGCCGGAGCCCGTGCCGAACGGCGAGTAGTCGATGTCGTCGTAGCCGACGGCCGAGTACATCGCGGCCTTGGCCTCCTCGGTCGGCTCGACCCGGATGTTGCGGTAGCGGGACAGACCCGTACCGGCCGGGATGAGCTTACCGATGATGACGTTCTCCTTGAGGCCGATGAGGCTGTCGGACTTGGCGTTGATCGCCGCGTCCGTCAGGACTCGGGTCGTCTCCTGGAAGGAGGCGGCCGACAGCCAGGATTCCGTCGCCAGCGAGGCCTTGGTGATACCCATCAGCTGCGGACGACCGGAGGCCGGGTGACCGCCCTCCTGGACCACACGACGGTTCTCGTGCTCGAACTTCGAGCGCTCGACCAGCTCGCCGGGCAGCAGCTCGGCGTCGCCGGACTCGATGATCGTCACGCGGCGCAGCATCTGCCGGATGATGATCTCGATGTGCTTGTCGTGGATCGACACACCCTGCGAGTTGTAGACCTTCTGGACCTCGCCGACCAAGTGGACCTGGACGGCACGCTGGCCCAGGATGCGCAGCACGTCGTGCGGGTTGGTGGCACCCACGGTGAGCTTCTGGCCCACCTCGACGTGCTCGCCCTCGCTGACCAGGAGACGGGCGCGCTTCGAGATCGGGTACGCCGTCTCGTCGCTGCCGTCGTCCGGCGTGATGACGATCTTCTTGGTCTTCTCGGTCTCCTCGATCCGCACGCGGCCGGAGGCCTCGGAGATCGGGGCGACACCCTTCGGGGTACGGGCCTCGAAGAGCTCGACGACACGCGGCAGACCCTGGGTGATGTCGTCACCGGCCACACCACCGGTGTGGAAGGTACGCATCGTCAGCTGGGTGCCGGGCTCACCGATGGACTGGGCGGCGATGATGCCGACCGCCTCACCGATGTCGACCAGCTTGCCGGTGGCCAGCGAACGGCCGTAGCACATCGCGCAGGTGCCGACGGCGGACTCGCAGGTCAGGACCGAGCGGGTCTTGACCTCCTCGACGCCGCGGGAGACGAGCTCCTCGATGAGGACGTCGCCCAGGTCGGTACCGGCCGGGGCCAGCACCTGCCCGTCGACCACGATGTCCTCGGCCAGGCAGCGCGCGTACACGGACGTCTCGACGTCCTCCGCCTTGATCAGCGTGCCCTCGGCGTTCCGGTCGGCGATCTTCAGACGCAGACCGCGCTCGGTGCCGCAGTCCTCCTCGCGGATGATGACGTCCTGGGAGACGTCGACCAGACGACGCGTGAGGTAACCCGAGTCGGCGGTACGCAGAGCGGTGTCCGCCAGACCCTTACGGGCACCGTGCGTGGAGATGAAGTACTCCAGCACGGACAGGCCCTCACGGAACGACGCCTTGATCGGACGCGGGATCGTCTCGTTCTTCGCGTTCGACACCAGACCACGCATACCGGCGATCTGACGCATCTGCATCATGTTGCCTCGTGCACCCGAGTTCACCATCATGAAGATCGGGTTGGTCTTCGGGAAGTTGTCGTTCATCGCCTCGGCGACCTCGTTGGTCGCCTTGGTCCAGATCGCGATGAGCTCCTGCGTGCGCTCGTCCTTGGTGATCAGACCGCGCTCGTACTGCTTCTGGACCTTCTCGTCCTGCGCCTCGTAGCCCTTGACGATCTCCTTCTTCGCCTCGGGAACGACGACGTCGGAGATGGCCACGGTCACGCCGGAACGGGTGGCCCAGTAGAAGCCGGACGCCTTCAGGTTGTCGAGCGTCGCCGCCACGATGACCTTCGGGTAGCGCTCGGCGAGGTCGTTGACGATCTCGGAGAGCTGCTTCTTGCCGACCTCGTAGTCGACGAACGGGTAGTCCTCGGGCAGCAGCTCGTTGAAGAGCGCGCGGCCCAGGGTGGTGTTCAGCCGGAAGCTGTCACCCTGCTGCCACTCGGGCTCACCCTCCTCGCGCGCCGGCGGGGTCCAGCCGCGCGGCGGGATGGTGCCGACCGGGAAGCGGACGTCGATCCTCGACTGGAGCGACAGCTCGCCCGCGTCGAAGGCCATGATCGCCTCGGCGACGGAGGCGAAGGAACGGCCCTCGCCCTTGAGCTCGCGCATCTCGCCGTCGGTGGTGAGGAAGAACAGACCGAGGACCATGTCCTGGGTCGGCATCGTCACCGGGCGGCCGTCGGCCGGCTTGAGGATGTTGTTCGAGGACAGCATCAGGATGCGGGCCTCGGCCTGCGCCTCCGCGGAGAGCGGCAGGTGCACGGCCATCTGGTCACCGTCGAAGTCCGCGTTGAACGCGGTGCACACGAGCGGGTGGATCTGGATGGCCTTGCCCTCGACCAGCTGCGGCTCGAAGGCCTGGATACCGAGGCGGTGCAGCGTGGGCGCACGGTTCAGCAGAACCGGGTGCTCCGCGATGACCTCCTCCAGCACGTCGTACACGACCGTGCGGCCGCGCTCGACCATGCGCTTGGCGCTCTTGATGTTCTGCGCGTGGTTCAGGTCGACCAGGCGCTTCATCACGAACGGCTTGAACAGCTCCAGCGCCATCGCCTTGGGCAGACCGCACTGGTGCAGCTTCAGCTGCGGACCGACGACGATCACGGAACGCGCGGAGTAGTCCACGCGCTTGCCGAGCAGGTTCTGGCGGAAGCGGCCCTGCTTGCCCTTCAGCATGTCGCTGAGGGACTTCAGCGGGCGGTTGCCGGGGCCGGTGACCGGGCGGCCGCGACGGCCGTTGTCGAACAGCGCGTCCACGGCCTCCTGGAGCATGCGCTTCTCGTTGTTCACGATGATCTCGGGCGCACCGAGGTCGAGAAGGCGCTTCAGGCGGTTGTTGCGGTTGATCACACGGCGGTACAGGTCGTTCAGGTCGGAGGTCGCGAAGCGGCCACCGTCCAGCTGCACCATCGGACGCAGGTCCGGCGGGATGACCGGCACGCAGTCCAGCACCATGCCCTTGGGGCTGTTGCTGGTCTGCAGGAACGCGGAGACGACCTTCAGGCGCTTGAGCGCACGGGTCTTCTTCTGGCCCTTGCCGGTGCGGATGATCTCGCGGAGCTTCTCGGCCTCCTCCTCGAGGTCGAAGGACTCCAGGCGCTTCTGCAGCGCCGCGGCACCCATCGAGCCGTCGAAGTACGTGCCGAAGCGGTCGCGCAGCTCGCGGTAGAGCAGCTCGTCGCCCTCCAGGTCCTGGACCTTGAGGTTCTTGAACCGGTTCCACACCTCGTCGAGACGGTCGATCTCGCGCTGCGCGCGGTCGCGCAGCTGCTTCATCTCACGCTCGGCACCCTCGCGCACCTTGCGGCGCACGTCGGCCTTGGCGCCCTCGGCCTCCAGCTCGGCCAGGTCGGTCTCGAGCTTCTTGGCGCGGGCCTCCAGGTCGGCGTCGCGGCGCTGCTCGATCTGCTGGCGCTCGACGGAGACGTGGGCCTCCAGCGAGGGCAGGTCGCGGGTGCGGCGCTCCTCGTCGACGTACGTGATCATGTACGCAGCGAAGTAGATGACCTTCTCGAGGTCCTTTGGCGCCAGGTCGAGCAGGTAGCCCAGCCGCGACGGAACACCCTTGAAGTACCAGATGTGCGTGACCGGGGCGGCCAGCTCGATGTGGCCCATCCGCTCACGGCGCACCTTGGCGCGAGTGACCTCGACGCCGCAGCGCTCACAGATGATGCCCTTGAAGCGGACGCGCTTGTACTTGCCGCAGTAGCACTCCCAGTCCCGGGTCGGACCGAAGATCTTCTCGCAGAAGAGTCCGTCCTTTTCGGGCTTGAGGGTGCGGTAGTTGATGGTCTCGGGCTTCTTGACCTCGCCGTGGCTCCACTGACGGATGTCGTCAGCGGTAGCCAGACCGATCCGGAGCTCGTCGAAGAAGTTGACGTCGAGCACTATGCGTCAATCCCTCTCAGGGTTGTAAGTCATGGGGTCTGATACGGGGGTCCTGGGGCCGGAGGCCTTCATGACGAAGGCCTCCGAACTCCCGTCAGACCTCTTCGACGCTGCTCGGCTCACGCCGGGACAGGTCGATGCCAAGCTCCTCCGCAGCGCGGAAGACGTCCTCGTCGGTGTCGCGCATCTCGATGGACATGCCGTCCGAGGACAGCACCTCCACGTTGAGGCACAGGGACTGCATCTCCTTGATGAGCACCTTGAAGGACTCGGGGATGCCGGGCTCGGGGATGTTCTCGCCCTTGACGATGGCCTCGTAGACCTTCACGCGGCCGGTCACGTCGTCGGACTTGATGGTCAGCAGCTCCTGGAGCGCGTAGGCGGCGCCGTACGCCTCGAGTGCCCACACCTCCATCTCGCCGAACCGCTGGCCACCGAACTGGGCCTTACCACCCAGCGGCTGCTGGGTGATCATCGAGTACGGACCGGTCGAGCGGGCGTGCAGCTTGTCGTCGACCAGGTGGTGCAGCTTGAGGATGTACATGTACCCGACCGAGATCGGGTCCGGGAACGGCTCACCGGAGCGGCCGTCGAACAGTCGCGCCTTACCGGTCGGGAGCACCATGCGCTCGCCGTCCCGGTTCGGGATGGTGTGGTTCAGCAGACCGGCCAGCTCGTCCTCGCGGGCACCGTCGAAGACCGGGGTCGCGACGTTGGTGCCGGGCGCGACCTGGTCGGCGCCGATGGCCTGCAGACGCTGCGCCCACTCCTCCGCGAGGCCGGAGACGTCCCAGCCGCGGCTGGCGAGCCAGCCGAGGTGGATCTCCAGGACCTGTCCCGGGTTCATTCGGGACGGCACACCCAGCGGGTTGAGGATGATGTCGACCGGGGTGCCGTCCTCCAGGAACGGCATGTCCTCGATCGGCAGGATCTTCGAGATGACGCCCTTGTTGCCGTGACGGCCGGCGAGCTTGTCACCGTCGGTGATCTTGCGCTTCTGCGCGACGTAGACGCGCACCAGCTGGTTCACACCGGGGGGAAGCTCGTCGCCCTCCTCGCGGTCGAAGACGCGGACGCCGATGACCTTGCCGGTCTCGCCGTGCGGCACCTTCAGCGAGGTGTCACGGACCTCACGGGCCTTCTCACCGAAGATCGCGCGCAGCAGGCGCTCCTCGGGGGTCAGCTCGGTCTCACCCTTGGGGGTCACCTTGCCGACGAGGATGTCGCCGGCGATGACCTCGGCACCGATCCGGATGATGCCGCGCTCGTCGAGGTCGGCGAGGACCTCCTCGGAGACGTTCGGGATGTCCCGGGTGATCTCCTCGGGGCCGAGCTTGGTGTCACGGGCGTCGACCTCGTGCTCCTCGATGTGGATCGAGGAGAGGACGTCGTCCTGCACGAGGCGCTGCGACAGGATGATCGCGTCCTCGTAGTTGTGACCCTCCCACGGCATGAACGCCACGAGCAGGTTCTTGCCCAGCGCCATCTCGCCGTTCTGGGTGGCCGGACCGTCGGCCAGGACCTGGCCCTCGATGATCCGGTCGCCCTCGTTGACGATGACCTTCTGGTTGACCGAGGTGCCCTGGTTGGAGCGGGCGAACTTGGCCAGGCGGTACGTGATGTACGTGCCGTCGTCGTTGGCGGTGGTGATGTAGTCCGCGGAGACCTCCTGGACCACACCGGGCTTCTCGGCCTTGACCACGTCGCCGGCGTCGACCGCGGAGCGGTACTCCATGCCGGTGCCGACGAGCGGTGCCTCGGACTTAATCAGCGGCACGGCCTGACGCATCATGTTCGCGCCCATGAGGGCACGGTTGGCGTCGTCGTGCTCCAGGAAGGGGATCATGGCCGTCGCGACCGACACCATCTGGCGCGGCGAGACGTCCATGTAGTCGACGTCCTCGCCGGTGACGTAGTCGACCTCGCCGCCCTTACGGCGGACCAGCACCCGGGCCTCGGCGAAGCGGAGGTCGTCCGTCAGCTGCGCGTTGGCCTGCGCGATGACGAAGCGGTCCTCCTCGTCGGCGGTCAGGTAGTCGACCTCGTCGGTGACCTGGCCCTCGAACACCTTGCGGTACGGGGTCTCCACGAAACCGAACGCGTTGACCCGGCCGTAGGAGGCGAGCGAGCCGATCAGGCCGATGTTCGGGCCTTCCGGCGTCTCGATCGGGCACATGCGGCCGTAGTGCGAGGGGTGCACGTCACGGACCTCGAAGCCGGCCCGCTCACGGGACAGACCACCCGGGCCGAGCGCGGAAAGACGCCGCTTGTGCGTCAGACCCGACAGCGGGTTGTTCTGGTCCATGAACTGCGACAGCTGGCTGGTGCCGAAGAACTCCTTGATGGAGGCGACGACCGGCCGGATGTTGATCAGGGTCTGCGGCGTGATCGCCTCGACGTCCTGGGTCGTCATCCGCTCGCGGACGACTCGCTCCATACGCGCCAGACCCGTGCGGACCTGGTTCTGGATGAGCTCGCCGACGCTGCGCAGGCGGCGGTTGCCGAAGTGGTCGATGTCGTCGGTCTCGACGACCACGGAGGTGCCGTTGTCACCGACCGTCTCGGTCTCGCCGGCGTGCAGCTTCACCAGGTACTTGATCGTCGCGATGATGTCCTCGACGGTCAGGATCCCGGCGTCCAGCGGGGTGTCCGTGCCCAGCTTCTTGTTGACCTTGTAGCGGCCGACCTTGGCCAGGTCGTAGCGCTTGGGGTTGAAGTAGAGGTTCTCGAGCAGCGTCTGCGCGGCCTCACGCGTGGGGGGCTCGCCCGGACGCAGCTTGCGGTAGATGTCGAGCAGCGCGTCGTCCTGGCCCTGGGTGTGGTCCTTCTCCAGGGTGGCGCGCATGGACTCGTACTCGCCGAACTCCTCGAGGATCTGCTCGGTGGTCCAGCCGAGCGCCTTCAGGAGGACGGTGACGGACTGCTTGCGCTTGCGGTCGATGCGGACACCGACCATGTCGCGCTTGTCGATCTCCATCTCCAGCCAGGCACCCCGGGACGGGATGATCTTGGCGGAGAAGATGTCCTTGTCGGACGTCTTGTCGATGGAGGAGTCGAAGTAGACACCGGGGGAACGGACGAGCTGCGACACCACGACACGCTCGGTGCCGTTGATGACGAAGGTGCCCTTGTTCGTCATGAGCGGGAAGTCGCCCATGAAGACCGTCTGGGACTTGATCTCGCCGGTCTCGTTGTTGGTGAACTCGGCGGTGACGAAGAGCGGGGCCGCGTACGTGAAGTCGCGCTCCTTGCACTCGTCGATGGAGTTCTTCGGCGGCTCGAAGCGGTGGTCGCGGAAGGTCAGCGACATCGACCCGCTGAAGTCCTCGATCGGGGAGATCTCCTCGAAGATCTCCTCGAGCCCGGACTTGGTGGGGACGTCCTGACCGTTCTCGAGAGCCTCCTCGACCCGACTCTGCCAGGCGGTGTTGCCGAGCAGCCAGTCGAAGCTCTCGGTCTGCAGCGCGAGCAGGTTCGGAACCTCGAGAGGCTCCTTGATCTTTGCAAAAGAGATGCGCAGCGGGGCAGTGCTGGCGGCGTTGTTCGTATTCGCGGTCGAGGCGTTGCGCGAGGCGGCCAAGAGGGGGTCCTTCCGAGGGCTCGGACTCACTACGCGCGTACCGGCCCCTCTCCCGTACACGGAGACAAGCTGTGCCCACTGGGCCGAAAGGCCAGGTCAGGCATATCTTGTCGTCGATGCTCGGGCGAGGGCAGACCCCTGGTGACGGGCAGGGGACAGCTAACAGGCAGCGCAAAGGGTCAGTGTAGCCACTTGGCACACTGATGTCCAGTGCGGGTTCTGGAACCCGTGTTCACCCTCGTTGTTCCACTCCTGCGACACGGCGCTGCCCTCAACGCACGTTGATACTGCCCTCTTCGTCGCCGATCCATGCCTCGGATTCGGATCCTTGTGACGACGCGTCCTGAGAATTGCGCGCTGCGTGCGGTTCGTCAAGGCCCCCCTTGGCCGAACCTGGGGCCGCCCAGGGACACGACGAAGATCACCATACCCCCCGCCACGGAGGCTGCAAGGCAACCGTGGCCGCACCCCCGGAACGCCGAAGAGCGACCACCCGGATGGATGATCGCTCCTCGGCGCTTACGCGTTACACGTCCTGACGGACGCGTTGTGGATCCTGGCGGATCCGGGAGGTCTTACTTGACCTCGACGGAGGCACCGGCGCCCTCGAGGGACTCCTTGGCCTTGTCGGCGGCCTCCTTGTTGACCTTCTCCAGAACCGGCTTCGGCGCACCGTCGACCAGGTCCTTGGCCTCCTTCAGGCCCAGGGAGGTGAGCTCGCGCACGACCTTGATGACCTGGATCTTCTTGTCGCCGGCACCCGTGAGGATGACGTCGAACTCGTCCTTCTCCTCGGCGGCCTCGGCGGCGGCGCCACCAGCGGCACCACCGGCGACGACGACCGGGGCGGCCGCGGCGGCGGTGACGTCGAACTTCTCCTCGAACGCCTTCACGAACTCGGAGAGCTCGATGAGGGTCATCTCCTCGAACTGCGCGAGCAGGTCTTCCTGGCTGAGCTTCGCCATGATGGCGGTCCTTCCACTAAATCGGCAGGTGCCGGATGTACATGTGAGGCGGGCGTACTACTGGCCCGCTACGGTCGCCGCGTTCAGGCAGCGGCAACCGGGATGCGAGCCGAGTTACTCGGCACCGCCCTGCTCGTCCTGCTTGGCACGGAGCGCGTCCACGGTGCGGACGAGCTTCGACGGCAGCGCCTGGAAGACAGAGGCAGCCTGGGACTGCTTGCCCTTCATGGCACCGGCCAGCTTGGAGAGCAGAACCTCGCGGGACTCGAGGTCCGCAAGCTTCTTGATCTCGTCGGCGGACAGCGCCTTGCCGTCAAGGACACCGCCCTTGATGACGAGATTCGGGTTGTCCTTGGCGAAGTCACGAAGACCCTTCGCCGACTCCACCGGGTCACCGGTGACGAAGGCGACGGCCGTCGGACCAGCGAAGAGCTGGTCGTCGAGCGTGATCCCGGCCTCGTTGGCCGCAATCTTGGTCAGCGTGTTCTTCACCACGGCGTACTGGGCGTTCTCACCGAGCGAACGACGCAGCGTCTTGAGCTGCGCCACGGTGAGACCGCGGTACTCGGTCAGCACAGCGGCGTTGGAGCTGCGGAACTTGTCCGTCAGCTCGGCAACCGCGGCAGCCTTGTCGGGCCTCGCCATAGAGCCTCGGCCTCCTTCCGGGTGATTCGGACCGCGCGGACCCGAAGGAGGACTGGGGAAAACGAAACGCCCCGGCGCAAGCGCACGGGGCGTAGCTCGACCGGATTCACACACGCACGGGGCGGCGGACTCCGGGAGCTTCTCCAGTGTCACCTGCGCGGGTCGTCCGCCGTTCAGCGGATCCTTCGGCCACCGCGCCCTCATACGAGCGCGCGGTAACGACCAGCGGTCTTTGGCTTCTGTAGGAGCGTACGGGAACGGGTCGCTGTCAAGCAAATCCGCCCGTACGACGGATCAGCGGACCGGACGGGTCAGCTCGCGTCGAGGTCCTTGAACAGGTCGGCGAGGTCGGCGACGTCCTTGGCGGGCGGGGCCTTGATCTCCACCGGCTCGTTGTAGTCGAGGAAGGTGATGGTCATGTCGAGCGGGCCCTTGTCGGTGTCGCCCTTGGTGCGGAACTGCTTGGTGTGGTCGTCACCGTCGATCCACATGTCCATCGTGAGCTTGTCGACGCCCATCTTCTCGTACTGCTTGATGCTCTTCTCGCGGCGCTCGCGGGTCTCCGCGTCCTCCTTCTTGAGGGAGGCGCGCAGGTCGGCGAGGGTGACCGTGCCCGAGTAGTGGGTCGTCTCGACGCCGTCGACCTTCTCGGTGCCGACCTTCTTCACGTCCTTGGCGCCCGTGAGGAAGGTGGACTCCGCCGCCGGGTTCTGCTCGGCCTGGCCGGGGGAGCCCAGCTGGTCCAGCTCCTTGCCGGCGTCGGAACCGGACAGGTCGAACTTCATCCAGGTCTTGCCGTCCATCTCCTTGGCCATCTCGGCTCCCCCACCGATGTACATGGCCTTGTCGACGAGGCGGATCTCCGTCTCCCCGGCGGCGGCCGCCTGGCCGGACGCCGTGACCTTCATGCTCATGGCGATCGTGGGCTTCAGGCGCATGGACGCCTCGCCCTTGACCTTGCCGGACTCCGGCGCCGTACCGCTCATGCGGTAGTGGAGGGACGTGATGTCCTCCGTGTTCTTCGCCGCCTTGGCGACGGCGGCCGCCGGGGTCATCTCCGGCGAGGCCTCCTCGGATCCGCAGCCGACCGCGCCGGCGGCGAGCAGCAGGACACCGAGACCGGCGGCAGGTATGGACTTGTTCATTGATTCCCCCCAAGGAATGCATGCTTGCTGCACAGCAAGGCCGCGAGCCTATCCCAGAGGGGCACAAGTGATCTATCCGGATTCGGGGCCTCAGGGCCTGCCGGTCCGCCGCCCCACGAGGTCCTCGAAGTCCCCGGTGTCGGACCGCGGGGGCCGCTCGGCGCGGACCGCCACGCCGTAGTCGCCGTAGTGCGCGGTCTGGGTCATCGGGCCGTCGGCCGTCCGCGCCTTCTCCACCTTCTTGACCAGGAGGTCGCGCTCGTCGACCCAGATGTCGACGGTCTCGGAGGTGACTCCGGCCTCGGTCAGCTGCTTCCTCAGGCCGGCGTCCGCGACGTCGGCCGTGTCCACGGTGCCCGACCAGTGGGTGGCGGTCCGGCCGCGCACGGTCTCCCGCCCGGCCTTGCGGACGTCCCCCGAGGACAGCAGCAGCCCGACGGACCGGTTCGGCGTGGTGGAGCGCATCTGGTCGCCCAGGTGGGCGCCGGAGCCGCCGGCGAGGGCTTCGAGGTCGTCGTAGCCGTACCGGATCCAGTGTCTGCCGCCGGTCTTCTCGGCGAACTGGTCGCCCATGCGCGCGTAGTAGGCGTCGGGCAGGTAGCGGGCCTCCATGGAGGGGGTGCCGAGCCGGCGCATGGTGTCGGCGATGGTGCCGCCGGTGTAGGTGATGGTCAGGGTGCCGGTGATGCCGTCGCGCCACCCGAGGGTGCCGTCGGCGGTCATGGACATCAGCGAGCCCATGGTCGTCGTGGACTCGACGCGGGCGGATCCGGCCCGCTCGGTGGCGCGCTCGGCTGCGCGCAGGGCGGCCAGGGTGCTGCCGCGCGGGGCGCGGTCGTCGTCGCCGGGGCGGTGCGCGGGGCCCGGGGAGGTGCAGGCGGACAGCGCCGCCAGCGCGGTCGCCGCCGCGAGCACCCGGCCCGCTCGGCGCACGGTCGTGCCCTGCATACGTCCCCCGTTCCCGTCCGGTTCCCGCACGTTAACCCAGGCAGGGGACGCGCGTACCGGAAAAGGGAACGGGCCCCGCACCTGGAAGAGGTGCGGGGCCCGTGACCGGTTGCGTGAGCCGTCAGGCTCAGACCGCGGCCGGGTCCTCCTCGACGAGGAGGTTGCGGGTGCGGTTCGGGTCGACCGGAATGCCGGGGCCCATCGTGGTGGTGATGGCGGCCTTCTTGATGTAGCGACCCTTGGCGGCGGACGGCTTCAGACGGAGGATCTCCTCCAGCGCGGCGCCGTAGTTCTCCACCAGCTTGCTGTCGTCGAACGACGTCTTGCCGATGATGAAGTGCAGGTTCGAGTGCTTGTCGACGCGGAACTCGATCTTGCCGCCCTTGATCTCGGTGACGGCCTTGGCGGTGTCGGGGGTGACGGTGCCGGTCTTCGGGTTCGGCATCAGACCACGCGGACCGAGCACGCGGCCGAGGCGGCCGACCTTGCCCATGAGGTCCGGGGTGGCGACGACGGCGTCGAAGTCCAGACGGCCCTTCGACACCTCGTCGATCAGCTCGTCGGCGCCGACGATGTCGGCGCCCGCGGCACGCGCGGCCTCGGCACGGTCACCGGTCGCGAAGACCAGGACCCGGGCGGTCTTGCCGGTGCCGTGCGGGAGGTTCACGGTGCCACGGACCATCTGGTCGGCCTTGCGCGGGTCGACACCCAGACGGAAGGCGACCTCGACGGTGCCGTCGAACTTGGTCGTGGAGGTCTCCTTGGCGAGACGGACGGCCTCGAGCGGGGCGTAGAGCTTCTCCCGGTCGACCTTGGCGTCCGCAGCGCGAAGGGACTTGCTGCGCTTGCTCACTACTGCTCCTGGGGATTCTTAGGAGTTGTGGTCCGGGCCGAGCAGGCCCTGCCACTACTGCGTGTCTACGAGGTGGGTTCTCAGCCCTCGACCGTGATGCCCATGGAACGGGCGGTGCCGGCGATGATCTTCGACGCGGCGTCCAGGTCGTTGGCGTTGAGGTCGGGCATCTTGGTCTCGGCGATCTCGCGGACCTGCGCCTGGGTGATCTTGGCGACCTTGGTCTTGTGCGGCTCGCCGGAGCCCTTCTCCACGCCCGCGGCCTTGAGGATCATCTTCGCGGCCGGCGGGGTCTTCGTGATGAAGGTGAAGGAGCGGTCCTCGTAGACCGTGATCTCCACCGGGATGACCCAGCCACGCTGCGACTCGGTCGCGGCGTTGTAGGCCTTGCAGAACTCCATGATGTTGACGCCGTGCTGACCCAGCGCGGGGCCGACCGGCGGGGCCGGGTTGGCGGCACCGGCCTGGATCTGGAGCTTGATGAGCCCCGTGACCTTCTTCTTCTTGGGAGGCATAGCTCTCCGGGTCCTTTCGATTCGGGTCCTGCCCACCCCCGGGGACCACCCGGATGCAGGCATACCGCACAACGATAACGGGTATGGATGCGCGGCCAAAAACCGCGCAGGTCAGGCAAGCGCCGGAGCGATCGCCTGACCTGCGCGGAAGCGGTGGGTCCGGAAGAAAACTAGTTCTTCTGGATCTGGTCGAAGGAGAGCTCGACCGGCGTCTCACGGCCGAAGATCTCGACGAGGCCCTTGACCTTCTTGGAGTCCGGGTTGATCTCGTTGATGGTCGCCTGCAGCGTGGCGAACGGGCCGTCGGTGACGGTGACCGAGTCGCCGACCTCGAAGTCCAGCACCTGGACCTCGACCTTGCGCTGCGGAGCCGGCTTGCCCTCGGCCTCGGCGGCCTCGCGGGCGGCCTTCTCCTCGGCCTCCGGGGCGAGCATCTTGACGATCTCGTCCAGCGTCAGCGGGTACGGGTCGTAGGCGTTGCCCACGAAGCCGGTCACGCCGGGGGTGTTGCGGACGACGCCCCAGGACTCGTTCGTCAGGTCCATGCGGACCAGGACGTAACCCGGGAGCTTGTTCTGCTTGATCGTCTTGCGGTCGCCGTTCTTGATCTGGACGACCTCTTCCTGCGGCACCTCGGCCTGGAAGATGTAGTCCTCGACGTTCAGCGAGACGGCGCGCTGCTCCAGGTTGGTCTTCACGCGGTTCTCGTAGCCGGCGTAGGTGTGGATGACGTACCACTCGCCCGGCAGGACCCGCAGCTCCTCGCGGAGCTTCTCGATCGGGTCGCGGTCGTCCTCGGGCTCTTCCTCGGCCTCGTCCGCGACGTCTTCGGCCTCTTCGCCGGCCTCGGTCTCCGCCTCGGCGGCTTCGTCGTCCGCGACGGCGTCGGCAGCCTCGACCTCGGCGGAGGTCTCGGTGTCCTCGCTGTCCGCGCCCTCGACGGTGTCGAGCTCGTCCTCGACGGACTCGACAGGCTCGATGGCGTCGTTCACGTTCGGGTCAGACACGGTGGCTGCTTCTTCCTGGATACATAGGGGTGGAACATGCGAAAGGAGCGCCGGGTACCTCGGCGCTCTTCGCGGACTGCTCAGCCGAACACGTACTTGGCGGCGTGGCTGAGCCCATAGTCAATCACGGTGACCAGGCCGATCATGATGACGACGAAGATGATCACCACGGTCGTGTACGTCGTGAGCTGGTTGCGGCTCGGCCAGACGACCTTGCGCAGCTCCGCGACGATCTGGCGGTAGAAGAGGGCGAGCCGCTTCAGCGGGCCCTTCTTGCCGCGCTTGCCGCCCTTGCGGCCCTTCTTGGACTCCGGCGCCTCGTCCTGGGCATCAGGCATGTCGATGGAGCCCACGGCGTCCGTCACTCGTCCTCACCTGATTCCGGGTCGTGGCCGTGCCGCGCCCGGTCTGAGCCGCACGGCGGTGCATTGCTGTACGTACATGCGCACACATCCTGGCGAAGGTGTGTGTAGCAGGGCCGGAGGGACTTGAACCCCCAACCGCTGGTTTTGGAGACCAGTGCTCTACCAATTGAGCTACGACCCTTTGTGTGTCCCCCAACGTACCGCATCCATCCGGATGCTTGGTGTGCACCGGGCGGGCGCGGCCTGCGGGAGGCCAACGAGGTGAGAGTGTACGTGGTCCGGGGCCGGGCGTCGAACAGATAGGGCCGCACAACGGGCTGGTTGGCGGAAGATCGCCGGTTCGCGGGGGTCCGGGCGCGGGGCCCCCGGCCGAAGATCGCCCAGGCCGCGCGGGGGGTCCGCACTGTTGTTCAGGGCTTTGCCCGGCGTTGTTCAGTCTGTGAAACCCCCGTGCCGCGCACGTTTCCGGTCTGAAACGATGGGGCCCATGAGCGCTGCAACCCCTCCCACCGAGCGCCGGGTCTCCGCCCGAGTCGGCGCGATCTCCGAGTCCGCCACCCTCGCCGTGGACGCCAAGGCCAAGGCCCTCAAGGCCGCCGGGCGGCCGGTGATCGGCTTCGGCGCCGGTGAACCCGACTTCCCGACCCCGGACTACATCGTCGAGGCCGCGATCGAGGCCTGCAAGAACCCGAAGTTCCACCGCTACACGCCGGCCGGCGGCCTGCCCGAGCTGAAGGCCGCCATCGCCGCGAAGACGCTGCGCGACTCCGGCTACGAGGTCGACGCCTCGCAGATCCTCGTCACCAACGGCGGCAAGCAGGCCATCTACGAGGCCTTCGCCGCGATCCTCGACCCGGGCGACGAGGTCATCGTGCCCGCGCCGTACTGGACGACGTACCCGGAGTCGATCCGGCTGGCCGGGGGTGTCCCGGTGGAGGTCGTCGCGGACGAGACCACCGGCTACCGGGTGACCGTCGAGCAGCTGGAGGCGGCCCGTACGGAGAAGACGAAGGTCGTGCTCTTCGTCTCCCCGTCGAACCCGACCGGCGCGGTCTACAGCGAGCAGGAGACCGAGGCGATCGGCCGCTGGGCCGTCGAGCACGGCCTGTGGGTGCTGACCGACGAGATCTACGAGCACCTCGTCTACGGCGACGCCTCCGCGGTGTCGCTGCCGGCGGTGCTGCCCGAGCTGCGCGACAAGTGCATCGTGGTGAACGGTGTCGCGAAGACGTACGCGATGACCGGCTGGCGCGTGGGGTGGATCATCGGCCCGAAGGACGTGGTCAAGGCCGCGACGAACCTGCAGTCGCACGCCACGTCCAACGTCTCCAACGTCGCCCAGGCCGCGGCGCTGGCCGCCGTCTCCGGTGACCTGGACGCCGTGGCGACGATGCGCGAGGCGTTCGACCGGCGCCGCAGGACGATCGTGCGGATGCTGAACGAGATCGACGGCGTGGTGTGCCCGGAGCCGGAGGGCGCGTTCTACGCCTACCCGTCGGTGAAGGCGCTGGTCGGCAAGGAGATCCGGGGCAAGCGGCCCAAGGACACGGTCGAGCTGGCCGCGCTGATCCTGGAGGAGGTCGAGGTCGCGGTCGTCCCGGGTGAGGCGTTCGGCACGCCGGGGTACCTGCGGCTGTCGTACGCGCTGGGTGACGAGGACCTCGTGGAGGGCGTGAGCCGGATCCAGAAGCTGCTGGCGGAGGCCAGGGACTGACCTGTGCCTCACGCGAGGCGGTGGCGGGCCGTTCCCCTTGCGGGGAGCGGCCCGCTTCTTCGTGTGCCCGTGCGAGCAAGACCACGTTCGGGGAAACAGCTACCGGGACGGCTGAGGCGTGCGGCAGGATCCTGGGATGGAGCGTGTACGTGATGTCTCTGAGCTGCCGAAAGCCCATCTGCACCTGCACTTCACCGGGTCGATGCGGCCCTCGACCGTGCTGGAACTGGCCGACAAGTACGGCGTCCGGCTGCCCGACGCGCTGAGCGAGGCGCTGACCAGCGGGGAACCACCGAGCCTGCGGGCCACCGACGAGCGCGGCTGGTTCCGCTTCCAGCGGCTGTACGACGCCGCGCGCTCGTGCCTGCGGGAGCCGGAGGACATACAGCGGCTGGTGCGGGAGGCCGCGGAGGAGGATCTGCGGGACGGCTCGGGGTGGCTGGAGATCCAGGTCGACCCGACGTCGTACGCGCCGCGGCTGGGCGGGCTGATCCCGGCGCTGGAGATCATCCTGGACGCGGTGGAGACGACGTCACGGGAGACCGGGCTCGGGATGCGGGTGCTGGTCGCGGCGAACCGGATGAAGCATCCGCTGGACGCGCGGACGCTGGCGCGGCTGGCGGTGCGGTACGCGGACCGGGGCGTGGTGGGGTTCGGGCTGTCCAACGACGAGCGGCGGGGCATGGCCCGGGACTTCGACCGGGCGTTCGCGATCGCGCGTGAGGCGGGGCTGCTGTCGGCGCCGCACGGGGGCGAGCTGAACGGGCCGGCGTCGGTGCGGGACTGTCTGGACGACCTGGGCGCGAACCGGCTGGGGCACGGCGTGCGGGCGGCGGAGGATCCCCGGCTGATGAAGCGGCTGGCGGACCGGCAGGTGACGTGCGAGGTGTGCCCGGCGTCGAACGTGGCGCTGGGGGTGTACGAGAAGCCGGAGGACGTGCCGCTGCGGACGCTGTTCGAGGCGGGGGTTCCGCTGGCCCTGGGCGCGGACGACCCGCTGCTGTTCGGGTCCCGGCTGGCGGCGCAGTACGAGATCGCGCGGGTCCATCACGCGTTCACGGACGCGGAACTGGCGGAGCTGGCCCGGCAGTCGGTCCGGGGGTCGGCGGCACCGGAGGGGGTGAAGGAGAAGCTGCTGGCGGGGGTGGACGCGTGGCTGGTGTCGTAGCGCCCGACGCCGAGTGTGGGTCGGGGCCGCGCCGGGGGGTGGGCGCGTCCTCGCCTGCGCGGCGGGGGTGGACGCGTGGCTGGTGTCGTAGCGCCCGACGCCGAGTGTGGGTCGGGGCCGTGCCGGGGGGTGGGCGCGTCCTCGCCTGCGCGGCGGGGTGGACGCGTGGCTGGTGTCGTAGCGCCCGACGCCGAGTGTGGGTCGGGGCCGTGCCGGGGGGTGGGCGCGTCC